>NZ_JAGFEU010000004.1:0-298762 GCF_039655955.1 Acinetobacter sp. CWB-B33
TCTTAGCGCTGATGGTAGTGTGGGGTTACCCATGTGAGAGTAAGTCATCGCCAGCTCATTATTCGAAAAACACCCCTAACTCAAGCAGTTAGGGGTGTTTTTTTATGCATTAAATAAAAATAGAAAGGATGAAGCGGAAGGACGGGCAGAGTCAGAAAGCCAGCATAAGGTTAATCTGCTGTTTCAATAGAATTCAGCTGCCGGCGCGCATGCTTTAGTGCGGTGCGGAGCCTAATATTGATGAACAGATTATTGAATTTTGCCGCCGCATTGACAATTTTTACGGTATTGATTATCGCTTAGGAAGTGATTTCGACACTTGAATAAGCCGCATTTTACTTAATTTCAGTAAGTTCTTTTAATGCGGATAAAGTCGAATTATTGAATCTCGAAATCGACACTAAATGTTAAAAATGAGACTTTGTATTTGTTTATCTCTATTTTATTTATAGAATTTCATAGAAATGTGAATAATATGAATTGATATGTGATTCTTTGAAAATAATTGAAAAAAATGACTTAATTTAATCAATGTATCGATTAATACCTGTTTGTTTAAAAAGTTATAATATTTTGATAAATAATGATATTTTTTTAAATTTGCTTTGTTTTATACCTTCCGATAAATGGCTTTGATTTTTATTATTAATTTATCTTTAATAATTATGAAGCGATTATTTTAATGGCCAAGGTGATTTATGAAGAATATTATATTTTCAATAATGACATCAGGCTGTTTATTATTTTCTGGATGTATGAGTACAACCAATATGGGCACCGCTGGCGCAGACCGTAAACAATTTATGGTCATTCCTGAAAAAGTATGGACCGCCCAATCAGAGCAATCCTATACACGGTTTGTGAATAGGGCGAAAGATCAGCAGGTTTTGGTCATTGATGCAAAGCTGAATCAAGTTATGGAACAGCTTCGCACTGAAGCAGATGCATTCCGCACAGGATCAGAGCAGTGGAAGTGGGATATTAAAGGCAATTTAAATGGTGAATTAAATGCACATAGCTTGCCTGGCGGAAAAATTATTGTGAATACCGGCCTATATTGGGGGCTGAAGCTGAATCAAGATGAGCTGGCTTTTGTTGTGGCGCATGAAATGGCGCATTCGCTGCGGGATCATAATCGGGAAAAAGCATCGATGCTGCTGGCAAGCAATCTTGCCATATTAACTGCTACAGCAGGTGCAGGCGCAATTGCTTCGGCAGCCGCCAGTGTCACCAGCCAAGCGGCTTTGATTCCGAAGGGCTGGAATTTAGAAGTTGAAGCAGATGTGATTGGCTTGGATATTATGTCCCGTGCCGGCTATAACCCCAAAGCAGCTGTAGACTTCTGGACAAAATTTCAGAATGAAAGCAACCGCCGCAAAGCTTTCGATATAAAGCCGCTGATGAATGATGCGCTATATGCAAAACGCATCGCAAACATTGAAAAATATTTGCCGGAGATGCAGGCAAGATATGCACAGGTTCTAGCCACCAAAGCCCATTCAAGCCAATATGCAGCGCGGAATATCGCGCAGTAAGTTTTGGATTGTAATCGGTCTAGGTTTTCAGCATCCGCAAGGGTGCTTTTTTTTGATTATCAATCGAGGCGTTTTGTATAAATTATAGTCAAGCAAGATGAATGGAATTCATGTTAAAATGATCGGCTTTCATCTTTGATCTGATCTTCAGGTCTTTCATCTGCCAGCCGAGAATTGCTAGCCATGTCTACTGCTTATACCATGCAGACCGCGCCGAAAGCGCTGTTTGATTACGACAAATATTGGGCGTCGTGTTTTGATCCTGCGCCATTTTTGCCGATGTCGCGCGAGGAAATGGATCAACTCGGTTGGGACAGCTGTGACTTTATTCTGGTCTGCGGCGATGCTTATATTGACCACCCGTCTTTCTGTTCAGGCATCATCGGGCGTACCTTGGAAGCACAGGGTTTTCGTGTCGGGATCATAGCGCAGCCTGACTGGACTTCGGCTGAAGCATTTAAAGTTTTAGGCAAGCCGAATATTGCCTGGGGTGTCACTGCAGGCAACATGGATTCGATGATCAACCGTTATACGGCTGACCGTAAAATCCGTTCAGATGATGCCTATTCTCCTGATAATCAGCCGAATAAGCGGCCAGACCGCGCAGCAACGGTGTATTGTCAGCGTGTGCGTGAAGCCTATCCGGATGTGCCTGTATTGTTAGGCGGGATTGAAGCTTCATTGCGCCGCATTGCCCACTATGACTATTGGTCAGACAAAGTGCGCCGGTCTGTGCTGATGGATTCCAAAGCCGATTTGCTGATGTACGGCAATGGTGAACGTTCGATCACTGAAGTCATGCACCGTCTGGCTCGCGGTGAAAAAATCACGGACATTACGGATGTTCGCGGTACCGCATTTATTGTCAATAAACATAACCGCGCCTCTAAAGCGAAGTTCGTGGAAATTGCTTCCAATGACGTCGATGCGATTGGCCGTGTTGATCCAATCATCAATCCTTATGTGATGACTGAGGATCTGGACGGTTGTGAAATTGAGCAGGGCAAGGGCAATTCTTTAACGCAATACCAAAATTTCCAAAAAGAAATCGTTACGAATCAAATTGTCCGTGAAGGCGATAATCTGGATGAAAATACCCAGATTGTGCAGCTGCAGCCTGCATCGAAAGCGATTAAACATAAGTTGCCGCCGCGTGAATTGGCGGTGATTCGCCTGCCTGCATTTGAAGCGGTGGCAGATGATCCGGTTTTATATGCACATGCCAACCGGATCTTGCATCTGGAAACCAATCCAGGCAATGCGCGCGCCATGGTGCAAAAGCATGGCGAGCGCGATGTGTGGCTGAATGCGCCGCCGATTCCGTTGACCACCGAAGAAATGGACTATGTGTTTGACCTGCCTTATGCGCGTCTGCCGCATCCTGCCTATGGTGAAGCGCGTTTCCCTGCCTTTGACATGATTAAATTCTCTGTGAATATCATGCGCGGCTGTTTTGGCGGCTGTACCTTCTGTTCGATTACGGAACATGAAGGCCGTATTATTCAGAACCGTTCTGAAGAATCGATTCTGCGCGAAGTGGAAAAAATCCGTGATACCGCGCCGGGCTTTACCGGCATTATTTCAGACTTGGGCGGCCCAACCGCCAATATGTACCGTCTGGCATGTAAAGATCCTGAAATTGAAAAGAACTGCCGTAAGCCGTCATGTGTCTTCCCTGGGGTATGTCAGAACCTGCATACCGATCATGCGCCATTAACCCAGCTGTACCGTAAGGCGCGTGCGATTAAAGGCATTAAAAAGATTTTGATTGGTTCAGGCTTGCGTTATGACCTTGCAGTATTGAACCCTGAATATGTCAAAGAGCTGGTGCAGCACCATGTCGGCGGTTATTTAAAAATTGCCCCTGAACATACCGAAAAAGGCCCATTGTCGAAGATGATGAAACCGGGAATTGGGACGTATGACCGCTTCAAGCAGATGTTTGAGCGGTTCAGTAAGGAAGCCGGCAAGGAACAGTATTTAATTCCGTATTTTATCGCAGCGCACCCGGGCACCACAGATTATGACATGATGAATTTGGCCATTTGGCTGAAGAAGAACGGTTTCCGTGCCGATCAGGTGCAGACCTTCTATCCGTCGCCAATGGCAACTGCAACGACCATGTACTACACAGGGAAAAACCCGCTGGCGAAAGTCGCGCGTTATACCGAAGATGTGGATATTGTCAAAGGTGAGAAGCGCCGCCGCCTGCATAAAGCATTCTTGCGCTACCATGATCCAAACAACTGGCCGCTGCTGCGCGATGCCCTGAGAGAAATGGGCCGTCAGGACTTGATTGGCAACTCGAAACAGCATTTGATTCCAACCTATCAGCCTGCAAGTATTGAAGGTGAATATAAATCTGCACGTAAGAAAAATTCGAGCGTAGCAGGGGATTCACAGAAACGTACCGGTGAGCAGGGAAATCGTGGAAAAGCGGCACAAGGTCAAAGCCGTCCATCGAATACTAAAAAGCGCCCTGAACGCGGTCAGATTTTGACGCAGCATACGGGCTTGCCGCCGCGTGAAACAGGCGATAAAAAGCCGTTTGGCGGCACAAAGAGCAAAGCAAAAGCCAAATCCAAGGCTTAACTAATTAAAGACTAAGGGCGCTGCGGCGCCCTTAGTCTTTGGTAAAAATCAGTTTATCGGAATTGTTAGACAATCATCTAAAACAGCCTTGCCAGATTTTCCTGAAATAGCATACAGTAAGAAGATTAGCCGGTGATGGGCTATATTTCTCATATAAATAAGCATGTGCAGTTACAAATAAGTGACACAGCTGTTGATCCGTTTTAGTGGATAATTAAGCTTGGTGAGAAATTTTTAAATCGCAATTTTAACAATAAGACCCGTTGCAGACTGAGTTGAATGAACACGCTGCAGCTTAAAACGATTATAAAAAATGTAAAGGATTATGAGAGATGGCAATTTATATTGTGATCGCGAGCATACTGCTCGGCTGCATGCTCATAATGGCTTGGAAAAGTCTAGAAAATAATGCCAAGCAGCAAGATAGCGCATTGAAACAGCGCGCTATTTTCAATATTAATGAGCAGCTGACCTATACGCGCCTCAAGGAGATTCTGCCAAATCATACTATTTTGGCGCATGTTTCTTTTGATGCACTGCTGACAACCAAGTACTACCGGACGCGCAATAAGTACCGGAATATGGTTGCAGATTTTGTTGTGCTGGATGAAAGCCAGCAGATAAAGGCGATTATTGCTTTGGATGATCCTATGATATTAAAGCGCATACAGCGTTCACAATATCAGGATGCTTTGCTGCAAATGGCTGGCTACCGTGTGATCCGCTATGATGATGTGCCGGAGTATGCTCAGCTGAGGGATGATTTTTTGAATGGGCATGCGCGATTTAAGCCAATAGCGCCGGTGAGCGGCCTGAAAAAATATCATCTGTATTCGGATTTGGAACGCAAGAAGCTGAAAGCGCTGAGCTGAAGCCAATAAAAAAGCATGCCCTAAAACGCATGCTTTTTTATTATCAATGCAGGCTTATTGGGGATTTATGCCGCTTTAACCGCAACCACGGTCAGTTCTACCAAAACATTGGGATCATAAAGCTTGGCTTCTACACACGTGCGCGGCAATGCTTCAATGTCTGAAACCCATGCATCCCAAACTTCATTAAACGCTGCATAATCTTTTTCAATATCTTTTAAATAGATGGTCACAGACATGATATGGCTTTTGTCTGTGCCTGCATCTGCTAAAAATTGATCAATGATATCAAGTGTCTGTTGGGTTTGGCCTTTGATGTCTAAGCTGAAATCACTGGCCAGTTGACCTGCCAAATGAACTAAATTTCCTGAAATGGCAACTTCAGAAAAGCGTTTTGCAACATGCAGGCGTTGTACAGTCATGATCATTCTCAAATCTTGTTTATCTTTTAAAGTTTACGTGAACATTGCCATTCTGCAAATCTGCTTTTCCAGACTTTGTGTTATGTGTTGGTGAGTGCGGCAATGCGAACCAAGGTTTTGTATTTAAAAATAATCAGGCAGTTTTGCGCAGGGCAGACAATTAAATTGCCGAGGTTTAAGAATTGTATTTTTGCAGTCCGCAATTGGTTTAAGCACAAGGCCATGGAGCATTGGAGCGGGCAAAGCTGCTGGATATTTTCGATATTTGGCTGTTTTTGAATGGTGGCAATATTCATTTTAGAACCTATTGATTTGATGATTTTTTTGGTTTAAAAAACCGTTAAAAAGTGGATGGTATTGCACCATCCACAGCGTTGAGATGAATTATTGAGGCGGGGTGTAGGATTCAAGTTCGCGCTCCGGCCTGTTGCTGATTTGATACCAGTCAATATGCCGGGTAATGAACATCACCACAGCAAGCACAATGAAGGAGATCACAGAACCGATCAGGAAAGTTTTGCCTGAAGACTGCAATAGCATATACATGATGGCGTAGAGTGTGCTGAGAATAATTCCAAATAAAATCGCAGGCTTAATACCTTTCATGACGAAGAATAAGTACCATGTCATCAGGCCCACGCAGGCGATGCAAGCCACCGCATATGCCCATGCAAAGGCATAGTATTCACTGATTGAAAGCAGCAGGACAAAGAAAATGCCCTGCGCCATGGCCACCAAGGAGTATTGAATTGGGTGGATACGCAGGCTTTTCAGCACTTCAAACAGGAAGAAGCAGCCAAAGGTTATGATGATAATGACGATCCCGTATTTAATCGCGCGGTCTGTTTGGGTATAGACATTCACCGAATCTAAGAATTCAGTGCTTAAACCAATTTTCTGATTATTTTCAGTTTCATATGCTGTATTTTTTGCAATGTAGCCATTGCTGAATTGGCGGATGCATTCACTATTATCACAGTCAATGAGCCGGTTGATGTTTTGATGGCCGAGTGCAATGTTTTTCCAGCCGGCCGTAAATTGCTGGTGACTGCTGGTTTTTTCAAAGGGCAGGTTTTGCCCTGAATATTTGGTGTCTGCCCAATTGCCTTTGGCTTGATAGTTCACGCTGCGGCTGGTTGGAATCAGCGTGAATTTGCCTAAACCTGTGATATTTGCAGTGAGATGAAAATTAAAACCATTTTGAATCGCAGGAATTAACTCAGGATATTTCTGCGCAGAAATACTCATGAAGTCAAAACCTGCATCGTCATGGCCTTGCGTACTGAGTTCAAAAGCATAGTTTTTATTGAATATACTGAGTGACGGCTGTGTGTCTAGCCCGCGCGGGTCATGCACTGGGAAAAGGATTTCAGCTTTGTCCCATTGGTAATTTTTATTTTCCAATGCTGGTTTTTGAAAGATGCCTTTTGCCGTTAAGTTGGCCTGGTAACTGATTGCGCGATAGATGGTGCGCTTATATTTATGGTCTGTAACATCAAAGCTGGATTGCCATTGGGTGCTGTCAGCACTGATATACATCGATTTTTCTTGGGTACAAGCGTAGGCAACTTTTTGTTCATCTAGGCAGCTGGCTTGTTCTTGATAAGGCACGCGCACATAAGGTGAGATAATGGTTTGCGGGCTGATATTGTTTTGGGTAATTTCTTGAAGAAATGCCTTTTGGTAGCCTTGCCGTTCAGAAACAAGGCTGCTGATAAAGAATAAACCTATCCAAAATATAGCCACTAAAATCACGATGGCGATGATTTTGAGGGTGAGGAAGCTGGATCGCATCACTGATTTCCTGAGCGGTTGTTTTTGTCAGTGGTCAGTGTGCGAAATTGACATGTGTTTTGTTTGAGCGGGGCTTGTGCTTTATATGAAGTTTGGGTGAAGCCGCAATTACGGCAATTGAATTTTCACCAATACACCTTGTCGATGCGGTTGAAGAATCGAAATCGCATTCTCGCGGATATTTTGAATTTGGATGCGCCCATGATGCTGTTCAATCACTTGTTTGACAATGCTTAGACCAATGCCTGAACTGCGCTGCTGACTCAGCGGGCGGGGCAAAGAAAAGTAGGTATCAAAGACTTGGGAAAGGGCATAGTCAGGAATCCATTCCCCCTCATTAAAAAGATTCAATTCAATGCGCTGCTTGTTTTGCAGATGATGTGAACGATGCAGCTGAATCAAAATTTTCGCCGTATCGGCTGAAAAATCTAAAGCATTATCTAAAAGATTGGCAATGGTTTGCTGCATCCAAAAGCGGTCTGCGCGAATCAAGCAATTGGGTTCAAGATCCAATAAACACTGGATTTTTTTGGCCTGAATCTGGCTGGCATGCTGGTCTAAAATTTGCTGAATCAGTTCAGATAAATTAAAACTGTGAATTTCAATTTGATGCTTGGATTTTTCTAAGCGGGTCAGTAAAAGCATCCGATCGATCAAACTGCGCAGGCGATGGCTCTGCTCATGAATATGTGCAGCAAATTGCTGTTGATCCTGCAGCGGCAAGTCTTCTTTAAGCAGTTCCGCACTGGCTTGAATTGCGGTGAGCGGGCTTTTTAACTCATGGGTCAGCGTGTTGACATAGTGTTCGACATAAGCGCGGTCTTCCAGTTTTTCACGCATATTTTCAACCGCTTGCGCCACAAGATTGAGTTCTTTGGCTGAACGGAAATGCGGCGTTTGATTGACGGGCGCCAGCGCTTGGGCATATTTTCGCACCCGGTCAATGCTGTGTTTCAGCCAATAGGCCACCAGACTGGCTAAGAATAGACTGAGTAAGGCAATCCAAGCGGCTTGGCGGATCAGCTGATTTTCGGCACGTTGGATATAAGGCTGCACGGAAATATTGGGTTTGCCGATACTGACTACACCAATGAGTTTGGGCTGCTGATTCACCTGATAATAAATCGGGGCAGCAATAAACATGGTGCTGTTATTGCTGCCAAGATCATTGCCCTTTGCATCGTAATTGCGGGTGGAGCGAACGCCGTATTTTCCTCTCAATGTCAGATATACATCATTCCATTGTGAATAGTCTTGCCCCGTTGCCATCCCTTGTGAATCATAGATCACCATGCCTTGGCCATTGGTAATATAAATCTGCTGATTGATTTCTTTTTTATTAAATTGCCAAATTTTTGCATTCAGTTTTCGGTTGAGCGCTTTTTGAATTTTTTCATCAAATTGCGGTGTAGTGACCTTATTTTCATAGACATCTTCAGCGACGAGCATCGCAATGATATTGGCATTTTCCGCAAGCGTGTCTTCAACGACCTGCCTCACATTCGGTTTCACTTGCTGGTTAAAGGTATAGGACATAAACCACAAACCCAGCAGGATAATCAGCCCGAAGAAGAACCAAATGCGGATAAAAATGGACATCAAATATTATTCCTAGCCTTGAAACAATTCAAATATAGAACGGTTTAAACTATAGATCATGGTTAAATTCATCGCGTTATTTTCTATCCCAAAGCACCCATATCGGGGCTAAGGCTAAAAATATGGAAAGTAAATAGAACGCTTTAAAATAAAAAGCGAAAGCAAATATATAGGCACTGAAGCAGCAAGCATAGAGACTCAATTTAAAGCAGTATTCAATCAATTTTTCTTTAGGTGTTGGAGTTTCTTCATCTTCAAAATGCCATTCTTCGCTATATACGTCAGGGATAATGAATAACAAACAAATAATCATGATAAATAGAGCCGGAATTAAAATAATCAGCCCAATCTTGATCAAGTCGATATTCATCTTTTATCCATTTAAAATCATATTTTTTTCAAGCTGTAGCCAAAACCGCGATGGGTTTCAATCGGGTCTTGATCCCGCGAGATCTGCTTGAGTTTATTGCGGATACTTTTGATATGTGTATCTACAGTGCGTTCCAGACTGTGTTCAGGATGTTCCCACACATGGTCCATCAGCTGCTGCCGGCTAAAGACTTGTTCAGGACGGTCAATCAATAATTTGAGCAGCCGGTATTCATAGCGCGTGAGCTGAAGCGCAGTATTCAAATATTGAATTTGCAGGGATGCATCATGGCATTGCCAAGTGTTAGAATCTGATTTTGCAGGCTGAACAATCAGTTGGGCGCTGCTTTGCAATTGGCTTTGGATGTCCATTCTGCGCCAAATGGCTTTGATTCTTGACACAATTTCACGCGAGCTAAAGGGCTTGGTGCAGTAATCATCTGCGCCTATTTCCAAGCCGACGATTCGGTCGATTTCATCATCCCGTGCGGTTAAAAAAAGCAGCGGAGTATGATGCAAGAGGCGGATTTTTTTACAGACTTCAAAGCCGTTCAAATCAGGCAGGCCGACATCGAGAATAATAAAATCAAAGCTTTGCTGTTGAATAGAATCAATGGCCTGCCGTCCGGTATTGGCCCAAGTCACTTGCCAGCCTTCACGTTCAAGCGCATAACGCAAAGGCATCAGAATGGCAGCATCATCTTCTACGCATAAAATCTGCTTTTTATTCTTCATTGCGGTTCAAGCTTCTTTTGAAAAAACATCCGGCTGAGTTTGAGTGTACTGAAATTGCAATCTTTAGGCGAATGATTTAAATGAAGTTTAGGTGAACTTTGTACTGGATGTATGAATTGATTTTAAAATGAAAAGAACAGGTTTTGAGCGGAGAGAGTGCGATGGGGATGTATGAGCGCCCTGCAATATTCGGATTGGATCGTCACGCCAATTACAGGACATTATGCTGAAAGTAAAGGTGATTTTCAGCATCTCGGCGCATACATGGATAAATGCATCGCGCCATTAGATTACCCCAAATTTGCTGAAAGTGAAGCGCAATTTGCTTTATTTTTATTCTTCTGTGCAAAACTTGTACAGCAATGGCGTTTTAAAGCAGTGACAGCTGCGCTTCTTCCTGCAGGGCTGTCAGCTGATAAACACCAATGCCAATCAGCCGAAATTGAAAATTTTCAGGCAGATGCATTTCTTCCAGCAGCTGAATCAGCACGCGTTCTAAATCTGCCTGTGAACTGAGCGGTGTTTTAAAACTCTTGCTGTGCTGCAGCACTTGGAAGTTTTTCTGTTTCAGCTTGGCGGATACGCCGCGCGCATTCAGCTGCTTGCGCTCCAGGCTGCGCCAGACTTGATCAATCAATAGGGGCCAGTGAGGCAGGCACTGGGTTAAGGTCAGGTCATCATCAAAGGTGGTTTCTTTGGAGATCTGCTGCCGTTCACGTTCGGCCTGCACAAGGCGTTCATCAATGCCTTGCGCATATAAAAACAGCTGTTTGCCGTATTTGCCGAAATGCTGCACCAGCAGCGCTTCTTCAATTTCCTGCAAATCGCCCAAGGTTTCCAGCTGCATACTTTTGAGTTTTTCCTGTGTGACTTTGCCGACCCCTGGAATTTTTTTTAATGGCAGATCATGAATAAAAGCCTTAACTTTTGAGGGCTTAATAATGCATATGCCATTGGGCTTGTTCCAGTCGGAAGCGACTTTAGCGAGAAATTTATTGGGCGCGACGCCTGCCGATGCCGTTAATCCTGTAGTCTGAAAAATCTCTGCACGGATGCGCATGGCCACTTCGGTGGCGCTGGAAATATTTTGCAGATTATCCGTTACATCCAAATAGGCTTCATCCAGCGACAGCGGCTCAATGAGTGCGGTATAGCGCTGGAAAATTTGATGAATCTGCGCCGAAACCGTGCGGTATTTTTCAAAATCTGGTTCAATAACAATGACCTGCGGACAAAGTTTGCGGGCTTGGCTCATCGGCATGGCGGAACGCAAGCCAAACTCGCGCGCAGGATAGGAGGCTGCGCAAATGACCGCCCGCGGATGGTGTGAAGACACCACCACGGGCAAATGGCGCAGCTCAGGGCGTTCAAGAAGTTCTACAGATGCAAAAAAGGCATCCATATCGATATGAATGATTTTTCTCACACAAGCCGCATCGCTGGAAATAGACCGATGACTGAGTATCGCATAGCTGGCCGGCAGCAGGTAGCGCTTAAGGCAGACTGTACGACACAGGTTGACTCAGTAAAACGACCTGTGTTTTCTGTTTTGCGGCCGCATCAATCAAAATCTGCATGCTGCGCGCAGTATTGTCTGCTGCGCGGGGCAAAAACTGCAGCGGCTGATGCAGGGGCTGGAAAAAATCATCCCAATGAATCGGCACCACAATTTTCGGTTTTAATGTGCCCAATGTTTGCATCAAATAGCGCTGCTGATAGCCGGGCGTTTGTCTGGACAGCTGCGCAATGCCTAAAAATAAAACATCGGCGCGGATGTTTTTGAACTGATTGGCGATGGCGCCGGTACTGGCTTTGACCAGTATGCGGCAGCCATGATGCTCGATCAGGTAATCAAAACTGTGGCCTTCCTTAAATTCAGAAAAGCGTGCAGGCAGCGGCAAAGGGCGCGCAATTTCTTGGCCTAAGTCGTTATTTACCGCTGTGGGCGGAGTATGCTGAGAAGGAATGGCGGTAATGCTGAAATGGCCAATCTGCATAGTTTTCCAAGGCTGGACTGGAACCAGCTGCTGTTCAGGCACATGCCCGCCGCGTGCGATATTTAAGGTGCTGCCGGAGCCGATAATTTGAAGCTTTGGCAAGCGCTGGCCCAGCGCAGCAACATCCAGCGCATGATCATAATGGGAATGGGTGACCAGCAGGGCTTTGGCACGCTGCAGCTGCAGCTCCCGAATCATCTGTTCAATCAGCTCTGAATTGCTTTGAATCGGCTGCAGTAAAACTTGGCTTAATGAGGGCCGGCTGAAAAATCCGTCAATCAGGATTTGCTCCTGTCCATCATCAAACAGCAGGGTTGAGACGCCAAAAAATTTGACGGTTAATTTTGAATGATGCGCGGCGCTGCTGAGGGGCTTATATTGCCACTGCTGAAAATTGCGCAGCTGGCCCGAGGGCTGCAGCAGATAGGCGATGCTTAGGCTCAGCAGAATAATCAGCGTTGCTGCTAATCCGGTCAGCCGCTTTTGCGTTTTAGACATGCGTTGCAAGTTCCTTTGCATATTTTTATTATTTAGCTGGCTGCATCAAAGCGCAGGCGATTCCGCATCTTGTTATTTTTCCGCTTGTTTTGCAACGGCCTCATTAATTTTTAAGCCGTTTTTCAGTAAAAAAGCATTCCATTGCTTTTGTGTGCCATTAAAGACATTCAAATCGACCGTTTTGGGAATGCCTTGAATTTGCCCCTGATTGGTGTGCTGCCAGAACAGCCAGTCCGGATTGTTTTTTAACTCAGGTTTGCCTTGGTACTCCCGCACCCACAGCGGTGTTTCTTTAAATTCGCCGGCCAGCACTATGTTGTAGAACGTTTTGGAAATATAGAAAATCGGCTGTTTGCCATAGTGGCGCATGAGCCGGTCGTGCATGAGCTGGATTTCTTTCAGCAGCTGTTCTTTGCTGTAAGTGTTGATGCATTGGCTGTCATATTCCAAATCAATGACCGGCGGCAGCGCATCCTCTTTTTTTGGCACGGTTTCGATGAAGTTTTGCGCCTGAATGCTGCCGTCACGGCACAGGCGGTAAAAATGATAGGCGCCGACATGAAAACCCTGTTCACGGGCCTGCAGCCAATTCTCCTGAAATTTGGTGTCTTTAAAATCGCCGCCTTCCGTGGCTTTTAAATAGACAAATTGATACGCGCGCGGCGAAATTTTTGTCCACTGCACATCGCCTTGATGGTGCGAAATATCAAAACCTTTCACGGGATATGCTTCTGCAGAGGCAAAGCGGTGCGGCATGATCAGCGCATAGGCCAGCAATGCCGTGACTGCAAAGCCCAATAGTCCCAGCGCCGGCCGGCGGTAGGTTCGCAGTGCGGATGCGGCGGATTTGCGTTTTTTCATGTGCAGCGGATTCATGCCGATATTGGATAGACATCATACCGCGATGCGGGTTTGGACACTATGCGCTTTCTGCGGAGCATGTTTTAAACCGCCGTATCTTTTGGAATGCGCCAGAAAATCATGGCGGTAATTAAATTGATGCAGCCCAGGAAAATCAGGGTTGCATGAAAGGCGGAAGTTATCTGCGCAGCCTCAAAAAAAGCGCTGAACACATTGACCAGTGTGCCTGCCAAAGCCACGCCGATACTCATGGAGACCATCATGATCATGGACAGAAAGCTGTTGCCGCTGCTGGCATCCTGCTGCGGGAGGTCTTTCAGCGTCAGGGTATTCATGGACACGAATTGCACTGAATTCAGCACGCCGAAAATGAAAAAATGCAGGGCGCGCAGCCAGATCGGCGTATCGGCGCTGCTTAGGGCAAAGCTGGCAATGCAGGCGCCAACCAGCAGGGTATTGAGCAAAAGCACATTGCGGTAGCCAAAGCGCTGAATAATCGGGCGGATAATCGGTTTGGACGCCAGTGAACCCAGCACGGTTGGAATCATCATCAGGCCTGTGACAAACGGTTCAAAACCGAATGCCACCTGCAGCATCAGCGGAATCAGAAAGGGCATCGCATTGCCGCCGAGGCGGGCAAAGAAATTGCCGACGATGCCGATAGCGTAAATCCGGTTATTAAACAGCTTGCTGCGGAACAGCGCATTTTGATGAGTATGCGAGTGCAGGGCATACAGCACGGCAGCGGCCAGCCCTGCGCAAATCAGGCCGAGGCTCCAATACAAAGACAGCGAGGTGCTGGCAAAGTTTTCAATCCCGAGTGACAGGCCAGCCATGGCAATGACCAGCAGCAGGAAGCCCCATAAATCAAAGCGCTGCACACTCGGTTCCGTGACATTCGGCATAGCCTTAAAGGTGATCAGGCAGCCTAAAATCCCCATGGGAATGTTGATCAGGAAAATCCAATGCCACGTGGCCGCTTCGGCCAGCCAGCCGCCCAGCGTTGGGCCAATCAGCGGGCCGATCAGGCCTGCCAGGCTCATCAGGCTCATAGCGGACAGAAACTGCGCGCGCGGAATGACTTTCAGCATGGCTAAGCGCCCAACCGGTAGCAGCAATGCGCCGCCAATGCCTTGCAGCACGCGGTAAGCCAGCAGTTCATTTAAACTGTCAGACTGGCCGCAGCCGAAGGACGCCAAAGTAAAAATAATGATCGCGCTGAAGTATGTATTGCGCACCCCGAAGCGGTCAGCCAGCCAGCCGCTTAACGGGATGCAGGCCGCTACAGACAGCACATAGGCCACCACCACACTATGCATATTGAGCGGGTCTTCATTTAGATGCGCAGCCATAGAGGGAATGGCGGTATTGACGATGGTGGTATCCAGCCCCTGCATAAAAAAGCCAATCGATACCAGCAGAACCAAAAGTCTGAATTCAGGCTGCAAGGCCTGATGCGAGGGCGTGGCATTCATAGTATTTTAAAATTTAGAGTTTTAAGCAGTTTAGCTGAAATTCAGTGCGGCGGCTGTTGCAAAACTGCAGTCTTTTTCTTGCAGTTTCATAAAATCATCCGTTTTTTGGCAGGGTAAAACGGATCAGGCAAAAAGAAATATTCCCCCAGTGCAAGGCAAATGAAATATCATGGGCTCACTTTTTAGGATGCCTTGGCTGCAGGATGGGGGCTTTTTTGATTCAGGTCTTTGCAATACGATGACAATTGAAATTTTAATGGTCATTGGTTTCTGTTTAGCGGCTTATTCCATTGTCGGCAATGATGTGCCGCAAACGCTGGGCACATTTATTTCATCCAATGCGCACCGCCCCTGGTGGCTGCTGTGGCTGTATGTCAGTTCAATTTTAACCGCTGTGCTGCTGTACGGCTGGTTTGCGTCTGGGGTGGGGGATGCGTCCTATGGACGGCTGAACACGATTCCATTTCCGGAAGACGGCGTCACATGGCTGTATATAGTCCCGCCGATTCTGCTGATTATATTGACGAAATACGGCATTCCAGTCAGCACCACTTTCTTAGTGCTGACCATTTTTTCGCCCAGCAGCTTAGGTTCCATGCTGACCAAATCGATGATGGGCTACGCGGTGGCGTTTCTTGTCGCTATTGTGGTTTATAGGTTTGTCATCAAGCAGATCTCCATCCATTTCAGCAAAACCCGCCATGAACCGCATTCCCGTATTTGGGTGGGCCTGCAGTGGGTTTCTACGGCATTTTTATGGAGCCAATGGCTGATTCAGGACTTGGCGAATATTTTTGTCTATTTGCCGCGCGCCGTACCGCTGTGGTTCTTACTCTTCGCCATCAGTGTTTTTGTCATTTTGCTGGGGATTATTCTGTACCGGCGCGGCGGCGCGATTCAAAACATTATTGATACTAAGACAGGGGTGGCGGACATTCGTTCAGCGACCATTATTGACTTCATTTACGCCACGATTCTGCTGGTATTTAAGGAGTGGAGCAATATTCCCATGAGCACCACGTGGGTGTTTTTGGGCTTGCTGGCAGGGCGCGAGTTTGCCATGGCCATGCATCTGCATGAGGTCAATAAATACAAAACTTCCCGCAATGTCAGTAAAGATGCCATGAAATTAATGTTCGGCTTAGTGATCAGTATTTTTCTGGCTACAACCTTGCCGTGGTTTTATTACGCGGTGTCAGGCAGATAAGCCCTCAGTTCAAATTTTAAAGCGTAAAAAGCGGACTGTGCAGTCCGCTTTTTACGCTTAGGCGTGCTTAAACCACAAAGTGTTCCGGGGAATCCAAATTTCTCAACGCGCTGAAAATTTGCTTTGATGAATTGCAGACAATCAGCTTGGCGCGGTGCTGCGGCGGCAAGAATCCTTCCTGCACAGCATGGTCCAGCTGTGCAATCAATGCATTGTAAAAGCCATTCACGTTATACAGCATCATTGGTTTTTGATGCTGGTTCAGCTGCCCCCAAGTGGCTATTTCCAAAATCTCTTCAAAAGTGCCTAAGCCGCCCGGCAAGGCTACAAAAGCGCTGGCGCGTTCCGCCATCATGGCTTTGCGCTCATGCATGGTCTGAACCACGTGCAGTTCCGTTAAGCCATTATGGGAAATTTCATAGTCCAGCATAAATTCAGGAATGACCCCGACGGCCTCACCGCCATTTTGCACCACGGCATCCGCCACTTGCCCCATCAGGCCAATGCTGGCGCCGCCGTAGACCAAGCCAAAACCTGCATCAGCAATGCCTTTGGCCAAAGCAATGGCCTTTTCTTGATAAATTGGATTGTTGCCTGAGCGCGAACCGCAATACAGGGCAATCAGCGGCTGCGTAGTTTGAGGAGAAGAGAGATTCAATGATTCTGTCATTTTTAATACGCTATTCATTTCGTTTTATTCACCTTATCACTTTATTTTTTATCGCTCTAGCATAGTGCGGAAATATGACAGCAAGATGCAGCCTTTGCATTGCGCAGCAAAATTTCACGCTGCGGCGGGGCGCCGCTGCAAAAAAAGATGAAATTCTGTCCCAGCTTGCTATACTGATTCCTTGTTTTTCCACAAATGAATCGTCATGGGCAGTGGTTGTTGTCGCTCCGCAAAAAAAAATTTCTTAAAAATTAATCACCTTGGTGCTGCAGCGCGCACCTTTTTCAATTCGAATATGCCAAACATAAATGCAAGACGGCATTCTGCTCAGGAGATGCATATATGATCTTTGAGTGGATGTCTGATCCTTCAGCATGGGTCGGTTTGCTGACCCTCGTGATTCTAGAAATTGTATTGGGTATCGACAATCTGGTCTTTATTGCGATTCTGGCGGAAAAATTGCCGCCGGAACAGCGCAATGCCGCGCGGATTGTAGGCTTATTGCTGGCGCTGTGCATGCGCTTGGTGCTGCTGGCTTCAATTGCCTGGGTCATGACGCTGGTTGCGCCGCTGTTTCACGTCTTTGGCCATCCGTTCTCCGGACGCGATTTGATTCTGCTGTTCGGCGGGGTATTCCTGCTGTTCAAAGGCACGATGGAATTGCGTGAGCGCCTTGAAAATAAGCCGATGCTGAAAGAAGAAAATCCCGTGCATGCAACGTTCTGGATGGTGATCATTCAGATTGTGGTGCTGGACGCGGTGTTCTCCTTAGACAGCGTAATTACTGCGGTCGGCATGGTGAAACATCTGCCGGTCATGATGATTGCCGTAGTGATTGCGGTCGGCATTATGCTGTGGGTGTCTAAGCCGCTGATGAATTTCGTCAACCGTCATCCGACGGTGGTGATTCTGTGCCTGTGTTTCCTGATGATGATCGGCTTCTCCCTGCTGGTCGAAGGCTTCGGCTTCCATATTCCGAAAGGCTATCTGTACGCCGCTATCGGCTTCTCTGTGCTGATTGAATTCCTGAACCAGACCATGCGCCACAATCAGGAAAAAACCGTCACGACAACCGATCTGCGTTACCGGACAGCCTCTGCGGTGATGCGCATGCTGGGCGGCAAAAGCGGTTCAGAAATGCAAAAAGATGAGCATGAAGATGTGCTGGCGACCCGCGCTTTTGCCGATGATGTCTTCGATGAAGACAACGGGGCATATCACAGTGTGATGGTGCAAGGGGTGCTGGGCTTATCCGAACGCCCTGTGAAGTCGGTGATGACGCCGCGCCCTGAGCTGGAATGGATTGATTTGGAAGAAGACGAAGCGTCCATTAAGCACCAGCTGCTGAGCATGACGCATTCGCGCCTGATTGTTTCCCGCGGTGAGCTGGACAACATTGCCGGTGTGGTGCTGACGCATAAGGTCATGAATGAATACATTGAAACCGGTGTGCTGAACTTTGAAAAGCACCTGCGTGAGCCTGTGATTGTGCATGAAAATGCGCAAGTGCTGATGGTGATGGAGCAGCTGCGTCAGGCGCCGCTGCAAATGGCGCTGGTGCTGAACGAATACGGCTCCATTGAAGGCATAGCAACGCCGATTGACGTGCTGGAAGCGATTGCGGGTGAATTTCCGGATGAAGACGAACTGGAAACGGCGGCTGCAAGTTTGGAAGACGGTTCGCTGATTCTGGAAGGCTCAACCGATATCCGCCATGTTTCTTTACTGTTGAACCGCGATTTGGTGGATGATTCAGAACAGTATTCTACGCTGTCAGGCTATATCCTATTTCATTTGGGCCGTTTGCCTGAAAATGGTGAAAAACTCACAGCCGATGGGCACATTTTTGAAGTGGTGACTATGGATGGCCATAAAATTGAAAAAGTGCATGTCACTGCAATTGCCCATAATCTGCATGATAAGGAAAGATAGATTCTGAATTCAGAGCCGTCTTCCGTTAAAATAGCCTGCATTGCAGGCTATTTTTTTATTTGAGATGCACATGACAGAAAAGCAATGCCCTTGCGGTCAGGGCGGGTACGCCCAATGCTGCCAGCCGCTGCATGCGGGCAAAGAAAAAGCGCAAAGCGCAGAACAGCTGATGCGTTCGCGCTACAGCGCATTTGCCCAGCATGAAATTGATTACATCGTGAAGACCACAGCATTGGGGCAGCAGGCAGCCTTGGATGTGCCTTCCATTGCAGATTGGAGCAGATCCAATCAATGGCTGCAGCTGGACGTGGTGCAGGCCAATGAAAAGCTGGATAAAAGCCATGCGCAAGTGGAATTTAAAGCGCATTATCATGACGGCAAGCAGGCGCATGTGCACCATGAAGTGTCGCATTTTGTGAAGCAAAACGGCGCATGGTTTTTCCTCGACCCGACGGTAGATCAGCATGTCACCCTGAAACAGCCGTGCATTTGCGGTTCAGGCAAAAAATTTAAACACTGCTGCGCGCAATATCTGTAGTTTTTTTCTGAAGATGCCTTAAAATAGCGCGCATCTGTTACCCATCAGTGGATGAAGGGCCATGTTACTCACCGTTATTTACATTATTGCAATTACGGCAGAAGCCATGACGGGCGCACTGTCCGCGGGACGGCGGAGCATGGACTGGTTTGGGGTGATTTTAATCGCCTGTGTGACGGCATTAGGCGGCGGTTCTGTGCGCGATGTGCTGCTGGGGCATTATCCGCTGACGTGGGTCAAGCATCCTGAATATCTGGTGCTGACCTGCTGCGCCGCGCTGTTCACGATTATCATTGCCAAATGGATGAAGCATTTGCATTCCATTTTCCTGCTTTTAGATGCTTTGGGTCTCATCGGCTTTACCATTATTGGCTGTCAAATTGCCTTGCAAATGGGGCACGGTTTTGTGGTTTCAGCCGTTGCCGGCGTGCTCACGGGTGTCTCTGGCGGCATTTTGCGGGATATTCTGTGTAATGACGTGCCTCTGGTGTTCCGCCGTGAGCTGTATGCTTCAATTTCTTTTGTCGCCGTAATCTTCTACTGGTTCTGCATTGACTTTGGGCTGTCGCTGGAAATTACCGTTATCTCAACCTTGGTGTTTGGCTTTTCCCTGCGCTGCATCGCGATTTATTTCGGCTTAGAAATGCCGAAATTTATCTACAAGGATCATGATGAGCAGTCGGCCTCTTCCAAAGACCCGTCTTAAATTGCGCAATTAAGCGCAAAGCCTCAATGGAAAATGCTTCATTGGGGCAGTTTGGCGCATCATATTAAAAAGAGCACAATCATAAAATCCTGTTGTGAAGGCAGCATGCACCCTTTCACCTCATCAGAGATCTTGTTATGGACTTAGTCTCACGGATACAGCGCTTGCCGATAGGCAAGTTTCACTACACATTGCTATGGGTCATTGGACTGGGCTGGATGTTTGACGCCATGGATACAGGGCTAATCTCCTTTATCTTGGCGAAAATGGCGGAAGACTGGGCCATGAGCCCGGCTGAAAAGGGCTGGGTGGTGTCGATCGGCTTTGTCGGCATGGCGATTGGCGCAGTCTTTTCCGGGGCGCTGGCAGACCGGGTTGGTCGTAAAACGGTATTTGCATCGACATTGGTCATATACAGCTTAGCCACGGCAGCCTGCGCATTTGCGCCGGATTTAACCTGGCTGCTGGTATGCCGCTTTATTGTCGGTTTAGGCTTAGGCGGCCAATTGCCCGTAGCGGTGACGCTGGTCAGTGAATATATTCCTGCGCACGTGCGCGGCCGCTTTATAGTGCTGCTGGAAAGCTTTTGGGGGCTGGGCTGGCTGTGCGCCGCGCTGATTTCTTATTTTATCATTCCGCATTACAACTGGCATGCCGCCTTTTTAGTCGGCGGTTTGCCGGCGCTGTATGCCATTGTCATTTGGAAAATGGTGCCGGAGTCTGTTCCGTACCTTATCAACCGCGGCCGTTTTGAAGAAGCGCATGCGCTGGTGAAAAAAATTGAGGCCAAATGCGGTGTGCAGGTGCTGGAGATCTTTGAAGTCAAACCTGTGGCGGAAAAGCAAAATACCTCATTCAGACAGCTGTGGTCAGGCATATTTGCGCGCAGAACATTGATGCTGTGGCTGATTTGGTTCGGCATTGTGTATTCGTACTATGGCATTTTTACCTGGCTGCCCAGCCTGCTGGTGAAGCAGGGCTATACCATTGTGCAGTCTTTTGAATATGTTTTGGTGATGATCCTGGCGCAGCTGCCGGGCTACATTGCAGCCGCATGGCTGGTGGAGAAACTGGGGCGCAAAGCGACGCTTGCTGGCTTTATCGGCTGCTGTGCGGTTTCTGCCTACTTCTTTGGCCAAGCCGAAACGGTGACCATGATTGTGGTCTGCGGCTGCCTGATGTCTTTCTTTAATTTAGGCGCATGGGGCGTGCTGTATACCTATACGCCGGAACAGTATCCAGCCAATATCCGCGCCTTCGGTTCGGGCTGGGCTGCGGCGGTTGGCCGCATGGGCGGCATTGTGGCGCCGTTGGCGGTGACGCATATGATGGTTATGAATAACGGCTTCAGCTATGTCTTCAGTATGTTTACTGCCGTGCTGCTGGCCGTGGCTTTTGTGATTGTAGTGTTGGGTGAAGAAACCAAAGGCAAGACCTTAGAGTCCATGGGTTTATAAAATTGATGTGGCGGCAAAAGCGCAGCACGGTGAAAAGCCTGCTGCGCTTTTTTGCTTTTTGAACGAGCATTTTCAGCTGATTTTGCTGAATGGAAATGATTCATTGGCCAATGCTGCTTTGAAATAGCGCGCTGAAGCGATGAATTCAGATGAAATCCATAGGCCAAATGGAAATTAGAAGTTGCTCATTTTAAAAAAAATGGATAATTTTACGGCATTAGATCGATCATAAGACACGATTTGTCGCTGTGTTGAAGAACATACCCTTGTGTATGCGCCAGCTGCGACATAGCATAAGAACCCAGATATAAAAACGAATTTATTAGGATTACAGGTTGTTATGACAAGCCTTGCGCATCATGCGACAGAAAACCGTTCCGTAGCGGAATTTACCGAACAAGCCTATCTCAACTACGCCATGTACGTGATTATGGACCGTGCATTGCCGCATATCAGTGACGGCTTGAAGCCTGTGCAGCGCCGTATCGTGTATGCGATGAGTGAATTGGGCCTCAAGCCCAGCGGCAAGCCGAAAAAATCGGCGCGGACGGTGGGTGATGTGCTGGGTAAATACCATCCGCATGGCGACTCTGCCTGCTATGAGGCCATGGTGCTGATGGCGCAGCCGTTCAGCTACCGCTATCCTTTTATTGAAGGCCAGGGCAACTGGGGTTCGCCGGACGATCCAAAATCCTTTGCCGCCATGCGTTATACCGAAGCCAAGCTGTCGCCTTACAGCGACTTGCTGCTGTCTGAATTAGGACAGGGGACATGCGACTGGCAGGACAATTTTGACGGCTCCATGAAAGAGCCGGTGAACCTGCCGGCGCGTGTTCCGAATATTCTGTTAAACGGCACCACCGGTATTGCCGTGGGCATGGCCACAGATATTCCGCCGCATAACCTGCGTGAGGTGGTGAAGGGCACAATTGCTTTGATCCGCAACCCGAATTTAACTGATGAAAAAGTTGCTGAATATATTCCGGGTCCAGATACCCCGACCAGAGCGGAAATTATTACTGCGCCGGATGAATTGCTGAAACTGCAGACCACAGGCCGCGGAAGCTACCGCACCCGTGCGGTTTATACCATTGAGAAAAATGAAATCATCATCACTGAGCTGCCATATCAAGTCTCTGGCTCCAAAGTGATTACCCAAATCGCCGACCAGATGCAGGCGAAGAAATTGCCGCTGGTCAGCGACCTGCGTGATGAATCAGATCATAAAAATCCAACCCGCCTGGTGATTGTGCTGCGTTCCAACCGCATTGATGCAGAATCGGTGATGAGCCATTTATTTGCCACCACCGATTTAGAATCCAGCTACCGCGTCAACATGAACATGATTGGAGCAGATGGCCGTCCGCAAGTGAAATCCATCCGCCGAATTTTGTTGGAATGGATTGAAATCCGTAAAAATACGGTGACCCGCCGCCTGCAGTACCATTTAAATAAAATTGAAAAGCGCCTGCATATTTTGGGCGGTTTGATTATTGCCTATTTAAATATTGATGAAGTGATCAAGATCATCCGTGAAGAAGATCAGCCGAAGCCGGTGCTGATGCTGCGCTTTAATATTGATGAGATTCAGGCCGAAGCCATTTTAGAACTCAAATTGCGCCATTTGGCTAAGCTTGAAGAAATGGAAATGCGCCGTGAACAGGATGAATTGGAAGCCAAAGCCGCCATCATCCGTGAACAGCTGGCCAATCCTGAGTCGCTGAAAAACCTGATCATCAATGAACTGAAAGACGACGCGAAGAAATTCGGCGATGACCGCCGTTCGCCAATTGTGCGCCGTGAAGATGCGCAGGCCATTAATGAACAGGACATGCTGCCGGCAGATCCTGTGACCGTAGTGCTGTCAGAAGCCGGCTGGATCCGTTCCGCCAAAGGCCATGAAGTTGATGTGGAAAACCTGAACTTCCGTGCCGGCGATCAATACCTCAGCCATGCGCAGGGCAAATCCAATCAGCGGGTCTATGTGCTGGATGACGCAGGCCGCAGCTATGCGCTGGCCATTAACTCGCTGCCATCGGCGCGCGGCTTCGGTGAGCCGCTGAGTTCAAAGCTTTCACCGGCCAGCGGAGTGGGCTTTAAGCAAGTGCTGATTGCTGAAGATGACGCTGAATTGCTGGCCATCAGCAGCAAAGGCTATGGCTTTAAAACGCAGGCGAAACAGCTGGACACCAATGCCAAAGCCGGCAAAGCCTTCCTGAGCCTATCTGATGATGCCCAGCCAATGAATTTGCAGATGATTGAACAGGCGACGCATCTTGCGCTACTCAGTTCAGCGGGCCGTTTGCTGGTCATCGATTTGGCGGAATTGCCAAGCCTGAATAAAGGCAAAGGTAATAAATTGATACAACTCGAGGCTAAGGATCAGCTCGCATCTATGATAGCGTTGACTTTAGATGATGTAATTCAAGTGGTTGCAGGTCAGCAGCAATTAAAATTAAAAGGCGATGATCTGCAGAAATATATGGGCAAGCGCGCTTCGAAAGGCGTGACCCTGCCGCGCGGATATCAAAAAGCAAATAAACTGTGCATTCAAAGATAATACTAGCATCCATGGATCGAAATACGTTATATATGCAAAGTATTCGTGAAATGGATGCAATATTAGGCTCACACAAGTTAAATAATGAGCGGCTTAATATTGAGAAAAACAGTTGAATTATTAAGGATTACTGACAGGAGAATCGGGCGTTATGGAAAAGATTTGGTTCGCAGAATACCAAAAGACGGGTATTCCAGAAACTGTAGAATTACCGCCGGAAAACACATCACTGAATGATATTTTTGAACATAATTTTCAGAAATTCGGTTCGCGTGATGCCTTTATTTTTATGGACAAAGTCCTGACATTCAGCGAGCTGGATGAGGCAAGCCGTAAATTTGCGACCTATTTACAAAGTTTAGGTCTGGCAAAAGGTTCGCGTGTTGCGGTCATGATGCCGAACGTTCTGCAGTATCCAGTCGTGGCCTTGGGGGTGTTCCGCGCTGGTTTGGTTTTGGTCAACGTTAATCCGCTGTATACCTCGCGTGAGCTGGAACATCAGCTTAATGATTCAGGCGCAGAAGTGCTAGTCATTGTTGAAAACTTTGCTTCTGTCTATCAGGCGATTCTGGGTAAAACGCCTGTGAAGCATGTGGTTGTGGCTTCAGTTGGCGATATGCTGGGTGCATTGAAGGGCACTCTCGTGAACTTTGTATTGCGTTCTGTGCGCAAGCAAATTCCGGCTTGGGACATTCCAGGCCATATCCGCTTTAATGCCGCGATGTCTAAGGTCAGCGCAAGCAACTATAAGCGTCCAAGCTTAACCTTAAGCGATACCGCTGTACTGCAGTATACCGGCGGTACGACGGGTGTTTCTAAAGGTGCAGAATTAACCCACCGCAACCTTGTTGCGAATATGCTTCAGTGTGACGGCATTTTCCAAAGCAAGTTTGGCCAGCAAGACGGCCAGCCGGATGACCGTATTTTCTGCGCATTGCCGCTGTATCATATTTTTGCCTTCATGGTCTGCGCGCTGTACGGCATGTACAAAGGCCAAGCGAATGTACTGATTCCAAACCCGCGTGATTTGCCGGCTGTAATTAAAGAGCTGCGCAAATACCAGCCGACCTTCTTCCCGGCAGTGAACACTTTGTTTAATGCATTGGTCAACAATGAAGAATTTAAGCAGCTGGATCACAGCAAAATGAAAATGGCGATGGGCGGCGGCATGGCTGTTCTGCCATCCACAGCGGCGGCATGGAAGAAAGTCACTGGCACGAATATTATCGAAGGCTACGGCCTGTCAGAAACTTCACCGGTTGCGACGGCGAATCCGCCATCATCTATGGAATTCAGCGGCACGATTGGCATTCCATTGCCATTAACCGAAGTTGCTATTCTTGATGATGACGGCAATGAAGTTGCATTAGGCGAGCAGGGTGAAATTTCAATCCGCGGCCCTCAAGTGATGAAGGGCTACTGGAACCGTCCGGACGAAACTGAAAAAGTCATGAGCAATGGCTTCTTCCGTACCGGCGATATCGGTGTGATGGATTCCCGCGGTTATATTAAAATTGTTGACCGCAAAAAAGACATGATTCTGGTGTCGGGCTTTAACGTCTATCCTTCTGAAATTGAAGAAGTTGTTTCTAAGCATCCAAAAGTGCTTGAAGTGGCTGCGATTGGCGTGCCGGATGAAAAATCTGGTGAAGTGCCAAAGCTTTTCGTTGTGAAAAAAGATCCGTCTTTAACGACTGAAGAAGTTTTAGCCTTCGCAAAAGAAAACCTAACCGGCTATAAGCGTCCGCGTTATGTTGAGTTTATGGATGAATTGCCAAAATCTAATGTGGGTAAAATCCTGCGTAAAGATTTGCGTAAAACGGCTTAATCTGCACCATAAAAAAAGCGCCTTCAGGCGCTTTTTTTAGTGCTGCGCTTTTATTTTTTCATCAGCCAGCGGTCAAAGTAGCGGCGTCCAACGCCAAAAATGCCGAGAAAAATAAACATGGCGCCAAACTGCAGGCTGAATTGGCTTTGCTTAAAGGTCCCGTGGCTCAGCACATTGTCAATGATGCAATACACAAGAATGGCAACAGCCCAATGCCATAACGGCCATTGCTTAATGGATACCGCGTAAAATGCCGTCCAAAGCATGATAAAGGTAAAGACGGTCGACCAAACATTCATATTGGCGCAGATCACAGTCAGCAGAAAAGCTGTAACAGGGGTTACAATCTTTAAAACGCGGTCTACCTGCAGCTGGTTCTGGCGCTGCTTTTCCAGCACCTCGAACATTTCTTTTTGATCCGGACTGACCATATTCAACCTATACACAATTAAAGAAAACACTCTATTTAACAAAATTTATTGACGAATTGCCATGCTATGATGGCACTTATAAATTCATCAAGAGAAAAAACACATGCAAAGCATAAGTGGGATCATTTATCTCATTTTGGGCGCTTGTCTGCTCCCTTATGTTTTTACCTTTATTGCAAAAAAAGCGTCAGGCCTGACAGCAAAAGACCATCAAAATCCAAGAGAAGCATTGGCTAAAGCCACAGGCATTAGCGCTCGCGCCAATGCGGTCCAGCAAAACAGCTTTGAAAGCCTGCCTTTATTTATCGGCGCTGTGCTGATGGCTGAATATATGGTAATTCCGCAAAGCTTTATTATGACCTTGGGGATCGCCTATATTGTGCTGCGCATTATTTACGGCATCTGCTATTTGGCCAATTGGGCAACTTTGCGTTCCATTATTTGGACGCTGTCCATGCTGTGTCCTGTATGCCTGCTGCTGATTATTATTAAAATTGTTTAAGCCCAATCGCATTTAGATGAAAATTTTAATGCACAGAGGCAAAATCAAAAAAAAATACCGAAAAACCGTTATAATTGACGCGGTTTAAAAGATTTAACTTGTTAAAGAGCAATGCTATGAGCTACAGCAATATCCCAGCGGGTAAAGATGCGCCAAATGACATCTATGTAATTATTGAAATTCCTGCAAATGCAGCGCCAATCAAATACGAAATCGACAAAGATTCTGATGCGCTTTTTGTTGACCGTTTCATGGGTACAGCAATGTTCTACCCAGCGAACTACGGTTATGTGCCAAACACGTTGTCACTGGATGGCGACCCGCTAGACGTGCTGGTTGTTACACCGCATCCAGTAGAGCCGGGTTCTGTCATCCGCTGCCGTCCAGTGGGCAAATTGAACATGGAAGATGACGGCGGCGTAGATGCAAAATTAATCGCTGTACCGCATGACAAATTGACACCGCTTTATAAAGATGTCAAAGAATATACAGACCTTCCAGAATTGCTGATCAAGCAAGTTGAGCACTTCTTTGCTCACTATAAAGATTTAGAAGCTGGCAAATGGGTTAAACTCAGCGGCTGGGAAGGTTCTGAAGTTGCTAAGCAGGAAGTGCTCAGCTCTATCGAAGCGTATAAAGAAGCAAACAAATAATTCCACTTGGAATATAGCTCTGTTAAGTTCACTTAATTGAGCCATAAAAAACCTGCACATTGTGCAGGTTTTTTATTGGCTTGAATATCGTGTGAATTAGAATAATTTCACAGGGATATCCAAGAAAATGCGCCATTCATTGGTATCGCCAATATAAGCGCCTTCATATGCGCTGTTTGCGCGGTAGATTGAGTTGCGCAGGCGCAGGCTGGCATCTTTGGCAAAACCGCTTTGCACCGTATATTTGACTTGGTTAAAGAATTCGTTTTCTTTACCTTCGTCTGCTGTGCCGGCAACATTAATATCCCAGCCATAAACATAAGCGGTTGTCCAGTTTAAGCCTGGAACGCCTAATTTGCCGAAATCTAAGTTGTACTGTACTTGCACTGATTTTTCATGGTTGCCGATAAAGTCAGACAGGTATGAGTTCGGCAAGTAAATGCTTTGGAAACCGTCTGCATTTTGGCCATAATCATAGCCGACATTACCGGTATTTTGCTGGTACGCCAGCATGAGGTTGTGCGCGCCAGTATTATAAGTGCCTGAGATCGCCCAAATATTATTGGTTTTTTCTACGCCGGCAACGCCAGTATCAGTGTAATTTGATGCTAATTCACCCGTCGCAGAATAAGTTACAGCATTTTTATCAAATTTAGTGTGGTAGCCGCTGAAGTCATATGTCAAAGAGCTGCCGTTTTCCAAAGCTTGCTTATAGTTGGCATTTACATAGTGGCGGTCTAATTTATTTTTACTGTCTAAGCCATAGTATGAGGCATTCAGGGCATCGCTGAATTTATATTTTGCGCCCCAGACGACTGCGCTGTCCAGGTGGTTGCCGTCGGTATTGATTTGTTCAGACATTTGGTTTTTCGTGAATTTACCGGCAGTCAATTCCAGGCCATTGATTTCGCGGCTTGTCGCTAAAACACCTTCGAAATATTCAGGCACCATGCGGCCAGTATTGCTGGCAAGCACAGGCAAGTCTAGAACTTGTGTACCGTAGCGCACTTCAGTATTTGAAATGCGCGCTTTCACATTGGCGCCGCCGCGTGCCCAGTGGTCATATGTATCACCGGCCTGTTTCTTGCCATTTAATGTTTCACGGGGAATCATGTTGTTGCCGGCATTTTTGTTTTCGCCCAGCTTGAATGAAGCATCGCCAACGGCACCTATACCAAAGCCAATCACGCCTTTGGTATAGCCAGACTCTAAATCAAAAATTGCAGACTGAGCTGCAGAGCTTTGGTCTTTTACGCCAGGCGCTTTCTTATCACGGTTAATGTAACCTGTGCGGAAAAGCACCGATCCTTCGGCATCTTCTACAAATCCTTTTGATTCGCTTTGTTCGCTTGCAAATGCGGTTGAAATTAAAGCCGCGTTAACAAGCAGCGCCAGTGTAAGCTGTTTTGATTTGAGCATTGGGGTAAAGCCTTATGCAGAAAATATATAGTTAAAGAGTTCATAGATTGTATAAGTTTTCTATAAAAAAAGATCATTTTTATTGTTCTTATTACACTAAAGTTACGCATATTTTCGATAAAGTGTATAAAAAAATCTGCTAACAAAAACTAAATATTCCTAAGATTATTTTTTAATTTTAATTAAAAACATAGAGATATATTTATTTTAAAGCGGAATGGCTATTTCACGTTGCAGCTTTGATTTTCTTGAAGCTGTATCAGCAGTGCAAAATTCAGAACGCTTAAAAGCGGTGGCTGACAGATTGCTTTTTTTGCCGTGTGAGCGCTCAAAATAGGGTGTTCTGCAAAACTGAAGCTGCTGACTGGTGTTTAAAATATTCTCGTGAAAAGTATATCAATATTGTTGATTAATTGAACTAAATTTTGAATTTTTCCTGTCCGGAATCTGCTGAAAGTGAAAATCAATAGATGCGCGGTCAAGCTTAAAGTTTCATCATATCTGAAATATAAGTTTACCAAAAGTTATAAAAATAATTAAAATCCGGCCTCGGGAAAAACAATTTTGCAAATATGCATATAGGGGAATCATGCCTGCATTTTCACACCGGACAGCAATGGCGCTATTGCTGGCTTTGACTTCATTTCATGCGTTCGCTGCAGACAATGCAGAGGCGTCCACAGCGCTTACCGGCAGCGTGTCCATTTTAAGCAAGTATATTTACCGCGGCGGTGTGGAAAATGATGATGCGGCTTTGCAGGCGGGCTTAGAATATGCGCATAGCAGCGGCGCATTTGCCGGCTACTGGGGATCGACCTTAGATTATGATGCAACGGATGAAAGCAAAGACTCGGGTTTTGAGCATGATTTTTATCTGGGCTATGGCCGTACGCTGAATGAGGACTGGAGCTACAGAACTCAGCTAACCGCTTATGTCTACCAAAATGGCGGCGCGGTTTATAGTGAAGATGGCAGTGAAAAGCGCCGTACCACAGGTGTAGAGCTGCTGAATAACCTGGATTATAAAAACTTAAGCGTGGGGCTGGCGGTCATGCTGGCCGATGTCAATTACAGCAATGCCGGCGATATCTATTTAAGCGCGGCATATGAGCATGCATTGCCGCAGGATTTTGCCTTAAGAACTTCTGTTGGCGGGTTTATCTATAATGACTGCCGCGATGATGGCATTGTTGAAACGGCGGAACATGCTGTATTTTCCGAGGCGCGTATTGGCTTAGCAAAGGCCTTGGGCAAGACAGGCGCTGAAGCGGTGCTGGAATATGTCTGGGGCGGCCGGGACCGCATGGGTGAATCACTGGAAGATCAGACATTGATTGGATTGAATTACAGCTTCTAAATTGATGCCGCAATCCGGATAGATCCTCTAAAAGTGTATAAATGCAAATTTATGCACTTTTTTTAAGCACTTTTGAATGGTGTGGTGAAAAAATGTACTCAAAAAGAGGCATTTTTTATAATTGGTTACAAGTTGCTTATTTGCATGGCTTTCAGCATGCATTGTGAAGATGCTTTACAGTGCACCAAAGAATCATGCGCTTACGCATTGCCATGATTTAAAATTAAATAATTAAAAAACAAGAGGGTAAGTTCTTGAACTGGTGTCTTATAAAACGGCCATGAATTTTTTATCCAGCTGTTTTGAAAAGTTGGCACAGCGTTTGCTAATTCTCAGTGAGTTTCAAAAATCTTCTGGGGATTCCAAAATGTTAAAAAAATTACTTGCTGTGACTGCTTTAACTGCTGCATCAGGCGCTGTATTTGCTGAAGATGCGCCAGCAATGCCATTTGGCTTAACCTTTAGCGGCAGCGCTGCGGTGACCACTGATTACCGTTTTCGCGGTGTGACGCAAACTCAAAACGACCCAGCGGTACAGGCCGGTTTTACATTAGGACATTCTTCAGGTTTGTATTTTGGCCTTTGGGGCTCAAATGTGAATTTTGGTTCAGGCACGCCAAGCTTAGAATTAGACCCGTCAATTGGTTATGCGAAAACTTTAGAAAGCTTCAGCAGCAAGCCAGTACTTGATGTAGGTGTGGTGTATTACAATTACCCAAGCGCGAGCGACTTAAACTGGGCAGAACTGTATGGGAAGCTGACATTTAAAGAGGTTCTTGCCTCAGGTGACAGCCTGTTAACCAACATTAACTATACCAATGACTACGCAGGTGCGGATACCAGCAGCTGGAACATCAATGCAGGCTATTCAGTTCCATTTGGTTCATCAGGCTTTGGCGGAGTGGCAGGCTTAGGTTATACCGTTGTAGATGATGAAAACAAATATGGATTTAATGGCGATGATAACTATATTGACTGGAAAGTCGGTGTGACTTACGGCTTTAAATCAATTCCAGGCGCAACAGCTGAATTGGCAGCCATAGGCACTAATATGGATACGGATGGCATCTATGAGCCATCTTCACGCGCTGTGGAAACAGGCGCAGTTTTTACTTTAACCAAAACTTTCTAATTTAGCATGTGCTGAAAAAGCCCTGGATGCTGATGCATCCAGGGCTTTTTTATGCTTATCTCTGGGCTGTGCGGCTTTTGCACATCCGCACTATGGCACTTGCCCCCTGTAGGACAAGGCCTCTGAAAGATGCTGTGTTTGAATGCGCTCTTCTAAAGCCAAATCAGCAATGGTACGCGCCACCCGCAGTACACGGTGGTAGGCTCGGGCAGACAGATTCAGGCGCTGCTGCGCCATATTCATCATGTTCTGCGCTGTGCTGTCTAGAACAACATGCTGTTCCAGCTGTTTGGGACTGAGCGCCATATTGGCGAAGTTTTGCCGTTCGATTTGCTGCTGATAGGCTTTTAACACCCGTTCGCGCACTTGGGCGGAGGTTTCAGTGGGCTGTTTATCCTGCAGTTCAGATGCCTGCAGCGGCGGGACATCAATATGCAAATCAATTCTGTCCAATAAAGGCCCCGAAATCCGGTTCTGATAGCGCTTAATCGCATCTGGAGAACACTGGCAGCGGGCATCCTGATTGAATGCATAGCCGCAAGGGCAGGGGTTCATGGCGGCAATCAGCTGAAAGTTGGCTGGAAACGTAATCTGCCGCGATGCGCGTGAGATAATAATTTCTCTGGATTCCAGCGGCTGGCGTAAAACTTCCAGCACTTTCCGGTCAAATTCCGGCAGTTCATCTAAAAACAGCACGCCTAAATGCGCTAAGGTGATTTCACCGGGTTTGGGGTTGGAGCCGCCGCCTACCAGGGCAATGGCGGACGCCGTATGATGCGGTGCGCGGAAGGGACGGTGGCCAAATTCATGCTTTGCGCTGGCAATCGAATAGATGCTGGCGACTTCCAGATTTTCCTGCAAATTCAATGGCGGCAGAATGCTGGATAAGCGTGAAGCCAGCAGCGTTTTTCCTGTTCCGGGCGGGCCGCGGAACAGCAGTGAGTGCCCGCCGGCTGCGGCAATTTCCAATGCGCGGCGCGGCCGCAGCTGGCCTTTGACATCAGCCAAATCAAATTGATAGCTGGAGGAAGATGCCGGCTTCACTGCATTAAATTGCAGTAAAGGCGCGATTTGATTCAAATGATCGCAAACATCTTTTAAATGGGTGGCCGCAAAAACTTCAAAATTAGGCAATTGAGAAGCTTCCTGCGCATTCTGCTCCGGCAAAATCAGCTGATGCTTCGCCTGCTGGCAGGCAATGGCGATGCTTAAAGTGCCGGTGGTCGGGCGCAAATAGCCATCTAATGCCAGCTCGCCAATAAATTCCAGCTGTTCTGCGGCGTTTTCAGGCAATTGGCCAGATGCGATCAAAATGCCTAAAGCGATGGCGAGGTCTAAGCGTGAGCCATCTTTGGGCAAATCAGCAGGCGCCAAATTAATGGTTAAGCGTTTGGTGGGAAATTGAAATCCGCTGTTGATAATGGCTGATCTGACCCGGTCTTTACTTTCCCGAACAGCCGCTTCCGCCAGTCCAACAATGGTTAAGGAGGGCAAGCCTTGGCTGAGATGGACTTCAACTTCTATTAAAGGGGCATGCAGGCCCAATAGCCCGCGGCTATAAATTTTGGCAAAAGACATATTATTGTTCCGTTATAGTGCATTTTTTTTAATCGTTATGCGTCTTATGCTGCACTAAAAAAGTGCTTATTTTTTGTTCTGTATTTTCAATTCGAGTGATTCCACTTGTTTCAGCAGCTCATTCAAACGCAAATTTGCATTATCCAAAGCGGTGCGCTGACGTTCAATTTCTTCCTTAGACACTAAATCCATCTTGCTGACCGCTTCGTTCAGCAGTGCGCGTACATTATGTTCCAGATCTTTTTTGGGCTGATCCAGCTGTTCCATAATGGCTTGAAGTAAAGTTTCAAACATTTTTGATCTCCGTCTGATGCAGATGAGCGGGCAGTGTAGCATTGCCTTGCTGCAGACTATAGTATTTGAACTAAAAATAAGGCTGCTTCCGATGGGTAATATGATCATTCTTATGATAAATATGTCTAATTTTCGCGTCTAAAGCAGCATTCGAAGCCTAAAATAGGTTATAAATAAAACTCATGCCGGAAGCTTCTATTTTCCCCGACCTTGGAACTTTTGGCATGAAAATTGAACATAAAACCTTACTGGTGAAAGAAGCCGAAGGAAACCACACATGAAGCTCGTAACTGCAATTGTAAAACCCTTTAAATTAGATGATGTGCGTGAAGCGCTGTCTGAAATTGGTGTTCAAGGGATCACTGTCACTGAAGTGAAAGGATTTGGCCGTCAAAAAGGTCATACAGAACTATACCGCGGCGCGGAATATGTTGTTGATTTCTTGCCTAAAGTAAAAATTGAAATCGCAATCAGCGATGAAATGGTGGATTCAGTGATCGAATCTATTACACGTGTTGCAAGCACAGGAAAAATTGGCGACGGAAAAATCTTTGTTACCAATTTAGAACAAGTTATCCGTATTCGTACTGGTGAAACTGGTGCTGACGCTGTCTAAAAAATTGGCACGAAGTTTGCTGAGTACCTAATAACTCACAAAATAGGTCGGGGGATACGAATGAAAAAAATGCTACTCGCGCTCAGTCTGTCTGGCGCACTCTTAGGCGGTTCTGTTGCGTGGGCTGAAGAGGCCGTAACAGCACCTGCTTCTTCAGAAACGGCAGCCGCTTCAGCAGCTGAAACAGCAGTTGCGCCTGCAGCTGCAGAAGTTCCGGCAGCGGCGCCTGCGCCAGCACCTGCAGAAGAAGGGCCAAAACTGGACACAGGCGATACCGCCTGGATTTTAGTTTCAACAGCGCTGGTGCTGCTGATGACGATTCCCGGTTTGGCGCTGTTCTACGGCGGCATGGTCCGCAAGAAAAACGTGCTCAGCACCATGGCGCATAGCTTCGTCGCTGCGGCTATCGTCAGCATCACTTGGGTCGTGATTGGCTATACGCTGGCGTTTGGTTCAGGCAATGCCTTTATTGGCGGTTTGGATAAACTGATGCTGTCCGGCATTACGACCGCTGCGCTGACGGGAACCATTCCTGAAATTCTCTTTGTTATTTTCCAAATGACCTTTGCCATTATTACGGTTGCCATCATTACCGGTTCTATTGCAGAAAGGATGAAATTTGGCGCTTTTGTGGCTTTCATCACCGTTTGGTCCATTGTTGTCTACGCGCCAATCACGCATTGGGTGTGGGGCGGCGGCTGGTTAGGCAGTGATGGCGCGCTGGACTTTGCAGGCGGTACCGTGGTGCATATCAACTCGGGTGTTGCAGGCTTAGTGGCTGCGTATATGCTGGGCAAGCGTATGGGCTTGGGCCGCGAATCGATGGCGCCGCACAATCTGGCTTTAACAGTTATCGGTGCAAGCCTGGTATGGGTCGGCTGGTTTGGTTTCAACGGCGGATCCGCTTTGGGGGCAAATGGTTCTGCTGGTTATGCGCTTGTGGCGACTCAAGTAGCGGCGGCTGCGGCTGCGGTAGCATGGCTGATTACTGAAAAAGTGGTGCGCGGCAAATCATCAGTATTGGGCGGCGCGTCTGGCGCGGTAGCTGGCTTGGTGGTGATTACTCCGGCAGCCGGTTTTGTGACGGTGGGCGGCGCAATGGCGATGGGCTTAATCGGCGGCGTTGTCTGCTTCTGGGGCATTACTGCACTGAAACGCGCATTGAAAGCCGATGACTCTTTGGACGCTTTTGGCCTGCATGGCGTCGGCGGTATCGTGGGCGCAATCTTAACCGCATTCTTTGCCAGCCCGTTCATTATGGGTGACAAAGCGCCAACAGACGTAATGCATCAATTATGGGTGCAAGTTGAAGGAGTGCTGGCAACAATTGCTTACTCTGCAGTCTTGACATTCATCATCCTGAAAGTGATTGATCTGGCCATTGGCATCCGTGTTGAATCTGATGATGAACGCATGGGCTTGGACTTGAGCCAGCACGGTGAACGTGTAGAATAATAATTCAGCGCAACAATTTATATAAAATATCAATATATTGTGTAAAACAGCCCGAAAGGGCTGTTTTTTTTCCATATATTGCGTAATGCTCTACAAAACTCATAATTTTTGCTACACTTTAAATCCATCAGGATTTGTTCAATTAAACCGCTATGCATTGTCCATTTTGCAACGCTGCAGACAGTAAAGTAATCGACTCGCGTTTGGCGGCTGAAGGCTGTCAAATTCGCCGGCGCCGTGAATGCGTGTGCTGCGGCGAGCGGTTTACGACTTTTGAAAGCTACGAAGTCGTGATGCCCCGCGTGATCAAGTCAGACGGCAAGAGTGAGCCTTTTGATGAAGCTAAACTGCGCCGCTCGCTGATGCACGCGCTGCAGAAGCGTCCCGTTACGCAAGAACAGATTGAAACAGTGCTGAGCGATATTCAATTGCAGATTCGCCGTTTGGGCGAGCGTGATGTGCGTTCATTGACCATTGGGGAAATTGTCATGCAGTCACTGTTTGCGCTGGATCATGTGGCCTATGTGCGTTTTGCTTCGGTGTATCAGGACTTTCAGGATGTCGAAGCGTTCCGCCGCCAAATTGAGCAAATGCAGCATCGTGGCCAGTAAGCAAATTCAAATGAGATATCAACATGTCTGAAACCAAGTCTGATCAGGACTGGATGCAATTTGCATTGACGGAAGCAGCTTCGGCTGTTTACCGGACACGGCCAAACCCTGCAGTCGGCTGCGTAATTGTCAAAAATAATCAAATCATTGGGCGCGGCGCAACAGCCCCTGTGGGCGGGTCGCATGCCGAAGTTTTTGCCCTCAGGCAAGCGGGAGAGCAAGCCCGCGGCGCAACTGCCTATGTGACTCTAGAGCCGTGCGCGCATTATGGACGCACTCCGCCATGCGCTAAAGGGCTGGTGGAAGCGGGGATTGTGCGGGTCGTCATTGCCTGTGCAGACCCCAACCCATTGGTCGCAGGCAAAGGCGTACAGATTTTAAAAGATGCCGGCATTGAAGTCGTGCAGGGCATTGGTGAAGCGCAGGCCGCGGCGCAAAACAGAGGCTTTTTAAAAGCCATTGCGACGGGAATGCCGTATGTCCGCTTGAAAATCGCCTCCAGTTTAGACGGCCGTACGGCCATGGCATCCGGTGAATCCAAATGGATTACGGGTGCTGAAGCGCGTTTGGATGTGCAGCATTGGCGCGCCATTTCCGGTGTCGTGATTACCGGCATTGAAACGGTATTGGCGGATGACTGCCAGCTGAATGTGCGCCAGCTTAAAGACACTGAAGACTTAAGCGGCGTTGTGCAGCCGAAACGGCTGGTCTTAGACCGTCAGGGGCGTCTGCCTTTGAATGCTAAAATACTGATGCAGCCTGAAATGCTGATGGTTATGGGGCCATTCCGTCAGGAACTGGCAGATTTAGGCGTCACGCAATTAAGCGTGCAGCCTTTAAACACACTGCTGCAGAGCTTATCCCAGCAGTACCAGATATATGATGTGCTGGTGGAAGCCGGAGCGACGCTATCGACTGCATTTTTGCAGGAAAAATTAGTTGATGAACTGATCAGCTATGTTGCGCCGGTATTTTTAGGCCGTTCAGCACGCGCGATGTTCAATGCGGAATTTGACCGCATGGCAGAGCAGCTCCGCTTTAAGCTGGTGGATATTGCCCAAGTGGGTAACGACATCCGCTTAATGCTTATTCCTTCACAAGAGACACTATGAACTCAGAGTCTGCGGTTTATCACAAACGCCGTCACGCGGCACGCACTACCGATGAATATCTTTTCCATCAGCTGGTTCCTTATTTAGGCAACAAGCGCCGCTTGCTGCATCTGATTTTAGAAGCGCTGGAAAGTACGGGAACGCTGAACCGTGAAGATGGCCGGGCGCCGATATTTGCCGACTTTTTTGCCGGTTCTGGGGTCGTATCGCGCCTTGCCCGTCAAAATGGCTACCGTGTCATTGCCAATGACTGGGAGCCGTATAGCCACGCCTTAAACAGCGCGATTTTATCCTGTGTCGATGCGCCTGCGTTTAAAGAGCTGGGCGGCTATCAAAAAGCCATTGATTATTTGAACCGCTTGCCTGAAGTGAAGGGCTGGGTAACGCATAATCTGTGTCCGCGCAATGATGAAATTTATGATCCGGCGCGCGACCGCCTGTTCTTTAAACGCCGCAACGGCATGCGTATAGATGCCATCCGCCAGCAAATTGCCGCATGGCAGGCGCAGGGCGCGATTGATGATGTGGAAATGAGCGCTTTGCTGGCGCCGCTGCTGTATTCAGCAAGCTTTGTCAGCAATACCAGCGGGGTATTTAAAAGTTTTCACCACGGCTGGGGCGGCAAAACTCAAACTGCGCTGGAGCGGATTGAATCGCTGCTGTGGCTGACGCCGAGCCGTTTTTGTGAAATTGGCGATCCAAAACGCCCTGCTGCGGAAATGTGGTGTGTCGATGCGCAGCATTTGGCCAGCCAAATGAGCAGTTTTGAAGTGGATGTAGCATATCTTGATCCGCCGTATAACCAGCATGCATACAGCAGCAACTATCATGTGCTGAATGCGCTGACATTGTGGGATCAGGTGGACTTGCCGACGCCGGATACCAAAGGCTTCAAGAGCGGGATTGACCGCGCATGGCGCAAAGAGCGTCCGAGTCCTTACAACTCTTCTAAGCATGCCAAAGAAGCCTATGAAAAATTATTGGAAACAATTAATGCGCGCTTTATTCTGACCAGTTATTCTACAGACGGCAATATTGGAGCGGCTGATCTGCTGCAGGCCAACTTAAAGCGCGGACGTGTGACTTTGTTAACGCAAGATGTGCCGCGCTACCGCGTCAGCAAGCAGCGCCAGTCTGAACGCGCTCGGGTATTGGAATTTATTGTGATTACCGATACCCATGCTAAATCAGGCCCGCCGATCCGCCAGCTGCTCGGCCAGCTGCATCATTTTGCAGAGCTGGGCGGTGTTGACACTTCCGGTGTCAGCACTCAGCTGGACTTGTGGTAACCCATTTAAAAAATTGAGTACGCTATGTTTACAGGCATTATTGAAAGTTTAGGCAAAGTTGCCAGTGTGCAAAATGTAGGCGGCGATGTGCGCCTACGCATAGAAACCGATCTGGATATGTCTGATGTGCATTTGGGCGACTCCATTGCGACCAACGGCATCTGTCTGACGGTGATTGACTGGGGCGAAAACTGGTATGTTGCAGACGTTTCCCGTGAAAGCCTGAACCGTACGACTTTAGCTACATGGAAAGCTGGGCATCCTGTCAATGTGGAAAAAGCCATGCTGCCGACCACCCGCTTTGGCGGCCACATTGTCAGCGGCCATGTTGATGCGGTCGGTGAAATTACCGTGGTGCGTGAAGATGCGCGCTCTCTTTATTTTGAAGTGGCTGCGCCGGCAGAAATTGCCAAATATCTTGCTGAGAAAGGCTCGATTACCGTTGATGGCGTCAGTTTGACCATCAATCACCTGCGCGGCAACATTTTGAGCCTGAATTTGATCCCGCATACAGCCGAACGCACCAACATCGGCACTTGGAAAGCGGGGGTAAAAGTGAATTTAGAAGTCGATGTTTTAGCGCGCTATATCGAACGCTTATTGCTGGGGGATAAAGCCGCGCAAGCGCCGCAGCAGTCCAGAATCAGCATGGAATTTCTTGCGGAAAATGGCTTCATGAAATAAGCTGAATACTGAAAATAAAAACAGTCTGGTTGAAAAATTAGACTGTTTTTTTGTTTTTAGCTGTATTTTTGGGTCATAATGTTGACCGGAATGGCTTGAAACATCGCTTGGACAGGTGTAGATGATTGATTTTTTAATGAATATTGAACAATGGCTGCCAATGCTGCTGGACCAATACGGTGTATGGATTTACGCCATTTTGTTTCTGGTGATTTTTGCAGAAACGGGTTCGGTCTTCATGTTCTTCTTGCCGGGAGACAGCCTGCTGCTGGCGATTGGCGCCTTATGTTCTACTACAGACGCGGTGCATCTGCATTATATGTTCAGCCTGCTGTTTATTGCTTCAGTGCTGGGCTATACCGTTAATTACTATACCGGCAGTGTGCTGGGGCTGAAATTTTTCAATCAGCATTCGCGTTATTTCAAGCCCGCATATATGGTTAAAACCAATGCTTATTTTATGAAGCATGGCGGAAAGACCATTTTAATGGCGCGTTTTGTCCCTTTTGTCCGCTCTTTCGCGCCTTTTGCCGCAGGGTCTGCGCGCATGAATTTCGCTGTTTTTACGTTTTATAATGTGGTGGGCAGCTTGTTCTGGCTGGGCTTGCTGCTGGGGGTCGGCTATGGATTGGGCCATACGGTCAATGCGGTTGCAGATTCATTTTAAAATCAACACGGGTTGATATAACTCAATAAAGCCCGAAGAAGCGGGCTGTATCAAACAAACTGTTGGTTAATGCTTGGTCACAAGAAGGGCCGTGCTGCCTAAGCGCATGGAGGGTTCATCCGCTGCTGCAAGGCTGAAATGGCCTTTTCGAGCTTCAAGCGTTAAAAATGCTGAAATGGATTGAAAATCGCTGCGGCTCATCCAGAGCTCCTGTGCGGTGACAGTCCATTGCCCTCCGGCAGGGAGAGCTTCAATTGTTCTGGAAATGCGGTTCAAAATGTCCATTTACCTGTCCTGATCAAAGCGGTGCGTCCGCTGATTAAAGGCATGCAGAAGAAGATTCTGCTGAGTGCATGAACATCGTGCTGCAAAAATATGTCAATTTAATGACATAAAGTTATTGATATGATAATTAATATTAACTTTTTGGAATTTCATTTGAAAAATTAGAGTTTTTCAAAATATATTCAATTTCTTCCTGCGCCGCCGCCTGCAGTTTGGCCCGGAAAGCGGCAACAGCCTGCTCAATTTGCGTTTCGGCTTCCAATTCTAAGCGCAGCCGCACACTTTCCAGTTCGGACAGCATTTCTTGATCAGAAACCGACAGGCCTTTGGCAAAATTGAAAGGCGCGCTTTCAGGGTTTTTATGATACCGCGAGGTATACGTCTGAGTATCGCGGTCGATTGTTTGGCGGATGAGCGCTAAAGTTTGCGCCTGTGCTGCAAATTGGCGCAGTTCATCCTGTTGCAGCCGTTCCGCATAGGCCTGCTGTTCGGCGCGCTTTTTTTCCAGCGAACGTTCCAGTGCCTGCTGTTTGCGGATGCGCGCTTCTTCAATCAGCTGCGCTTTGCGTTCCGCATATGCTGTTTCAATGCGTTCAAAGGACAGAGCTTGCCTTTTTTGATCATGCTCCAGCCATTGCTGGACATTGCTGTCGGGCTGGAGTACATCACAGATGCGTCCAAGGTCATCAATAAAGGTCTGACGCACAGCTTCAGGCACATTTAACCAGCGCTGTTTAAAATCTGGACCAACATTTAATGCCACTGCAGCATCTCCTCAAATTGATAATTGAACACCAGTTAAAGCTTGAACGTCTGCGGTTCAACCCCTAAGTGGCGGTATTTTTTGAATTTCTCACGGCCTACAATTTTAGCCGACTCATTGTTTTCAATAATTTCAATAATGTGACTAAAATTTACATATTGTTCAAGTGCTTGATCGTTAAAATTAAACACAATCCAATCCTGCTGTTCAGGCAGATGCTCTGAAATGCATACTGGCGCATCCTGCTGATTGATGCCGTGCGGAATGAAGCCTGCCGCATCAAAGCTCCACAGGCGTTCATCCAGCTGCTGCCGCAATTCTGCATCTTGGCTGAACAGCCAAATCCGCGCGGATTGACGCAGAATCTTACGGCATAAACGGCAAGCGCTTTCGACTTGCCGTTCAGGGCTTTTTTCAAACAGATAAAAGCTGACTTTAGCCATTGGCTTGAGTACGGTTGATCAGGAATTGCATCAGTAAAGGTACTGGACGCCCAGTTGCGCCTTTATTGGCGCCTGAATTCCATGCTGTGCCTGCAATATCCAAATGCGCCCAGCGGTAGTCCTGTGTGAAGCGCTGCAGGAAACAGGCTGCAGTTACTGCGCCTGCTTTAGGCCCGCCAATGTTGGCAATGTCGGCAAAAGGCGAATCCAGCTGCTCTTGATAGTCGTCAATGACCGGCATGCGCCATACACGGTCAAATGAGGTTTGACCGGCTGCTGAAATTTCCGCCGCCAGTTCATCATCCGGTGTGAACATGCCGGTGAGCACTGAACCTAATGCCACAACACAGGCGCCAGTCAAGGTTGCAATATCAATAACCAGGGCAGGGTTGAAACGCTTGATATAGGTTAAGGTATCGCACAGCACCAAACGGCCTTCAGCATCGGTATTCAGAATTTCAACGGTTTGACCGCTCATGGTGGTCACAATATCGCCCGGGCGGGTTGCATGGCCAGACGGCATATTTTCCGCAGCAGCGATTGCGCCAACCACATGAATCGGCAGCCCAGATTCACATAATGCGCGGATCGTGCCCAGTACAGAAGCTGAGCCGCACATGTCGAATTTCATTTCATCCATGCCGGCGCCAGGTTTCAATGAGATGCCGCCGGTATCAAACGTCACGCCTTTGCCGACTAAGACAACAGGCGCTTCTGGACGGCTGGCTTGATATTCAAGGGTAATGATGCGCCCCGGGCGGTCTGACCCCTTGCTGACGGCAAGGAATGCGCCCATGCCTAAATCAGCCATCTGCTGTTCGTTCAGCACAGTCACTTTCAGCAGGTCTGGGAATTCCGCCGCCAAAGCCTGCGCCTGTTCGGCCAAATATTCAGGGAAACAGATATTGCCCGGGCGGTTGCCCAAGTCGCGGGTAAAGTTCTGGCCATTCTGAATCGCCGCAATCAGGGCTAACTGCTGTTCTGTCAGCGCTGTTTGCGCAGCAATCAAATGAATCTGCTCAAGGGTGCCTTCATTCTTTTTCGATTTGTACTCATCAAAAGCATAAGCGGCCTGCGTCAGGCTTAATGCGAATAAATAATGCAATTCTTGCGGAAGCGCTGAAATATCAATGCTGATGTGCTGGAATTTTTTTTGTGAAGATTTGATAATTGTTTGTGCAATTTTCGCTAATTTTGCCGGCTGCAGTTCTGCCGCTTTGCCAATTCCGATCAGGGCCGTGCTGAGGCAGGCTTTGACTGAACCGATTAGCGCTAAAGTTTCATTGAAGCCCGCTTTATATTGAACGGCTTCCATTATTTTATTTAAATCATTGATTTGATATGAGTCGGCAGCATTTTGAACGTGTTCAGAATCTACTAATATCAACAAAGACTGGCTAGACGCATTCGCTTGGAATGACGTATTAATCGTTAGTTTCATAGACGGTATTCGTGCCTTTTTAAATTTGCAAACCATTAAACCATTGAAACATTTTCCTGAACAGAGTTTCAATGCGCAACATAGGGAAAGGTTTTTTATTTTCAGCATTCGGGTAAACTAGGGCTAGTTTTATCCGCTTATCTTTTTGGAAGAATTAATTTGATTATTCGGCGTTATCTGGTCAAGCAAGTTGTTTCGACATCTTTGGTTGTGATTGCCTTATTGACCTTGATCATGATGGGTGGCCGGCTGATCAAGTACTTTGGCGTGGCGGCGCAAGGCCGTTTAGATGCAAGCATTCTGTTCAGCATCATTGGCTACCGCCTGCCGGAGTTTTTAACGTTAATTTTTCCGCTGGGATTTTTTATTGGCCTGATGCTGGTGTTTGGCCGCATGTATGTCGACCATGAAATGGCGGTGATGAACGGCAGCGGGATCAGCCGCCATCAGCTGGCGCGCCTGCTGATTCCTATGACAGTCATTTTCTTAGCAATACAGTCTTTTTTAATGATGTGGGCATCGCCATGGGGGCTGCGCCAGTTTGAAGCGCTGACCACCAGCCAGGCCGTGCGCACGGGCTTTGACTTGGTGCGGCCAAAGGAGTTTATTTCCTCAGGCCCGTATACCATTTATGCCGGTGATTTATCGGATGACCGCAGAAACTTAAAAGATATTTTCTTTTATCAGCGGGCGGAAAAAGAAGGCAAGCCGGATGTGATTATTTTGGCCAAGGAAGCCACCCGTGTTGAAATGCAAAATGATGCCGCCAGTGTAGTGGACTTGACTGAAGGCCGCCGTTACGAAATTTATCCCGGCAAAGCCCGCTATTCGCAGGCTGAATTTCAAAGCTACCGCCTGCGTTTGGAAAATGATGCTGAAGCCAAGTTTGAAAGCGCGGAAGTAGAAGCGCTGCCAACCTCAAAATTATGGAAGAACCGTCAGGACCCTGTGGTTGCCAGCGAGCTGGGCTGGCGCATTTTTGTGCCATTTTCTATTGTGGTGGCGCTGATGCTGTCCGTTGCCTTGTCTGAAGTCAGTCCGCGCCAGGGCCGCTACTTAAAGCTGTTTCCGGCGTTATTGATTTTCGCCAGCTTGATTGTGGCTTTAATGGCCGTCAAAACCCGAATTTCCAAAGGTGAGATGGATATCTGGATCTATCCGGTGATTTTATTGGCGTATGCCGTTGCGGCAGCGCTGTTCTCGCGCAAGCAAAAACTCGCGCCGAAAATTAAGAAGCAAATTCAGCGAGTGAGGTCTTAACAATGTTAGCGCGCCGTATTATTGCCAAACATGTGACCCAAACCACTGCACTCGCTATGCTGGGTGCAACTGCGGTCTTGTCCAGCCTGCAGGTGCTGTTTACCTATTTGGGAGAGCTAGGCTCTCTAAAAGACGGTTATGGCGCATGGGATGCATTCCTGTATGTGCTGTGGGGCGCACCGCATGCGCTGTATGAAATTTTACCCATTTCGGCGCTGATCGGCGCTGTGCTGGGGCTGGGCACGCTGGCGTCGAACAGTGAATTGATTGTGATGCGCTCTGTCGGAATCAGCCTGTGGCGCATCGTCGGCTGGGTTATGCGTTCTGCACTCATTTTGGTGATTTTATCCTTCGCTTTGAGCGAATGGGTGGTTCCCTATACCAATGAGAAATCAGAAAGCATCAAAAGCCACCGGACTGCCGCTGAATTGGGTGAGGTCAAAGGCTACTGGTCGCGTGAAGGGCAGCGCTTTATCTATATCGACTATGCCAATTCGCAAGGCCAATTAAAAAATGTCCAAGTGGTGGATTTCGATGACAGTTACCGGCTGCGCGGCACGCTGGAAGCGGAGCTGGGGCAATTTGTCAAAGACGGCAGCTGGACATTGCAGAATGCCAAGCAAATGGATATTTTGAAAACCGGCGATGCCGTGCTTGAACAAAGCGCGAAACTGCCATTGTCTTTGGCGCTGCAGCCGAAATATGTGCATATGGTGACGCTGGATCCTGAAGATTTGTCGCCAAGCCAGCTGGTCAGCTTCATGAGCTATTTGAATGAATACAGCCAAGTGCCTAAAACCTATCAATTGGCATTTTGGCAAAAAGCCGCTTCGCCGCTGGCGCTGATCGCCTTGGTGGTGATCGCCTGTTCCTTTATTTTCGGGCCGCTGCGCCAGCAGTCGATGGGCTTCCGCTTGGTGATTGCCTTGTTCATCGGTTTGGGCTTTTTCTATCTGCAGGATTTCCTCGGCTATGCCAGTTTGGTTTATTCGCCGTCGCCTGCATGGTTTGTTTTTGTGCCGATTGCGCTGATTTTTGCAGCTGGCGGCTACCTGCTGCACCGCGCAAGATAAGCGGTCAGTATCGGGGAAAGCTATGTTCCTGAACAGGATTAACCGTGCCGGGATCATAGAGTCTTGACCGAAAATTCGGTAAGATAGCGTGATTAATTTATAGACCTGAAGAGTGTGCAATTATGTCGGATGCAGCTGCTAAAAAAATCCCTCACGTTTTAGTGATTATGGATGGTGTGGGACATCGTGTTGAAGAGAAAGATAATGCCTTCTTAGCGGCGAAACGCCCTAATTTGACAGCGATGGAAGCAAAGCATCCGCATGGTTTAATTTCAGGTTCTGGCGAAGACGTCGGCTTGCCGGACGGACAGATGGGCAACTCAGAAGTGGGGCACATGAACCTCGGCGCAGGGCGCGTGCTGTATCAGGACTTTACCCGCATTACCAAAGATATCCGTACCGGCGCATTCTTTGAACACGAAGTACTGGTGGATGCTGTAGAAAAAGCCAAAGCAGCCCATGGCGCAGTGCATATCATGGGCCTGCTGTCGCAAGGCGGCGTGCATTCACATGAAGATCACATTGTGGCGATGGCGGAGCTGGCGCTGAAACGCGGCGCGAAGGTCTATCTGCATGCATTCTTGGATGGCCGTGATACGCCGCCAAAAAGCGCGCAGCCGTCTTTAGAAAAATTGGATGCGCTGTTTGCGCAATATCCTGGCCAAGGCCGTATTGCAACGATGATTGGCCGCTATTTTGCCATGGACCGTGATAACCGCTGGGACCGTGTAGAACAGGCTTACCGCTTGCTGACAGAAGGCGAAGCGCTGCGCACGGCTGCCACAGCTGTTGAAGGCCTGGAACAGGCGTATGCGGCTGGAGAATCTGATGAATTCGTGAAAGCGACCCGCATTGGCGATGTTGCAAAAATTCAAGATGGCGACAGCGTTGTCTTCATGAACTTTCGTGCAGACCGTGCGCGTGAAATTACCAAAGCGTTTGTGGAAAAAGACTTCGCTGGCTTTGAGCGTAAAACTGTCCCAGCTTTGTCTAAATTTGTCATGCTGACCCGTTATCAAGCAACCATTGATGCGCCTGTAGCCTATATGCCGGAAGCGCTGGTGAATTCGATTGGCGAGTACTTGTCGGGCTTGGGCAAAACGCAGCTGCGCATAGCTGAAACAGAGAAATATGCGCATGTGACCTTCTTCTTCAGCGGCGGCCGTGAAGATGAATATCCAGGCGAAAAGCGTATTTTGATCCCTTCGCCAAGCGTTGCAACGTATGATTTGAAGCCGGAAATGAGCGCATACGAAGTGACGGATGAACTGGTGGCTGCCATTAATTCAGGTGAATTTGACCTGCTGGTGGTGAACTATGCCAATGGCGACATGGTTGGCCATACAGGCGTATTTGATGCTGCTGTGAAAGCGGTTGAAGCGGTAGACACTTGCCTTGGCCGGGTCTATGACGCGGTCATGGCAAACAAAGGCCACATGATTATTACTGCTGACCATGGTAATGTGGAACAGATGCAGGATTATGTCAGCGGTCAGGTGCATACGCAGCATACCACTGAGCTGGTGCCGTTTATTTATGTTGGGCCAAATGCTGCAGAAATTGATGAAGGCGGCGTGCTGGCGGATGTCGCGCCGACATTGCTGAGCTTAATGAATGTGCCGGTTCCAGCAGAAATGCAGGGGCGCAATTTAATACACGTGAAGGCTTAAGCATTAAGCATATGCAAGGATAGAGGAATGGCGAAAGCGCATTGGCGGTCTGCGGTACTTTTTACCACACTGATGTGCGCGGGCCATTTGACGTGGGGAGCAGGAAAAATGCCTGCTTCCGATGATTTTGACGGGGAGTTCGAGGCAACTTACCAAGAGGTTCCTGTCGAATCCATTCAGCAGTTTGTGCAAATTTACGGCATCGTCAAAGATAATTATGTCAAAGAAAAAAATGACGATGAACTGTTCCAGCAAGCCATCAAAGGCTTATTGAGCGGCTTAGACCGCTATTCCAGATATTTGTCGCCAGAAGACTATAAACAGCTCCTGCAATATACGGAGGGCGATTTAGCCACGGTTGATTTTGATCTGCGCTTTGATGCGGCGCTGCAGCATTGGGTGATTCATAATTTAAAGCCGGATGCGGACTCGGCTAAGCTGGGCCTGAAAAATGGCGTGACGGTGTATAAAGTTGAAGATCAGGAACTGAAGAAGCTGAATCAGGATCAGGTAAAGCATGTTTTAGATGGCGCAATTGGCTCGACGCTGAGCCTGCAGCTGTCCGCCAACAGTTTGCCGATGAATTTGGTGCGCAATACTAAAATTGAAACGGATATTGAGTCCCGGTTGCTGAATAATCAGGTGCTGGTGCTGCATATTAAAGTGTTTCAGCAGGACACCGCCAATGAAGTGAAGCGCTTGATTGAAAGCCATGCGTCATCCAAATTAAAAGCGGTGCTGTTTGACCTGCGCAATAACCCTGGCGGTTTGCTGTCAGCGGCAGTGGAATCGGCCGATTTATTTTTAAATCAAGGCGTCATTGTGTCGACCAAAAGCCGTTCCGAAGGCGATCAGCAGTTTCAGGCTTTGCCCAGCTTTGAATTTCAAAATTTGAAAGTAGGGATTTTAATTAACAGCCGTTCAGCATCTGCCGCGGAAGTGTTTACAGCGGCGATGAAAGAGCATGGGCGCGCATGGGTGGCCGGCGAAAAAAGCTACGGCAAAGGTGTGGTTCAGAAATTATTTCCACTGAGCAACGGCGCAGCGCTGCAGATGACGGTTTCGCAGTACTATACGCCAAATGGGCGCATGATTGAAGGCACTGGCATTCAGCCCAATCTGAGCTATCCGATCCCGCATGATATGCGGGAGGAGAGCTATATTGAACATGTTGCAGATTTGCTGCTGCTTCAGAAATAAAGCGGATGAGGGTTTAGTCCTCATCTGTATCCAGGCCGAATTTCTTTAAACGGTAACGCAAAGACCGGAACGTCATGCCGAGTTTTTTGGCGGCGACAGTTCTATTCCAATGCGTTAAATTCAGCGCATTCAGCAAAATTTCTTTTTCAATTTTTTCCAGAAAAATTTCTAAACCTTCTTCGGGCAGTTTTTTGGCGCTCTGAGGCGGATCAGTCAAGCCATTGTGCATGGATGGTTCTGCGGATGATGCGAACAGCTGCGCCATTTGACGCTGCGGCGCGCTTTGCAGCTGAGGCAAATCGATATTGCCGTCATCGCTTAGGGTTATGGCGCGTTCAATGATATTGCGCAATTCACGCACATTTCCAGGGTAATACTGCCCCGTCAGAAACTCTTTCGCGCGGGCGGTCAGCTGCTTGGCCGGGATGTCCCATTCTGAACTGATTTTGTGAATGAAATGCTGCGCCAGAAGCAAGATATCTTCACCGCGCTCACGCAGAGGCGGCAGGATCAAGTCCATGACATGAATGCGGAAGAACAGATCCTGACGGAACTTGCCTTGCTGTACCAAAGCTTCCAAATCTTGGTGGCTGGCGCTGATGACGCGGAAATCGACATCAATTTCAGCATCTGAACCGACAGGGCGGATGCGCTTTTCCTGCACCGCGCGCAGCAGTTTGACTTGCATGCTGAGCGGCAATTCAGCAATTTCATCTAAAAATAAACTGCCGCCGTGTGCCGACTGAATTAAGCCCTGCTTGTCTTGAGTGGCGCCGGTAAAACTGCCTTTTTTATGGCCGAAGAGTTCGCTTTCCATCAATTCAGTGGGAATCGCGCCGCAGTTGATGGCAATGAACGGGCCTTCATTGCGGTTGCTTAGCCGGTGCACTAAATTGGCAACCACTTCTTTGCCTGTGCCGGACTCGCCTGTAATAAATACAGGCGCCTGCGAGCGGGCGATCTTTTTCAGCGTGACCCGCAGCTGCTGCATCGGCTGTGACTGCCCGATCAGCATTTTGTGCTCCAGCGCATCGGTTTGCAGCTGTTTAGGCTCAGCAGGCTTGTTTAGCGCTTTTTGCAGCAGCTGTTCCAGGTGCTTCGGGTTCACAGGCTTGCTGACAAAATCAAATGCGCCTGCTTTTAAGGCGGCGATGGCGATTTCCATATTGCCATAAGCGGTCAATACCGCAACAGGCAGGCTTGGACCATGTTCATTGATCCATTCCAATAGCTGCAGGCCGTTGCCATCCGGCAAATTCAGATCGGTTAAGCAGGCGTCATAGGCATGTTCAGCCAGACATTTTTTGGCATCGCTGAGGCAATGCGCGCTGTGCGTATCAATACCCATGCGTGACAGAGACATCTGCATGAGCAGACACAAGTCTTCTTCGTCGTCTACCAGTAAGACCAGTGGCCGTTTTTCCACAATTTCACCCCAAAAAAAATTAAATCGCTGCACGCTGGCAAATCAGCCTAAAGCAGGCGCCCCGTTGTTGTTCTACATAAGCCAGCTGAGCCTGATTGGCTTCACAGAAGCTGTGCGCAAGATACAATCCTAAACCAGTTCCAGTAATTTCGGTACTGAAAAAAGGCTGAAATAGTGAAGTGCGGTGCTGAATAGCAACGCCGCGGCCAAAATCCCGCACATCCAGCCTGATGATCTTCTCATGCGGATAAATGTTGAGCTCAATAAAAGGCGCATCTGCGTCATTGTGGCGGATTGCATTTCTGATGAGGTTAATCAGTACTTGGCGCAATTGCGCTTCATCAAAAGAAATCAGGCAGTCTTTTTGTATATTCAGCTGAATTTTCTTTTGCACATCCGCTAAATCCTCCTGAATCAGCTGCGGTATAAAGCGGTTCAAGCAGAGCTGCACAGCATGGGTTTCACGGTTTTTCACCATATTCAGCGTATCCTGCACAATGCTGTCAATGCGCTGCGCCTGCTTGCTGATCATTTTGCTGAGCATCTGCTGCTGGGCTGGGCCGCTGCCGTTTTGCAGTTCATTGGCCTGGACAATAGCCGCCAAAGGGTTGCGGATTTCATGGGCGATACTGGCGGAGAGCTGGCCCAGAGCGGCCAGTTTCAGCTGCTGCACCTGCTGGTTCAGCTTTTGCGCATCCTGCAGCACCAAAAGCGTCAGCAGCTGATGCGGCACAATCAGTTTCTTCACATGGACATGAATATGGTAAAGGCTTTGCTGAGATTCAAACTGAAATTTTTCGCCATCTTTGAGGTCTTCAAATTTCAGCAATTCGAATAAATCAGGCTGAGTCATATACAGGGGGTATTTATCTGCGCTGTAGGCTGCAGGAATGCCAAGCAAATGGCAGGCGGCAGGGTTGCTGAGCACCACATGGCAGTTTTCGTCCAAGACCAGGTAGCCGGTTTCAATCTGTTCCAAAATATAGCGGTTGATATTTTGCAGCTGGTGCAATTCGATCGACTGTGAAAAGTTCAAATTTTCCAGAATCTGGAAGCGCCTTACCGCAATTTGCCCGCAGCCATAGACCACAAAGAATAAGAAGGCCAGCAGGGCGCTGTTGCCAATATTGCGCAGTGAGGCAAAATCTAAAATGGAGCCTAAAAAGAGCTGATAAACTACACTGATCACAGCAATCAGGGTAATCACCAGCGCTTTTCTGGCATCCAGCAGAATTGATGCGGCGAAAATGGTGATGACAAACAGCAGGCTGATATGCAGGTTAGGGCCATCCAATGCCAAAGTCAGCAGGCTTAATGCTGTAACATCGGCAAAAAAAATCAAGATCATCTGCTTCGGGATGGCGGTTTTGATTTTATTCAGTGCAAAAAATTGCAGGCTGTTCACGATGACATAAATCGTTAACACATAGAGGTAAAGCTTAGGATACTGATACTGATTGTTGAGCTGGTTATAGGTAAATAAAAAAATAATCAGCAGGCAGCTGCTGATAATAAAACGGTAAGCGCTGTACCAAATGCCCAGATGATATTGATTAAGTTCTGAAAGATTGGGGCGCTGACTCATGTGACCTGCAAAGTAATGAATTAAGGTTTAATGAGTCCGTAACGAATGGCTAAATGTGTCAATTTGACATCACTGTCAAGATTCAGCTTTTCAAAAATACGGTATCGGTAAGTGTTGACGGTTTTTACGCTGACAAACAGCTTGTCCGCAATTTCCTGCGCGCTGATGCAATTCACCACCATCATCGCAACTTGCATTTCACGTTCCGACAAAGCGTCAAAAGGGGATTGCTGTGTATCCGACAAATAAGAGCTGGCCAACTGCTCGGCAATATCCGCACTGAAATATTTTCCGCCCTGCATGACTTTATTGATGGCGCGCACCATTTCAGTGACCGGAGCGCCTTTGGTAATGTAGCCTTTGGCGCCCGCTTTCAGCAATAAGGATGGGTAAGGCTCTTCGGCTAAGCCGCTGACCGCCAGCACCTTGGTTTCTGGCGCAGTCTGCAGCAAGCGGCGTGTCGTTTCTACACCGCCAATCCCCGGCATATTGACATCCAGCAACACGACATTCGGGTGGTGCTGGCGGACTAAGGAAATCGCTTCTTCACCAGATTCAGCTTGGCCAATAACCTGAATTTCTGCATGGTCTTCGAGCATTCTGCAAATCCCTGTGCGTACCAATTCATGGTCATCTACAACTAAAACTGTGATCACCTGTACTCTCCCTGTCTGAAAATCGTTTTTTTTGTTACATAAAGCAAAATAAGCTTGCAATGAAACGACAAAATTAGCAATGCTATTCTTATCAAAAATGGAGAACTTATTAAACTTTCTTTGAACGTAATTTGTTCTCTATTGCGTCAATGTACGGCATATTAGAGGCAATAGGCAATTATTGCCTTATTGAGTTGAGTAAATATGGTGAAGACTTCAAATAAATTTCTAATGCGCGCGCTGGGAATTTCATTTCTGTTTGGCATGAGCTCGGTGAGTTTTGCAGACATCGTAATGAATTCAAATCCCAATCAGGCAAACCTCAGCTGGTCTTCAGAAGAAGCCAATCAGCTGCTGAATGCTGACGTATCCGCATCTGCTGAGCTGGCAGACGAACCTTCACCGCAAGGCTCAACCAAAGTCAGTACGTCTATACGCAGTTCAAATGGCGCAGTGCAGTCTGCGCCGTCTAAAACGGTGCAGATTTTTGATACCAGCGTCAATGCGCATCAGCCTTCGGTAAATGCCCGCGCTGCTCTGGTCATGGATGGACAGACTGGAGAGGTGCTGTACAGTAAAAACAGCAATACCGCTTTGCCTATTGCATCCATTACTAAATTGATGACAGCAGTGGTGATTGCAGATTCGCGTTTGAATATGTCGGAAAAAATTACTTTACAGCAGGGGGATTTTTCTTGTTCGGGCTGTAAAAGTTCCAGTTCAACACTGCGTGCCGGCGACAGCATGAACCGTGCAGAAGCCTTGCTGTTTGCATTGATGAAATCTGAAAATCCAGCCGCTTCGGCGTTGGCGCGCACTTATCCAGGCGGCCGTCCCGCATTCTTTGCAGCCATGAATGCTAAAGCCAAGTCTTTGGGCATGCATTCGACCCGTTATGTAGAATCAACGGGCCTGCACCCAGGCAATGTGTCTTCTGCGCGCGATTTAGGCATTTTGGTGAATACGGCTTCACAATACGGCTTGATCCGCCAATTTTCGACTACGCCAAGCTATGATTTTAATTTAGGCTACCGTGTTCTGAAATCCAATAATACCAATGCATTGGTGCGTAATGGCGGCTGGAATATCAACATTTCAAAAACCGGCTATATTAGTGAAGCGGGCCGCTGCGTGGTGATGCATACGACGTTGAATAACCGTCCTGCAGTGGTTGTATTGCTGGGCGCTGATTCTTCGGCAGCGCGCACCAATGATGCGACCCGTCTCATGACCTGGGTTTCTCAGCTTCCAAAACGCATTTAAGCGCATTCATTTGATACCGTACATGGAATTCACTTGACTGAATGCCTGAACATTACATGTTCAGGCATTTTTATTTCGGCGGCCAATGCGCGCCAGCCATAAAAAAAGCCCTGCAATTGCAGGGCTTTTTCAGTCTGAATATGAATTACATATTTGACAGAATCGAGTCTTTAACCTGATCCATGGTGGCATCAATAGATAGCATCACGGCATCTTGGCATTGCTTGATGGCCGTATCAGGATCTTTCAGGCCGTTGCCAGTTACAGTACAAACAATTACCGAACCTTCTTTGATTTTGCCAGACTTAATGTCACGGATTGCGCCGCCAACAGAGGCCGCAGAAGCAGGTTCTACGAATACGCCTTCATACATCGAAAGCATACGCTGTGCATCTAAGATTTCAGCATCAGTGAGTTCGTCAAACCAGCCTTGTGAATCACGGACAACTGCTTTGGCATGGTTCCAGCTTTGCGGATTGCCAATACGGATGGCTGTCGCTACTGTTTCAGGGTTAGCCACTGGCGCACCGCGAAGGAATGGCGCAGCGCCTGCAGCTTGGTAGCCCGCCATAATTGGCAAGCCAGCTGGTTTAGGGCCTGTGAATTGGTCAGTCTCAGCGTCATAAACCACTTGTTCAAACTCATCTTTCGATTGGTTTGCAACCGCTTCTGTATAACCCATCCAGTGCGCAGTAATGTTGCCTGCATTGCCGACAGGCAGGCAGTGGTAGTCGGGCGCACGGCCCAATGCTTCAACGATTTCGTAGGCAATGGTTTTTTGACCTTGCAGGCGGTATGGATTGATTGAGTTGACAATCGTTACCGGCGCTTGGTCAGCGACTTCTTTAACAAGGCGCATGCCGTCATCGAAGTTGCCGCGGATTTGCATAGTGATCGCGCCATACATCATGGCTTGCGCCATTTTACCCATGGCAATTTTGCCTTCTGGGATTAATACGAACGCTTTGATGCCTGCACGCGCAGCATAGGCAGCAGCGGCAGCAGAAGTGTTGCCTGTAGACGCGCAGATGATGGCTTTAGAGCCTTCTTCGACTGCTTTTGTTACCGCCATAGTCATACCGCGGTCTTTAAATGAACCAGTCGGGTTTAAGCCCTCGTACTTCACATAAATTTCAACATTTTTGCCGGTTAAACGTGGAATGTTCTCAAGTTTAATCAGTGGCGTGTTGCCCTCGCCTAATGAAATTGCGCGAGTGGTTGCAGACACTGGTAAACGGTCGCGATAACGGTCAACTAAACCAGTATAACGATTGGCATTCGACATGATGATGTTCCAATTGTGTGTAGAGCTTGGCGAGAGGAATTGAAAATATTCCCCTCGACCCGGTGATTAATTATCAAGCGATTCTAAACGAATTCGCACAATTTCGCCATGAATGACAGGCAATGCTTGAATTTGCTGAAGGGCTTCATCCATTTTTGATTCTTTAACTGGATCAGTCAGAATCACGATAGGAATAAGGTCTTTTAAGCGCGGCTGCTGCATGATGGCGTCGATGCTGATGCCGGCGCGGCTTAAAATAGTCGTCACATCGGCAAGTACGCCAGTTTGATCTTCGGCATTAATGCGGATGTAGTAGCCAGTGGTCATTTCTTCGCGCGGCAGAATCGGCAAATCGGTTAATGCTTCAAATGCCAATTGCGGAATAGTGCCCGCACCGTCTTCGGTATATGAAATGTCGCGGACAATATCGACAACGTCAGCAACGACTGCAGATGCTGTTGGGCCTGCGCCTGCGCCTGCGCCGTAGTAAAGGGTAGGGCCAACGGCATTGGCTTGAACCAAGACTGCATTTTTTACGCCGTTGACATTGGCAATCAGCTGATCTTCTGGAATCAGCGTTGGATGCACGCGAAGCTCAATGCCTGTTTCTGCACGGCGCGCAATGCCTAAATGCTTAATGCGGAAACCTAAGTCTTCAGCATATTTCACATCCTGCGCTGTAATTTTACTGATGCCTTCAGTGAAAACTTTGTCAAACTGCAGCGGAATGCCGAATGCGATTGAGGCTAACAGGGTCAGCTTATGCGCAGCATCAATGCCTTCAACGTCAAAGGTTGGGTCTGCTTCTGCATAGCCCAGTTCCTGCGCTTCTTTCAGCACGTCTGCAAATGCGCGGCCTTTTTCGCGCATTTCAGTCAAAATAAAGTTGCCTGTGCCGTTGATGATGCCCGCCAGCCAGTCAATTTTATTGGCAGCCAGGCCTTCGCGCATGACTTTAATAATGGGAATGCCGCCGGCAACTGCGGCTTCATACGCAATTTGTACGTGATGATCATCCGCAAGCTTAAACAATTCATTGCCGTATTCGGCTAAAAGCGCTTTATTGGCAGTCACGACTTGCTTGCCGTGCTTGATCGCTTCCTGAATGACTTCAAAAGCAGGATGAATACCGCCCATGACTTCAACCACCACATCAACATCCGGCTGACGCACGATGTCCATCAAGTCAGAGCTTTGCTTGACTGATGCAGGCAGATCTAAATCTGGGCGCGGACGGCGTGTGCCGACATGGGTAATTTCAATTTCACGACCGGTGCGACGTTTAATCTCAGCAGCATTTTCTTTTAATAGTTTAAGGGCACCACCACCCACAGTACCAAGACCGAGGATTGCCAGACGAACTGGTTTCACGTCACACTCCAAATATTCATCAACATTAAGCGAACCTAGATCATAGCTAAAAAAATGCCATGACTCTAGGAGATTCACAACTTTCTATCCATCTATAAAAAACAGTAATTTAATCAATAAAATTTATTTATTTAAACGTTCGGCCAATTCATTCGGCTCCATGTAGCCGCCCAAATAAACACCGTCTGTGCTGTAGATGGCAGGTGTGCCGTTTACGCCAATGTTCAGGCCCATTTGATACATGTCGCGCACTGGGTTTTTGCAGGCAGCTGGCGCTAATTGAACGCCAGAAATGGCTTGGTTAAAAGCTTCTTGGCGGTCTTTGCTGCACCAGACGCTTTCCATTGCCGGAATGAACTGTTCGCCGCGCGGCCATGCGATATAGCGGACTTCGATGCCTTTGCTGTTGATCTCATCCATATGCTCATGCAGTTTATGGCAATACGGGCAGCTGGCATCAGTAAAGACATATACCACGTGCTTGGTTTTGCCTTTGGCTGGATAAACAATTAAATCTTCAGTTTTCAGTTGATCAAAGAGTTTTTTGGCATTGGCGGCCTGCAGATTTTGGCTGACATTATGCAGTTCTTTGCCGCCTAGGCGCACAATTTCACCCTGCAGAATATATTTACCGTCAGCTGTCGCATAAACAGAAGGCATGCCTTCAAAGCTGATCCAATACAGGTTGGGCACTTCAGTCGGCTGCGCATCTGTAATTTTGGCATTGATATTGGCTTTTTTCAGGCCGTCCTGCAGCGTGCTGATCAGGCGCTGCTGCGCATTGCGTTCAGTCAATGTGGAGGCCTCACCTGTTGCGGGGGTGCTGGCGGTCAAGGGCGCTTGTTTTTCTTCATTATTGGATTTTGAACACGCGCTTAGCCCCATGCCTGCGGCAAGCGTGCATGCAATAAAAAATGTTGAACGGGTAAATAACATAAACAACCCTTTTTCTTTTAGCTTTATAAAACTGGTGGATTAGCATAGCAAAAAAAACGCAGAGCAATAAAATTTCTTCGTCTTATCGCGCTGCGCTTTATGCGCGAGGATGATGCGCCGCATGCAGCTGCTGCATGCGCACCTGTGCGACATGGGTATAAATTTGCGTGGTAGACAGATCGCTGTGGCCGAGCAGCATTTGCACCACACGCAGGTCTGCGCCGTGATTCAGCAAATGGGTGGCAAACGCATGCCTTAAGGTATGCGGTGAGAGTTCCGACTGGATATTGGCCTGCAGCGCATAGCGCTTAATGGCATACCAAAAATTCTGCCGGCTCATGATGCCGCCGTGCTGGGTTAGAAATAAATAATCGGTTGAGGTTTTATACAATGCAGGCCGGGCTTCGGACAGATATTTCTCCACCCATTCGCAGGCGATTTGCCCTAAAGGCACGAGGCGTTCTTTATTGCCTTTGCCGACAATGCGCAAATAGCCTTGCTTTAAATTGATCAGATCAAGCCGTAAATTCAGCAGTTCGGTCACCCGCAGGCCGCAAGCGTACAGCACTTCAAGCATGGCCCGGTCACGTAGGCCTAGGGCGGTTGCAGTTTCCGGCGCTTGAATCAGGGCTTCAACATCGGCTTCAGACAAATCTTTGGGCAGCGCCCGTCCTAATTTTGGCGTTTTGTGCATACTGACAGGGTTGTCATCGCGCAGCTTCTGCTCCTGCAGGAATTTAAAAAAAGAGCGCAGGGCAGATAGGCAGCGGGCAATGGAACGCGGGCTCTTGCCTTGCTTAGTGAGGCTTAAAAGCACATCGGCAATATCATCGCTGCTCCACTGCGGCATAGCGGCCTGACAGCATTCGCTGCATTGAATTAAATCAGAGAGGTAGGCATTGCGTGTATGCGGGCTGACGGTCTGAGCGATCAGGAAATCCCGGAAACCCTGCAAGAAGCCTAACTGTTCAGGAATTGTAACGGGCGCAGGGACGCGCGGTTTTTTATTTAACATGCAATTTTCAACTTATCGGCGCTACGCCCTCAACTGGCGGGCTTTCTGCAATGTAATGCAATTTGCTTTTCCTGTCGATGCGCTGTTTGGAAATGAGAATTGAAATCAAATCTGATTTGGTAATTATTCTCATTTGCTTGTATAATATTCAAAATTTTTTAGGATTAGATGCGTGCGTTTATCTGATTTGAAAGTCAAACAATCTGCCATCATTCAAAAGGTTCACCGTATTGAAGATGAGCGCTCCCAAGCTGATCTGGTGGCGGGCCGTTTGGAAACATTAGGCTTTATTCCAGGTACAAAAGTGCAAGTCATTACTAAAGGAATTTTTGGCGGGGACCCGATTTTAATTCAGATTGGCTTTACCCGGTTCGCATTGCGTAAAGCGGAAGCGCAGAAAATTGAAATTGAAGGAGCGCCTGCATGAGTGATGCGCTGCGTATTGCCCTTGTTGGTAACCCTAACTGCGGTAAAACATCATTATTCAACCACTTAACAGGTACCCGGCAAAAAGTTGCCAACTATGCAGGGGTAACGGTTGAACGTAAAGTCGGCCAATTTGTACTGCCGTCAGGCAAGCCTGTACGTGTGCTGGATTTGCCGGGGACATACAGCCTCAACGCGACCAGTCCGGATGAGGAGATCACCCGCGATGTGGTGCAAGGCAAAATTGCTGAGGAAGGCCATCAGGATGCTTTCCTGTGCGTGGTGGATGCCACAAACCTCAAACTGCATCTGGGCTTGGTGATGGAGATGATTGCGCTGGGCCGTCCAATGCTGCTGGTGTTGAACATGATGGACGAGGCGCGCCGCCGGGGCATGCAGGTCAACACGCAAAAGCTGTCAGAGCGTTTAGGCATTCCGGTTGTGGAAACGGTTGCTGTGCGCAATGCAGGTATTGAAAGCCTGATGAGTGCGCTTGATCAGGAAAAATTTGCTGTACCGCATACCGAACTCAGCGGCCTGACGGGTGACACTCACCAAAAGATTGATACGATTCTGAACGATGTGGTTCATTTTGTAGACCATGAAGATAAGCGTTCCGACTTTCTAGATAAAATATTCCTGCATCCTGTGCTGGGCTTAGTCAGCCTGGCGGTCATGATGTTTATTATCTTCCAGGCGGTCTTTGCTTGGGCTGCGCCATTTATGGACGGCATTGAAACCTTCTTTGGCTGGCTGGGAGAATTTATCGGACAGCATATTTCGCATCCACTGCTGAACAGTTTGGTGGTGGATGGAATTATTGCAGGGGCGGGCGGTGTCGTGGTGTTCCTGCCGCAGATTTTGATTTTGTTCTTTTTTATTTTGGTGCTGGAAGAATCGGGCTATTTGCCGCGCGCGGCTTTCCTGCTGGATAAGCTGATGTTCAAAGCCGGATTGAGCGGGCGTGCGTTTATTCCATTGCTGTCCAGTTTTGCCTGCGCTGTGCCGGGTGTGATGGCGACCCGCAGCATCAGTGATCCGCGTGATCGTCTGGTGACCATTTTGGTTGCGCCATTAATGACCTGTTCTGCGCGTTTACCTGTCTATGCGCTGCTGATTTCAGCGTTTATTCCTGCAAAGATGGTGTGGGGCGTGTTTAATTTACAAGGTCTTGTGCTGTTTGCCTTGTACATGGCGGGCATAGTCAGCGCTTTAATCGTCGCGACCATACTGAAATTTTTCCAAAAAGATAAGTCTCAGCATGCGCTGCTGATGGAGCTGCCAAGCTACCGCTTTCCTGATATTAAAAGCATCTGGATCGGCTTGCTGGACCGCGCCAAGATCTTTATGAAGCGCGTTGGCGGCATTATCTTTGCGCTGTCAATTTTGCTGTGGTTCCTGTGCACTTTCCCGCAGGCGCCAGAAAATGCGGCGTTGCCAGCGATTGATTATTCTTTTGCCGGCATGCTGGGTCATTTAATGCAGCCGATTTTTGCACCGATTGGATTTAACTGGCAGATCTGTATCGCCTTGATCCCTGCGATGGCTGCCCGTGAAGTGGTGGTGGCAGCATTGGGCACCGTATATGCCTTATCCGCAGCGGATGATGATGCTGTGGCCCAGGGCTTATCGACATTGATCAGCAGCGGAGATTTAGGCTGGTCATTGGCGACAGGCCTGTCTTTGCTGGTGTGGTTTGTTTATGCGCCGCATTGCTTGGCAACATTGGCCACCGTTAAGCGTGAAACAGGTTCATGGAAAACGGTCGGCTTTATGACGGTCTATCTGTTTGGTTTGGCTTACTTCATGGCCTTTTTAACCTATCAAATTGCATCACATTACTTCGGCTAGGTTTTCGAGGCGACGTGAGAGGAGACTAAAATGATTGAAGTTCTAATCGTGGCTGCATTGGTGATTTGGAGTGCTGTCGTGGTGTTTAAGAAAGTTTTTCCGAAAACATCGTACGCGTTCTTTCTGTCTTTATCGAATGTGGCTCAAAAGCAGGGCTGGACGGCTGTGGCGAAACGTTTAAAGCCTGCCATGGTTGCAGGCTGCGGCGGCAGCTGCGGATGCTCTGCATCGGACACGCCTGCTGAAAAAAACCCGGAAGTGCAGGCCGTGAAGTGGAAATAAGTTCCGATTGCTGAAAGCGCTTTTTAGCAAAATAGAAAAACCGTCATTTTTATGACGGTTTTTTTACGCGCTGACACAAAAAAACCGCCAGAAAGTCAAAACTGAAAAAGCATTCAAAACAGCAAAGTGCTAACATTTTGTCAGTTTTAAAAACAAACCATAAAATGGGGCAAAAATGTTAATACAGCGTGGTGGTTTAAAGGTCGTTGCTGGACTTGGAATTTCAGGTGTCGCCGCGGTTAATTTTTTACATGAACACGGTTACCGCGTTGCTGTTACAGATTCAAGAGCTACCCCGCCAGGCCATGACCAGATTCCTGCTGCAGTGCAAGCCAGTTTTGGCCAATTAGATGAAGAGCTGTTGCTTCAGGCCGAAGAAATTGTCATCAGCCCAGGGCTGGATCCAAAACTGCCGGAAATTCAGGCCGCAGCAGCCAAAGGCATTCCGATTGTCAGTGAAATTCAGATTCTGCGCCGGGCAACAGATAAGCCGATTGTCGCCATTACCGGATCTAATGCCAAAAGCACCGTGACCACGCTGCTGGGCTTAATGGCGAAAGAAGCCGGGAAAAAAGTCGCGGTGGGCGGCAATTTAGGGCGTCCTGCACTGGATTTAACCAAAGATGATCCAGAACTGTATGTGCTTGAACTCTCCAGTTTCCAGCTGGAAGCGACCTCCAATTTAGCGGCGGAAGTTGCTGTTGTATTGAATATGAGTGAAGATCATTTAGACCGCCACGGCGATATGATGGGCTATCACACTGCGAAGCACCGCATCTTCCAAGCTGTGAAAAAAGTGGTGTTTAACCGTGATGATTCTTTAACCCGCCCGCTGGTGCCGGACGCAACGCCGATGCAAAGCTTTGGCTTGAATGCGCCGGATATGAATCAATTTGGCATCTTGCGGGATGATGACGGCACAATTTGGCTGGCGCGCGGGCGTGAGCGCCTGCTGAAAAGCTCGGATATGTATATTCAAGGCACGCACAATGTGGCGAATGCTTTGGCTTGCCTGGCGCTGGGTGAAGCGATCGGCCTGCCTTTAGACAGCATGCTGAATACCCTGAAGACGTTTAAAGGCCTCGAGCACCGCTGTGAATTCGTAAAAGAATTGGCGGGTGTGCGTTACTACAATGACTCGAAAGGCACCAACATTGGCGCGACACTGGCGGCGATTGATGGCTTAGGCGCCGCCATTGAAGCCCAAGGCGGCAAAGTGGCGATTATCTTGGGCGGGCAAGGCAAGGGGCAGGATTTCACAGCGCTGCGTGACTCGCTCAGCAAATACGCTAAAGTGGCGGTGCTGATTGGTGAAGACCGCCCAATCATTGAGAAGGCGATTGCGGGGACAACAGCGCTGCTGCATGCGGCAACGCTGAAAGAAGCGGTGGAAATTTGCCAGCAGCATGCGCAGGCCAATGATGTCGTGCTATTGTCACCTGCATGCGCAAGTTTTGATATGTTTAAAGGTTACAGCGAACGCGGTCATCAGTTTGTTGACTGCGTGAATTCACTGGCTTAAAAGAATGATAAGGAACGTTGTATGGCTGGGTTAGCTCAGACGACCATCAGTAAGATAAATGAAGCCTATGACCGGTGGGCGCCTCGGCTGCCTGCCGAAGTCAACATGCGCAATGTGCTGATTTTTTGCGTGCTGGCGCTGTTGTGTTTAGGCTCCATTATGGTGGCTTCGGCATCAATGCCGTATGCAGACCGTCTGCATGAAAATGCATTTCACTATATTACACGGCACGGGATTTCAATTCTTGTGGCCGGTGTTGCGGCATTCTTGGCCTATAAAGTGCCGATGAATGTCTGGTTCAACAATACCTTCCCGCTGTGGCTGCTGACGATTCTGCTGCTGGCGGTGGTGCTGGTGGCGGGAACCGAGGTCAATGGTTCAACGCGCTGGATTCGGATAGCCGGTTTTACCCTGCAGGCCTCAGAGGTCGCCAAAGTCATGATGGCGATTTTTACTGCAGATTATGTCGTGCGCAGGGCGGAAGAAGTGCGGACCAGTGTTTCTGGCCTTGTGCGGCTGGGTGTGGTGATGATTATTACCGTGGGTTTGATTCTGGCAGAGCCAGACTTAGGCGCGACCGCTGTCATTGTCTTAATGATCCTCGGGGTATTTTTCCTTGCAGGCGCACCGGCGATTCAGTTTATCGCTTTCATGGCGTTTATTATTGCCGGCTTGGTGATTGCGATTGTGTTCGAGCCTTACCGCCTGCAGCGCGCGCTGTCGTTCACTAACCCTTGGGCAGACCCGTTAGGGACTGGCTACCAGCTGTCGAATGCCTTAATGGCGTTTGGCCGCGGTGAGTGGTTTGGTGTGGGGCTGGGCCACAGTATTCAAAAAATGTCGTATCTGCCGGAAGCGCATACTGATTTCATGCTGGCTATCTTAGGTGAGGAATTCGGCTTTTTTGGCATCACGACGGTTTTGGTGCTGTCATTCACCATGGTGGTATGCTGCATTAAAATCGGCCATCGCGCGCTGAAAAACCAGTACCTGCGTGCGGGCTATTTGGCGTATGGCATCAGTATTATTTTCCTGCTGCAGATTTTAGTGAATGCCGGCATGAACATGGGCATGCTGCCAACCAAAGGCTTAACATTGCCCTTTATCAGTTATGGCGGCTCATCCTTGATTATGTGCGCGGTGATGATCAGCCTGATTCTCAAAATTGAAGCCACCACTTGCCAGACCAACCCAAGCAAAGAAGAATCCAGCTTTTAAATGATTGATGGGCAAGATTCGGGCCGGACAGCGTAAAGGCGGTGTCCGGTTTTTTTATTGAGCAGAGGGGTTGATTGAACAGCAGTCTGGAAGCAGAGATATCAGCGGATCATTTGCACGGCTGTCAGGGGGTATTGCTGGCTGCCTTTACAAATAGATGCCGCGCAGTTCTGTGCTGTGCGGGATCAAGTCTGTATTCCACTGCGCGACAGCCTGCTGAAGCATTTGAGCTGGGCTGTTTAATTCGACTTCCGGCTGGCGCAAAGCGCGTAAAGCCTGCTGTAAAAGCTGCGGCGCCTGTGTTAAATCCAGCGCCTGCGCCATATTCTGCTTAGACAGTTTCTGCCCCTGATCATTCATCGCTAAAGGCAAATGCATATACTGCAGCTGCGGATAACCCAGCAACCGACCCAGCCAAATCTGCCGTTCAGTATTGTCTAAGAGGTCTGCGCCGCGCACGACATGCGTCATGCCCTGCAGATAATCATCCACCACCACTGCCAGCTGATAATTGATAATGCTATCGCGGCGTTTGAGCACGAAATCGCCAAGATCATGCTGCAGGTTCGAGCAGTGGATTCCCTGCAGGCGGTCAGTAAAGCAGATCTCCTGATCGCTGACTTTGACCCGAATGGCCTGATCTTTTAAAGCCAAGTTCAGATTGCGGCAGGTGCCCTGGTAAATATGATTCGAGCCGAGCATTTTCCGGGTGCATTGGCAGGCATACACCAAGCCGTGCTGATGCAGCTGCTCAATGGCAGATTCATAGAAATTCAGGCGGTTTTTTTGAAAGATGATGTCGGCATCAGGCTCAAACTGAAAAGCATCAATTGAACGAAGAATGTGATCTTCACTGCCTGGGGAAATGCGCGGAATGTCGGTATCTTCAATACGCACCAGCCATTGGCCATGATGTGCGCGGGCGTCGCAATAGCTGGCGACTGCGGTAATTAAAGATCCAAAATGCAAAGGGCCGGTTGGCGATGGCGCAAACCGGCCCACATAAGCCATCCTGCTGTCCCCCTCCTTTGGTAAAGGAGGGGTTAGGGGAGGATTATTCAATAACATGCTTAACCGTTATTTTGCTTCTCTTTGATTTCTGCCAGTGTTTTGCAGTCAATACATAGAGTGGCAGTCGGACGGGCTTCCAAACGGCGCAAGCCAATTTCAATACCGCAAGTTTCACAGAAACCGTAGTCATCATTTTTGATGGCTTCGATTGACTGCTCAATTTTACGGATTAATTTGCGTTCACGGTCACGCGTACGCAATTCAATCGCAAATTCTTCTTCCTGCGTTGCACGGTCGTTGACGTCTGGAAGCGCAGTATTTTCATCCTGCATGGTGTTTAAAGTGCGGTCCACTTCAGACATCAGTTCAGCTTTCCATGCCAGCAGGATACGCCGGAAGTGCTCAAGCTGCCCTTCAGACATGTATTCTTCATTTTTCTTAGGCTGATAAGGTTCAATACCAAATAAGCTAGCAGTAGAACCACCTTCAGATGCCTTTGGCTTCGCTTTGCGGACGCGTTTTACAGATTTTTCATCTGCTGTATCAGTTTGTGCGTCTAAGACTTGATTTTGGTTGTCATTCGCCATATAGGGCATTCCTCATCATATGCATATTATCTATACGCAAAAAATATGGTGATATGCAAGTTTTTATCGACCCTTTTGGGAGATTCCTCCTGCAGGGGTCGTCATCATATAGACTTTTTTTCGATTTTGATAGTCTTAGATGTCGGGTTTCTAACTATCACTTTTCCATCAGATGCAATAACTTAATGCAAAAGAAACAAAATGAAAAGTTAATAACCTGAAATTTCAACATTAATTTTGGGCTGATTGATTTTTACGCGAATCACGTGCGTCGAAAATTCACCATTTTCTTTTAAATTCAGCACACGGTAACCCGGCATAGACTCATCCAGCGCGAAAGAATCGCTATGCGGCTTGAACTGAACACTGGTTGACGGCGTGGATAAAAACTGCACGCCGTGGCGCTCATTGCGGGAATCCTGATGCACATGGCCGTACAGTACAGCTTTAACATTTTGATGCTTGGCAATCACATCCAGCAAATGATCTGCGTTTTTCAGCTTATGCTGATCAATCCAGAAGGACTGCATGGCAAAGGGGTGGTGATGGCAGGCAATGATGATATGCTGATCCGCCTGTTCTGACAGCATTTGATCCAGCTGCTCCAGCTGTTCTTGAGCAACCCAGCCATCGACTTTCCCTTCAACGGCGCTGTTCAGCAGAATGAGGCGCCAATTGCCAAAGCTCAGCATGTGCGCGCGGTCTTGCTGGCGGTGAAAAGGGAAAATGGCCGTATCGTCATGATTCCCCGGAATTTGAAAATGCGGCAGGTCCAGCGTCTGCATAAAGCGTAAATAGCGGTCATAGGTTTCTGAGACCGGCACTTGCGCTAAATCGCCGGTATGAATGATGGCGTCAATATCGGGCAGGTGCTGTCTCATATGCTGAATGACAGCATGAAAGCTTTGTTCAGGATTCATGGCTGCAAATTCTAGATCATCCTGATCCATGAGATGCGTATCTGAAATTTGGACAATCGTCCAGCCTGAAGATGAATCTGTGTGATTTGATAAAGGCATGTCCTTCCCCTTAGACACTCTTTATAGTATGAATTTTCTGCTGCAGCCATTGCAAGGCCATAATGACGGGAGCATTCTTTAACCGACCGCCGGCAAGCAGCTCAGGCAGGTCTGCATAATTAAAAATATGCAGCTGAATATTTTCGCCTTCGTCCGGCCTGCCGAAAATGCCGCCATGTTCAGGCAATTCCGCCTGCGCGGCATACAAATGGAACAGTTCTGAACACGCGCCCGCCGAAGGATAGAAGCTGAACAGATGCTGCAGCGCATCCAGTTCACAGCCCGATTCTTCTAAGCTTTCCCTGCGGATGCAGTTTTCAGCAGATTCATCGCCATCCAATACGCCGGCAATAATTTCCAGCTGCCAAGGCGATTCGGCATCATCGATTGCGCCGATGCGGAATTGCTCAATTAAGGCAAATTTTTCCTGGTGGTCATGATAAATCAGTACGCCGGCAGCTTCCGGACGGTGAATCAGCTCTCTGTGAATGACCGCAGTGAACTGATCTTGCCCGAACAGGCGGTGCCGGAGGCTGACTTTTTCAACTTGAATAAAGCCTTTGAATTGATATTCACGCCCTTCAACAGTGAAATCTTTTTTGTTATATGAAGCTTGTTTAATAATATTCATATGCTTAAAAAATGCAAAAGGATGAAAACGGCCGTTTTCATCCTAACTGAGATTTAAAAGAACACCAATTTTTTTTTACGCAGTTACAGTTTGTGGTACAATTTTTGACCATGTTCATGGTAGGCCGTTTTCATGGCCTGCATGCCTGCATCAATGGCTGCGGGGCTTTCAGCAGCCAGTTTGGTATTTTGTTGATTTTGCGCGTAATCCCTGACATTTTGCGTGATTTTCATCGAGCAGAACTTTGGCCCGCACATGGAACAGAAATGCGCTGATTTATGCGCCTCTTTCGGCATGGTTTCATCGTGCATTGAGCGCGCTGTATCCGGGTCTAAGCTCAAATTGAACTGATCTTCCCAGCGGAACTCGAAACGCGCTTTAGACAGGGCATTATCGCGCACCTGCGCGCCGGGATGCCCTTTGGCAAGGTCTGCTGCATGGGCTGCGATTTTATACGTAATAATGCCGTCTTTGACATCTTTCTTATTGGGCAGGCCCAAATGCTCTTTCGGGGTCACATAACAGAGCATGGCTGTGCCGTACCAGCCAATCATGGCTGCGCCAATGGCAGACGTAATGTGGTCATAACCGGGGGCAATATCAGTGGTCAGTGGCCCAAGCGTATAGAAAGGCGCTTCTTGGCATACTTCCAGCTGCAAATCCATATTTTCCTTCACCATGTGCATTGGCACATGCCCCGGACCTTCAATCATCACCTGCACATCATGTTTCCATGCGCGGTGAGTGAGTTCGCCTAAGGTGCGCAGCTCGCTGAACTGCGCTTCATCATTGGCATCCTGAATGCAGCCCGGACGCAAACCATCGCCTAGACTGAAAGAGACATCATAGGCTTTCATGATTTCACAGATTTCATCGAAATGAGTATACAGGAAGTTTTCGGTATGATGCGCTAAGCACCATTGCGCCATGATTGAGCCCCCGCGGGACACAATGCCTGTCAGGCGATTCGCGGTCATCGGCACATAGCGCAATAGCACGCCTGCATGAATGGTGAAGTAATCCACGCCTTGTTCGGCTTGTTCAATCAGCGTGTCTTTGAAAATTTCCCAGGTTAAATCTTCAGCCACGCCATCCACTTTTTCCAAAGCCTGATAAATCGGTACAGTGCCGATTGGAACCGGTGAATTACGGATAATCCATTCACGGGTTTCATGAATATTTTTACCCGTAGACAAGTCCATGATGGTGTCTGCGCCCCAGCGGGTTGCCCAGGTCATCTTTGACACTTCTTCATCAATCGAAGAACCCAACGCAGAGTTGCCGATGTTGGCATTAATTTTCACCAGGAAGTTGCGCCCAATGATCATCGGCTCGCATTCAGGATGATTGATATTGGCAGGGATGATGGCGCGGCCTTCAGCCACTTCTTTACGCACAAATTCAGGGGTGATTTCCATGAGATTGCGTGCGCCAAAGTTTTGCCCTGCATGCTGGCGCATATCCACGCCTTCATGCTGGCGTTGATTTTCACGAATCGCAATGTATTCCATCTCAGGCGTGATGATGCCTTGTTTGGCATAGTGCATTTGCGAGACGTTGCGGCCTGTTTTGGCGCGGCGCGGTTTTTGGATATGGGCGAAACGGATGCCGGCAGTACGGATGTCTTTCAGGCGTTCTTGTCCGAACTTTGAGGTGAGGGTGTTCAACCGCTCGGTATCACTACGTTCAGCAATCCAGGCTTCACGGACATTGGGCAGGCCTTTATTCAGGTCAATCTGCACATTGGGGTCGGTATACACGCCTGATGTATCATAGACCATGATCGGCAGATTTTTTTCACCGCCTAAGCCGGTTGGCGTATCGGTGAGTGCAATTTCACGCATCGGCACTTGAAGGTCTGGGCGTGAGCCTTGGATATAGACTTTTTTCGATGCGGGCAATATGCGGGTCAGATCTTTGGCTTCTTGCTCGTGTTGAGCCAATTGATCAGCGGGGGATAGATTCGTTAACTGGTTCATTGCAATGATCCTTATGAATGACATCAACGAATCAAGCACGACCAAAAACGCTGGCGATTTCGTCCGTTTCAAGGTGTATCCAGCATGGTTTTGCTGTGAATACAGGTATTTCGACCTATGCCTCTGAAACAGTGAAATGCGGGCTTTAGTTTTTAGACTGGCTTGATTCCTACGCAGGTTTTAACCTGATCAGGTTCAACGGTACTCACTCTCAAAAACATCAAATGCTTTTAAGTGATCTCAGCGAGGGATTACTCGCGCTCCGTCAAGCGATGGGCAAATTTTAGCGCAGTCTGATGATAAAAAATAGTCAGGCCGCTTGAACTTGTGCAATAAGCAGATAAATTGCTCTGCTGCTGTAGACAGGGACGCTAAAGGCAAATGGCGTCTGAAAAACAGTCTTGTCTATAATGGGGGGCTGGATTGCGCAAATTCAGATACAGCTCCAGCTGCTGCCAAGGGCTTAACCCGGTTTGACCGCCAGCGGACTGAATGCGCTGTTCACCATTCATGTCTAAAAATTGCAGGAAACGGCTGGCTTGGCGGGTCAGCTCAGAATGCTGGAGGCTGGACATTTTATGCAGCTCTTCAATCGTGCTGGCCTGCACATCCTGCGGGTCGGCATAATTGCTGGATACGGGTGTTTTTTTTAAGCCTTTGAACAGGAAGAGTTTATACTGATACAGCAGGTGCTGTGCATCCTTCCGGTAAGAGCTTTGAGGATATGTGCGAATATAATCTTCCCAAAACAGCGCGCGCCGGGCAATTTCAAAAGGTTCAATCCTTAGCGACTGATTGGCGAATGCGGGTTCAATATTTTGCAGCGCTAAGTTTTCAATAAATACCCGCTCGGCTTCCGGCATGTAGGGCGAAAAAATTTTGGCGAGATAATATGGGCTGCGGCGGTAATGCACATTGGAAGATGCAGAATCCGCCAGCTCCACATAGGCCTGGCCTTGATGTTTCAGCAAATACTGATCGCGGATTGTCAGCTGTTCAAAGTGGCTTTGATGAATTGTTGGGTGCTGCGCGATGTCAAAGGCATATTGCTCAAAAGCCATTTGCTGAGGCGCTGTGCGGCTGACCTGCAGAAAGTTGCGGTACATTTCATTTGAGCGCTGGAGCATCTGCTGCTGTTTGGCCAAAGGCTGCAGCGGCAAGCAGACTTTTAAATCATGATTGACTTGTTCTAATGCAAAAGTGGTGCGCTGATTGTTGATTTCCTTCATGTTTTTTTCAAGATTTTGGCATAATGCGGACAAGTCAACAGCATCATGCCGTGCATGCGAATTTTCCAGCGGTTCTTTTAACGGCTGCGGTTCAGGCTGCTGCTCACAGCCCGCCAGCAAGAATATGCAGGAACATGCAAAGATCCGCTTTGCTGCGGTTAAACAACGCTTTGGCACAGGCACCCAATGAGGAAAGTTGAAAATACATTTGTCCGATAGAATGCCGATATTTTATAGCTGAAATTGCATCATACTGTGTAGTATTGTGAAGTTGTTTGTTACAGCGCCGTGTGTATGAGCATTTATTGCAGAAAAATGTGGCAGAGTTAGAAAAAAATGTATAAAAATTAATAAAAATCATACTGGAAATAGCGTAAAACAATTTAGGATTTGCTTAAGATTGATATTCAGTGCCTTGCCGGAAGATGGCTGGCTGTGATGGATTTACGAAAAAAAATGAAGATATGTTTTCTATTCAGCGCTTGCCTGCTTTGTGCAAGTTCCCCGTTGCTGGCTATGGATTTGGTGGACGCTTATGACCGTGCAAAGCTGGCGGATCCGAATTGGCAGGCAAATCAGCTGCAATATGAAGCGGATAAATTGAATTTAGGCATTGCCAATGGCAACCTGCTGCCGACAGTAACGCTCTCAGGCAATATCACCCGAAAGAATCAAAATGCCAATCAAAGCGGCGCAGCCATGGGGCTGTCCCTGCCGGACAGCAGCACCGCCAAGCAGCTTGCTTTGACGGCGCGTCAGCCGATTTTCCGCTGGGATGCATGGGAAGGCTTGAAGCAAGTCAAAACCTCGATTGACCTGAGTGAGATCAATTTGCGCTTGCAGCAGCAGGATCATATTCTGCAAGTGGCGGATGCCTATTTTAATGTGCTGCGCCAGCAGGCGCTGACTGCGGCAAATTTACAGGAAGAGCAGGCGCTGTCAGAACAGCTGAAAATGATGAATGCCAAGCTGAACGAAGGCCTGATTGCTAAAAGTGACGTCAGCGAAGCCAATGCGCAATATCAAAATGCGCGCGCCAACCGCATGGCGACCCATGTGCAGCTGATTTTAGCGCAAGAACAGCTGCAGCAGCTGGTTGGGTCATACCGCGATCATTTGGCGGTGCTGCGTGAGGATTTTCAATTTCAGAAACCGGTGCCGGATAATATGCAAGACTGGGAAAATCTGGCCATGAGCCAGAACCTTGGCATACTGCAGGCCAAAACCCAGCGCCGCTATGCTGAAGATGCAAAGCGTGTGGAAAAAGCAGCGCTTTACCCGCAGGTTGAAGCGGTCGGCACCTATGGCTACAGCAAGCAAAGCCCCGAATCCATCATGTCGCAAGACGGCCAGTTTGATCAGGTGGGCGTCGAGATGAACTGGAACATATACAACGGCGGGCGCACGCAAAAATCCATTAAGCGGGCAGCCATCAATGTGCAGAAGAGCGAGGCGCTGCTTGATGCCGCGGTGCGGAAGGCGGCAACGGATGTAAAAAAATCCTATTTGCAGGTGGAAACTGATCAGGCCAAGCTTCAGGCGCGCAAAGCGGCCATGGATTCCTCCGCCATTGTGTCTAAAGCTTCGCAAGCGCAGTATCAGGAAGGGCTGAAAACTATGGTGGATGTGCTTTTGGCGCAGCGCAACGCATTCTCTGCCAAGCAGGATTATTTGAACTCGAAATATGATTACCTGCTGCACGTCCTGCAGCTGAAAGCTTCAGTCGGGCGTCTGGGCGATAAAGATTTAGCTGAAATGAACGCATGGCTGGTCAGGCCTGCAGAAGCTGCTGTAAAGAAATAGCCGGCCGTCATAAAACTTTAACAATGATTATGCTTTAATATCGGCTTAAAAATCTGTCTCAATTCAGCTGCTGTGGAGTACATCCCTTGCCAAATAATCCTGTGTTGAATCACCATATTTCTTCACAATTTAATGAAGATTTACAGGATGTGAACACCAAATTCATGACCATGGGCGGTTTGGTCGAACAGCAAGTGGCGAATGCAATTCATGCGCTGCTGGATACAGATGCCGCCATGGCGGTTGATGTCCAGTTTCAGGACAATACCGTCAACCGCTATGAAACTGAAATTGATGAGGCTTTGACGCTGATCCTTGCGCGCCGCCATCCGGCCGCCATCGATTTGCGCATGGTGATAGCGATGTCAAAAGCCAATACCGATTTAGAGCGCATTGGCGATGAAGCGGCGAAAATTGCCCGCATCGCGCAGAGCCTATGCGAAGAAGGCGGCTCGCCGCGCGGCTATATGGAAACCCGCCACATTGGCAATCAGGTCCGCGTGATGATTCATGACGCTTTAGATGCATTTGCGCGCCTAGATGTTGATCAGGCGCTGAAAGTGCTGCTGGCGGATGCGGACATTGACCGTGAATACCAGTCAGCTACCCGCACTCTAATGACCTATATGATTGAAGATCCGCGCCATATTAGCCGCGTGATCAATGTGTTGTGGGTGCTGCGTTCTTTGGAGCGCATCGGCGATCATGCGCGCAACATTTCTGAGCAGGTGATCTATATGGTGAAAGGCTTTGATGTGCGCCATACCAGTGTCGAAGAAATTGAGCAGAAAGTGCAGCGTTAAGCTGAGAGAGATAAAAAAGCCTATCCATCGATAGGCTTTTTTTCTTTTGCGCGCATTGATGATTTTATTCGGGCGGCGCTTGCAGGTGGAATCTCTCTGTGGGCTTCAGCTGTGGGTTTCTTCTTCGGCATCATCTTCAAAGGTTTTGGCAATTTTCTCAATATTCAGGCTTTTGGCCATCGCATCAAAAATTTCTTTATACACGCCTTCCTGATGGTACAGCGCATCATGTTCGCCGTGTTCAGCAATGTAGCCTTCTTTCATCACATAGGTATAATCCGCATCAATAATTTGCGACAGGCTGTGCGAGATCATAATCACGGTGCGGCCTTGCTTGATTTCATCTAAGCTGTGCTTAATCTGCTCAGTGGCAATCGCATCCAAGCTCGCGGTCGGTTCATCCAAAAAAATAATCGGCGGATTTTTTAAGAACATGCGGGCGAGGGCAATCCGCTGCTGCTGTCCGCCGGAAAGCATGAGGGCATCCGCTTCATAGCCATGCGGCAATTGCAGAATCTGCTCATGAATCGAGGCTTTTTTGGCCGCGGCAACAACATCTTCTAAACGGGCATTGATTTTGCCGTAACGGATATTTTCAAAAATAGAGCCTTGAAAAATATGATTTTTCTGCAGAACCAATCCAATATGCTCCCGCAGGTAATGCGTATCTATGTCCTGAATATCAATACCGTCAAGTTTAATTGTCCCGCTGTCAGGCTCATAGAATTTATCCAGCAGACTGATGAGGGTGGATTTTCCTGCACCGGATAAACCGACCAGCGCTGTGATTTTATTCGGCTGTATGGTCATGTTGATGTTTTTAAGCGCATGATGCCCATTAGGATAATAAAAATCGACATTTTCCAGCTGAAATTCACCTTTTATGGCCGGTTTTTGCTGGCCAGTCGATTCAATTTCATCATCAGCTTCCAGTATTTTAAAGAAGCTTTCCGAGTAAATCATGGCATCATTGACTTCATCATAAATGCGGTGCAGTGAACGGATCGGGGCAGATACGTTATTGAACAGCAAGACGTGATACATGATCATGCCAATGCTCATCTGGCCGTCTAAAACAAAATAAGCGGTCAAGATGATAATCAGCACAATACCGATCTGTTCAATAAAGGTTTTCAGGCCATCAAACAAAAAACTGACTTGACGCGTCTGCATTTGATTGTCAGTCAGTTCTTTTTGCAGCTTCAGCTGTTTTTCTGATTCAATGCTTTCACGGTTAAAGGATTTGATGACCGTAATCGAGTTGATGATGCCTAAAATCCCTTGGCTTTTTTTCTCCCGGCCATCGCGTAAATTCCGGCGCCAGCCGCCCAATTTCTGCGCCTGTTTATACGTCAGCCAAAAATAAACCGGCACAATGCTGAGCGCAACCAAGCCGACATAAAAATTGGCGTAAAACATGAGGCCCAGCGCCACGATTGCGCTGGTGAACAACGGTAAAATATCAATAAAGAAGATTTGCACCAAGCGGGTCAGAGAACCGATGCCGCGGTCAATACGGGTCTGCAGTTTGCCGGCTTGATTATTTTCTTGATTGAAAAAGGACAATTGGTAGGTGAGGAATTTTTCAATGATGCCCTGCGCTAAATCCTGAGAGACAAAAATCCGCAGTTTTTCCCCATAAAATTTTTGCCCAAATTGCACAAAGGCATTCAAAATTTCCTTGCCCAGCAAAATCGCTGAAATGGTGATCAGAATGTGCCAGCCAGCTGCTAGGCCTTGGCCGGCTTCTACCAGTTTATTGATGCTGTCGACAGCATATTGCAGCGTCAGCGCATTGACCTGAGCGGTGAGAGAGCCAATTAAAGTCAAAATAAGGGTGGCAATAACCAGCACCCGATAAGGCTGGACAAAAGGCCGAAGTTTTTGAAACAAATGCCATAAATTCATAAGCAGTTATTTTTATTGTGAATCCTGTTGCTGAGTCTAAGCCTGAACATTTAAAGCGACAAGCTGTGACTTTGTATTAATTTGTGAAGCGGCATTTTTCAGTACACTATGGATTGAAATGCAGGGACTGGGTGCGGGCCATGACGCTGGAATTATTTGAACCAGAGCGGCGAGGCAATATTTTGCCGCGTGACGGCATTGTTGAAGATTATGGCTTAATTTTAAATCAAGCGCAGAGCGATCAGTATCTGCGCTACTTTCTGCACCATTTGGCTTGGCAGCGGGATGAAGTGGTCCTGCATGGGCAGCATTATATTACCGGCCGTAAAGTCGTCTGGTATGGCGATGAACATTATCAATACCGTTATTCCGGCAGCTTAAAGCAGGCGCAGGCATGGAATTCGGGGCTTTTCCGGCTGAAACAGCACATAGAAGGCCTGATAGGCCATCCTTTCAATTCATGCCTTGCCAATTTGTATGAGCATGGCCAGCAGGCTGTGGGCTGGCACAGCGATGATGAACCCTCTTTGGTGTCGAAAGCAGGGCATGAAACCGTGATTGCATCCTTAAGTTTTGGCGCTACGCGCAAGATGCGCTTTAAACATAAAGTTCAGCCTGAACATATTGATGTGCTGCTGCAAAGCGGGCAATTGATTGTGATGCGCGGACAAACGCAAAAATATTGGAAGCATTGCATCAGCAAAACAGCCAAGGTGCTGGATCCAAGGATTAACCTAACGTTCCGCTATTTTTTCCCCGGATGAGCGCCGGAAATTTCAGGCAAGAAAAAAGCCCATGAACATCATGAGCTTCTTGCTTCTGAGGGATGTCTTCATGTCGTTGCCAGCATGTCATGGAACATAATGGTTGTGAAGAATAATAATCATATTATGAGAATTGCATTTAAAATACAACGTATTTATTTGTTAAATCCGGATGAATTATTGGGCTGTCCAGATGTCAGATATTCGGCTGATCTGACAGCGTCATAAACTTCTTTTCAATTAAAGCGGCATTTTCCTGCAAAATTTCAATGAGTTTTTGCAAATTAACAAATTCAAAGCGGTTTTTTGATGCCAGCAGGGTCAGCGCTAAAGGCGGCTCTTTACTGGAAAACTTAACCGGAACAGACAGGCCCGCAACATTCGGGTCGAGTTCACCATTCGAAAAATAATAGCCTTGCTTTTTAATCTTCTTCATTTTATTGAGGAAATCATCCTCGCTATCGGCAAAACCTACTTCTGAAAGCTGAGCTGAATAACGCTGGTAGTAATCCAGAATCTGCTGCTTCGGCAGATATGACATCATCACCTTGGCTGAAGAGCCGACAAAGACAGGGCGCGGACAGCCGCGTCCATAGGACAGCAGCAGGGTATTCTTGAAGACTTCATCATGCAGGTCGATACAGGAATCATGATTCAGCAGCGTCAGCAGGCAAGAAAATTCGGTGCGTTCAACAATTTCATGCATAAACGGAATGCTGATCTGCACCAGCGGGTCTGTGGTGCGGGAAATATAATCTAAAACGGCAATTTTGGACCCCAGTGTGTAATCGCCTGAAGTTCCGCTCAGCCGCTGCAGCAGCTCTGCTGAAACCAGCTCTTTGAGATAGCGGTAGCTGGTGGGTTTGGAAAGGCCCAATTCTGCACTGATGGTATCTACATTGATTACTGGGCGTGATACTGAAAATAAATCGAGCACAGTGAGAATTTTACCAAAACTGGAGAGCGCCATATGAACCTGCTTGGTTAAACTGAAAGTCAGAAATTGAGATATACAGTGACTTTATAACAAAATGCTGAAGATTCTGCAGGACTTTTATGCGCGCAGTGCGGCAATTCGCATCATTCAATGCGCTGCATAAGAAGACTGATAAACAGGAATGAAATTGATCATTTTTAAACACTATTAATAGTTAAATTATCAAAATAAGATATTTTATTTGACATTGAGGCAGTTTTTTGAAAAAATTAATGCATAAAATATCCAATGATGAATAATTAATCTTCCCTTTCCTTGGGGCAAGTTTCTTTTTTGGCTGTTTTCCTTTGCTGAATGCTGAAAATGGCTTTCTGCTTTTCAGCACGCATTGCCCTTATTTTGAATGCATTTTTCCTCTCTTTGCCCTTTGGGCAGCGGATACGTCATTTTGATTGATTGAAATGGCGCGATGAAGCCATCTCAAAAATAAGCCTGCATTCACTGCCGAGAATCCCTATGCTGCTGATTAAACCTTTACTCGCATTTCGTCCAAATAAGATGGATTGGATTTTTGCGTCTAAAACATTCGCAGCTGGACTGCTGGCGCTGTATGTGGCGTTTGAGTTGAATTTGGCTTATCCCATCTGGGCGATTGGTACGGTTTTTGTGATTGCGAATCCTTATTCGGGCATGACATCGTCCAAAAGCATTTACCGGGTTTTGGGGACGCTGATCGGCGCCATTGTTTCAGTCATTGCGACGCCGGCACTGATCAATACGCCATGGCTCTTCACTTTCTTTTTGGCCGCGTGGGTCGGATGGTGCCTGTATTTTTCATTGCTGGACAGAACACCGCGAAGCTATGTGTTTATGCTGGCAGGCTATACCACGGTCATTATTGCCTATAACGCTGTGTATTACATCGACAGCATTTCAATTTTTGATATGGCGATCGGCCGTTTTTTAGAAATTACGGTTGGGGTGGTGTGCAGCGCTATTGTGACGACGACGATTTTTCCGATGCATATTGGCCCAGCCGTGAAAGTGCGGGTCAATAAAACCGTGCAAGATACGCAGAATATTTTCAATAAGATTTTACTGAATGAAAAACATCCAAGCCATTATGCCGAATCTTTAGGCAGCCTTGCCCGCGATATTGCCGATATTCATGGCATGGTGGTGCATTTGAGCTATGAAAAGTCAACGCTCAAAGGCATGACCAAACCGCTGCAGGAAATGCTGAATCAGATGACGATGCTGCTAAGCAATTTAGTCGCTATGTTGGAACGGATGAACCAGCTGGATGAGCCGTTTAAAGATCAGCATTTTCAGCAAGAAATGGCTTCCATTCATGCGCATATTCAGATGTTTATGCAGGATGATCTGGAAATTCAGGAACAGGATTTAAACCTGTTGCCGCCTGAATTTGAACCGGATTTTCATCGGCTGATGCAATTGGCGCCGCATGAACAGCAGATTATTCTGGCGGGTCTGAAAATGGATGTCCGGCACTATATTCAGAATATCCGGGCGATTCAGCTGATCTGGCAGCGCATTAACTGCGGCGATGCGGTATTGCCGGAATCTGTAACTGCCTTGACGACAAGTTATCCCAATTTGCACCGCGACCATGGCGTTGCGGTACGCGGCGGAATTTCAGCTTTTATCATTATTATCCTTGGAACCGGTTTCTGGATTCTCAGCGGCTGGAAAACAGGATTCATGCTGGCGGAAATGGCCGCGATCAGCGCCTGCATCTTAACGGCAATGGATAACCCGGTACCTGCTTTAAAAATGTTTATCCGCGGCAATATTTATGCAGCGTTTGCGGTTTTTATTTATGCCTACGGTATTTTTCCGCATGTCACTGCATTTTGGCAGCTGGCAGCGGTGCTGGCGCCGTTTGTGATCTTCTGCCTGCTTTTATTTCCGCATCCGCCTTTAGTCGGCATTGGGCTGCCGATGCTGATGGGTACCGTCATGGGGCTGAATCTGCAGAACCGCTACAGTTTAGATCAGGTTTTATTTTTCGATGCCTCTATAGGCACGGTCATTGGGCCGATTATTTCGGTTTATGTGATTCATTTGGTGCGCGCAATGTCGCCTGAAATGACGGTGCAGCGGATATTGTCTATGCATTACAAAGCAATCCGCCAAGCGCTGTACATCCCTTATGGCGTGCCGTTCCGCATCCATTTGCGCACAATGCTTGACCGTATCGGCATCTTAAACACCAAAGCTGTGCAGTCTGAGGCTTTAAAGCGCGATATTAATTTAGCCTTGATTGAGGCCAGCGCTGTGGTCGATTTAACGCGCCTGCAGGAGCTGATGCAGGAATTTCCCGCTGAACATGAACTGGCAGCCGGCTTGGGCGACTTGATTCAGCTGCTGGATGATTACTTCAGGACAAAAGAATGGATGCGCCCTGAATTGCCGCTGAAAGATAAGGTGTTACAGAAAATTGCGCTCTTGAAGCGGCGCAGCAATGAATTAAACAGCCGTGAAATAGCAGAGCGCCTGCTGGTGTCGCTGAACAATATCCAAAGCAGTTTATGCCATGTCCTGAGCAATGCTTCGGGCAACCCATCGAAAGCTGCGTCCAAATTAGATACCGAGCCTGCAGGAGTTCAGCATGGGTGAGATGAATATTTATGGGGTATATGTCCCCATGCTGCTGATACAGGCTATTGCTGCCTATGCCGTGCTGCGCCTGCTGATGCTGTTGTTAGATAAATGGGCCGAACAGGGCTGGATTGCCATGCCGAGCGTGTTTTATCTGTGCCTGTACATCATTCTGCTGGGCTGCGGGCATTGGCTCTGTGCTGCTGTGCTGTAAAAAAATTGAAATATTGAGGTGAAAAAATGACGTCTGTGAATGTGCGTAAATATGTGCGGCCCGTTCTCTTGCTGGCAGCTGCAGTGATGGCTTTGCTGGTCGCGCGCCATATTTGGAATTATTATAATTCTGAACCGTGGACACGGGATGGCCGTGTGCGCGGAGACGTCATTCAGGTGTCTTCCGATGTTTCCGGTTTAGTGACGGAAGTGCTGGTGCAGGATAACCAGTCGGTTAAAAAAGGCCAAGTGCTGTTTAAAATTGATGTGGCGCGTCAAGCGCTAGATGTAGAGCAGGCCAAATCAGAACTGTATAAAGCCAAAGCCGGTTTAGCTGAGGCTGAAGCAGCACTGGCGCAATCCAAAGCCAATCTGGTCAAGTCACAGGCGAATATCAACCTGGCGGATAAAAATGCAGCCCGCTATTCCAGTCTGATGGATGGCGCGATTTCCAAACAGGAACAGGATCAGATTTTTGCTGCGCGGGATGAATCTCATGCGGAACATCAGCAAATGGGCGCCGCCATCGAGCAGGCGCAAGCCAATATTGTGCAGCAAAAAGCCCTGATTCAGGCAGCCGCCAGCAATCTGCACTTAGCGCAACTGAACTTAAACCGCTCTGAAGTGGTTGCGCCGGCAGACGGAACGCTCTCCAATTTTGAACTGCAGGAAGGCAATTATGTCAAAGTCGGTCAGGCAGTCGCTGCGCTGCTGGATCGTCAAAAACTGTACATTGTTGGATATTTTGAAGAAACCAAATTGGATAAAATCTACATTGGCGCGCCTGCGACTATCCAGCTGATGGGGGATTCCACAAAAATCAAAGGCCATGTACAGGGGATTGCGAGCGGGATTGAAGACCGCGAACGGACTTCAACGACAGGGCTGCTGGCGAATGTGAATCCAACGTTCAGCTGGGTGCGTTTGGCGCAGCGGGTGCCAGTGAAAATCGCTTTGGATGAACTGCCGGGGAATCAGCTGGCCTTTGTTGCAGGGCGTACTGCGACGGTGCATATTGATGCTGCCGTCAAATAAGGACGGTTCAGCATTTCAAAAAACAAAAAAGCATCCGAAAGGATGCTTTTTTGTTTTTCAGCACTCAGCCCTTTACGGCGTTAGCCCTTCCGGATTGCGGTACCAGCTTTCAATAAATAACGCCGCCGCAATGCTGTCAGCCGCCAATTTTTTGCCGCGGCCTTGCGCTTGATAATGCTCCAGTTCGCCGCGCGCTTCACGGGTCGTCAGCCGTTCATCCACCATCAGTGTTTCAATATTGGTTTGATGGCGCAGCCTGCGGGCAAACTTGCGGGAACGGGCAGACAGTTCAGATTCAGTATCATCCATATTCAGCGGCAGGCCGACTAAAAATAAATTCGGCTGATACTGCTGAATGATTTTCAGCAGTTCATCCCAATTGGGAATGCCGTCTTTCATGGGAAACAGCGCCAAAGGGTTCGCGCTTTCAATCATGGACTGGCCCACCGCCATGCCCATTTTCTGTGTGCCGAAGTCAAACGCCATAATCATGTTCGGTGTATTTAAATCAGGCATGTCCAATCTCTGAAGATAACCAAATGCGGTCTACCCCCATTTTTTTATAGGCGGCATCCCAGCGCGCATCGTAAGGCAAATTAAAAATCAAATCCATGTCTGCATCACAAATCAGCCAATCGCCGCGTGAAATTTCCGCTTCCAGCTGATTTTTGTCCCAGCTGGCATAGCCCAGCGCAATTTGATAGCGGCCAACGCCTTCATTGTGCGCAATCGCATCCAAAATATCTTTTGAGGTGGTAATGCAGACATTTTCACCGACGGCAATAGAGGAATGCCAAGTCGGCTGGCCCGTATGCAGGACAAAGCCTGCTTCTGGGCGCAAGGGGCCGCCTTGCAGTACTGCATGCGGATTGACATTATCCGCATCAATTTCAAGGTCATTCAGCAATTCTTTAATTTGGATGCCTGAAGGCCGGTTAATGATAATGCCTTGAGCGCCGTCATGGTCATGGCGGGCCAAATAAATGACTGTATTTGCAAAGAAGTCATCTTGCATATCTGGCGGAGCAATCAGGCAGCGATGCGTCAGATATTGTTTAGACACCTAGGCCTTTCTCCTTATCTCGATCAGATGAATGTTAATAATTATGTATTTATCAACATACTAGACTAAGTCTGGTTCAACAATGAATTTTTGTATGAATTCTGGGTTTTCTGCTGCCGGCATACCTGCTGTACAGCTGCTGTAATCCTTGCGGTGCAGTCTGCAGAAAACCGGCTGCCGCTATACAGGCATTGTGAAATAAAGACGCCATAAAAAAACCTTCGAGGGTTTCAAAGGCTTTTACGAATTTGCTGAGGCGCCTGTTTCACTGCATTTAACTGTGCTGAAATTTCAGCTGGCGCAATTGGCGGGCGTGCTGCAGGGTGGTTTCATTAATTTCCACACCGCCAGTCATCCGCGCCAGTTCTTGAATGCGGCCGTCTTCCCCGAGCTCAAAGATGGTGCTGCTGGCGGGATCCGTCTGCTGTTTTTTCACCAGCAGATGCTGATCGGACTGCGCGGCCACCTGCGCCTGATGGGTGATGCACAGAATCTGCACATGTTCCGCCAAGCCAGCGAGCAAACGGCCGACAATTTCCGCGGTCCCGCCGCTGATTCCGACATCAATTTCATCAAAAACAATCACTTCAGCATCAGTTTTTTCAGCATTCATCACCTGCATAACTAAGGCGATACGGGAAAGTTCCCCGCCAGACGCAACGCGCGCCAGTGGCTGTGCAGGAATGCCTTTGTTGGCGGTAAACAGCAGCTGAATGAAGCTGAGGCCTTCGCTGGATGCATCATCAAGAGGCTCAAATTTAAATTCAAAATGCGCTTCAGGCAGCGCCAGCTGTTTTACCTGCTCCGTCAGCTGTTTGGCAAGCGGCGCGGCGGCCTCACGGCGGATGGCATCTAAATGCTGCGCTTTGGCTAAGAAATCCTGATGTGAAATTTCAACTTGTTCCGCCAAGGTTTCCGGATCTTCCAGCTCATGCAGCTGCTGCAGTTCAGCCTGCCATGCTGCATATTCTGTTTTCAGCAGTTCAGGCTGTGTGCGGTACTTGCGGGCAAGGCGGTGGAAAATTTCCAGCTGTGAATTCAGCTCTTCCATGCGTTCCGGATCAAAGCTCTGGCGGTCCATAAATTGGCGCAAGTTTGCTGTTGCATCTTCCAATTCGCTCTGCGCATTCAGCATAGAAGCATAAATTTCAGCCAGCTGTTCGCTGCGCCCCGCATGAGGCTCGATGCGCCTTAAAATAGATGAAATTTCCTGATTGATATTCTGTTCGGCATCATCCAGCGCAGCGAGGCTATAGCTGCAGTCTTGCATAATATGTTCATGATGGCTCAGGCGGTCGAATTCCTGCTCGATGTCTTTATAATCCATCTGAACCATCGGTTCGAGCTCTTCCAGCTGCAGTTCCAATGTGTCGATACGCTGTTTGCGGGTCGCTTGCGCATCCAGCGCTGCCTGATGCTGGCGGATATCTTTTTGCCATTTGCTATAGGCATCACGCACTGCTTGTGCAGGCGCGTAAAAATTGCTGTAGCGGTCTATCCAGTGTTTAGGGTAGGGCGGTTCCAGCAGCTGCTGCTGGCTGTGCTGGCTATATAGCTGAACCAGCAAGCGGCCGATTTCTTTCAACTCCGCTAAACTGCTTGGGCGCCCATTGATCCATGCTTTGCTGCGGCCAGTGGCGAAAACTACACGCCGCAGCAGCAGTTCACCAGATTCATCATCCAGTTCCTGTTTTTTGAGCCACAGCGCTTCAGGCGAATCCGGCTGATAGCTGAAGGTTGCTGTCACATCCGCTTTATCTGATCCAAAGCGCACATAATTGGTATCTGTGCGTTCACCTAAGCAAGCCGAAAGCGCATCCAGCAGCAAAGACTTTCCTGCGCCGGTTTCACCGGTTAAGACGTTGAAACCTTGTTCAATATCAATGGCTAAATGTTCGGCTAAAGCAAAATTGATCAGAGTTAAATGTGTCAGCATAAACGCATCCAAGCTGCGAGAAGTTCGAGTTTAAGATAGACAAGTTTTGTTTTTGTCACAAGACGGATTTTATTTTTAAATCACCGTAAACCTCGTAATTCTATATTAATTTCAACATAAAAATACACCTTCAGTATGATCCTCGGGTAAATCATCTCATACCGCGCAAAAATGTGCAGGCCAGCTTTAAAACGCCGGCTTGAAAATAAGCATCGGAAAATTCCAGCCCAGTGTGTACGGCTTGGGCTTGGCTGGGCCATTTCATTGATATGGCATGCCAGTCGGCAGCTCAGTTTTCAGATCAATTGCAGCGCTATCCCTCAAAAGCGCGCGTGGATCTGAAGCAGGCGGGAGTTTGCAGGGCAGCATAAAAAAAGAAATTTGTACTGCGGAATGACTTGTTTTAGACTCAATATCCATTGGGGTAACATCGCCTGCAATGCATGCAATCGAGTGCGGGCAGGCGGCATCTAATTCTTTGGTCGATCTGTATCAAAGATGGATTGATTCGTGCAGACAGCGCCATTAAACTGCTGTTAGCAAATACTATAAATATGCTTTATCTGGAGAAAATAAGCATGTCAGCTCAGTTTGATCATGTATCAGTCATCAAAAAATCAAATGTCTATTTTGGCGGTCTCTGCATTAGCCACACTGTGCAATTTGAAGATGGCACCAAAAAAACACTGGGGGTGATTTTGCCGACTGAACAGGCGTTAACTTTTGAAACGCATGTTCCTGAGCGCATGGAAATTATTTCTGGTGAATGCCGCGTGCAGATTGCCGACGGCGAAGAAAGCGAATTATTCCGCGCAGGCCAGTCATTTTATGTGCCGGGCAATAGCCGCTTTAAAATAGAAACAGACGAAGTGCTGGATTATGTTTGCCATTTAGAAGGCTGATTTATTCTAGGCGCTGAGCTGACTTAGGTTAAGAAATTTCAGTCTAAATCAGTTAAACTACGCATTAAGCATAAATCCTGTAAAGTTTGCTTTACAGGATTTTTCTTTTGAATGATCAATCAAAGTTAGAGGCCGTTCATGGCGAAACCTGAATATTATTATGGCGTACATTCTGTAGAGTCATTGCTGGAGCTTGAACCTGAGCGTGTTTTAACTTTATTCGCTTTGAAAGGCCGTGAAGATCAGCGCCTGCAGCGTATTTTTGAATTGGCGGAGCCCTTTGGCGTCAGCATTCAAAAAGCCAGCCGGGACACCTTGGAAAAATTGGCGGGCTTGCCGTACCATCAGGGTGTCGTGGCAGCTGTGCGCCCGCATCCCACGTTAAATGAAAAAGATTTAGAAGACCTGCTGACGGTATCCAAACAGCCTTTATTGCTGGCTTTGGACCAAATCACAGATCCGCACAATTTGGGCGCGTGCATCCGTACTGCGGCCGCGATGGGCGTTGAAGCGGTGATTGTGCCGCGTGACCGTTCAGCAAGCTTAACGCCAACGGCGCGTAAAGTCGCAGCCGGCGGAGCGGAAAAAGTAAAATTCATTCAAGTGACTAACTTGGCGCGCACCTTAGGGCAAATCAAAGAGCAGTTTAATGTTCAGGTGGTCGGCACCATGCTGGATGAGCAGGCATTGCCGATTCATCAGTTTGACTTTACCGGCGCTGCCGTATGTGTCGTGATGGGCGCGGAGGATACAGGCTTGCGTCCTATTACCCAAGCGCAGTGCGATCAAAAAGTCTATATCCCGATGGCGGGGAATTTGCAAAGTCTCAATGTGAGTGTTGCAACAGGCATGGCGCTGTATGAAGCCTGCCGCCAGCGCAATCACTGATTGTTCCACCCAAAAAAAGCTGAGAGCAATGTCCCCGAAAAGGCAAGGTTATCTATACGTTCTGATTACGATGTGCATTTGGGGCGGTTTTACCCTCACGGCGCGCTTGAGCGCCAATTGGGGAATCAGCGCTTGGGATTTAACCGCCTTGCGTTTTGTACTGGCCTTTATCATTTTAATGCCGATCTTGATCTACAAGAAAGATACGGCATTTTTATGCAAAAAGGAGCCGTTCATTTTAGCGATGCTGGGCGGCGTGATTTACTGCTTAACGGCTTACAGCGCTTTTCATTATGCCCCTGCAGCGCATGCGGCTATTTTTTTGAACGGCTGCATCCCGCTATGCACTGCCGTGGCGGCATATGTATTGTTTCAGCAGTCGTTTGACCGCCACACTTGGATCAGCCTTGTCATCATGGTGATTTCTTTGGGCGCTATGAGCTTCCTGATGTATTTGCAAACAGGGCAGGCATTTGGCTTGGGCGATCTGCTGTTTTTCCTCAGCGCCATTTGGTGGGGGATTTTCACTGTATTACTGCGTCAATGGAAATTATCGGCATGGCATGCCATGGCCGGTGTCGCGGTTTGGTCAGCGATCATCTATGTGCCGATCTATCTGCTGTTTCTGCCGAAACATCTCACTGAGCCAGATCCAGTCCATCTGATTTCTCAGGTGCTATTCCATGGAATCTTTGTGGTGATTATCGCAACTTTGACTTATGTTGAAGCGATTAAAAGGCTGGGCGCTTTTAAAACGGGCAGTATTGTCACTTTGGCGCCGTTTATCGCGGCTATTATTGCGGTGCCTTTGCTGAATGAGCCATTGAATATCGCGATTGTCTGCGGATTGGCGGGGATGGGGATTGGCGCACTGCAGCCGTGGCGCTGGCTGGTGCATCAAGATCCGCTCCAGCAGCAATTGAACGAACAAAAAAAGCAGTCAGATTAAGGCTGCTTTTTTAATGCCATGGCGAGATATTTTTCATGCATCGGCTGCAGATGCTGATATAAATGATCCAGATGGCCATCATTCAGCACAATATCATCTGCAATCTGCTGCTTGCGGAGGCGGGGCATTTGCGCTGCAATGATTTTTTTGATCTGTTCCTCATTTTGCCCATCGCGCTGCGATGCGCGCAAAATCTGCAGTTCTTCAGATGCATCAATCAGCAAAGTGCGCTGAGTCAGCTCATGCTGATTGGTTTCAAACAGCAGGGGAGAAACCAAGATGGCATATGGGCTGTCAGCTTGCGCCAGCTGCTGAATAATCGAGTTTCGGATGGCTGGATGAGTGATTTGCTCTAATACTTTGCGTGCTTCAGGTGCTTTAAAGATATGTTCACGCAATGCGCGGCGGTTGAGTTCACCATCTGCCTGCAAAACCCAATCGCCGAAAGCTTGATGGATATCCTTTAAGGCGGGCTGGCCTTTTTGCACTATTTCACGCGCGACGATATCGGCATCTACCACAACGATGCATTGAGATTCAAACCAAGCGCTGGCTGCCGATTTTCCGCTGCCGATGCCGCCTGTTAACCCCATCACAAAAGCCATGCCTATTCCTTATTGACCCAAATAAATTTTCATAATCTGCTCACCCCAGAGAAAGGCGATCCAGCCGGCAATGGCAATATAGGGGCCAAAAGCAAAAGGCTGATTTTCCTTGCGGATTTTCAGTAGGATAATGCCGATAATTGCGCCGACTAAGGATGATAACAGCACAATCAGCGGCAGCATCAGCGGCCCCATCCATGCGCCTAGCGCTGCCAGAAGTTTAAAATCTCCGTAGCCCATGCCTTCTTTGCCGGTCACAATTTTAAAGAGGTAATAGACAATCCAAAGGCAAAGGAAGCCAATGATATACCCCCAAATCGATGATACCGGAGAAGTATAGATAGCGAAGCTATTGATGCCTAAGCCTAAAGCCGCCAAAGGGAGCGTATAGCGGTCAGGAAGCAGCTGAGTATCAAAATCAATAAATGTCAGGGCGATTAAGACCCACGTGAACAGCAAGCCGAACATCATTTGCAGCGTTGGGCCAAAGACGGTGACGACAATCAATGAACATCCAGCGGTCAGCAGTTCAATCAGCGGATAACGGATGCTGATCGGGTTTTGGCAGGCGCCGCATTTACCGCGTAATATCAGCCAGCTGATCACAGGAATATTTTGATACCACCGAATCGGACTATGGCACTTCGGACAGGTTGAAGCGGGTTTGCTCAGCGTGATTTTGCTTTCATCAATAATCGGCTGTTCAGGATGCAGCAGAAACTGGCAATCAGTGCGCCACTCCTGTTCCATCATTTTTGGCGTGCGGTAAATAACCACGTTCAAAAAACTGCCTATGCACAGGCTGAGTAGGCCAACAGCAATATAAAGCGCTGTTGGATTTTCGATAAAATAGGAAATAATATTGGAGAACAATTTAAATTTAAGCCTTCTTAGATTTAACCAACCACAGAACCCATCTGGAAGATTGGCAGGTACATGGCAATCACTAAGCCGCCAACCAGCACACCTAGAATGGCCATAATTAAAGGTTCCATCATTGAGGTTAAACCGTCAACGGCATTATCGACTTCATTTTCATAATGCGTTGCCACTTTATCCAGCATGGCATCCAGAGCACCAGACTCTTCACCGATCGCCACCATCTGTACCGCCATAGAAGGAAACTTATCAGTCACCCGCATGGCAAACTGCAGCTGCTGGCCGGTTGCCACATCATCACGGATCTTCATGACCGCAGTTTCGTAGACGACGTTGTTGGTTGCGCCTGCCGTGGATTCCAGTGCATCAATCAGCGGAACACCTGCGGCAAAGGTTGTTGCCAGTGTGCGGCTATAGCGTGCGATAATCGCTTTATATACCAAGTCTCCAAAAATCGGCGCTTTCAGCGCAGCTTTATCCAGAAAATCTCGGAATTTTTTGCTGCGTTTTTTGGCTTCTAAGAAACAGGCAATGACCGCAGCGACAGCGATAATGAAAATAAACCAATAGCTTTGAAACCAGTTGGACATTGCAACGACCATTTTGGTAAATGCAGGCAATTCCGCACCAAAGGAACTGAAAAGACCTTCAAAAACAGGGACAACTTTGACCATCAAAATAATTGTCACAATAATAGCTACAACAATAACTGTTGCAGGATATTTCATGGCTTTTTTAATTTTTTGCTTCAGCAGTTCACTTTTTTCTTTGTAAATCGCTACACGGTCCAGCATGGTTTCCAGTGCGCCGGACTGTTCGCCTGATTCAACTAGAGAACAGAATAGGTTATCAAAATACTGCGGATATTTACGCAGTGCGCCGGCAAAAGTATTGCCGCCTTCCACTTCGCCTTTAATCCCTAAGACAACTTCACGCATAGATGGGTTTTCGAGGCCTTCTGCAACAATTTCAAAACCCTGCACCAAAGGAACACCAGCTTTCATCATCGTCGCAAGCTGGCGGGTAAAAATAGTGATGTCCAGTGTAGACACTTTCTTTTTCATCAATCCTTCGAGAATGTTCTTGCGCTTCTCCCGAATATTCTTAATGGTGATGCCTTGCTTGCGCAACGTCACTTTTGCCAGCGCCATGTTGCGCGCCGGCAGTTCCCCCTTAAGTTTGGCCCCTTTACGGTCAATCCCTTCATAACTGAAGGTTGGCATCATCTGCGCTTTTTTGACAGCCATGAATTTATCCTTATTTTAAATATTAAAAACAGCCGTTATTCACTGGTTACGCGATTGACTTCCTGAAGAGAAGTCACCCCCTGCATAACCTTAACTAAGCCTGAACGGCGCAAATTGTTAAATCCTGCTTGATTTGCAGCCTCTGCAATAAGAAGCGCGTTGCCGTCTTCCATAATAATGCGTGAAATCTCCGGCGTCACTTTCATTACTTCATAAATACCGACACGGCCTTTATAGCCTTCACGGCATTCTGGACAGCCGACAGGCTGGTAAACTTGAAAGTCTGGATTTTTCAGATCATCTTCTGTAAAACCCATTTCCAGCAAGCTTTGCTGTGGAATTTCCACTGCTTCTTTACATTGCGAGCACAGGCGGCGCGCTAAGCGCTGTGCAATCACCAGATTGACTGAAGTTGCGATATTGAATGAAGGCACACCCATATTGCGCAGACGCGTCAACGTTTCAGGCGCGCTGTTGGTATGCAGCGTCGACATTACCATATGGCCTGTCTGCGCCGCTTTAATGGCAATTTCAGCCGTTTCTAAATCACGAATCTCACCAACCATGACAATATCCGGATCCTGGCGCAGGAAAGATTTTAATGCGGCGGAGAAGGTTAAGCCCACTTTATTGTTGACATTGACTTGATTGATCCCTTCCAGATTAATTTCTACCGGGTCTTCTGCGGTGGAGATATTAGTGTCTTCCCGGTTTAAAATATTCAGGCCGGTATATAAAGATACCGTTTTACCTGAACCCGTCGGACCAGTAATCAGCAGCATGCCTTGAGGTTTTTCTAAAGCCTGCATAAACAGTTCTTTTTGATCAGGCTCATAACCCAGCGCATCAATCCCGAGCATGGCGCTGGATGGATCGAGGATACGCAGCACCAGTTTCTCACCGAACAGCGTAGGCAGTGAGTTTACACGGAAGTCGATCGCCTTGCTTTTGGATAATTTCAGCTTAATGCGGCCGTCTTGCGGAACGCGCTTTTCAGAAATGTCCATTTGCGACATCACCTTTAGGCGAGATGCTAAGCGATTCGCCAGCTGCAAGGGCGGGTTGGCAATTGATCTCAGCACGCCATCGACGCGGTAGCGGACACGGTAAGATTTTTCATAGGGTTCAAAGTGCAAATCCGAAGCGCCCATGCGGATGGCGTCGACCAGCAGCTTATTGATGTACTTAACAATAGGCGCTTCTTCGCCTTTTTCTTCTTCTTCATCATCGGTGTTCTGGTCAGGGGCATCTGTCGCAATATCAAGATCGAAATCATCATCAAAATCAAAAGTGCTTTCTTCCGCGAATTGCTGCTCAATCAGCTTTTCCAGCTTATGGTGCTCAACAATAATGGTTTCCGTGTTCATTTTGCTGCTGAAGCGGATTGCATCCACAGCTTCAATGTTGGTCGGATTGCTGGTTGCCACATACAGTGTGCTAGCATGTTTGTAAATCGGCAGCACGCGGTAGCGCGTGATCAGCTTCTCGTCAATATCTTCGCGGATAATCAGATTGGCATCATAAGCGGAAATGTCAAAAATCGGTTCGCCAAATTCTGCTGAAATGGTTTCCGCCACAGTCAATGACGGAATGTTCAGTTCTTTGGTCAGGTACGCGACAATGTCCTGATTGGCTTTTTGGGCGCTTAAGAGCGCTTCACGCATTTTTTCTGCAGATACGTGTCCTTCTTCGACCAGGCGCCGAATAAACCCTGTAAATCTTGGAGATCCCTGTAGTGCTGTCATGCTTGAATAGGCCTATACTTCAGTTTGTTTATAATTGGTATTTGAAAATTATACTTTTGTTATTTAAAAATACCATATCTTAAAGTGTTGTCACTACCTAAGTATTGATCAAAACTTTGAACCAGTCCTTAAATCGCCGCTTTTTTTTGGGAAAATTGTGCTGAAAATTGTATTTCTTATTTTTTAGCTAAAATTGTAAGCTGAAAATTATCATCAAAATTTTCAATTGCGTGTAGAATGTGCCCGTTTTCATCTAAAGTTTCTGCAGGTTATTTATGTCGGGTTCGGCGATTACACCTTGGGTTGTTGGCAATTGGAAAATGAACCCAATGCGGGCAGATGCCAAACAGCTGGTTCAAGAATTAAAACAATTGCTTCAAAATCAAAATATTGAAGAATCTAAATGTCATATTGGCGTGGCGCCGGTTGCGCTTGCGCTGGAAGCTGTTCAAACGCAATTTTCAGATTGCAGCCGTGCGGTCAGCATCTTTGCGCAAGATCTATCACGTGTTGCCGGTACGGGCGCTTATACAGGCGAAATCAGTGCCGAATTATTGAAAGACAGTAAAATTGAATATGTGCTGATTGGCCACTCTGAACGGCGTGAAGTTTTTGGCGACAGCCCAGCGGTAATTAATGAAAAAATTAAAAACGCTTTAAACGCTGGCTTAACAGTGATTTATTGTGTAGGTGAAAGCCTTGCGCAGCGTGAAAATGGTCAAGCTGAGCACACTGTGCTGCAGCAAATCTGTGACATTGCAGCGGTGGTCCAGAGTGAGCAATGGAGCAATATCATTGTGGCTTATGAACCAATTTGGGCGATTGGCACGGGCAAAACAGCTTCGCCGGAAGACGCCCAGGCAATGCATGCGAAAATCCGTGAAGGGCTCAGCCAAATTACGCCTGCCGGCAAAGGCATCGCGATTTTATATGGCGGTAGTGTAAAACCTGAAAATGCAGTAGAGTTAGCAGCCTGCCCAGACATCAATGGTGCATTGGTTGGCGGCGCATCTTTAAATGCAGAGGCTTTTTATCAAATTGCCCAAGCATTTGCGAATACAAAATAATTAGGAGTACAGCATGCAAACTTTTGTGCTGGTGGTGCATATTATCTTAGCCGTTTTGATGATTGTTTTGATTTTAGTTCAGCATGGCAAAGGGGCGGACGCAGGTGCATCTTTTGGCGGCGGCGGCGCAGCAACAGTATTTGGCGCATCTGGCTCGGCTAACTTTTTGACCCGCTTAACTGCGATTTTAACTGCATTATTCTTTGTAACCAGCTTAACGCTGGCTGTTTATGCGAAGAAGCAAACTGCCGATGCATACAGCCTGAAATCAATTTCTTCTGCGCCGGCAGCGCCTGCTAAATCGGCTGAAACTTCACCAACTGCGCCAAAAACAGCCGAATAATATTATTTAGCTCTTTCTTTTTTGAGGTGATGCGTCTAGAATGCGTCACTGCTGCGGTGGTGGTGGAATTGGTAGACACGCTACCTTGAGGTGGTAGTGCTTTCGGGCGTGGGGGTTCAAGTCCCCCCTTCCGCACCAACTTGTAATCCAGAACATAAGTTGGTGTGTGCAGCAAATCTGTTGATGCGGGATGGAGCAGTCTGGTAGCTCGTCGGGCTCATAACCCGAAGGTCGTTGGTTCAAATCCAGCTCCCGCTACCAATCAATCTTATTTTAGATGCAAACTGAAATAGGCACTTTAAATTGTCTAAAGTGGGATGAATTTTTTGCATATTGATGCGGGATGGAGCAGTCTGGTAGCTCGTCGGGCTCATAACCCGAAGGTCGTTGGTTCAAATCCAGCTCCCGCTACCAATCTTATTTTAGATGCAGACTGAAATAAGCGCCTGAAGTTTGAAGGTGAATAAATTTTTGCATATTGATGCGGGATGGAGCAGTCTGGTAGCTCGTCGGGCTCATAACCCGAAGGTCGTTGGTTCAAATCCAGCTCCCGCTACCAATTCTGATTAAGGTGCAACTTAATCGGGTACAGTTGATCAGTTTTCATTGAAAATGATTGGCAATTTGTATATAATTTTTGCACGTTGATGCGGGATGGAGCAGTCTGGTAGCTCGTCGGGCTCATAACCCGAAGGTCGTTGGTTCAAATCCAGCTCCCGCTACCAAGTTTCTAAAAGAGGCTCACAACTAGGTGGGCCTTTTTGCACAGTGGACTATGGTTTTCTGTGCACAATTGGGGCGATTTACGCCCTTTTTTATTGGCTATTGCGTAGTACTGGCATAAATTTGGTCAAATTGCCATATTTTACGACTACAATAGCTGGCATTGGTCTGCAGTGGTCATTCCGGCCATCAAATCTCATAATTTTGACGAGAGTAAATGAAGCTATCAAATAAAACTCAAGCACTTCAGGACTTAATTGCACCCGCTGTGCAGGCATGTAATGTAGAGCTCTGGGGCATTGATTTTGTGCCGCAAGGCAAGCGCTCGCTATTGCGTATTTATATCGACAAGCCGGTAGATGAAAACGCTGCGCCAATCATCAATGAAGAAGGCGAAGAAGAGCTGGGCCGCGGTATTGGCGTTCAGGATTGCGTGCGCGTGACGCAGCAAGTGGGCGCGATGCTGGATGTGCATGATCCGATTTCCGGTGAATATGCGCTGGAAGTATCATCTCCAGGCTGGGACCGCCCATTCTATAAGCTGGAGCAAATGACCGGCTATATTGGTCAGCAGGTTGCATTGCGCCTTATCAGTGCTGTAGATAACCGCCGTAAATTCCAGGCAAAACTTGTGGCCGTTGACCTTGAAAATGAAATAATTCAGGTTGAGGTTGAAAAGCAGCAAGTGCTGGAAATCGACAGTCACAATATTGATAAAGCAAATTTAATCTACCAAGATTCATTCAATAAATAAGAATCTGAACGAATAGGTGACTTATGGCACGTGAAATTCTTACCGTAGTAGAAACGGTTAGTAACGAAAAAGGTGTAAGTCGCGATGCAATTTTTGAAGCGCTTGAACAAGCTCTGGTTGCCGCGACTAAAAAGAAATTCTATGAAGGCACAAATTCTGAAGAAGCGCGCCTTCGCGTAGAAATTGACCGCCGTACAGGTGACTACAGCACATTCCGTCAATGGGAAGTGGTGGCGGATGAAGATCATGAAATGCCTGCTTGCCAGGATGCGATTTCTGATGTTGATCCTGCAAAATGGTCCATTGGCGATATCCGTGAACTTGAAGTTGAATCGATTGATTTCGGCCGTATCGCTGCGCAGATTGCGAAGCAGGTTATCGTGCAGAAGATTCGTGAAGCAGAGCGCGCATTAATTGCCGATGCTTATGAATCTAAAGTCGGTGAGCTGATTTACGGCGAAGTGAAGAAGCAGACTAAAGACGGCTTCATTATTGACTTAGGTGATAATGCTGAAGCCTATCTTGCACGCGAGGAAATGATTCCAAAAGAAATTTTGCGTCCTAAACAGCGTGTCAATGCGATTCTTTACAGCGTTAACCGTGAAGGCCGCGGCGCTCAATTATTATTGTCGCGTGCTAAGCCTGAAATGCTGATTGCTTTGATGAAAAAGGAAATTCCTGAAATTTCTGAAGAAATCATTGAAATCAAAGCGGCTGCGCGTCAGCCTGGCGTCCGTGCTAAAATCGCGGTGAAAACCAACGATCACCGCATTGACCCAGTGGGCGCATGTATCGGCATGCGCGGTACGCGTATCCAGGCGGTTCAGCAGGAACTGAATGGCGAGCGTATTGATGTTGTGGTGTGGTCTGATGATGCTGCGCAGTACATCGCCAGCGCTTTAGAGCCTGCGGATGTATCCGGCATTGTGATTGATGAAGAAGAGCGTACTGCTGACATCATCTTCGCTGCCAGCGATCAGCTGGCGCGCGCGATTGGCTCTCAAGGTCAAAATGTGCGTTTAGCATCTGAATTGACGGGCTACAAGCTGAACATGATGCTGGAAGATGAGTATCACGCACGTCAGCAAAATGAAGCGCAGCAGTATTTAGACATGTTTGTAACACGTCTGGATATTGAAGAAGACCTCGCGATGGCGCTGGTGGAAATGGGCTTCACTTCAGTCGAAGAAGTTGCTTATGTTCCAGCGGAAACATTCGATGAAATTGAACTGGATGCTGAAACTGTTGAATTGCTGCAAAGCCGCGCGAAAGAAGTCGCATTGGCGGATGCATTGAAACAGCAGGAAAACATTCAAGAGCCGAGTCCTGAACTTGCTGCAATGGAAGGAATGACTCAAGAGATCGCGTATGCGCTTGCTGCCCGCGGTGTAATCACAGTAGATGACTTGGCTGACCAAGCCACCGACGATATCGAAGATATTGAAGGCTTGGGCGCAGAAAAAGCAGGTCAACTGATTATGAAAGCGCGCGAATCATGGTTTAACTAGGAGGTAATATATGACGGACAAGTCGATTAAAGAGTTGGCGCTCAGCGTGGGTACCCCAGTTGAGAAGCTGCTGGAACAGGTTCGTGATGCAGGTTTGCCGCAAGGTAAAGCTGATGACATTATTACCGCCGAACAACAAAATGTACTCGTCAACCATTTGAAGAAAGTTCATGGTCAAGACGATGGACACGCAGGAAAAATCACGTTGAAACGTAAAACGACCAGTACAGCTAAAGTAGCAAGTACATCAGGTAAGGCGAAAACCATTAACGTAGAAGTTCGCAAGAAGCATACGTTTACCAAGCCTGATCCAGAACAGATTAAAGCTGAAGCTTTGGCTAAAGCGCAGGCGGATCAAAAAGCGCGTGAAGAAGCGGCAAGCCCGTCTTCTTCAGCGCAGCAAGAAGCGCCAAAACAGGGTGACTCTAAAGCTAAGCAGGCGCTTGAAGCCATGCGCGCTGCAGCCAAGCAGGAAACTGCGAAGCAGGAAGTGCCTAAAGCTGCAGTTGTGGTGAAGCGCAAGTCAAACAATAAGCCAATTGTGAAGCAAGTGGTTAAAGTGACTGAGACTGCTGAGCAGAAGAAAGCGCGTGAAGCGCAGACTGCACAGCTGAAAGCGACTGAAGAAGCAGTGCGCCGTAAAGCGGCTGAAGAAGCGCAGCAGCGTACGCTTGAGCAAATGCGTCAGATGGCGTCTAAGTATACGTCTGAAGATACAACTGCAACCATTCGTGTTGTAGATGATTCTCCATTAGCTGCAGGCCTTGTAGGCCAGGCTTATGAAGACTCATTTGCCAAAGAAGACCGTGAAATCAAGCGCGGCGGCAACACCACGAATACGCGTTCGCCGAAAAAAGGCGGCCGCCGCGGTCAAGAAGAGCAATCTTTCAGCCACAATCAGCATAAACGCGGTTTGAAAACAAGCCAGGCAAACAAGCATGGCTTTGAAAAACCAGTTAAAAAGCAAGTGTATGATGTAGAAATCGGTGAAACGATTGTTGTTGCTGACCTTGCGCAAAAAATGGCGGTTAAGGTTCGTGAAGTTATCAAGTCACTGATGAAAATGGGTGAGCTGGTAACGCAGAACCAAGCGATTGAGCAAGATATTGCAGCGCTGGTTGTTGAGGAAATGGGCCATAACCCGGTTCGCGTATCTGATACGCAAGCTGAAGACAACTTGTTGGAAGCTGCTGAAGAAGCGCGCGGCGCGCAAACGACGCGTCCTCCAGTAGTGACTATCATGGGTCACGTTGACCATGGTAAAACGTCGCTTCTTGACCGGATCCGCCGCACTAAAGTGGCTGCAGGCGAAGCGGGCGGCATTACACAGCATATTGGCGCGTACCATGTGAAAACTGAGAAAGGCATTATTACTTTCTTGGATACTCCGGGACATGCGGCATTTACTGCAATGCGTTCACGCGGCGCGAAAGCGACAGATATCGTGGTGCTGGTTGTAGCGGCGGATGACGGTGTTATGCCGCAAACTGCTGAAGCGATTGATCATGCCCGCGCTGCAGGTACTCCAATTATTGTTGCAATCAATAAAATGGATAAAGAGTCTGCTGATCCAGACCGCGTATTGAATGAATTGACTGCGAAGCAGATCGTGCCTGAACAATGGGGCGGCGATGTTCCTGTTGCCATGGTTTCTGCGCATTCAGGCATGGGAATCGATGAGCTGCTTGATTTGATTTCTATCCAAGCTGAAATGCTTGAGCTGAAAGCATCTGAAGAAGGTGCAGCGCAAGGTGTTGTTATTGAAGCGCGCGTAGACAAAGGCCGCGGTGCGGTCACGTCTATCCTGGTTCAAAACGGTACGTTGAAAGTAGGTGACTTGGTTCTTGCCGGTTCATCTTACGGCCGTGTTCGTGCAATGACAGATGAAAACGGTCAGCGCATCAAATCAGCGGGCCCTTCAATTCCTGTAGAAATCCTTGGCCTTCCAGAAGCGCCGATGGCGGGTGATGAAGTTCTTGTCGTTGATGATGAGAAAAAAGCGCGTGAAGTTGCTGATGCGCGTATGGACCGTGAACGCCAGAAGCGTCTTGAGCGTCAAAGCGCAATGCGTCTTGAAAACCTGATGGCATCTATGGGCAAGAAAGATGTGCCTATCGTGAATGTGGTTCTTAAGACTGACGTGCGCGGTACTTTAGAAGCATTGCATGTTGCGCTGGCTGAGCTTGCAACAGATGAAGTGAAAGTGCGCGTCATCAGTTCAGGTGTCGGTGCGATTACTGAGTCTGACGTGACATTGGCTGAATCTTCAGAAGCTGTGCTTCTGGGCTTTAACGTCCGTGCAGATACAACTGCGCGTCAAAAAGCAGATGCAGACGGCATTGATATCCGTTACTACTCAATCATTTATGAATTGATTGATGACGTGAAAGCGGCAATGAGCGGCAAGCTTGCGCCAGAACACCGTGAAACAATTCTGGGCGTTGCTGAAGTGCGTGAAGTGTTCCACTCAAGCAAATTCGGCGCGGCAGCAGGCTGTATGGTGCTGGAAGGCATGTTGCACCGCAATAAGCCAATCCGTGTATTGCGTGATGATGTTGTTGTATTCCAGGGTGAGCTTGAATCTCTTCGCCGTTATAAAGAAGTGGTTGAAGAAGTTCGCGCCGGCATGGAATGCGGCCTGGCTGTTAAAGGCTACAAAGACATCAAAGTTCAAGATAAGATTGAAGTGTATGACGTTCAATTGATTAAACGGAGTCTTTAATGGCGGGTAGTCAGCGTCTTAAGCGTATGGCAGATACAGTTCAGCGCGAGTTGTCTGAACTGATCCGCCAGGAACTCAAAGATCCGCGTTTAGGTGGCCTTGTGACCATCTCTGCGGTGAAAGTCAGTCCAGACTTGGGTTATGCTGAAGTTTATGTCACTGTGATGGGGCGTGAATTAGGTGATGAGCAAAGCGAAGCGGCGAATAAAGAAACTTTAGAGGTCTTGAACAAGGCATCCGGTTTCCTGCGTCATGAGCTGAGCCGCAGCATCAAGACACGTATAACGCCGCGTTTGCGTTTCCACTACGACAAAACCAATGCCTATGGCAACTATATGTTTGGCCTGATTGCAGAAGCAGTGAAGGATTTGCCTCCTGAAGATGCAAAAAAAGATGAAGAATAAGTTCATATTGAACAAATAAAAAAGCCGCCTTCGGGCGGCTTTTTTATTGTCTGAAATGATTTCTTTTTGAATGAGCTGCAAGCTTCAAACCAAGCGGTATTTATCGAGGAACATGCTGTACAAATGTTATGTGGATGACGTGAATGATCAATCGCGCGAGCCCGCTAAGTTTTACAGATGCGGTTTTATATTAGGAACTTGCGCTGGATTAATTTTTAATAGGCTGTGAAAACACTACTCATGCAAGCGAGCGGAATAAGCTGACTGTTTTTATTATAATTTGATGGCAGTATTTTGACGCTAAGATTATCAACTGACTCAGTTTACTGAAATTTCAACTGAGTCATTTCATATTGAGCTGCTTAAAGCTGATTTTCGCTGTCTTCATGCTTATTGTGAAATGCGCGGCGGCGGGTACGCTGCCAAGGCAAAGGGCGGTTTAAGGTTTCCGGCACGTCCCCGCTCATAGAGCGCAAACGCAAATGCAATGCCGCCTGCGCAATTAAATTGGCGGATACTGGCGCAGTAATGAAGGCCAGCAGAGTCAGCAGCAATTCTGCAAAGCCAAGGCGCCCATGAAAGGCAGCATAAATAATGGCTGCAATTAGAAAGCTGCCCAGACCTAAGGTGCTGGATTTGGTTGGGGCATGCAGGCGCATGAACAAGTCAGGCAGCCTCACCATGCCGATGCCGCCGACCAGCATGAAAAAAGCGCCAATAATCAGAAAAATAGAAACGGTGATTTCCATTGCGAGCTGCATTGAATATTCTCCTAATCAATCACATGGCCAGTGGTGAAATAGCGGGCCAGCGCGGCGGTAGAGACGAAGCCCAGCATTGCAACCAGCAGCGCGCCTTCAAACATGGCAGTGCTGGCCCAGTAAATTTCCAAAATCACAATGAGGCAGGTTGCGTTCAAAAATAGAGTATCTAAGGCCAGCAAGCGGTCAACGATAGACGGCCCGATAATCAGCCGAATTAAGCAGAAAAGCATTGAGATCGTGACAGCGCCCAAGCAGATGGCCAGCGCATAAGGCAAAATGGTCATGATGATTCTCCTGGCTGAACACCGAAAATTTGCATCAGCGGTTTTTCATAGCGGTCTTTGATATTTTGAATTTCAGCTTCAGTATCATCGGCACTTAAAGCATGCACTAAGATATCGCCGCGGTCCTGATCAATACCTGCAGACACTGTGCCAGGCGTAGTGGTGATGATCATTGCCAATAGGGTATTCACTTCTTCATGCTGTGTTTCCAAGGGAATCCGAAACCATTTTGGGTGCATTTTATGCATCGGGCCCAAGACCAATTTTGCGACTTTGATATTGCTGACAATGATGTCCCACAGCACCACAAAAAATAATCGAATGGCTGGGAGCCAATCAATATTGGGGGTGCGCGCAATAAAAGGGCGAACCAAGCGCGGAATGCCGACCGCCAAAATCAGCGCCATTAAAATAGTGCCTGCATCTAAGCTGTGGTTCAGCATCAGCCAGCTGAGTCCGACAATGACAGAAACCAGCGGATGAGGGAACCAGCGTTCAAAAACTGAAGCGATTTTCATCTATTGCGCCTCCATGGGCTTAAGCTGAGCATCTGCAGCGGATTCTTCTTCAAGCTTTTGCTGCAGCATTTGACGCTTTTTATATTCTGAAATATGTTCTCCATCCAAGGTTTCAGGCGCAATTAATTGCGGTATCAAATGCGCATTCGGATCTGCTGTTTCTCCGCCGTATTTGGTTTCTGGCAGGTTTTCAGGGTCAAATGGCTGGACACTGATTATCTCGCCATGCTCATCTTTTTTCAGCAGCACATTTTCATACATTGCATTATTTTGGATTTGCTGCGCAGTATTCAGCACATACTGATAAATAGGCGCGGCGCATGCCATATAGGCAAGCAATCCTGCCAGCAGGATATAGATGGCTGTGTCATTGCGTTTCGGCGCTTCTGCGGGCAATGCCTGATAAGCTTTGAATGCGATGGTTTCTGGGTTGTCTTCAGGCTTGCTGGCGCGCCAGAACAGAATGAAACCGACCCGCGTCATGGCAATGATACTGAGCAGGCTGACAGCCAGCACCGTTAAAATAATCAGCAGCTGATGCGGTGATGAAGATGTCGCCTGTAAAATAAACACTTTACCGAGGAAACCGCTGAATGGCGGCAGGCCAGCCATCATCAGTGCAATAATGAAGTACGTGAGGGCGACAGTTTTGTGCTGTTTCATCTGCGGGGCAATTTTAAAATGATCTTTAAATTCACCGCGCTGAGAAGTAATCCACCCGCACAGCAGATAAAAAGCGGCCCCGGCCAAAGTGCTGTGCACCAGATAATACAGTCCTGCTGCCCAAGCCTGCGTACTGAACAGTGAAATGGCGATCAAGATGGTGCCGATTGAGGATAAAATCATAAAACCGACAAAACGGCGCAGGCGTTCTGCGCCAATTGCGCCAATCACGCCGTAAACCGAGGTGATTAAGCCAATCGGCAGCAGCCAGTTTTGCAGAATTTGCCGGCTGACCTCATCATCAAAGACTGTACCGTTGACCCGCAAAATGGCATAAATGCCGACTTTGGTCATAATGGTAAATAGTGCGGCCACTGGCGTTGCAGCCACAGCATAAGTTTTTGGCAGCCAAAACCCGATAGGAAGCATGGCGGCTTTAATGCCGAAAACCACGAAAAGCAAAAGCCCGCCTGCTACGGCCAGACGGTGCTGATCATGCTCCAATAAGGGCATTAGGCGGGCAACATCCGCCATATTCAGGCTGCCGACACTGCCGTAAATCAGGCCTAAGCCAATCAGGAACAGCGCAGAAGCCAGCAGGTTAATGGTGACATAATGTACGCCCAGCTGAAACCGGGCCTTGCCTTGGCCATGCAGCAGCAGCACATAAGAAGCCATCAGCAAGATTTCAAAGAAAACAAAGAGGTTGAATAAATCGCCGGTGAGAAATGCGCCGCATAGCCCCATCAGCAGAAAATGGAACATCGCATGGAAATAGCGCCCGCGTTCGTCCCATTCTTTACTGGCGTACCACATGATGGGCACGGCCAAACCGTAGGTCAGCACCAGCATGAATGCTGACAGCTGATCCAGCACCAGGACAATGCCAAATGGCGCAGCCCATTCACCCAGATTATAAACACTGATTTGCCCCGAACTGGCAAAAATCAAATAGCTGACGGCAGTCAGCAGCCCGAGAATGGACGATACAAAACTGATGCCGCGCCGCCAAGGCTGACGCCAGTCCTGAGCGAGTGCGCCAGAACCGGGATTGCCTAATAGAACGAGCAGAAATGCAGTCAATGCCGGAATTAAAATACTGAAAATTGGAGTGTGCTGGGCCCAAAATTGGATGAAGTCATTCATTATGGCTCATCCTCCCGCGGATCAAATTGCGGTATTTCCTCTTTCGCATCGACGTGATCTGTTCCTGATTCAAAACGGCTGCGCAACGCCAGCTGCACAATGAAGGCTGTTGTGGCAAATCCAATCACAATTGCCGTCAGCACCAGCGCCTGCGGCAATGGATCGGTGGATTTGGCTGTTTCAGTCAATACGGCAGGGGCGTTGATTTGAATGCGGCCCATGGCGAATAAAAATAGGTTGACGGCATAGCCGATCATCGCCAAGCCAAGCACCACAGGAAAAGTACGCGCCCGCAGGATTAAGTAAATGCCTGTCGCAGTCAGTAAGCCAATGGCAGTAGTCAATAAAAATTCTAAACTGATCATGTGCTTATCCTTTAGGTACTGGACCAGACATGCTGGAATGCCGGGAATCGCCCAGAACGGAAATCATCAGCATGGTTGCGCCGACAACTGTGATATAGACCCCAACATCAAATAAGGCTGCACTGGCTAAATGCATCTCGCCGATAACAGGCGGATGAACATAAATGTGCGCGCTGGTAAGGAATGGGCGCCCCCAGAACCACGCGCCAAGGCCAGTGAAACCGGCAACCACAAGGCCAATGCCGATCCAGATTTCATACAGGCGTCCGGATTTGGCATGGAGCAGGCGTTCAGCCTGATCCTGACCGAGGGCAATATATTGAATGATCAGCGCCAATGAAGTAATCAGCCCTGCAATAAATCCGCCGCCGGGCAAATTGTGCCCGCGCAGGAAAATGTACAGGCTGACCACCAAGGCCAGCGGCAGTATCCAGGACGCTGTGATGCGGAACATCAGCGGTGAAGGATTAAAACGGTAGCTCAGCCCTTGGGTAATCGTGGTGCCGTGCGCCCGCATGCCATCCATCAGGCAGAGCGCGCCAATCGCGGCGATCCCCAAGACTGTGATTTCACCGAAGGTATCGAATCCGCGGAAATCAACCAAAATGACATTCACGACATTGGTGCCGCCGCCCAGCGGAATCGACTGCTGCATGAAAAACCATGAAATTGAATTGTGGTCACGGGTCAGAATCAGCCAGGTAATCCAGGCAATGCCGGCGCCCCCGCCAATTGCAATCAGGGCATCGCGCCAGCGCCGCGAAACGCTGGATTCATAAGGCGTTAACTGAGGAAGTAAAGACAGGCTCATCAGCAGCAGCACTGTGGTGACGACATCCACCGTAATTTGCGTTAAGGCCAAGTCCGGCGCAGAGAAGCAAATAAAGACCATGGTCACCACTAGACCCACAGCGCCGCTGATCAGAACCGCTTTAATGCGTTCATGATGAAACCACAGCATCATCCAGCAGGCAGAGAACAGCAGCATCCACAAAACAATGGCGATGGCAGGCGCATGAGTCAGTTCACGGGTGCCTGTGCTAATGCCTTGCGAGGTCAGCGGCACGGCAACAACCGCAATGCTGAACAGGATAATCCATATCAAGTAGCTTTGCAGTGATCCGTTTTCTGTTGCCCGCTTGAATTTGCGTGACTGCAGCAAAAGATGCTTTAAAAAAAGGTCAAATAGAATTCTGCCCTGAAACTTGCCCAGCGCCGGATCAAGGTCAATTGAGCGGATACGTCCGCCTTTGGCCAATGAAAAATAGAAGATGATGCCGCCGAATAGCGCGATCAGGCTCATGACCAGCGGAATGTTGAAACCATGCCAGAGGGCGATATGCACGCCTTCAAAGGCAAAATTCTGGGTGCTGGCCTGTGCCGTGCTATTCACAATTTGCTCTATCAGCAGGGCAGGGAGCAGGCCCACTAAAATGCAGAGAACAGCTAAAAGCGTTGCAGGCGCACGCATTCCGAATGGCGGTTCATGCGCATTTTTGTTGGGGACATCTTTGCCGACCGGGCCGTCAAAAAAGACCCCATGCACCAGGCGGATAGAGTAGGCGACGGCAAAGATCCCAGCCAGTGTTGCTGTAATTGCGGAGCCAATCAGAATAGGCCCGGACAGTTCACGCAGCAGCTCGGTAAAGAACATCTCTTTAGACAGGAAACCATTGGTCAGCGGTACGCCAGCCATAGAGGCGGCGGTGATCATGGTCAGGGTGGCGGTAAAGGGCAGCAGCTGCCATAAGCCGCTGAGCTTGCGCAGGTCACGGGTGCCGGATTCATGATCGATGATGCCGGCAAGCATGAACAGGGCCGCTTTAAATGTCGCGTGGTTAATGATATGGAAAATGGCTGCGGCTACGGCCAGCGGCGAACCGATGCCCAGCAGGCAGACAATCAGGCCCAAATGGCTGATGGTCGAGTAGGCCAGTAAGCCTTTTAAATCTTCTTTGAAAATCGCAAAGAATGCCGCCATGCATAAAGTAAACAGGCCGACAAAGGTCACAATATTATGATAGAGCGCTGCGCCGGCAAAAATCGGCAGCAAGCGCGCCAGCAGGAAAATTCCGGCTTTGACCATGGTTGCAGAGTGCAGGTACGCAGAGACCGGTGTGGGCGCGGCCATGGCATTCGGCAGCCAAAAGTGGAACGGGAACTGCGCGCTTTTGGTAAATGCGCCGATTAAGGTCAGCAGCAGAATCGGCACAAACAACGCATGGTTTTGAATGAGTTCCCCCATGCCGAGAATTTGGTCAATTTGATAAGTGCCGGTCACTTGGCCGAGTAAAACAAAGGCCCCCAGCATGCACAGCCCGCCCATGCCGGTAATGGTGAGCGCCATGCGTGAACCGCGCTGGGCGGCTTCGTAATTGCTCCAGTAACCGACCAGCAGGAAAGATGAAATACTGGTCAACTCCCAAAAGACCAGCAGCAGCATTAAGTTGTTTGACAGAGAAATGCCCAGCATGGCTGCCATGAACAGCATGAGCATCATATACAGCTTGCTGAGGGAGTTTTTAGGGCTGAGGTAATAATACGCGTAGATATAAATCAGTGTGCCGATGCCGGTGATCAGCAGGGAGAACAGCAGGCCCAGTGAATCTAAGCGGAAGCTGAAATCCAGGCCCAGCTGGGGAAGCCATGACCATGTTTGAATGAGCACTTGGCCATTAAAGACGTCTTTTGCCTGAGTCAGGAGCAGCGCTAAACTGCTGATGCTGACCCCAATAGCCCCAAAGGCTGTTGCTCCGCGGGAGAACTGCTTGAGCCAGGAAACAAGGCATGTACCCAGCACTAGCGGTAACAATATAATAATCGGCAGCACACTCGTATCCATTGTCGTGATTAGGTTATGCACCTAGAGTGAATCTTCATCTTTCAAGCGTTTCAGGACAGCAAGGAGCGATCCAAAGTGTTTAATCTTGAAAGCCAATGTATTGAAAATTAAAGCAGCTGTATTGCGCAGCATGTAAATGATTGCAAATTCCGATTTTAATATAGAAATTGCAAGTAAAACCGATCATATTACAGCACAGCCTCAACTTCAATCTTTTTTCTGCATCCGTTCAACATTATACGCCTGCTGCAATTGTCTGTGGGGTGATGGGCTGAACAGTCTGCATTTTCTGCCAAATATGAATTTGCCCAGCAGTTTATTGAGCGCTGCAGCATGCTTTAAAGTAGGCGGCCGCTGCTGAGGCTGGGGCCGCTGCCATTCAAGAGGCGGATTAATTCCTGCTGCTGTTCGCCGTCCAGCTGCTGCTGAATTTGCAGCAGCAGCGATTCTGCTGTCGGCATATCTGCTGGCGGTTCTTGCAAGAGGGAAGGCTGGCTGTCAGTTTCTGCAGGCAAAAGAGCGCCCTCTGAATAAAGCTGCGCATAAATCTCTTCAAACTGCTGCGGCTCTGTTTGAATTGGCGACAGCTGTTTATTGTCAAGTTTGAAGCATTGAAAGGCCGATGCCTGCTCCAGCAGTTCCGGACGATTGCCTGTGGCAATGATCTGCAGGCGCGGGAAGGCCCGATGCAAAGCGGGTAAAATGGCTTGCGCCATGTTCTGATCCAGCTGATGGTCAATCGCGTCAATCAGCAGAATGCCTTCACCTTCTTCACAAGGATAGAGGCTGGCTGGATTAAGCAGGCACATGCGCCGCACAATATCCCCAACCAAAGCCGTTAAATTGCGGATGCTGTTGGACAGCTGCTGAAACAGCATGGCTTGGCCTTGATAAGTCACCATCAGCTGCAATTTGGGATGATATTGCAGATAGATGTTGCTGAATTCAGGCAGAACAATGGCCAAGGCGCGTCTAAGCGACTGCAATGCAGGCGCGTGCATTTCTGCAAGGGCTTGGGTAATGCGGCTGGCGAAGAAGCTGTCGGATTTTATTTCCGCAGCTGCGCCTGATTTATTTTTATGCAGAATGTCTTGCACCATCTGAGCGCTTTGCGCATTTTCGATGTCGCAGATTTCGCGGAACCATTCAAAAAACCGGCTGAAGGTGGTGAAAGGAATGGCTGAAATTTCGTAAGCATGCGCGGGCTGAAAAATGGCAGGATTGTTTTTATTCAGCAAGTTCACTTCATTGACAAAGCGTTCCGCAGGGTAATAGGCGATGAGCGGCAAGCCGAGCAGCGGGTCGTCTTTTAAAGCGCGCTGATAGCGGGCCGCCAATTCTTCCAGCTGCGGCGTTTCTGCTTTGCTGATGCCCATGCCTTGGCTGTTTAAGGTTTTATACAGTTGCCAAGAGCAATGAAAATAATCGGTGTCTGATGCAGCCTGCCGGCTTTCTGGTCCGTTTAAGGGCAGGTCATGGTTGCTGGATAATTTCCCCATTTCAGCAGGATAACTGATCCGCACATCAATTTTAGCCTGCAGGCGGTTCAGCATGATGTCCTGATCCAGCATCACCACACCCGCGGTGCGCAGGTCTTTATAGCGGGCGGCAAACCAAGTCAGCGCCTGATAGGTGAAGCGCAGGATAGAGGTTTTTCCGGAACCCTGATCGCCTAAAATTAAGGCAACTGGCTGCTCATGGCAGTTGAATTTTGCCTGCAGGTCGGTGAAATGCAAGGTGTGCTTGAGCTGGATGGATTCAATTTTCATAACACACCTTCAGCTGATTTGGGGTTCTCTGGAATGCTTAGCTTACCGCACGGCGCAATGACTGCGGCATCTCCCGCTTGAGCATCTGCATCAGGTCATAAATATGGTGAATGTTTAAACTTACTTTAGCACGTGTGCAGGCCACGTACAGCAATCGTAACTCTTCGTCACTAATTTTATAGTCTTTCTCGTTCAGCCTGAATTGATAGTCATCTTCAATATGCACGCGTTCCCATTCCAAGCCTTTGGCTTTGTGCGCCGTTGAGATAATGTAATCCGCCTGATCAATGGGAGTGATTTTGGCCAGCGCGCGTTTTAAAGGGTCGGTGCCGTGATCATCCACCAGTTTCACCAGCGGCTTGATGTCGCTGCCATCATTGGTTTCACAGTATTCATGCACGTCATGCCATGAATTGAACCATGCCAGTTCAGGCACATCGGTCACGCGCTTGCCCTGTTTCAGCATAGAGGCGGCATCGACAAAACGGTTGAGCTTGGCATGGTCAGCCTGCAGGCTGACTTTTTCACCGTGCACCAGGCCGGCCAGCAGCAGTTCCATGGCGCGGGCATTGGTGCGGCATAAAATCGCATCGCGCTGTTTGGTATGCGGCTTATTGACGACTTTTGAGTTCATCAGCGGGTTGCCCAGCAGCGGCACTGTTTCATTGAGAGCGCCTAAAATAGCATTGGCATTCAGGGCGATTTCTTCACCAAAACGGAATGAGGTTGTCAGGCGGGATTCCGGCAAAGGCAGCTGCTGCATGGCATTGACAGCGCCGCGCCAGGCATAAATCTGCTGATGCGCATCGCCGACATAAATGACTTGCGTGCTGCGCTGCTTCAGCAGGATGCCAAGCATCAGTGGATCAGCATCCTGCGCTTCATCAAACAGCACATAATCGGCGGGAATATTCGGCTCGGACAATGCCCAGAGTTTCAGGTAAATGTCATGGCTGATGCCTGCTTCATGACGCGGGTCTATAGACTCCAGCCAGCGCCGTTCAATAGCGGGGTATAAATGTGTCTGCAAGGCGCTAATGTCGTCAGGATGAAGCCAGCTTGGCGCCTGCAGATGGCGCGGGGCAGGGTATTGCGAATTGGTCGAGCAGAAATAGCTGACCGCATTGGCCACTAGGCTGGCTAAGCGGGAGGGCATCAGCACATACTGTTCATAGCGCCCGCCCATCATGCGGCGCAGCGTAATCGGCGTTAAGCGGTATTCTTTGGCCATAAAGCTGGGGCTTAAACGCGGCAGGCGCAGCTTGTCAGTGACTCCACGTGGAACGCTTCGGTAAGCCAAGGAGTGAAAGGTACGGCAGTCGACGTTGCCATGAAATTTCTGCTGCGCTTCGCTGGCAATCGCTTTGTTGAAGGCCAGATACATGCCGCGGCGCTGCGGCATGGCATCACTGATCATTTGCAGGGTGGTGGTTTTTCCTGTGCCGGCATAGGCAATGACTTTAAAGGATTTGCCCAGGCGAGCGTTATCAATGGCAGTGGCCTGCTCATAGGTCGCGCTCGGTTTTTTCTGATCAGTCAATGGAGGATGCCGTAACGTTTCAGTGAGAGCGGCTGGCTTTTTCAACCAAGCCTGACAAGCCTTGGCGGCGCGCCAGTTCGTTCAGCACCAATTGCGGTTCAAGGTCAAAGTAGCCCAGCATGACAATGGTATGGAACCATAAATCTGCCACTTCGTAGATCAGGTCGTTTTTGTTGTCTTCATTGGCCTCAGATTTAAAATCTTTCGCTGCAATAATCGTTTCAACGCCTTCTTCGCCGATTTTTTCTAAGATCTTATTCAGGCCTTTGTGATACAGCTTTGCCACATAAGAGGAGTCCGGATCTGCTTGCTTGCGCTCCGCCATCATCTGGCCGAGGTAGTCTAGAACTTCGACTTGTTCAGACTGGGCATTCGATGCATTCATTGCCAGCGTGTGCGGGTTTACAGACTTTTCACCGTAAATTTGGCTAGGGTCTTTCAGCTGCGCATCGACAGTTTCCCAGCCGCTTACAGTCAACTTGCGGTAGAAGCACGATTCCCGGCCAGTATGGCAGGCAATGCCGCCGTGCTGTTCAATCTGCAGCACAATCACATCTGCATCGCAGTCTAGGCGGATTTCATGCACGGTTTGAAAATGGCCGGACTCTTCACCTTTGTGCCACAGTTTTTGACGTGAACGCGAAAAATACACCGCTTGATTTTTTTCTGCGGTCAGCGCTAAAGCTTCACGGTTCATCCACGCCACCATCAAAATACGGCCAGTTTGATGATGCTGTGCAATAGCAGGCACTAAGCCTTGTTCGTTAAATTTTACTTCATCGAGCCATTGCAGATTGTTCATGTGGATTACACCCAAATTTTGTTCAAATAAATAAATTGCAGTTTCAGCTGCAAGGCATAGTGTACGGCATCCGGCTTGAATAGAGGAACTAAAACTTAAGCAATTTTCGAAAGGCGGCTGCTGTTTGTCGGTTTGCTGCGTTTGCTGGGCAACCCATAAAAAAATAAGCCCAAGGCTGGGCTTATTTAAAAAATCCGTGATGCTTAAATCAAAAGCGGCTTACCAGTGTTCGCCTGGGAATAAGCGGGCATAGGCTTTCTGCACAAAATTCAACTTTTCCTGTTTGCCCACAGATGCGGACGAGCTTGGGAATAAGTTATAGCCAATAGACATTAATTTATTGTTGATGTCTGGCGCAATAGAATAGGTAATTGACGCTAAACGGCCTAAATTGGTCGCCACTTTCTTCGGACGCTTCACAATGGCGTAGGCGATTAAATCTGAAGCCTGTTCAGGAGACAGTGTCGGCACGTATTTATAGATTTTCGTCGGCGCGATCATTGGCGTGCGCACCAGCGGCATATAAATAGACGTAATGGCAATTTTATGCGAATGCACTTCGGCAGAAAGGCAGCGGCTGAACGCATCCAGAGCCGCTTTAGATGCGACATAAGCGGAGAAGCGTGTCGCATTCGCCAAAACGCCAATTGAGCTGATATTGATGATATGGCCTTCGCGGCGGATCATCATTTGCGGCAGGATATTCATGACCAGGCGGATGGCGCCGAAATAATTCAGCTGCATGGTGCGTTCAAAGTCATGAAAACGGTCAGTGGATTCATGGACTGCACGGCGGATAGAGCGGCCCGCATTATTGATGAGGATATCAATATGATCAACAGAGGCCAGAATCTGCTTAGAAACCTCATCAATGGAATCCATGTCGTTCAAATCGCATGGGAACACAGAGGCTTGACCGCCTTTGGCTTCAATCTCGGCTTTAACTTCGTCTAATGTTTCTTTGGTGCGGGCGACCAGCAGAACATGTGCGCCGGCATCCGCTAAGCGGTGGGCTGCAGTTAGGCCGATGCCGCTTGATGCGCCAGTAATGAGGACAGTTTTTCCATTCACTTTTTCTTGAAAGAGTTTTTCTAATCTTTGTTTCACGCTTAGTTCCCTGATTTGAATAAATGTGATTCAGTGCATTTGTTTTTATTGCCTGACTGCACTTGCTTCTTTATGAAGTCAGCAGTATTCCATGCGGCTATGATAGCGTATTTAACTTGAAAAGCTATAAATTAACTTGTTGAATTTAAAAATAAATTTAGAGTAAAAGCTCTATTTCTATCTGTGCTGTTAGTGGATTTTTACCATATAAAAAAAGGAAAGAAAAGCTTTTTTCAAAATTCATTATGCCGATGATTTTTTGAATGATTTTCAGCAAGAAATGCGTGCTGAAATAACCCTGAAAAATGCCTAAAAAAAGGCCTTTTTATTCAATTTTGCCACTGTTTTTTGATTTTGAGTAAGCTTTATTGAGCGGGGAGATTGAAAATCATGCACGCTTTTTAAACCTGATGCGGTGTCCTTGAATAACCCGTTTGTCTGTTCCGTCATGATGCAGGGCAGGAACTGACAGTGCATTTTGCAGAAGGTAAAGCGCTGGCGACAGAGGATAAATGCAGGCTGCTTTTTTTAAACTGTTCATAAAAAGAGCCACATTTCTAAGACTGAAGATGCGGCTCTTTTGGGGATTAAACTTTGGACAACGCCTGTTCCAAATCTGCAATCAAATCATCAATATGTTCAATGCCTACAGATAAACGCACCATATCAATGCTTACTCCAGCAGACTTTAATTCCGCTTCATTCAGCTGTCGATGTGTTGTGGTTGCAGGATGACACGCCAAGCTTTTGGCATCACCAATATTGACCAAACGTGTAAACAGTTGTAGGGCATCAATAAAGCGCGTGCCGCCTTCACGGGCATCTTCTACCCCAAAGGATAAAATCGCGGAAGGTTTCCCTTTAACGTATTTTTGCGCCAACGCATGCTGCGGGTGGTCTTTCAGTCCCGCATAGTTGACCCATTTGACTTTGGGATGGGCTTGCAAATATTCCGCGACTTTCTGCGCATTTTCAGTATGGCGTTCCATACGCAGATTCAGGGTTTCTAAGCCTTGCAGAATTAGGAACACGCTTAAAGGGCTAATGGCCGCGCCGGTATTGCGTAATGGCACCACGCGGGCACGCGCGATATAAGCTGCTTCGCCTAGAGCTTCGACATAGTTCACGCCGTGATAGCTTGGGTCTGGCGTATTCAGCACTTTAAAGCGCTCAGGATATTTGCCCCAAGGGAATTTGCCGCTATCGACAATCGCGCCGCCAATTGAGTTGCCATGACCTCCAATATATTTGGTCAGTGAATGCACCACAATATCAGCCCCGTATTCAAAGGGCTTCAGCAGCGCAGGAGTTGCGACAGTATTATCGACCACCACGGGTACACCATATTCATGTGCGATTTTGGCAATCGCTTCTAGGTCAATGATGTTGCCGAGTGGATTGCCAATCGATTCAATAAAGACCAATTTGGTTTTTTCATCAATTAAACCGCGTAGGGCTTCTGGATCTTGATAATCAAAGAAACGGACTTCAATGCCTTGTTTCGGTAGAGTGTGGGCAAACAGGTTATAGGTGCCACCGTACAAGGTTGAAACAGAAGCAATGTTGTCCCCTGCTTCGGTAATGGTTTGAATGGCATAGGTGATGGCAGCCATGCCAGAGGCTAAGGCCAACGCGCCAATTCCCCCTTCGAGTGCGGCTAATCGTTGTTCTAGCACTGCAGTGGTCGGGTTCATAATTCGAGTATAAATATTGCCTTGTACTTTAAGGTCAAATAAATCCGCACCATGCTGCGTATTATCAAAGGCATAAGACGTGGTTTGATAAATCGGTACGGCCACTGCTTTGGTGGTGGCTTCGGGGCTATATCCAGCATGGATAGCCAAAGTTTCATCTTTATAGGTCATGGGACTTCATCTGCGTGAGTTAAATATTGCACAGTCTACCATCAATGAATATGAGTTAAAGTGTGAAAATAATGAATATTTATCTAAAAAATTCATAAAGATGAGCTGCGCGTAGCTTCTTGTCTGCGTAAAAGTGCGATAAAAGTGATGTTTAAAAAACAACCGTGCTGAAAGTTGTAACATTGCATTGAAGATCGGTTTCATGCCTTATTTTTTCAACGTATTCATCGTATAATGCCCGCAAATATTTTTTCGCTTCTTGCGATTTTTTGGTTTTTCTATTGAGGAGTCCTACGTGGCCCAATATATTTATACGATGAACCGAGTGTCTAAGATGGTTCCGCCTAAGCGCGAAATCTTAAAAGACATCTCTTTGTCATTTTTCCCGGGTGCAAAAATTGGTGTACTTGGTTTAAACGGTGCAGGTAAATCGACCTTGCTTCGTATTATGGCGGGCGTAGACAAAGATTTCTCTGGTGAAGCGCGTGCGCAACCGGGTATCAAAATCGGTTACTTAGAACAAGAGCCGCCACTTGATCCAAATAAAGATGTCCGTGGAAACGTAGAAGATGGTTTACGTGAACCATTGGATGCTTTGGCGCGTTTGGACGAAGTATTTGCTGAATATGCAGCAGAAGATGCAGACTTTGATGCATTGGCAAAAGAGCAAGAAAAACTTGAAGCGATTATCCATTCATGGGATGCGCATAACCTGAGCAACCAAATGGATCAAGCTGCAGCTGCCTTGAACCTACCAGCTTGGGATGCAGACGTAACACTACTTTCAGGTGGTGAGCGTCGTCGTGTTGCATTGTGTCGTTTGCTTTTATCTAAGCCAGATATGTTGCTTCTAGACGAACCGACGAACCACTTGGATGCAGAATCTGTGTCTTGGTTAGAGCGTTTCTTGAAAGACTTTGCGGGCACCATTGTGGCGATTACGCACGACCGTTATTTCTTGGATAACGTAGCGGAATGGATTCTTGAGCTTGACCGCGGTATGGGTATTCCATATCAAGGTAACTATTCTTCTTGGTTGGAGCAGAAGAATGCGCGTCTAGAACAAGAGAACAAGCAAGAAGAATCTTTTGCTAAAGCATTGAAAAAAGAATTGGAATGGGTTCGTTCAAATGCGAAAGGTCAGCAAAAGAAAAACAAGGCGCGTATGGAGCGTTTTGAAGAGCTTAACTCACGCGAATTCCAACAGCGTAACGAAACTTCTGAAATCTATATTCCACCTGGTCCACGCCTAGGCAATAAAGTAGTAGAAGTGGAAGGCATCAGCAAATCATTTGATGGTCGCGTACTGTACGAAAACCTCAGCTTTACCGTACCGCCTACAGCAATTGTGGGTATCGTGGGTCCAAACGGTGCGGGTAAAACCACACTGTTCCGTATGATGACTGGTGAACAACAGCCAGATACAGGTACGGTGACTTTGGGTGAGTCAGTTAAAGTAGCGTATGTGGGTCAGATTCGTGACACCTTAGATAACAACAAAACTGTTTGGGAAGAAGTTTCAGGCGGTTTGGATATCTTAAGAATTGGCGATTATGAAATTGCATCACGTGCTTATATCGGTCGCTTTAACTTTAAAGGTCAAGACCAGCAGAAGCGTGTAGGTGAGTTGTCAGGTGGTGAGCGTAACCGTTTACAACTAGCGAAAATCTTGCAAATGGGCGCAAACGTCATCTTACTGGATGAGCCATCGAACGACTTGGATATCGAAACCTTACGTGCGCTTGAGGATGCAATTCTTGTATTCCCAGGTACGGTAATGGTGGTGTCGCACGACCGTTGGTTCCTTGACCGTATTGCAACGCACATCTTGTCGTTTGAGAACGAACAGCCTGAATTCTACGAAGGTAACTATGCTGAGTATGAAGCCTATCGTTTAGCGCGTTTAGGTGATGCTGCGGTTCAAAAACGGACCAAATACAAGAAAATTGGCGGTTAACGCTTTCGTTAATTCAATTAAAAAACCAGCCCGAAGGCTGGTTTTTTATTGCGCAGGATTCAGCTGAATACGATTTTTTCATATGCATGGATAAGCGCATTATTTGCAGGGGCGTATCCTTGATCGGCTGCTTTTTTCAGCCATAATTCGGCTAGACTGAAATTCCTTTCTAAGCCTAATTCTCCATTGAGATAGCAAATTCCTAATTTATATTGAGCTTCTTTATGCCCTCTTAAGGCGGCATTTAAAAAACTCCAAATTGCATTGCGGCAGTCAATGTTAGAGGGGTCAGTTTGACTGTCGGCATGATGCAATAAAAATTCTTGATGGTGTTGAATGGCGAGATGTTCAAAATACTCACCTTGAACATAATTCTTGTTGGCTTCCAAAATCAGTGAATGCATTCCTTGCATTTCTTCATTTGAAGAGTGTAACAAAGCAGAACTGATCATTTTTATAACGTATTTGATCATGCTGAACTCCTTTATAAATGTTACATTTTCTGGCTAGCTGTTGTTTAATTTATAATGCGTAAAGTTATATATCACGTTACTTTTTGTTGAAATTTATAACTGTACTGGTTGAAATTTAACATGAATAAATAGACTAAGTAAGTGACTGCGCAGTTTTTTTTATCACTTAATATTCTGTAAATTCTGATGCTTAGTTGCCATCACGGGTATTTCTTCAAAAACTTAACAGTTTGAACTCATTTAAATATCAGTTAATTTTTAAAAATACTGTATGTTCTTGTTTTGTAATTAACCCCAAACCTGCTGAATCCGGTGTTTCCATCATTGGGGCGCCGTCTAATATGAGGGCCTGAGTTGTGTGCCTTACGCGCTAACTCAACTGCGGGTTCCGCTCTTGCTCTTATTCAAGTCAATTTTTTATCTGAGATTCGGCGAAATTAAAATTCGAATTGACGGCTTCATTAAAAATTGAATTTGTATAAATCCTGCAAATAGTTGCCTGAGTGTAATGTTATTACTTATTCAGCTCTTGTTAATCTTAAAGTTAATTATCTGCGAATAAAGTTGACAATAATGAGCCATGATCATGACCATTCACATGCGGCCGTTGCCGAAGGAAATGCCAAAAAGTTAACTTTTGCACTTATTTTGACTTCTATTTTTTTAATCATAGAAGTGATTGCCGGTTTTATGACACAAAGCTTGGCGCTGCTGTCGGATGCGGCGCACATGTTTACCGATGCCGCCGCGCTGGCGATTGCACTGGCGGCCATTAAGATCGGAAAGCTGCCTGCGGATAATAAGCGCACTTTCGGCTATCAGCGTTTTGAAATTTTAGCGGCGCTGTTTAATGCATCGATGCTGTTTATGGTTGCTATTTACATCTTATTTGAAGCTTATCAGCGTTTCAGCCACCCGCCTGAAATTCAAAGCATGGGCATGATGATTGTCGCGGTTATCGGGCTGGCCATTAATTTAATATCCATGCGGATTTTGTTTTCCAGCTCGAAAGACAGCCTGAATGTGAAAGGGGCGTATTTGGAGGTGCTGAGCGATGCTTTGGGTTCAATTGGCGTCATTATTGGCGCGGCAGTAATTTATTTCACCGGCTGGATGTGGGTGGATAGCGTTATTGCGGTGCTCATCGGTTTTTGGGTGCTGCCGCGGACATGGATTTTACTGAAGCAAAGTGTCAATATTTTGCTGGAAGGTGTGCCGGAAGAAATTGATATTGAACAGCTCCGCAAGGATTTATTGAGCTTAAAAGGGGTGGAGAGCATTCATCAGCTGAAAGTCTGGGCCATTACCTCTAAAAATGTGCATTTGACGGTGCATCTGCTGGCGCCGTGTGCCGACCGCAATGCATTATACCGTGACGCTTTGGAGCTGTTGAGCCATGAACACGGCATTACAGAAATAACGCTGCAGATTGAAGATGATGTCTGTGCGGCGCATGGGCATCAGCGTGACGAGCCAGCTGCAATGCATGATGAACAGCAGCATGCAGAGCCGCATCAGCATTAAGCGGTAATGCGGCTTTTGGGGGAAGCTGTGATCAGCTTTCCCATTCGTGATTGCATTCGCGGCATTTCCATTTCTTTTGCGACTGCATGAATGCCTGCATGGAAATTTTAAAATCAGGCAAATCGCGGTAAAATAAGAAACCGGCAATCGCGCAGATAATAAATACAGCAACGGTCGCTGCCTGTAAAATGGTGCCGGCGCCATCGCCAAAAAGCCACATGGCAATGCTGATAATGACCAGAAGCAGCAATACAAAAATAGCCGGAATTAAAAAAACTAAGCTTTTAGGCACCACAGGACGCGCTGCTGGCTCGCCTGCTTGTGCAACAGGCATGATTTTAGGGCTCTGACATTTTGGGCAGCGGTATTGCATTGCAACTCCATAATTTTAATGTATCGTCTATTTTAATCAGAATGGCGAAGAATGCAAAAACACTTGATTAAAACACTTTGGCTGGCTGGGCATTGTTAAACAGCAGGCAATAAAAAACCCAAGTCGTAATGCTTGGGTTTTTTATTAAGATGTCGCCATCTTGAATATGGCGTCCCTACGGGGATTCGAACCCCGGTTACCGCCGTGAAAGGGCGATGTCCTAGGCCTCTAGACGATAGGGACAAGTGAGGCGTACACAGGTAAAACGGTTGTTTGGTGGAGTCAAGGAGGATCGAACTCCTGACCTCTACAATGCCATTGTAGCGCTCTACCAACTGAGCTATGACCCCAGTCTGTGTGAGCGCTATATTATGGATATAACACTCACGCGTCAACTAAAAAATCAATTAAGATTCATCAACTGCATCATTTTTCGGCAATTTTAAGCTTTCATTGAGTTTTTCCCATGCTTTTGCTTCTTTTTTGCTCGGTCCGCCGACAATTTCGAGGGCATGGCGCAGGCGGGCGAAGGTCAAGTCAGGGCCAATGGTGACCATAGACTGCATAACCGGCGTTGAAGATGTTGAACCGGCAATAGCAATAAAGAACGTTGGCATAAAGTCACGGAGTTTAATCTCCATTTGAGTTGCTAAGTCCATTAAAGTTTGGCTGACGGTGTCATTATTCCACGTAAACAGGCTTTCAAGGCGCCAAATCGCAAACTGCAGGCTTTGACGGACTTGCTCTTCTGAAAGTTTTTTACTTTCAAACTGTTCTTTGCTTAATGTTGGGAATTGGTTGAAGTAAAAACCTGCCCAGTTGACCGCTTCAGACAATAAATTGATACGTGGCTGAATCGCAGCAGCGATTTCTTCCAGCGTTTGGCGGTCAGATTTCCAAGTCAGCAGGGTATTCAGCAATTCGGCAGGGGTTAAGCCTTTAATCCATTGGCCATTCAGCCAGTTGAGTTTTTCAACATCAAAAATTGGACCGCCGAGTGATACGCGCTTGATGTCAAAATGTTCAATCATTTCCGCCAAAGTGAATTTTTCACTTTCATCCGGCATAGACCAGCCCATACGGCCTAAATAGTTCAGCAAGGCTTCTGGCAGTACGCCAATGTCTTTGTAGTAGTTGATTGAAGTTGGGTTTTTGCGCTTAGACAGCTTAGATTTGTCTGGGTTGCGAAGCAGCGGCATGTGGCAGAGCACAGGCATGTCCCAGCCGAAGTATTTGTACAGCAGCTGATGTTTTGGCGCAGAGGGAATCCATTCTTCACCGCGGATCACATGCGTAATTTCCATTAAATGGTCATCGACCACGTTTGCCAAATGATAAGTTGGCAAGCCGTCGGTTTTCAGCAGAATCTGCATATCCACTTGCGCCCATGGAATTTCCACTTCGCCGCGCAATAAGTCATCAAATTGACAAATGCCTTCAGTCGGAACTTTCATGCGGATCACATGCGCTTCACCCGCAGCCAGGCGGCGTGCAACTTCTTCTTGAGAAAGCAGTAAGCCGCGGCCGTCATAACGCGGTGTTTCGCCGCGCGCCTGCTGTTCGGTGCGCATTTGGTCCAATTCTTCTGCAGTTGCAAAACAGTAGAAGGCATGACCCTTTTCAACCAATTCCAATGCATATTGCTTATAAATCCCCATGCGTTCAGATTGACGGTAGGGTGCATGCGGGCCGCCGATATCTGGACCTTCAGACCAGTTTAAGCCTAACCAGCGCAATGAATCCAAAATCATTTTTTCAGATTCTGGCGTTGAGCGCAGCTGGTCGGTATCTTCAATGCGAAGAATAAACTCACCGCCGTGCTGTTTCGCAAAACACAGGTTGAATAAGGCGATATAAGCTGTACCTACGTGCGGAAAACCGGTAGGAGAAGGTGCAATACGGGTGCGGACTGTCATAACTGGATATTATTCAGAATGTAAATTAGGGCTATTATAGCGAAAAAGCCTAATCACTTAATGTTAAATTCAACATTCCGTGATTAGGCTGATATTCAGGCTTCAAATTGGGGGGAAGCCGTCAATTCCTCAAGAGTTGTTTTGCAGGAACAGCGACTGTACAAAGCGGGTAAAGCTTTGGTTTTGAGAAGCAAAGAAATTTTGTGTCGGCGCTGATTTAAGCGCAGTTAAAACTTTTAAATTGTCATCGGACTGCTGTTTGCCTTCCGCTTTCTGCTGATTCAGCGCTTTTTCAATAGGCGATTTTTTTTCAGCCGGAATGGGCGCTTTGCTGTTTGCCGTTTTGCTGATGGCAGCGGCATGTCCAGCCTGAACGGCCAATGTCAGTCCTAGGCTTAGGCATAAAGCGTGAATTAAAGGTGATCTCATTTTAAACTTCCCCCATGAGCTGATCTAGGAACCATTGTAATTGGCTTTTCTTAATATTAGTACCGCAGTACTGCGATTTAACCATCTTTAGCACTGAAAAGCAGAGTAGAGTCGCTTTTTTACAAAAAGACAAATAATCTTCGCTGTAAAGATACCAAATTGGTGAGGTTTATCCTTGCCTGTCCGTATTTGTAACAAACAACTATGGAGATAACGTGGAGAAAAAGCCTGACCGCGGCTGATTTAGCAAAAAAAGCGCAAATAATAGCAGTATTTTGGATATATTTTAAACAGAAGTAAAAGTGATTTAATAATATAAATAGCTGATTGTTCGTATTATTTTTTATTTATATAGTGCATTTAATCAAATAAATGAGCAAATGGCATGAAAAAAATAATCGCGGCGGGAATTTTGGCTTTTTTAGCAGGCGCGGGCGCGCAAGTGTATGCGGCCAAAGATTTTTTGAACGTGTCTTATGATCCGACCCGTGAATTTTACCAAGAATATAATCAGGAATTTGGCGCCTACTGGAAAAAGCGCACCGGTCAAGAGGTGAATTTCAAGCAGTCGCATGGCGGTTCCGGCAAGCAGGCGCGCGCTGTAGCGACAGGCCTGCAGGCAGACGTCGTAACCTTGGCCTTGGCCAATGATATTGATGAAATTGTAAATACGGGGCAGATTGATAAAAACTGGCAAAAAGAATTCCCCAATAACTCTGCGCCATATACCTCAACCATTGTATTTCTGGTGCGCAAAGGCAATCCCAAACAGATTAAAGATTGGAATGACCTGACCAGGCAGGGTGTTGAAATCATCACGCCGAATCCGAAAACGGGCGGGGCGCCGCGCTGGATTTACTTATCCGCATGGGGCTACGCGCTGAAACAGCTGGGCGGCAATGATGCCAAGGCCAAAGAGCTGGTGCGAAAGCTCTATGGCAATGTCAAAGTATTGGATTCAGGCGCGCGCGGCTCGCTGACGACTTTTGCTGAACGCGGCATTGGCGATGTGCTGCTGTCTTGGGAAAATGAAGCGCTGCTGGCGACTCAAGGCTTAGGCAAGGATAAGTTTGATGTGGTTTATCCCTCTGTTTCAATTTTGGCGGAACCGTCTGTCGCGATTGTGGATAAAACAGTCGATAAAAATGGCAACCGCAATTTGGCCAAAGGCTATTTAAATTATCTTTACTCCCCTCGTGGGCAGGAGCTGGCAGCGAAGCATTATTTCCGCCCGCGCGACAGCAAAGCGGCAGCGAAATATGCAGCCCAATTCCCGAAAGTAAAGACGTTTACCATTGATAAAGTCTTTGGCGGCTGGGCCAAAGCGCAGCAAACCCATTTTGTGAGTGGCGCGGTTTTTGATCAAATTTACAGTGAGAAGAATTAAGGCATTCACACTTAAAATAAAAGTTAAAAAATGGATAGCCTTGGTTATCCATTTTTTTTATATCTAAAGAATAAAATGGTATATATGATGAATAAGTAATGTGTTTTGATTTTTTATCATCTAAAACAAAGAATTAAATAACCGCGCCGCCTCTGTATTTGAGAGTTCAGCGTCTGAATGCATTGAAGTTAATGATTTTATTTCATATATTTAGCACTATTAACGATATTTTTTGTACGGCTATGAAAATTCAATTAAAAGCTTTATTCAGCGCAGCCTTGCTGTCTGCTGGTCTTGCACTCAGCGCGGGCTCAGCACAGGCAGCTGACCGCGAATTTCTGAATGTATCCTATGATGCGACCCGTGAATTTTATGACGAATTCAATAAATCGTTTGGCGCATATTGGAAAGAGCGCACAGGCAACACTGTAAATTTCAAGCAGTCGCATGGCGGTTCAGGCAAGCAGGCGCGGTCAGTGGTGGATGGTTTAAAAGGCGATGTAGTGACATTGGCTTTAGCCAATGACATCGAAGAAATTGTGAAATCGGGTCAGATTCAGCCCGGCTGGCAAAAAGAATTCCCTCATAATTCCGCGCCTTATACCTCAACCATTGTCTTTATGGTGCGCAAAGGCAACCCGAAACACATTAAGGATTGGTCTGATTTGACGAAACCGGGTACACAGATTATTACGCCAAATCCGAAAACAGGCGGCCTGCCGCGCTGGGTATACCTGTCTGCGTGGGGCTATGCGCTGAAGCAGCCGGGCGGCAATGATGCCAAAGCCAAAGACTTCGTCGGTAAAATGTACCGCAATGTCAAAGTCATGGATTCTGCAGCCCGCGCATCGATGACGACTTTTGCTGAACGCGGCATTGGCGATGTATTGCTGACTTGGGAAAATGAAGCTTTAGTGACCCAGAAAACACTGGGCAAAGGCAAGTTTGATATTGTTTATCCTTCAATTTCAATCTTAACTGAACCTTCGGTCGCGATTGTTGATAAAACCGTGGAAAAAAATGGCAATAAATGGCTGGCCAAAGGCTATATCAACTATTTGTATTCACCTTTAGGCCAAGACATGGCGGCGCGTCATTTCTACCGTCCGCGCAATGCTGAAGTTTTAGCGAAATATAAAGCGCAATTCCCGCCTTTGAAGACCTTTACCATTGATGAAGTCTTTGGCGGCTGGGCCAAAGCGCAGCAAACCCATTTTGTGAATGGCGCGGTCTTTGATCAGATTTACAGCTCAAAACGCTGATGTAAAGCGTTGGATCTGCACGCTGTAATATGTGCAAGGTGACGTTTTAGTTTCAAAGCCAATCCGCGGATTGGCTTTTTTGCGTCCGGTTTTTTAATTTCAATCATTTTAAAATGTTTTGAATCGACCAATATTTATGGCTTATGCGGCAGTTTGCGCAGTTTCAGGAATCTTCTGACCATATGCCAAGTTCATAGCCGTCCACGTCTTTAAACTGAAAGCGGCGCCCGCCCGGAAAATGGAAGATCTCCTGCGTGATTGTTCCGCCAGCCCTTTGAACCGCCTGCAGACTTTCCTGCAGATTGGCGCTGTAAAGGATCACCAGCGCGCCGCCGTGCGGCTGCACATCATCCGACTGGCTGAATCCGCCTTTGAGCTGCCCTGAATCAAACTCGCAGTATGCGCTGCCAAAATCGGTGAAGGTCCATCCGAGCTGTGCATAAAAGGCTTTGCTGGATGGAATGCTGGCGACATTGAATTCGATGTAGTTGATCGGATTGCCGCTGTTTGCTGCGTGCGGAGACTCTTGCATATGGGGACTTTCCAAATGTTAAGCTTCAATTTTTTAAATTAGCACGGAAAAGGGATGGATGCCAAAACACGGATCAAAGGCCTGAAAGCGGATGCGTAAAGCGCTTGAAATTAAAAAGGCTTTGCTTCATTTGCAAGCCGAATGCGCTTTACAGCCGCCGCTGATGCCTAAGAACTGTTAACGGATAAAAAGGGTCATGATTTTAATCAGTTGCGCTGCTTAAGCTGCAGCAGGAATTGGAATGGCGCATTTATTCGGCAGGATCTCAGCTGAAAAACGGTTTTCCCCATGGAAAGTAATATTTTCCTACAAAAAGACGTTTGGAGCTTTAATAAAACAAGGTAATAATGTGCAGTTACTTTTTTACGTGCTGAAACCATCTATATGTCGCATATTTCTGTATTACTTCATGAAACTGTTGATGCTTTGCTTGCAGGGCGGAGTACAGGAATTTATATAGACGGTACTTTTGGACGCGGCGGCCATACCCGTTTATTATTGTCGAAATTAGATGAAAATTCACATGTTTATGCCTTCGATAAAGACCCGCAAGCGCTAGAAACAGCGGCGGTTCTGGCGGCGGAAGATCCGCGCTTTACCATCATTCATGCCAGCTTTGCAGATCTGCAGCAGGAAATGGCGGCGCGCGGCATTGAAACAGTTGATGGCGTCATGGCGGATTTAGGCGTGTCATCGCCGCAGCTGGATCAGGCGGAGCGCGGCTTCAGCTTTATGAAAGACGGCCCGCTGGATATGCGCATGGACAATTCACAAGGGCCGACAGCAGCGCAGTGGCTGGTGGATATTGCCGAAGAAGATCTGGCTAATATCATTTTCAAATACGGTGAAGAGCGCTACAGCCGCCGCATTGCCAAAGCCATTAAAAATGCAGGCTATATTGAAACCACAGGGCAGCTGGCGGAAATTGTTAAAGTGGCGCATCCGAAGTGGGAAAAAAATAAACACGCGGCAACCCGCACATTTCAGGCGATCCGTATTGCCATTAATAAAGAATTAGATGATATTGAAGCTTTCCTGCCTCAAGCAGTAAATATATTAAAACCTGAAGCGATTTTGGCGGTCATCAGTTTCCACTCATTGGAAGACCGCCTGATTAAGCAGTTTATTCAAAAAGAATCGACCTTGGCCGAAGATACGGGCTGGGGCATGCCTCAGGAACGGGAAGATACCCGCCGTTTGAAAAAAATTGCCCGCGTCCGCGCCAGTGATGAGGAAGTTAAAGCGAATCCGCGTTCACGCAGCGCCTGGCTTCGTGTGGCAGAGCGTTTAGCTTAATAAGGCGAATAATGAAAACTGAAGCAATAGAAAAAATAGCGGATAATTTAAAGCTGAAAAAAGCGGTTGCCTATGCCATTTTACTGGCTTTGGTCTTTTTGAGCGCTGTATTTGTGGTGTTTCAAGTTTTTGAATACCGTCAGGATTACCGTAAGCTCAGCACGTATATGCGTGAGCGGGATGATTTAAATGCAGAATGGGGCCGGCTGCTGATTGAACAGCAGACTTTCGGCGCGACCGCGCAAATTGGCACGCGGGCTGTGACACAGCTGCGGATGTATTCTCCGCCAGTGGCGCAAACCGTTGTGATCTCTTTACCGCAGACTTCAGACGAGAAAAAATAAGGCTAGCTGTACCATGGTGGATAAGAAAATTAAGCAAACTGTACGGAAAAAGCAGCAGTCTGTGACAGGCCGCAATGTCATTAGTGTTGAAATGTGGCGGTTTTACCTGATGTGGGGTGTGGTGCTGCTGTGCTTTATTGCCTTGGTTGGGCGCGCTTTTTATGTGCAGGTGATTAATAAAGACTTTTTGCAAAACAAAGCCAATGCCAATATTTTAAGAACTGAAAAAGTCAAAGCCATGCGCGGCGTAATTTATGACCGTCACGGTGTGCCTTTGGCCATCAGCACGCCGGTGATGAAAGTGGTTATGGATCCGCGTGACTATTTTGACAATAAAAAGCTGTATGAAGACACGATGGCGCAGCTGGAAAAAGAACCGAATAACCGCAAGCTGAAGCGCCAGTTGCCGGATAAAAACCTGAATTTGGATGAGCTGGCGGATGCCGTCGGCATAGACCGCAACGACTTGCGCAAAAAGCTCAATGAACGCCCGCGTTCGCGCTATTTGGTGCTGCAAAAAGAAATTCCGCCGCAGCAGGCCGAGCTGATTATGAAGCGGGATTTCCAGGGCGTGTATATGGAGAAAAACTATAAGCGCTATTATCCGCAGCCGCAGCCGAATTCGCAGATTATTGGCTTGACCAACAGTGAAGGTGCTGGAATCGAAGGCTTGGAAATGCAGCTGAATGAGCGCTTGGCAGGCATTGACGGCGAACAGCAGATTGTCCGCGACAAAAAAGGCAACCGTGTGAAAGACCCGGAAGTGGTGAAAGGGGTTGAGCCGGGGGAAAATATTACCCTCAGCATTGATTCACGCCTGCAGTATATTATGTACCGTGAATTAACCGCAGCCGGTGTGGCCAATAATGCCCGTTCAGCAACCGCGATTGCGGTCGATGTCAAAACCGGTGAAATTTTAGCGATGACCAGCTGGCCGTCTTACAACCCGAATGATAAAAGCAGTTTAGGCAACAAAGACGCCATGCGTAACCGCGGCGCAGTGGACTCTTTTGAGCCGGGATCAACCATGAAGCCGATAACGGTTTCTATGGCGCTGGAAAGCGGAAAATACATGCCGAATACTGTGGTGAATACTTCGCCTGGCTCAATGCGGGTAGGCAACCATACCATCCGCGATACCCATAACTATGGCGCATTAACGCTGGGCGGCATCATTCAAAAATCCTCTAACGTCGGTGTGGCAAAAATTGCGCTGTCATTGCCGTATTCGACTTTGCCAACCTTCTATCAGCGTTTAGGTTTTGGCCAGCGTTCCGCAGTTAAGTTTCCAGGTGAAAGCGCAGGCTTGATTCTGCCGAAAAGCAAATGGAATGTCTCAGAAGTGGCGACCATGGCTTATGGCTATGGCTTAAATGCGACAGTCCTGCAAATTGCGGATGCTTATGCCATGATTGCCAACAAAGGCGTTAAAATGCCGCTGAGCCTGTATAAGCTGGAAGATCAGCCTCAAGGTGAGCAGATGATTAGCCCTGTCATTGCGGATCAAGTGCTGGCGATGATGGAATCTGCCACCATGCCGGGCGGTACGGCAACCCGCGCGAACGTGTCCGGTTACCGTGTTGGCGGTAAAACAGGCACAGCGCATAAATTGCGCCCAGACCGTAAAGGCTACTCGACCACAGAATACCGCGCGCTGTTTGCCGGCGTTGCGCCAGTGAGCGATCCGCGCATTGCGATGGTGGTTGTGGTTGAAAACCCGAAAGGCAGCTATTTTGGCGGTACGGTTTCTGCGCCTGTTTTTGCGCGGGTCATGCAGGAATCTTTACGCTTAATGAACGTGCCTTTAGATAAACCTTTAGATACTCCCCAATCCAGTAAATAGGTGATGAATGTCCATTACATTTCAAGATCTCTACACCGTCAATGAACCCGCTGCATGGATGAAAGAATCCTTCAGCGGATTCAATCTGGATAGCCGGAACGTTACAGCAGGGCAAATTTTTATTGCCCTGACTTCATTTTCCCAGCCGGAAAAAACCGTGCAGTTTGCGCAGGCCGCTTTAGATCAAGGCGCGCTGGGTGTGATTTCGGAAACCGATTTAGGCCTGGAAAAAAGCTGCGCTATTGCGCATGTGCGCCATTTGATGGGGCAATGGCAGAAACAGTATTTGCAGTCGGCAGAACCGGTACAGCCTGCGCGGATTATTGCCGTGACAGGCACCAACGGCAAAACCACGATTTCCCGCTTAATTGCGGAATTGCTGATGCTGCAGGGGCAAAAATGCGCGGTGATGGGGACGACAGGCAACGGCATATTGCCAAACTTGGAAGCTTCATCGCATACCACATTAGATGCGCTGCAAATGCAGAATGCTTTACACCGCTATGCTCAGCAAGGTGCTGGATTTGCTTCTATTGAAGCCAGTTCGCATGGTTTGGAGCAGGGCCGCTTAAATGGCTGTGATATTGAAATTGCGGCGTACAGCAACTTAAGCCGTGATCATTTGGATTATCACAAGACGCTGGAAGCATATGCAGAGGCGAAGTCCGGCTTATTTAAATTTGAATCGCTCAAAGCAGCGATTATTAATATTGATGATGCGCATGCTGATGTCATGCTGCAGGCAGCTCAGCATAATCCTGCACAGCCGAAAATTCTGACCTATTCGACTGCGCGGCCTGCGGATTACCGGGTTGAAGCTATTCAATACAGCCTGAATGGCGCTCAGTTTAAGCTATTGACTGCACAGGGTGAGTTTGATGTTCATAGCCCGCTGCTGGGGCATTTCAATGTCGAAAATCTTGTGGCAAGCCTGATCGCTGCTGAACAGGCCGGTTATGCGCTGCAGGATTTAATTCAGTCTGCGCCGCAGCTGCAAGGCGCGCCGGGGCGCATGCAGGTGATCCGTGATGCGGAGCGCCTATTTATTGTGGACTATGCGCATACGCCGGATGCATTGATTCAAGTGCTGCAGACGCTAAAGCGCCATGTCACCAATGACCTGTGGGCTGTTTTCGGCTGCGGCGGCGACCGTGACCGCGGCAAGCGCCCGTTGATGACACAGGCTGCATTGGATCATGCCGATATTGCATTAATCACTTCGGATAACCCGCGTACCGAGAATCCTGAACAGATTTTTGCCGATATGAAAGCCGGCATTGATTTTGGCCAGAAGCAAGTGCATGAAATCCGTGACCGCCGTGAAGCCATTAAATTTGCCGTGGCCAATGCCAAGAATGGCGATATTGTGGTCATAGCAGGCAAAGGTCATGAAAATTATCAGGAAATTGATGGCGTCCGCCATTGGTTTGATGACGTGGTTGAGGTGCAATCTGCAATTGACTCACGGCATCACACCGCAGATTCAGCATATCCAGCGCAATAGGAAATAAGATGCATACCTCAACAACAAGTACCGTGCCTTTAGAGCCTTGGACAGCGGAACAATTGGCAGAGGCCGCTCAAGGTCAATGGCATCAAGGCAGAGCGCCGCAAGGTGACATCAAGCGCATCCTGACAGACTCGCGCCATGCAGAACAAGGCGATGCCTTTTTGGCGCTGAAAGGCGAGCGTTTTGACGCGCATGATTTTATTGCGCAAGTGGCGGGCAATGGCTGCGCAGTGGCTATTGTCAGCCATCCTGTAGATGCTGAGATTTGCCAGCTGGTGGTTGAGGATACCCGTTTGGCTCTTGGCCGGCTGGGCGCTTACCGCCGCGCGCGCAATCCGCAGCTGAAGGTGATTGCATTGACAGGCAGCAGCGGCAAGACCACCACGAAGGAAATGCTGGGCAGCATTTTGTCCCGCTTAGCGCCGACACTGATCACCCGCGGCAACCTGAACAATGATTTAGGCGTGCCGATGATGCTGCTGGAGCTGCGTCCAGAGCATCAGTATGCGGTGATGGAGCTGGGCGCCAGCCATCAGGGCGAAATTGATTATACCTCTAATCTGGTTCAGCCTCAGGCCGCAGGGATTATCAATATCGGCACAGCGCATATGGGGGAATTTGGCGGCCGGGACGGCATTTGCCGCGCCAAATCTGAAATTTATAGCCATATTGCCAAAACCGGCACATCGATTGTGCCGGCAGCGGATGATTTCAGTGATGAGATCCGCAGCGCTGTACAGACAGAAAAAGTCATGAGTTTTGGCGCAGGCGGTGATGTCTTTGCCACAGAGATCGAGCTGCACCCTCAATCCTCAAGTTTTACTTTAAATACGCCTGCAGGCGCGCGCCATGTGGATTTGCCATTTGCTGGAGAGCATAATGTGCAAAATGCCTCGGCGGCTGCGGCTTTTGCCTTGTCTATAGGCATCGGCTTGGATGATATTGCTGCCGGCCTGGAAAACGCCACAGGGGCGAAGGGTCGCCTGAATTTTATTCAGCATAAAAATCATTTGTTTATTGATGATACTTACAATGCCAATCCAACTTCTATGCGCGCCGCCGCGGAGGTCTTAGCGCAGCAGGATGGCATTAAAGTGATGGTGATGGGAGATATTGGCGAACTGGGAAGCAGCGCCGCGCAGCAGCATTACATGCTGGGGCGTGACCTGGTCTCTGTCAAAGGTGTAAACTTTGTGATTGCTGTCGGTGAATTTTCACCTGCGGTGCAGGAAGGCGCACGCAGCACCCAGTACGGTAAAAAATTGCAGGCGTTTTTAACGCAAGCGCAGGCGCTGCCTCTTTTATTAAGTCTCGTTGAAACACATCAGCCTCAGTCCATGAGTTTCCTGTTTAAAGGTTCCCGCTATACCCACATGGAAACATTGATGGCTGACTTGATGGAGAAACTCTAAATGTTGTTATGGTTATTTGAACATCTTGCGGGCTATCACAGCTCGTTTCAGGTTGTTCGTTATTTGACATTGCGTTCACTGCTGAGCGTACTGACTGCGCTGACGATTGGATTGGCTTTAGGGCCATTCATGATCCGCAAGCTGCAGGCTTTGAAATACGGCCAAGCAGTGAGCTCATTTGCGCCTGAAAACCATGCAAAGAAAATGGGCACGCCAACCATGGGCGGCATTCTGGTGCTGCTCTCCATCGGCATCTCAACTTTGCTGTGGGCGGATTTATCTAATCCATATGTCTGGATTGTACTGGCCGTGATGGTGATCTTTGGCGCAGTCGGCTGGGCTGATGACTGGATTAAAGTCCGCTATAAAGATAATGCCGGCCTACCGGCGAAGAAAAAGTTCTTTTGGACTTCTGTGGGTTCTTTAGGGGCGGGTATTGCGCTGTATGTGATTGCCACACATCAGGCGAATCCTGTGCATACGGCAGATATGCTGGATGTGCTGATTCCATTCTTTAAAGAAATCAGCATTCCGCTGTCTGCGATTCCACTGGGCATCGGCTTTATTCTTTTCACCTATTTAGTGATTAACGGCGCATCCAATGCGGTCAACCTGACCGATGGCTTGGATGGCCTGGCGATCATGCCGATTGTGCTGGTGGCTGCAGGCTTAGGCGTATTTGCTTATTTAGGCGGAGATGCGCGCTTTGCAAATTATCTGCATATCCCTTATGTGAAGTATGCCTCTGAATTGGTGGTGATCTGCGCAGCCATGATCGGCGCAGGCTTGGCCTTCCTTTGGTATAATGCGCATCCCGCTCAAGTCTTCATGGGTGATGTCGGCGCATTGTCTTTAGGCGCAATGCTGGGCACCATCGCAGTGATGGTGCGTCAGGAAATCGTATTCGCCATTATGGGCGGTGTATTTGTGGTTGAGGCAATTTCAGTCTTTCTGCAAATCGGCTCGCTGCGCATGCGCAACAAGCGGGTATTTTTGATGGCGCCGCTGCATCACCATTATGAGAAAAAAGGCTGGCGTGAAACCCAAGTCGTGATCCGTTTTTGGATTATTACAATTATGCTGGTAGTTTTGGGTCTAATGACTTTAAAATTGCGTTAAGCGAATTGAATCTGAAAAGCCGGCATTTGCCGGCTTTTTTTATGCCTGAATGGCTTTGGAGAAAATGATGAATCTGCTGATGTGTCCAGTTTGCCATAAGCAATTAAAGCTGACAGACAAGACATGGCGCTGTGACAACAATCACAGTTATGATGTGGCAAAGCAGGGCTATGTCAATTTACATGTGGTACAGCATAAGCACAGTAAAAATCCAGGAGATACGCCTGAATCTGTACAGGCGCGCCGTGCATTTTTAAGCGCAGGCCATTATGCGCCGCTGCAGCAGGCCGCCGTTGAAAAAATCAAGGCATTGCGCATTGAAAATTTATTGGATATCGGCTGCGGCGAAGGCTATTACACCAATGCGATGCACAGCGAAGTGATGCAGTGTGTAGGGGTGGATATTGCTAAAAATGCAGTACAGGCCGCCGCCAAATTGAATAAAAATATCACCTGGGTGGTGGGGACGGGGGCAACGCTGCCGGTGCTGGAGCATTCTGTTGATTTGTGCACCAGTTTGTTCAGCCCGATTCCCAAAGATGAAATCTTGCGGGTGCTGAAGCCTCAGGGCTATTTGATGGTGGTCACCCCTGGGCCGCAGCATTTGTATGTGCTGCGTGAGGCGCTGTTTGAAGAGGTGCAGGCGCATGATCCGCATAAATTTGCGCATCAGCTGGAAGATGCTTTTGAGCTGATGGAAGAGCTGATCATTGATGCCCCAATGGTCTTGCCGCAGCAGGACCTTAAAAATCTGATTGCCATGACGCCATATGCCTATAAGGCGAAGCCTGAACGCAGAATTGTTCTGGAAGCTCAAGCGGAAATTGAATTAACAGCACAATTTCAAATATTTATTTTCCAGAAAAAATAAGGCTGCATTGAAATGTAAAAAGCCCTCATATGAGGGCTTTTTACATTTCAATGATTTATTCAACCTGTTCGATGAGTTCTCCCAGTGCGTCTGAATGCGCTCTAGGCGCAGACGGAGCAGGGCGGTTTTGCATTGCAGGCGGTGCGCTATTATTCGGCACTAACATTTCTTCACCGGGCAAATCTGCAAAATCATTCTGTGCCGGGCCGCGGGCGGCAGGTGCGGGCGCCGGGCGATAGATTGGCTGCGCTAATGGCGGTGCCGCGCGGTCACGCGCCTGATCAGCAGCAGGGTCATTGCTGGCTGCTTGATTGCGGTTGATTGGCGCTTTGGCATTTTTATCTAAGCGCACCCAAGACTCAGGCGTATCTTTCAATGCATTTGCCATAAAGTTTGTCCAAACAGGCAATGCGGCGACACCGCCATACTCACGGCGTCCGAGCGTGGCGGGCTGGTCAAAGCCAACCCATGCAATCGCGACTAATTTGCTGTTAAAGCCTGCGAACCAGGCATCTTTAGCATCATTGGTGGTTCCTGTTTTGCCGCCAATGTCATTCCTGCCAATTTTCAGCGCAGCGCGTCCAGTACCGTGCTGAATGACATCCCGCAAGATGTTGGCCATATCAAAAGCTGAGCTGGATTTGAGAATCCGTGTCGCCTGGCGGTAGTCTGCAGTATTAATTTCATTTTCAGGCTGCATTTGGGCAGCGCCAGCGACTTGGAAGGCTTCATCATCAGGCGTAACCGGTTCATTCGCATCCAGAGGCTGATCTTTTTCATTGATGCATTGAATGCAAGCATATTCAGGGTTGGATTGGTAAATGACCTTGCCGTATGCATCTTCAATCCGGTCAATAAAATGCGGCTGAATGCGGTAACCGCCATTGGCGAAAGTCGCATAGCCTGTCGCCATCTGCACAGGCAAGACCTGCGGTGTGCCGAGGGCAATCGTGTAGTTGCGCGGAATTTGGTTTTCCTGCAGGCCGAAATCCATAAATAACTGGCGCGTGCGTTCAATGCCCACTATTTGCAGCAGGCGCACAGATACGGTATTGCGCGACAAGTACAGCGCGCGGCGCAAAGGAATCATGCCTAAATAGCGGCCATCCGAGTTTTTCGGCGTCCATTTGCCAATGGTGATTGGGCTGTCATTGACCATGCTGTAGGGCGTCATGCCGCGTTCTAAAGCCAAGGCGTAGACGAACGGCTTGATGGTTGAACCGGGCTGGCGCCAGCCCTGCAGGGCGCGGTTGAATTTAGACTGATAGAAGTTGTAGCCGCCAGCAATGGCTTCAATCGCGCCATTATTGGGATTCAGCGCGATCAGCTGGCCTTGCGCTTTGGGAATCTGCACTAAGGACCAGGAGGTTTTGTCCTGATTGGGGCGCAAACGGATAATATCTTTTACTTTCACAATTTGCGAAGCATTGCTTGGCGCATTGCCTACGCTGTTGGCATTGCGGTAGGGACGCGCCCATGACATGCCCGACCACGGTACGGTTACCGTAGAGCCATCCTGCATTAAAGCGTCAAAAGTCGATGATCCGACTTTTATCACTTCTGCGGGAAAGGTATTGGCATAAGCCATAAACTCCGACAGCGGTTTGTCATGCGCTTCCGCGCCGCGCCAGCCGTGGCGGCGGTCATAATCTTCCAAACCGTTTTGCACCGCTTCTTCAGCATAGGCCTGGCGCTTGCTGTTGATAGTCGTATACACCTTATAGCCTGAATCAGTTGCCTGTTCACCCAGCGTCTGCACGAGTTCGGAGCGGACCATTTCGCCGACATACGGGAAGCGGTTGCTGACGCCCCGTTCAGGCATATCCAGACTGATGGGTTCAGCAATGGCTTTTTGGTATTCGGGCTGATTGATATAGCCGAGCTGAAGCATGCGGCCTAAAATCCAGTTGCGGCGTTCAAGGGCGCGTTTGGGATTGGCGACAGGATTGTACTTTGACGGCGCTTTTGGCAGGCCGGAAATCATCGCCATCTGCGCAGTAGTGAGCTCGTCTAAGTTTTTGTTGTAATAGATCTTAGCGGCAGCTGCAATGCCATAGGCATTTTTGCCTAAAAAGATTTTATTGACATACAGCGTTAAAATTTCTTCTTTACTGAGGTTTTCTTCAATTTTCCGCGCTAAAAAAATTTCAGTCAGTTTGCGCTTTAGGGTGCGTTCAGGGCTTAAATAGTAGTTTTTGGCAACCTGCATGGTAATGGTAGACCCGCCGGTCTGTACATCAGAGCCGGTGACGCTTTCACTGACCGCGCGGCCAATGCCTTTAAAGCTGATGCCGCTGTGCTCAAAAAATGACGAATCTTCGGCTGCTAAAAAGGCATGGATAAAAGTGGGCGGAATTTGATTGTATTCCACCGGCACGGACAGTTTGCCCCCATACTCGGCAATCAGCTCATTATCTGCACTATACACTTGCAAAGGCTTTAGTAACGGCGCCTTTTTTAAGATAGACATTTCAGGTAAAGATGGGGCAATATAGAGATACATGCCATAGAAACCCATCGGAATTGAGACCAATACAATAATTAGGATCAAAAAAAATGGATGAACAAGGCCTGAACAAGATAGCTTTTTCATAACAAGTAAGTTTTAATAAGAGCTAATGGCAAACTAATTAGCGGTCAGTATATCCTTAAGCCGTGCAGATTGTTATATGAGATATTGTATCTGCATAAAATTATAGACCAAATCTAATTAGTGAGTTAATTTTTTGGGGATAAAAAAATAATAGGAATTATATTGTGCTCAGGTTATATCGTAAGCCAAATAAGGGGTTGATGGGAGTCGATATTAGTTCGACTTCTGTTAAGGTTTTGGAACTTTCTGTAAAAAGTGGACGGTATTGGGTAGAAAGCTATGCTTTGGTACCTTTGTCGGAAGGAAGCGTTGTTGAAAAAAACATCTTAAATCCAGAAGCTGTGGGCGATTCACTAGAGCGTGCGATTAATTTAGCCAATACTCAAACAGTGAATGCCGCATTGGCCATACCAACTTCAATGGTGATTACAAAAATCATTGAGATGGATGCTGATATGACGAGTGATGAGCGTGAAGTTCAAATTCGTATGGATGCGGAGCAGTATATTCCTTTCCCTTTGGATGAAGCGAGCCTTGACTTTGAAGTTCTTCCAGACCGCTTATCCAACCCAAACCGTGTCAATGTTCTGCTGGTAGCCACTCGAATTGAAAATATTGAAGCGCGTTCTGAAGTGCTGGAGCTGGCAGGCTTGTCGCCTAAAATCGCCGATGTAGAAAGCTTTGCTTTGGAAAATGCATTTAAAGTATTTGCTGATACATTGCCAATGGGGGTGAAAACTGTCGGGATCTTGGATATTGGGCACAGCATGACGACTTTGTCTGTGATGCAGAATAATAAAGTCATTTATACCCGTGAACAGGTTTTTGGTGGCAAGCAGTTAACTCAAGAAATTCAAAACCGCTATGGCCTATCTTTTGAAGAAGCAGGGCGCGCAAAAAAAACCCGCGCATTGCCGGATGATTATGATATTGAAGTGCTGGAGCCGTTTTTAGAAGCGGTTGTGCAGCAGGCAGCGCGCTCATTGCAGTTTTTCTTTTCATCTTCACAGTTTAATGAAATTGACCATATTTTGCTGGCTGGCGGGAATGCCAACATTCCGGGATTAGCAAAATTGCTGCAGCAGAAGCTGGGTTACCGGGTCACGATTGCCAATCCATTTTTGCAAATGGGTTTTTCACCTCAAATTGATATTAAAAAAATTGAAAATGACGCTTCATCGCTCTTGGTGGCATGTGGTTTAGCATTGAGGAGTTTTGATTGATGGCAAAAATTAACCTGCTTCCTTGGCGCGATGCGCTCAGAGAGAAACGAAAAAAAGAATTTATTGCGATTTGCATTGGGGCATTTTTTATTGGGGTTTTAGGGGTTGGTTCAACTTGGCTGTATTTTGATAACCGATTGCAGGATCAGGAACAAGCGAATCAGCTCATTGTCAGCACCAATCAAAATTTGGATATTCAGCTGAAGTCGCTGGAAGGCTTGCAGGAACAGCGAAACGCGATTGTTGAACGGATGAAGCTGATTCAAGGCCTGCAAGGCCAGCGGCCAATTGCAGTTCATCTGGTTGATGAACTGGTGCGTGTTACCCCAAGCAATTTGTATATTACAAAGTTCAGCCGTTTAGGGGATAAATTCACATTGGAAGGCAAGGCGGAAAGTCCAAATACAGTTGCGGAACTGCTCCGTAATCTTGAGGCTTCCTCATGGTACCGCAACGCATTCATGAGTTCTTTTTTAGCAACAGAAGATAAGAAAAATCAGGCGGCTAGCTCTATTGTGCCCCGTATCGAAGATAGCTATGGAACATTTACCGTAACTGCTGATTTGGACGCTATTGCACAGCCTGAATTGTCTGGAGCTGATTCTGCTGCTGCGGCACAATCAGGCACTGCTGCTTCTACACCGGAGGCCGCCAAATGAGCCGTGAAGAATTTGAAGAATTAAGTCAAGAAGCTGTACTTGCACCAAAGAAAAAAATGACTTTGGATAAATTTTTACAGCAATTCAATACACTGGATACCAATAACTATGGAAGCTGGCCATTATCGGTAAAAATTACCTGCTGGATTTTTATTATTGTGTTTGTACTGGTTGCAGGTTATTTTTTGGCGATTAAAGGCAAGATGGATGACATCTCTAATGCGAATGCGCACGAGCAAAACTTGCTGAATGAATTTAGGGAAAAGGACTCTAAACTCCGCAATTTGCAGCAGTATCAAATGCAGCTGCAGGAGATGGAAGCACGCTTTAATCAGCAATTGGAGCAATTGCCCAAAGAAACTGAAATTCCTGGTTTGGTTGAAGATATCAACTTAACTGGCGTGAATTCTGGATTGAAGTTTAAAAACATCCGTCTTGAACCTGAAGTGAAGCAAGAGTTTTTTATTGAGCAGCCGATCGCAATAGATGCCACGGGAGATTACCATTCATTTGGCGCATTTGTCAGCGGGATTTCAGGATTGTCTCGAATTGTCACCTTGCATGATTTTGAGATTACGGCAACGGAAAATAAAGAAAAAAGAACGGATATTCCAAAGGTTGATTACAGTTTAAAGGCGAAGACGTATCGCTATATTGGTACCAGTGATGAAGCCGGTGATGCTAAAGAAAGTCAAACGGCACCAGCAGGGGGAGCAAACTAATGAAAATTCAAAAAATTTCTATGTTTGTGATGCTTGGTGCAGTGCTTTCAGGTTGTGAGTCGCGTATCGATGTGGTCAGTCAGGAGATGGCGAATATCCGCAATCAGCAGCCGATCGCAATCGAACCAGCACCCGATTTCGTGCCTGTTGAAAGCTTTAATTATGCAGCGCAGCAATTAAGAAGCCCTTTCATGCCAGGTTCATTGGCGTCTGAATTGAAAATAAATGCAGGAAAGCGGGTTTATCCGAATTTAAACCGCCAGCTGCAGCCGCTAGAAAGCTACCCGATTGAAAATTTAAATTTAAAAGGAAGCTTGCGGAATCAATCAGGGCAAATTATGGCATTAATCCAGACGCCTGATGGTCAAATTGAACGAGTGCAGGTGGGTAGTTATATGGGGCTTAATCATGGCCGTATTATAAAAATCACACCAACTCAGATTGATGTAATGGAGATTATTCCAGATGGGCGAGAAGGTTTTGTTGAGCGTCCTAGAAGTCTTATTTTAATTGGACCGGCACCTTAAGTTTAAAGGAATAAAAATGAAAAATAGTGTTAGAGATTTTATTTTTGGGGATGGCAATACAATGAATCAAGTGTTTCGTCAGTTTTCAATGGGTGCAGTTGCAATAGCTGTCATGCAGGCTGCCAGCGCTCAAGTCAGTATGACGAATATCGTGCCAATGCAGCTGCCTGGTCAAGGTACTGAAATTCGTGTGATGTTCAATGGTTTGCCTCCGCAGCCTCAGGCCTATCAGCTTGAACAGCCTTCACGCCTGATTTTAGATTTTGATAAAGCGGATCAGAAGCTAAAGCAAAATTCAATTCCAGTTGCGACAAGTGAGGCGAGTTCTGTAGATATTTCTTCAGATTCTCAGCGCTCTCGCTTAACTGTGAATTTAACAGATGCTGGTGCATTTACGACACGTGTTGAGGGCAACACTTTTATTCTGAAAATCAATTCAGTATCGAATGAACCCTTACAGTCGTCGGTGAAAAGCCAGACGCAAGGCATTTCCAATATTGGCTTTAATCGCGGGTCAAATGGGGAAGGTCAAGTGGTGGTTGATCTTTTAGGAGGTAATACTCCAATTGATGTACAGCAGCAGGGCAGTAAAATTATTATTCGTACGTTAGGGAATAAAGTGCCTGTACATTTAACCCGCCGCTTGAATGTGAATGATTTTGCTACGCCTGTTTCGACAGTGGATGCGCATAATGATGGCGGAAATGGTGTTATTACCATTCAGTCTGCTGGTAATTTTGAATATATGGCTTATCAGACAGATAATAAGCTAACAGTAAGCTTGAAACGTCCTGAAGATAAGAATCCACTTCGTCCTAGAACGGCTAATAGCTATACTGGGAAGAAAATTTCTTTAGATTTCCAAGATATTGAGGTTCGACGCGTACTTCAGCTGCTGGCAGATTTCACTGGAATCAATATGGTTGCTTCTGATTCGGTGCAAGGGAATATAACCTTGCGTATGAAGGATGTGCCTTGGGATCAAGCTTTAGATATTGTGTTAAAAACAAAAAACCTGGATAAGCGCCGCAATGGCAATGTGATTTGGATTGCACCTGTATCAGAATTAATTAAATCTGAAGATGATGAGGCAAAAGCGATTGCGCAAAGTATTAAATTGGCGCCGATTCAAACGGAATATATACAATTAAGCTATGCGAAATCATCTGATATCTTAAAATTATTGGAAGATTCTAGAGATAGTAAAGGCGCAGTGGCAAATGGCACTGCAGGTTCTAGCTCATTGGCGCTTGAAAGTCTGCTAAGTTCCCGAGGAAGCGTAGTTTCAGATAACAGGACAAATACACTTATTGTCAATGATACAGCACACAATATTGATAAAGTCAGAAAAATGATTGATTTGCTGGATGTGGCAGTTAAGCAAGTGATGATTGAGGCGCGTATTGTAACTGCACAAACAGATTTTTCTCGTTCGCTCGGCATTAATTGGGGCTTGCAGCGCAATAATCCGAGCTTATCTGCGGGCGCTAACGGCTCTAATGTTTGGGGTGGGGAGTATTCTCCTAAATTTGATTTAGGAGTGGATTTGGGTACAGCAACTGCTGGAACATTTAACTTTGGCTTATTGAAAATTTCGGATTTCATGCTGGATCTTCAGTTGACGGCATTGCAATCTGATGGTCATGGTGAAGTATTGTCTGCACCTAAAGTGCTTACTGGCGATAAGCAGAAAGCATCTATTTTGCGCGGAGATCAAATTCCATATCAGTCGTGGAGTGCTGAAGGTGGCACCGTGACAAGTTTCGTTGATGCAAATCTCAAGCTGGAAGTCACGCCAAGCATTACACCAGATGGTAAGGTGCAGATGGCATTGAGAGTGAATAAGGATACCGTTGGGGATTTAACAGCGGCAGGCTATTTAATTAATACCAATAAACTTGAGACTAATGTTTTAGTGGGCGATGGTGAAACTGTCGTGCTGGGCGGTATCTTTGATGATATTAAACAAAATAAATATCAAAAAGTTCCATTCTTAGGGGATTTGCCAATCGTTGGAAATTTATTTAAGAACAATGTGAAGGCGAATAGCCAAACTGAGTTGCTAATTTTTGTAACACCTCGAATTGTTAATGACAGTGCGGTTGGAAATCATTAATATATTTTGAATTTAGCAAAATAAATAGGTGACTCCTTGCCAAGCAAAGAGTTTGACTCCCTGCCAAATATTTATTTGGTAGGGCCAATGGGGGCAGGAAAAACAACAGTCGGGCGGCATTTGGCCGAATTGTTAGGGCGTGAATTTCTTGACAGCGATCATGAAATTGAACGTAAAACAGGTGCAACCATTCCGTGGATCTTCGAAAAAGAAGGTGAGCAGGGATTTCGCAGCCGTGAAACTGTTGTAATTGATGAGTTGACTGCGCGGCGCCAGCTGGTATTAGCGACTGGCGGCGGTGCTGTGACTCAAGCCCCCAACCGAGAGTTTTTAAAAAAACGCGGTATTGTGGTTTATCTTTACACGCCGGTGGAGATCCAGCTGCAGCGGACTTACCGGGATAAAAACCGCCCTCTTCTTCAAGTCGAAAATCCAGAAAAAAAATTGAAAGACTTGCTTGAAATCCGAGATCCTCTTTATCGGGAAGTTGCAGATCATATTATTGAAACGAATCAAGGCGCTGCCCGTGATTTAGCGCAAAAAATCTTAAATTTAATTCTTTCTCGAAATGCCGTAAATTAAATACACTGGTTAAAGTCATGCAAACCCTACATGTTGAACTCGGTGAACGCCGTTATCCTATTTTTATTGGCAGCCAGCTTGATCCAAAAGCGCTTTTAGAGCCGTATATTCATGGCCGGCAAGTCATGATTGTGACCAATGAAACAGTCGCGCCTTTATATCTTTTGCATTATCAAGCTGCGGTCGAAGCTTTGGGGAAAACGGTTGCTGTCTGTACGCTGCCGGATGGTGAAAAATATAAAAATATAGAGCATCTCAATTTAATTTTTGATGCGCTTCTGGAGGCCGGCTTTAACCGGGATTGCACAGTTTTAGCCCTAGGCGGCGGTGTGATTGGCGATATGGCCGGTTTTGCTTCGGCGTGCTTTCAGCGCGGCGTGTATTTTATTCAAGTGCCTACAACATTGCTTTCTCAGGTGGATTCCAGCGTAGGCGGAAAAACGGGCATTAATCATCCTTTGGGCAAAAATATGATTGGCGCTTTTCAGCAGCCGCAAGTGGTTATGGCGGATATGGCGCAGCTGATTACTTTGCCTGAGCGGGAGCTGTCTGCAGGTTTGGCGGAAGTGATTAAATATGCGCTTTTAGGTGATCTGGATTTTTTGAGTTGGCTGGAAATGCATATGGATGGCCTGGTGGGGCGCGATCCGGTTTTGCTGGCAGAAGCCGTATACCGTTCTTGCGCGCACAAAGCCAGAATTGTTGCCAATGATGAGAAAGAGCAGGGTGAGCGCGCTTTACTGAACTTGGGGCATACCTTTGGCCATGCGATTGAATCCTATATGGGATATGGGGTTTGGCTGCATGGTGAAGCGGTTGCAACAGGCATGGTGATGGCTGCTGATCTGTCGCATCGCATGGGCTGGATCAGCTTGGAAGATTTAGAGCGTACAAAAAAAATCATTTTACGCGCCAATTTGCCAATCAGATGCCCTAAAATTCCACTGGATGATTTCTTGGCCTATATGTCACATGATAAAAAAGTGATGAATGGCCAGCTTCGACTGGTATTGATGAAGCAATTAGGTCAAGCGGTTATCACTAAAGAATTTGATGCAGAGTTGATGAAGCAGGCCATTCTGGCAAATCAGCAATAGTTTAAAAGGAAATACACCGTGGCTCTCCGTACACATTGGCAGCAGATACAAAATTATATTTGGCTTGTGTTCGGTGGGGCCTGTTTGTTTTTTGCCTTGGTCTTTTGGGCTATTTCAGACACTAAAGAACTGGTTGAAGTGGAAAAAAAAGCTGAAACTGAAGTCGAACTGCAGATTCAGCCTGAAAAAGTATCTGCGATGAACCATCTTGGTGCATTATTTGATGAAGTCAAACCTCTGGATATGTCTGCTCGTGTCGTATCTGCCGCCCAGCATGAAGCTGAATTCCGCGGAACCAAGTTTGTGAATGAGCAGAAAAAGTCTTACACGCTTGAATTGTTTCGTGTTTCAGATGAAGCTATTTTAAAAAAATTCCTCAAAAAGCAATCTAATAGAAGCAATTTTTCGTATTTGAGGCTATCCGGTGAAAATCATGCCGAGCAATATGTGTTGCTTTATGGTGTTTACCGTAATTCGGATGATGCCAAGGCCGCTTTGGCTGATTTGAACGTTGCTTTACCGGCATCGATTAAGCCTGCAGTTGTTGAAATTCAGCAATATCAGCCCTTTGTAAATGATCTTGGCTCGGATGAGCTGAAAGCCAGCAGCAAGCTGTATGCTGTGAACCTGAAGACGGCGCCTTTGCCGCAGGTAGATGAAGCGCAAATTGCGGCAAAACGCGCTGAAGTTCAAGCGCGGCAAGCAGCGGAAGCGAAAACGGCAACCACTACGACAACAGTAACCCGCCGTGATGCAGATGGCAACGTCGTCAATGTGCAGCAGTCGCAGAGCAGTGCGGATGCGGCCCATCCTAAAAATGCGCCTGCGCAGACCGAGGTGACAGACCCGTTTAATTAGCGGTTCTAAAATAGCGCATTTTATTGATTGAAAAACCTGAAATGCGCTTTTCTGGTGCAAAAAAGAGCAAAATTAATGCACTATTGAATGTTTTTATAATTTAAATTGTTTTAAATCAGTACGCTTAGAGTTTTTTGCTTTAAATTGGCATGTTTTTTGCTTTAATGGTGCGTGAATTGAATTAATCTCCCTATTTTGGCGCGAAAATGATTCGATGAGTGTGCGAAACAGTCATGCTGACAGGTTAAACTCAGTCGGAAGCAATTTGTTTCCTGATGTTCATGCATAAAAGGTAAATTCGGTTTATCTTAAGTGTGCGAAAGCAGGAAATTACTTTGCGCAGCATCACAATTCATGTGAATGGATTAAGACTAAATCGCAAAAAAGAAATTATTGTTAGTGGCTCGAAAGAGCAGTGTAGAAAAGAAGGGTACGCTATGCACATGCCATCGCCTAATACTGTAGCTCCCGCTCAAGGTTTATACCAACCGGATGAGTTTAAAGATAACTGTGGTTTCGGTTTAATTGCCCATATGCAGGGTGATGCAAGCCATGATCTCTTGAAGACCGCTATTCATAGCTTAAGCTGTATGACCCATCGCGGCGGTATTGCTGCTGATGGTAAGACAGGGGATGGCTGCGGTTTGCTTTTGGCGATGCCGAAGCAGTTTTTCCGCGAAGAAGCAAAGAAGATCAGCGATATTACCTTAAGCGAAGTTTTCGCTGTCGGTACCATTTTCCTGAACTTGGATCCAGCGATCGCCGCACACTCAAAACAAGTTTTAACTAAAGAAATTGAAGCTGAAGGCTGTAAAGTCTTAGGCTGGCGTGTCGTGCCGACCAATAATGGCGCTTTAGGCTCAATTGCGATGCAGTCTTTGCCTGGCTTTGAACAGATTATTGTCAACTGCCCAATGGGTGTGACCGAGGTTGAATTTAACCGCAAGCTGGTTATGGCGCGCCGCCGTGCAGAACAGCAGCTGACGGCTGACCCGTATTTCTATGTAACAACTTTGTGCTCAACTGTGATCAGCTACAAAGGCTTGATGATGCCTGCTTATATTGCAGACTTCTATACAGACTTGGCTGATGAGCGCTTGGAATCGCATATTGTAGTTTTCCATCAGCGCTTCTCGACCAATACGCTGCCGCGCTGGCCTTTGGCGCAGCCGTTCCGCTATTTGGCGCACAACGGTGAAATCAACACCATTACCGCCAACCGCAACTGGGCAATGGCGCGTACGCCTAAATTTGAAAACCCGTTATTGCCAGGCATTACTGAGCTGAATCCGATTGTGAACCGCACAGGTTCTGATTCGTCAAGCATGGACAATATGCTTGAGCTCTTGGTTGGCGGCGGTATGGATTTATTCCGCGCATTGCGCATGCTGGTGCCGCCGGCTTGGCAAAACGTGGAAACTTTAGATGCCGATTTGCGTGCATTCTATGAGTTCAACTCGAAGCACATGGAAGCTTGGGATGGCCCTGCAGGCCTGGTCATTCAGGATGGCCGCCATGCAATCTGTATGCTTGACCGTAACGGCCTGCGTCCAGCGCGCTGGGTCATTACCAAAAATGGCTATATCACTTTGGCGTCAGAAATTGGCGTGTGGGGCTATGAGCCTGAAGATGTTGTGTCTAAAGGCCGCGTAGGGCCAGGTCAAATTTTGGTCATTGATACGCACACAGGCAAAATGCTGGATACCAATGATGTCAGCAACCATCTGAAACGCATGCGCCCATACCGTGAGTGGCTGCGTGAAAACTCAGTGCGCATTCAAGGCAGCCCAGAGCTGGAAGAATATCTGTGTGACCAAGGCTTAAAAGGCGATGACCTGAAAGCATCACAGAAGATGTTCATGGTGACCTTTGAGGAACGTGACCAGTTGCTTCGCCCTATCGCAGAAAGCGGTCAGGAAGCAGTCGGCTCTATGGGTGATGATACGCCAATGGCGGTATTGTCGCGTCAAGTGCGCCACGTATCAGACTACTTCCGTCAGCAGTTTGCTCAAGTGACAAATCCGCCGATCGATCCATTGCGTGAATCGATTGTGATGTCATTGGAAACCTGTTTTGGCCGTGAACAAAACGTTTTTGAGCAAAGTCCTGAACATGCAGACCGTTTAATCGTGTCTAGCCCAGTATTGTCTAATTCAAAAATGCATCAAATCCGCACGATTGGCCGCAAGGGCTATGAAATTGCGGATATCGATCTGAACTATGCAGAAACTGAAGGCCTTGAAGCCGCGATTGCCCGCATCTGTGAAGAAGCGGCGCAGGCGATCCGCGACGGCAAGACACTGCTGGTCTTATCCGATAAGAAGATCCGTGCAGGCTATTTGCCAGCCAATGCCTTGATGGCAACGGGCGCAGTTCACCATCATTTAATCAATGCCGGCCTGCGTACAGACGCCAATATCATTGTGGAAACGGGCCTTGCGCGCGACGCGCACCAGTTTGCGGTGATCTTGGGCTTTGGCGCAACAGCGATTTATCCATACTTGGCGTATGACGTGATCAATGACTTGATTGCTAAAGGTGAACTGCTGGGCGATCCAATCCATGCACAAGCCAATTTCCGCAAGGGCATTGAGAAAGGCCTCCTGAAAGTGCTGTCTAAAATGGGCATCTCGACAGTAGCCTCTTACCGCGGCGGGCAATTATTTGAAGCGGTGGGCCTGTCTGATGAAGTGGTCGGCAAATGCTTTACAGGCGTGCCAAGCCGCATCAAAGGCGCGACCTTCACCGACTTGGAAAATGACTTGAAAAAATTGGCGGATCTTGCGTGGAAAAACCGCAAGCCAATTGATCAGGGCGGGATGCTGAAGTTTGTATTCGGCAAGGAATACCATGCATTTAACCCAGATGTGATCAATGCATTGCATAAAGCGGTGCGCTCTGGCAATTATGCGGACTTTAAAGAATATGCTGAATTAGTCAATAATCGTCCTATCGCGACGATCCGTGACTTATTCAAGCTGAAAACTGACAATTCTATTGCCTTGGATCAAGTGGAAGCTGTAGAGGCGATTCTGCCGCGCTTTGACTCAGCAGGCATGTCTTTGGGCGCATTGTCTCCTGAAGCGCATGAAGCGATTGCCATTGCAATGAATACGATCGGCGGCCGTTCAAATTCGGGTGAGGGCGGTGAAGATCCAGCGCGTTACGGCACCATCCGCAACTCGAAAATCAAACAAATTGCATCTGGCCGTTTTGGTGTCACTCCTGCGTACTTAACGTCAGCAGAAGTGCTTCAAATTAAAGTGGCGCAAGGTGCAAAACCGGGTGAAGGTGGTCAGTTGCCGGGCGGTAAAGTGAACGGCTTAATTGCGCGTTTGCGTTACTCTGTGCCGGGTGTAACACTGATTTCGCCGCCGCCGCATCACGATATCTACTCAATCGAAGATTTATCACAGTTAATCTTTGACTTAAAACAAGTTAACCCACAGGCGATGGTGTCAGTTAAGCTTGTTTCTGAGCCAGGTGTCGGTACGATTGCAGCCGGTGTTGCGAAAGCGTATGCAGACTTCATTACCATTTCTGGCTATGACGGCGGTACAGCGGCTTCTCCACTTTCTTCTATTCATCATGCGGGTTCGCCTTGGGAACTAGGCTTGTCTGAAGCGCATCAAGCGCTCCGTGTGAATGACCTGCGCGGTAAAGTGCGCGTGCAAACTGATGGCGGCTTAAAAACCGGCTTAGATGTTGTGAAAGCAGCAATCTTGGGGGCTGAAAGCTTCGGTTTCGGTTCTACGCCAATGATCGCATTAGGCTGTAAATACCTGCGCATCTGCCATTTGAATAACTGTGCAACCGGCGTTGCGACGCAGCAGGATCATTTGCGTCAGGAACACTACATCGGTGAACCTGAAATGCTGATCAACTTCTTCCACTTCATTGCGGAAGAAACGCGCGAATGGCTGGCAGCCTTGGGCGTTGCAAGCTTGAAAGACTTGATTGGCCGCACTGATTTGCTGGAAACCCTGCCGGGTGAAACGGAAAAGCATGCGCATCTGGACTTGAGTGCATTGCTTGAATCGCATCCATCTGCAGAGGGCAAAGCGCAATATTGCCAAGTTGAAGGCAATGCGCCATTTGATAAAGGCTTGCTGGCAGAGAAAATGGTGGCAGAAATGCTTCCAGCCATTGAAGCCGGCACCAGCGGTGAATACAGTTTCACCATCGGCAACTGTGACCGTTCAATCGGCGCGCGCATCTCAGGTGAAATTGCGAAACGCTATGGCAACCTGAGTATGGAAGCGCATCCAGTTAAAATGAACTTAACAGGCACAGCAGGCCAGTCATTGGGCGTGTGGAATGCCGGCGGCTTGCATATCAGCCTTGAAGGCGATGCAAACGATTACGTGGGCAAAGGCATGGCAGGCGGCCGTATTTCAATCTTCCCACCAAAAGGTTCGCCTTTCCAAACGCAAAATACTGCCATTATCGGCAACACATGCCTGTATGGCGCAACTGGCGGTAAATTATTTGCTGCCGGCACTGCAGGTGAGCGTTTTGCGGTGCGCAACTCCGGCGCATTTGCGGTCATTGAAGGCGCAGGCGACCATTGCTGCGAATATATGACTGGCGGTATTGTGACTGTTCTTGGTAAAGTAGGCCACAATTTCGGTGCAGGCATGACTGGCGGTTTCGCTTATGTGCTTGATTTGGATAATGACTTCGTTGACCATTACAACCATGAATTGATCGAGCTGAACCGCATCTCTACAGAAGCGATGGAAGAGCATCAAGAATTCCTTTGCCGCATCCTAGATGAACATATTCAAGAAACAGGTAGTGCTTGGGCGTATAAGATCCGCAATGAGTTTGATTTCTACAGCCGTAAATTCTGGCTGGTGAAACCCAAAGCTGCTAATTTGCAGACTTTGTTGAAAACAACTCAAGCAGATCCGCAATAATTCCACTACTCAAATATTAGGTAGGTGTGGATAACTTTCGATTTATGCACAAGGTGCTGAAGTTATCCACGCTCACCCACGGAGAGAGACATGGCAGAACGCCTAAACAATGACTTTCAATTTCTGGATGTAGCACGCCAAGATCCAGAGAAAAAAGATCTCACTGTCCGCAAAGCTGAGTTTGTGGAAATTTATAAGCCGTTTACAGCTGAAATTGCGGCCAACCAGACACACCGCTGTTTAGGCTGCGGCAACCCTTATTGTGAATGGAAGTGTCCAGTACATAACTACATTCCGAACTGGTTGAAACTGATTGCTGAAGGCCGTATTTTCCAAGCTGCCGAATTATGCCATCAAACCAATACTTTGCCGGAAGTATGCGGCCGCGTATGTCCGCAGGACCGGTTGTGTGAAGGCGCCTGTACCCTGAACGACGGTTTTGGCGCAGTCACGATCGGCAATGCAGAGAAATATATCAACGATACAGCTTTCGCTTTAGGCTGGCGTCCGGATATGTCTTCAGTGAAATGGACGGATAAAAAAGTCGCAATTATCGGCGCAGGCCCTGCCGGCTTAGGCTGTGCAGATATTCTGGTACGCAACGGCGTTAAGCCGGTTGTCTTTGACAAGCGTCCTGAAATTGGCGGCCTGCTGACTTTCGGTATTCCAGAATTCAAAATGGAAAAAGATGTGATGAAGCGCCGCCGTGAAATTTTTGCCGGCATGGGCGTGGAATTCCGTTTAAATACTGAAATCGGCACAGACATTACGATTGATCAGCTGCTTGCTGACTATGATGCTGTATTCATGGGTATGGGAACCTATACTTACATGAAGGGCGGTTTTGCCGGCGAAGAGCTGGATGGTGTTGTAGATGCGCTGGATTTCTTGATTGCGAACGTCAACCGCACGCAAGGCTGGGAAAAAGACGCTTCTGAATACATCAGTGTCGAAGGTAAAAAAGTGATTGTATTGGGCGGCGGTGATACGGCGATGGACTGTAACCGCACCTCCATCCGTCAAGGCGCCGAATCAGTGATCTGCGCTTACCGCCGTGATGAAGAAAACATGCCGGGTTCACGCCGTGAAGTAAAAAATGCGCGTGAAGAAGGGGTGGAATTCCAGTTCAACCGTCAGCCAATCGAAATTGTCGGTGAAAACGGCAAAGTGACGGGTGTTAAATTTGTGACCACGCAATTGAGTGAGCCAGACAGCCGCGGCCGCCGCAGCCCTGAGCCGATTCCGGGTTCAGAAGAAATCCTGCCAGCAGACTCTGTGCTTTTGGCATTCGGTTTCCGCACCAGCCCTGCGGACTGGTTTAATGAGGTGAAAATCAACTTGGATGGTTCGGGCCGTGTTGTTGCGCCGGAACAGCAAGAATTTAAATTCCAGACCTCAAATCCAAAAATCTTTGCGGGCGGCGACATGGTGCGCGGTTCTGACTTGGTGGTGACTGCGATTTGGGAAGGCCGTCAAGCCGCTGAAGGCATCTTGGATTATTTAGATGTTTAAGACGATTTTATGATGCCATGAAGTTTATTTGGTTCAGGTCCAAGGCATTGCTTTAAAAACCCGCTTCGGCGGGTTTTTTTATTGTGAAGCTGCGCTACCTGCCTGAAATGCCTGAAATGATACCGAAAAGGAATATGCAGATAAATGCGCCATAATTGACTTGCAGCACAGCAAAAAAAGAACATTTTTGCCTATGCGCTAAGCATTTTAGCCATATGGGAAAAGTAAATTCCTGCACATACTGGGCCACTGTATTCGATTAAGAGATACTCAGATGACTCAAGTGGCGGCAGAAAAATCATATCGAAATCGTCCTAAAGCCATTGGCATTACTGTACGGCGGCTGCATTTCAATCCAAAAGCGATACGCCGGCATTATTTTGCCAACTCCCCTGTGATGTCGCACTTATTGACTGCGCTGTCTTCTACATTTCCGATAGGCGAGCAGTTTTTTGTGCACAGCGTGCGCAATGTGCGTGATCAAGTGCAGGACCCAACACTTCAGGCGCAAATTACCGCTTTCATCGGTCAGGAAGCGATGCACTCCAAAGCGCATGCCGAATTCAATGATGCCTGGCGCAGGGATGATTACAACTTAGACCGTTTCCAGGCATGGCTGGCGCGTAAGGACAGCTATATAAAGAACCTGCATCCTAAAATTCAGCTGGCGATCACCTGCGCTTTTGAGCACTTTACTGCGTTATTGGGAGGCTATATCCTGCAGCATCCAGAAGTGCTGAGCACCTTGGATGATGACGCCATGAAGCTCTGGGTGTGGCATGCGATTGAAGAAATTGAACACCGTTCTGTTGCTTTTGATGTGTATCAGGCGGTATATGGCGATGATAAAATCCGGAAAATGATTATGCGCAGCGTGACGACTGGTTTTGCCAGCTTGACCTTCTATTCTGCTTCCCGTTTATTCTTGCAGGATCAAAAGAAAAGCTTGCCTAAAGTCGGCGGCAACCTTTTTGGCGTTTATTTATTGGGAAAAATGCTGCTGCAGATGTTTCCAGAGTATTTGTCTTATTATAAAAAAGATTTTCACCCTGCTGAGACTGATTACAGCCAAATCATTCAATATTGGAAAAAACGCATGGTGGAGGAGTATCAATTAGACAGCTTTCAAACAGAATTAAAGCCGGCGCTGCTGAACTGATTGCGTATTTGAATGAATATTCTATCCATTGGCATAGCCTGTCAGGACTGAAGTCGGCAGGCTTTCTATGGTGAAGTTGCAATGTTGAATTTTGTTTGCGGTGTAGGTGTGCCGCATGAAGAACATGCATACGCTGTTTTGCAATCAATTGAAGTATGCAGCGGGGCGCAGCAAGCGTTTTGCTGAAACGCATCATGCTGCGGATTGATAAAAATATAGTATAGGCGATTTCAAAATTTGATTAAAAGCCATCATATTGTGCTGTAAATTTAAAAAGTGGCTGCTGCATTGGCAAATGCCAGCACCGCTATAAAGCTGGACGCCACAAAGTAAAGAAAAATCATTAAAAAAAAGATACAGAGTTTTTGAAAAATACCGATAGAATAAAAAATATTCAAACAAATACAAATAAATACTTGAGGATTAGGCAGATGAACTTGATTAAAAATAGTGCATTGGCCATCGCTTTGGCGAGCACGCTTACATTGACGGGCTGCGGCTACAACACGCTGCAAGTCAAAGATGAGGCCGTGACGGCTGCATGGTCAGAGGTGCAAAACCAGTATCAGCGCCGTGCCGATTTGGTGCCGAACTTGGTTAATGTGGTGAAAGGCTACGCGAAACATGAAGAGCAGGTTTTAACGGAAGTGACTCAGGCGCGCGCTAATGTTGCAGGCCTGAAAGTCGATAAGGAAGTACTGGAAGATCCTGCCTTATTCCAGAAATATCAAGAAGCTCAAGCGCAGATGACCAGCGCATTGTCACGTTTAATTGCTGTTTCAGAAAACTATCCTGACTTGAAAGCCAATGAGCAGTTTAAAGATTTGCAGGTGCAGCTGGAAGGCACTGAAAACCGCATTGCTGTAGCGCGTAACCGCTATATCACCACCGTGCAGGACTTTAACAGTTATGCCCGTCAGTTCCCGCAGGTGATGACCGCTAAAGTGATTGGCATGGAGCCTAAGCCAAACTTCAGTGCAGAGCAAGGGGCGCAAAATGCGCCGAAGGTTTCATTTAACTAATCATCATCCATAAAGTCATAAGGAATGCTGATGCTGGAATGGTCTAAGCCGCGAAGCATGGCATTGAAAGCCATGGCAATGCGGCTGCATATTTTTTTTGCAGCCTGTCTGCTCACGTTCAGCTTCAATGCCTGGAGTGAAACAGCCGCGGCTGATGATGCTGAAATTGCCGCAGCGGGCAAAATTATTCAAAATCAGCAAAAAAGTACGCAGGCCAAGCCAGCAGTGCAGGAATCTGACACAGTGCTGGCGTCAAATCCAGCCCCGGATATCGCCAATGATATGGCAGATGGAGAATCCATTCGCGGCTTGCCAACACTCAATGAGCCCGTGGTCGATCAGGCGAACTTACTCAGTCCGGCAGAAAAGCAGTCCATTACACAGCAAATTTTGAAACTGCATGAATCCGGCAAAGCGCAAATTGGCATTATCATTGTGCCGACAACAGGGCAGGAAGATATCTTTGGCTTTGCAATGCGGGCAGCAGAGCAGTGGAAACTGGGTTCTGCCAAACAGGACAATGGCTTGCTGATGGCGATAGCGGTCAATGATCACCGCATCCAAATCCTTTCGGGTTACGGGCTGGAAGGGGTTTTGCCGGATATTGTGCTCAGCCGGATTATCCGCAATCAAATCACCCCCTATTTTAAGCAAAATCTGTATGCACAGGGGATTCAGGCTGGATTGCACGAGATTGAAAATGTGCTGAATATGGACCCTGAAGTGGCCGCCAAAGCAGCGCAGGAATTAAAAGAACGGCAAGAGCAGGCCTTGCATGAGCAGCAGGCTAAACAGAAGACCTTCAGCGCAGCATTATTTATTTTAATTGCCGGGATTATCGGTTCTTACGCCGTCGGCAACCGCCTAAGCGCGGCGACAGCTGCTGTTGCCGGTACGGTGGCGGGGTTGGTAAATGGGGCGGGGCTGGTCACCAGCTTGCTGATTGGTGGCGGAATTTTCTTTTTGCTGATTACTGCATTGGCGCAACTGATCTTTCAAGCCGTTTTATCCGGTGCAGGGCGCGGCGGCGGCCGAGGTTCTGGAGGCGGCTTTGGCGGTGGAGGAGGCTACAGCGGCGGCGGTGGCGGCTTTGGCGGTGGAGGCGCTTCAGGCTCATGGTAACAAAAACAGAAACAACAGAAATTTTAACGCAGCCTAAGCTGGAAGAAGTTACGAGGCCGAGTGTTAAACGCTGGCTGAAGCATTTCTTTTATATGCCCGCGGCTAAACGCTATTTCAATAAGCAAGACCAGCAAGCCATTGCGCATGCGGTTGAGCAGGCAGAACAGGGGCATGCCGGGGAAATTCAAGTGGTGATAGAAGGCCATATTCCAGCGCATCAGGCTTATTTTCAAGATACGCGGGCACGTGCGCAGCAGCTGTTTGCTGAGCTGGGCGTATGGGATACGGAGTTCAACAGCGGCGTGCTGCTGTATTTAAACTTATGTGAACGCAAGGTAGAGATCGTCATTGACCGCGGCATCAAGAGTGCTACTCAGCAGCAGGTATGGGACAGTATTTGTCAAGATGTTATTGGGCAGATGGCACAGCATCAATACCGTCAGGCGATGCTTCAAGGGGTGTTTGAAATTGGCAAAGTGCTGGCTGATTTTTATCAGCACAGCCGTCTGGATGTGAAAAATGAATTAGGAAATGCGCCAATCATTTTAGAGTAGGGTAATAGTTGGGGAAAATGTGACATAAATTGTCACTTTAAAGCACAATAAGTGATATAAAAATTACAAAGATACAAAATACTTTTTTAAAGTGCTGTATTTTTTGAAATTTTAATTATAATCAATCTTGGCACAATTAGTGCTATTTATAAAACAAGCTGAATGCTTAATAATTAAATTAAAAAACATTTGTGGAGAATGTTATGAAATCAGTTCAAAAGGGTTTTACCCTTATCGAATTAATGATCGTTGTTGCAATTATCGGTATTCTTGCTGCGATTGCGATTCCTCAATACCAAAACTACATTGCTAAATCTCAAGTTAGCCGTGTCATGGGCGAATTGAGTTCTGTTAAAACAACAATCGAAAGCTGTATTCTTGAAGGCAAAGATCAACTTGTTAATACTCAGGCACAATACGATGTTGTAGCTGATGCAGATAAGCCAAAAACATGTCTTTTGGGCGCGACAACCTCAAATCTTTTGGGTGCTACTCTTGAAAAAGATGCATATACAGGATTGAAAGTTGGTCTGCCAGTTGCTAAAGGCGACACGGGTTATGTGTCTGGCAAATTTGGCAATTCAGCTGCAGCTACGTTAAAAGAATCAGCATTGACTTGGTCTCGTGATGAAAATGGTTCTTGGTCATGTGCGACTGGTGTAGAAGAGAAATTTGTACCAGCGGGCTGTACTTTTGTTAAAGACCTATCTTACGGTGTGTATCAAGAAGCTCCAAAAGCATCTTCAGGTACCTAATAAGTATTTGATGTAGCATCATCGTTTAAACTGCCTCTTAAATTAAGGGGCAGTTTCTTATCATTAAAAAATAGAAAAAAATTAAATGTTTATACTGCTTATTCCTAATCTTTATTTTTTCTTTATCAATGGTAATCTTCATTTTTTTATTTTCAGTCTTATAACGCTTATTTATTTATTTTCTATTTTAAAAACAACTAAGTATTTGTTTATTTTATTTCCTTTATTTTTTCTAGTTCCTTTGTATGTGTATTATATTTCTATTTATGGTGTACCTATAAGTGAGCAAATCTTAGCTATTGTATTGGAAACTGATTTCCAAGAAGCATGGAATTTTATTGGTTATCAGATATATTTTTATATTTTTATATTTTTAATTTGCTGTGTGGGATGCATATTTGTTTTATATCGAAATTATAAATACCCATGGATATGGTCACACCGTAGCCGAATTTGGGTTTTCTGGGCGATTACGCTATATTTTTTGATTGCAATAGTCGCCAATGCTCAATTGGTAACAGAATTGGAAGAAAATTTATCTGATGAACAAAATAATTTTCTGATAAATGAGAAAAATGATTTTTTACAAGAGTTAAAAAATACCTATCCATTAGGGCTCTTTATTTCTGTATATGATCTTATAAAAGAGCAGGAAAAAATTAATAAGGCTTTTAATGGAAATCAAAAATTTACATTTAATGCAAAAATGTTTAGTAATGAAGATAAAAATATTAAAAAAGTGTATATATTGGTTATTGGTGAAACCAGTCGAAGAAATAACTGGCAATTAAACGGTTATGAGCGGCAGACTAATCCCTTATTAAGCCAGCAAAAGAATTTGGTGAATTTTAGCAATATGCTGTCCATATCAAGTGCAACACGATCTTCAATTCCCATGATGCTAACGCGTAAGCCTGCAGAGCAAGTTTATCAATTTGTTTTTTCCGAGAAATCTATTATTTCTGCTTATAAAGAAGCAGGGTTTAAAACGTATTGGTTATCTACACAGCAAAAATTTGGTCCACACGATACAAGCACATCTGTATTTGCAAAAGAAGCTGATTCAATAACTTTCATGAATACAGCAAATTATTTAGACCAAGGCGGAGTGGATAGTATATTGATTCCATCTTTAGAAAAAATTATAAAAAAATCAGAAATGAAACAGTTTATTGTCATCCATACTTTAGGCAGTCATTATAATTATGCTTATCGATACCCTAAAGAATATAATATATACCAACCTTCATTGAATAATTTGGAAAAATACAGCTTACAGAGTAAAAAATTTAAAAATGAATTGATCAATAGTTATGATAATTCAATTGTATTTACAGATTATGTACTTAATGGGTTCATTGAGGTTCTTAAGAAGCAGCAGAACACAGAATCTTTTTTACTTTATAGTTCAGATCACGGCGAAGATTTATTTGACAACAACTGTGAAAAAAGCGGGCATGGTTTAGCCACTCAATTTAATTTTGAAATAGCCAGCTTTGCTTGGTATTCAGATAAATTTAAAGAAAATTATGGAGAAAAGGTTGAAAACTTGCTTCAAAATCATGATCGAAAACTGAATCAAACTGCAATATTTCCAACATTAATTGACGCTTCAAATATTGAAATACCAGCGGATAAATTAGACAGGAGTATTCTTAAAAAATATAAGGGTTATCCACGTATAGTCATGGGAAAGGAAGATTATGACCAAGCGAGCTTTGATGGAGTTTGTAATGAGATTCAGTGATTTGATAAATAATAAGAAAGAAGACTATGCTTAAAAAAATTTTAATTCTTTTATTTCCTATTGTGTTATGTGTTGTATGGGGCATATTTTTGATCTATGGCAATACCCCTTTTTTAAGAAAAAGTTATGCGGTAGAGGCTTGGTGGGCGAAAGAAAATATTCACTGCCATCAGGACTCCCGTTTATTAAAAAATATTTTAGAAAATGTGATTGATCAGTATGGCAGTCTTTCAAATCAAATAGTTTATTTGAAAAAAAATGGAAAAATGAATTCTTGCGTAAGCGGATATGATGTCAGTGAAGATACGCGTTTTCGTTATGCAAGTTTGACTAAAGTGGTTACAGCGGCACTATTTTTAGAAAATGAAAAGCTGGGTTATTTAAATCGAAATGATTATCTGAATCACTATATTAAGCTGAAAAATCCTGTTGACACGCGGATGGATAAAATCCGTCTATTTAATTTATTAACGCATACTTCAGGATTTGACCGTACAAAAAGTAATGATCCGATTATTGAGGAAGGAAAATCTTGGTGCCCAAATGATTTGGAAAGATTAAATCTTATTCGTTTAGACACCGATCCAAATATAAAATTTAATTATGATAATCGAAACTATTGCATTTTAGGAGCAGTGTTGGAAAAAAGAAGAGGCCAGCCTTTCAATATTATTTTGAATGATTATTTAGCTGTTCATCATTTTAATCATATGAAACTAGTTGATGGCCCATTTATGCAAGATGAAGTTAATTATGACTTCCGTTTTGAGGAATATTATTTTCCTTCATACACAAAAAAATATGACTTTTATGCAATGCAATCTGCTGCAGGATTGTCAGGCTCGGCAAAGGATTATGCACGACTCATTCATTATTTTATTGATCAGCGAAAATTACCATTAACCCAAACGGTTTTAGAAATATCGGATACTGCAGAAACAACTCATGCGTTAAGTATTGGGTTGCAGCAAATTAAAACATCAAAAGGTGAGGTAATTTCTTATCACTTTGGCGCGCTTCCTGCTTCTAGAAGTATGCTGATAATCCGCAGAAATGGAGATATTCTTGTTTGGACTGGCAGCGGAGTTCCTGAAAATAAAAATAATACAGATTCTATGCTATTAAAGTATATTATTGATAATTTTTAATTCGTTGACAGAATAAATATAATTGTTATAAAAAAGGGAACTAGTTGACAAAATTTGTTAAAAAAAATATAGAAAAAATATAACTAATTGATATTTATGTATTTATATATTGGCACTTTTTTTGCTTGTATTGCTTATTATGGGGGTGCAAAATGATCAAAGGATTTACATTAATAGAGCTAATTATCGTTGTAGCCATTATTAGTATTTTGGCTGCTATAATAATTCCATTGTATCAAAGAAATATTGCAAAATCGCAAATTATCGCAGCTGTCGCGGAATTGAATGGGGCAAAGTCTCAATATGAACTAATAATCAACAATGGTTCAACCTCTGGCAGCACTGCGTTTACTGTCTCTAATATGTTTTTTTCTGGACCTCAATCTAGTATATGTGTTTATGACGTTAATGAACCTGATAATGATGGAAATTCTGATCAGGCATTGGTCTGTAAATTTATAAATACAGCATCTGTATTAAGAGGGGAATCAGTTTATTTAAATAGAAATAAAAATGGTGCTTGGTCATGTAGCACATCTGCAGGGGTAGATCTTCAATTAAAGCCTAAAGAATGTTATTAGATTGGGATTTAATATATAATCTCTCAATTTATAACAATATGAACTTATGTCAAAGCGGAATAAATTTTTTTTATCACATTTGTTTATCTCTATTTGTATTGGGTTAACCGTAATTGGATTAATATTCTTATTCTGGTATCCAGCCCCGCTGGCAAAAGCTGTTGGCGTAACTCATATATCTTTAATGTTGCTTGCTATAGATGTAATTTTAGGACCTGTATTGGGTTTTATTGTATTTAAAGAGGGTAAAAAAACATTAAAAATGGATTTGACGATAATTATTGCATTGCAGCTATGTGCGCTTTCATATGGCTTATTCAATATTTATCAAGGTAGGCCTGCGTGGCTGGTATTTCAAAATGATCATTTTGATTTAATACGGTTAAATGATGCAATGGATCCTAAGCATATTCATGATGCAGATTGGCTGAAACCTCAATTTAAAGCAGTTGATATGGGGCAAACACCAGTAGAAAAAAATAAATATTTGGTTGAAGAAATGCAGACGGGTATACCTGCCTCTTATCGAATTGAACGATATATACCTATTGATAAATCAGCTGCACAATTATTAAAACAAAAAAGAGATTTGCAGGCCCTAAAAATATTTAATAAACAAGATCAAGTTGAGAAGAGTGTTGGACGCTATCCAGGTGCAGTAGGTTGGCTTCCGCTGCGTGTGATGACCGGTATAGATATGGTGGTATTCATCGATAAACATGGAGCGATTTTAGGTATTGCTGATTTGCGCCCTTGGAAGTTATCTTAATTAAAAAGCCTGCATCAGCAGGCCTTTTAATTTGTACAGATATCAAATCTGACTCTGAATATAATTCTCAATACCCACGGTTTCAGCTAGATCTAGCTGCGTTGCCGTCCAGTCTAAATATTCTTCTTCTTTTTCTAAAATCTCTTGAACCAGGTCGCGAGTGACATAGTCCAGCTGTTCTTCCGCTAAGGCAACAGCTTTTTGAATGGCTTCAATATTTTCTTTGACTTTGCGTACATCACAGTTGAGTACTTCAACGGTATGCTGGCCAATATAAAGCTTGCCCAAGTGCTGCAGATTCGGCAATCCTTCCAAGAAAAGAATGCGTTCAATAATTTTATCCGCATGCTTCATTTGACGGATGGATTCTTTATATTCAGCAGAGCCCAGCTGTTCAATGCCCCAGTCATTAAACATGCGTGAATGCAGGAAATACTGGTTGATTGCAGTTAAATGATGATAGAGCACCTGATTTAACTGATTAATTACATCACGATTGCCTTTCATTGCATTTGCTCCATCAAACATAAGGCCCTGAATAAAATATGCGGGCTGGAAAATTTCAGTCTTATAAATATCTTAAACAAGAAGCAGGGTGTTGGCGAGTAATTTATTGAACAGCAAATGAAAATCGCAATCAAAAACGATTGCTCCGGAATACAGCCCGGCATGCATAAAATAAAAACCCGCTTAGAGTCAAAGCGGGGGAGGAGGAATGATCATCAGACCATTGGTGTTGTCATTATGATTATTGGGTTGAATCTTGAATATTGTTTAATGCGCTTAAGCGGCGATGGCTAAACGGGCCGCAATCTGCGAGACTTCATCGCTGATAATTGCGCGGGCTTCTGGGGCGCAACGGCCACAGCAGGTGCCTAAATCAAGCATATCGCGCACTTCACGGTAGCTCTCAGCGCCATTGGCGACCGCATCTTTAATGTCTTGATCAGTAATACCGCGGCACAAACAAACGTACATGGATTTACAGCCGGATAGTTTAAATAGGATAAGTAATATTATTGATAATTATTATCGTTTGTCAATAAAAATCATTTTAAAAAGCAATAAATCTGATTGGAATCCTGAATAAAAAAACACCGCCTGAGCGGAAATTCGAGTATTGCTCGGATTTCCGCGCAAGGGCGGCTCATAATTCATAGGAAAAATATAAAGTTAGAACTTTAATTTTCTTATGTAACTTATTGATTAATAATGACGATGCCATCCATTTCTACCAGCGCATCTTTGGGCAGGCTCGCCACACCGAGAGCTGCGCGCGCAGGGTAGGGCTGAGCAAAATATTCGCCCATGATTTGGTTGACCAGCTGGAAGTTGGATAAGTCAGTTAGAAAGATATTCAGTTTGGCGATATCGGCTAAAGTCCCGCCGGCGGCTTCACAAACGGCTTTAAGGTTATCAAATACGCGGCGGATTTGCGCCTCAATACCGTCTACCAGTTCCATGCTGTATGGATCTAAGCCAATTTGCCCTGAAAGATACAAGGTATTCCCAACCAGGATGGCTTGAGAATAAGTGCCGATTGCGGCGGGTGCATTTTCAGTATGGATAACTTGGCGAGGCATTGATTTCTCCTTATATCTTATGCAGACATCATACCCGATCTGACAGGATCGAGTGCGCTTTATCGAAATAATTAACTTGCAATAGAGGTTTCAGCTGTATTGAGGGGCTGGGCAAGGCGCGCAATGCGGGGGAATCCGAAATGCATGCGCAGATTGCGGATGACTTCGGCGATTTGCTTGCGGTTGTGTACGACGATGTTGACATAGGTCTTGCCGTCATGGGGGCGGACGGACTCCACCCCGACTTTTTCTTTACGGCATTGATAAATCAGTTCAGACACCTGTTCATCATTCATATTGATATTGATGCTGAGATAGGCGCTGAAACTGATTTCATCCGTATTTTCGGTGTTCCACTGCAGCGGCATAATGTTCTCCGGATGCAGATGCTGCTCATGCAAAAGATTATGGCAGCGGGAGCGGTGAACAATCAGCCCGCGTCGGGATAAATGCCCTTGAATCGGATCGCCGAGCACCGGGTTGCAGCAGTGTGCATACTTAACGTCAATGCCTTCCGTGCCTTGAATCAAACGGTCAGATGCCGCGATTTCCTGTGGCGCATCTTGCGCAAATAAATGATTTGCCACCAGCTGCGGCAGCAAATCACCAACGGCGATTTGCTCATAGAGGTCGTCTGGGCTGTTAATGTGCCGCCATTCCAGAACGTTTTCCCAGTCGGATTGAGTGAGATCTTTGATAGAGCGGTTAAACAGCTTTAAGGCGCGATTCAGCGCTTGCTGGCCGACAAGGCGCTGTTCATCTAAATCCTGATCGCGCAAAATATTTTGCAGCGCGCGGCGCGCCTTTTGCGTATTGATAAAACTCAGCCAGTCTGGGTTGGGTGTTGCAAGCACATCGGTGATAATTTCAATTACCTGGCCGCTTTGCAAAGGCGTGGACAGCGGTTTGGTTTCGCCATTGATCTTTGCGCCTACGGCATGGTTGCCGAGGAATAAGCTGGCAGAATAGGCAAAATCGACTGCTGTCGCGCCTTGAGGCAATTCATGCAAATGGCCATGCGGGGTGTAGACCCAAATTTTTTCTTGATGCAGATAATCCAGCAGGTCATTGAATGTGGTTTTGGCGCATTCACCGTCAACCAGCACATTCAGATTCTGCATAGACGCCTGAATGGCGGAGCGGCAAGCCTGCGGCGCATTCTCACCTAAAACAACACCGAAGCGGGCGGCTTTGCGCATAAGTTCGGTTTGAATAGTGAGTGACAGTGTGGTTTTTTCGCCTTTTAAGCGCATCATCAGTGATTGGTTGCCGCCAGGCAGCGGGCGGCGGATATGGTCTTCATAGTGTAGCACTTGAAAGCTGTTGCGCAAGATTTCAGCAAGCCGGTCACAGTCGGCAATGCTTTGCAGGATAATTTCAAAGGCGTGACTGTGAGTCAGCTCTTGCAGGTCAATGTCATTTTTGACGAAGTGGCGCAGCAATTCAATATTGTTGTTTTTCTTTTTGATGCGGCCGGCAATTTTATGCTCTTGCAGCAGGGAGGTTAAGTTATTTTCCCATTTGGTTTGATATTCACAGCGTTTGGGCTTGGTTTTCAGCAGGGCATCCTGAACATTGTTATACATATCCAAATCTAAGTTTTGGTAGCAGAGATGCTCAAGGTTATCGGCCATTTCATTCATGCCGACCAGACGCGCCATGGGAACAAAAATTTCAAAGGTTTCTTGCGCTATGCGGGCGCGCTTATCAGGCCGCAGCGCGCCTAGGGTGGTCATGTTGTGATAGCGGTCAGCCAGTTTAATAATAATGACACGCGGGTCTTGCAGGGTGGCCTGCAGAATCTTTCGAAAAGAAGCGGCTTTATTGTATTCTTTGTCGCTGGAATGGCTCAGTTTGGTTACGCCGTCGACCAGTTCAGCGACAGTCTTGCTGAAGCGTTCAGTAATATCTTCTTTATTGAATTCGGTGTCTTCAATGACATCGTGCAGCAGGGCCGCCATCAGCGTTTCTGCATCCAGGCGCATATGCGCTAAAATGCAGCTGACTGCAATGGGGTGCAGAATATAGGGTTCACCGCTTTTGCGGGTAATGCCGTCATGCGCCACATCAGCATAATCGCAAGCTTCAAGCACACGTTCGACATCGCTTTCTGAAAGATAAGCGTCGATAATTATTTTGAGCTGCTGCTTGGCTTGGCTGACCTCTGGGCCTGGCATAGAACACCTTTTACTGCTGAATTACAAATGAAATGGTTAATCCTCTAATGAAATGCATATTGCATAACTTGTCAATTTTTTCAGTTAAAAAAGTGAAAAAAAATTAGCAAGAAAACCAAATTTAGGCCTTCTTTATAACTGTTCTTGCGCAAATATAAAAGATCGAACCATAAAAAAAGCCTAGTATAAAACTAGGCTTTTTGACCGGATCATCTTATTGGAAAGAAAAACCGTCTAAATTCAAGTTGTTTGCAGAAAGCGCAAGATCCAGGCTGGATGCCTGATAGTCTTGATCGCGTTGTTTCAAAATGTCTTTAGATACGTGGCCTTCAGCAATTTCGCGCAATGCAACCACTGTAGGCTTGTCGTTATCCCATTCTACAGTCGGCTCAATGCCTTGACGTGCCAATTGACGCGCGCGTTTGCTTGCCACTAGTACAAGCTCAAAGCGGTTGTCTACATGGTCTAAACAATCTTCAACGGTTACGCGTGCCATAAGAATTCTCGTTTGAATAGTAAATTTGAACAGACTGTGCAGTATAAAAGGCTTTGTCTGCAGACTCAAGTTTTAATCACAAAACACTGGTCGGGGTAATCAGTTTTTGAATTAAATCCTGATGGCGCTCAGTCTGCTGTTTCAGTGCCAGGCGGTTGGCAATAATCACGGCTTCAAGATCATGCAATGCTTTATTAAAGTCGTCATTGATAATGACAAAATCAAAATTTACATACTGCTGCATGTCTTCAACAGCGCAGCTGAGGCGGTGTTCAATCACTTCGACAGAGTCTGTGCCGCGGTTGGACAGGCGCTGGCGCAAATCAAACTGGCTGGGCGGCAAAATAAAAATTTGTTTGGATTCAGGAAAAAGCTTGCGGACCTGTTCGGCACCTTGCCAGTCAATTTCCAGCAGGACATCGTGGCCTTTTGCCAGCTGTTCTTTTACTGTGCGCTGTGCAGTGCCGTAATAGTTGCCGAAAACTTCAGCATATTCAATAAATCCGCCTTCTTGAACCAATGCCAAAAAGTCTTCTTTGGTTGAAAAGTGATAATGAACGCCGTCAAGTTCGCCAGGGCGCTGGCCGCGGGTCGTATGGGAAACGGAAACATGCAGATTGTTGACACGTTCAAGTAGGGCTTTAACAAGAGATGTTTTGCCTGTTCCTGACGCTGCAGAAACGACAAACAAGAGACCCGACATGATATTTTTCCTGATATGATAAAATATCTTCTCTATTTTAGAGCAGACGACCCGCAAACAAAATAGCCAAGCGTCTTTTTGTTGGCATTTATTTTAAAATCGTTTGCGCATTGATTCGAACATTGAGGGTTCTATGGAAATTGTATTGGCTAATCCCCGTGGTTTTTGTGCAGGTGTCGACCGAGCAATTGCGATTGTGAACCGCGCCCTTGAATGCTTTAATCCGCCGATTTATGTGCGCCATGAGGTGGTGCATAACAAATTTGTGGTTGATGATCTGCGTCAGCGCGGCGCTATTTTTGTGGAAGAGCTGGATGAAGTGCCGGATGACAATATTGTGATTTTCAGCGCGCACGGTGTATCCAAAGCAGTCCAGCAGGAAGCGGAACGCCGCGGCTTGAAAGTGTTTGATGCAACCTGCCCGTTGGTCACCAAGGTGCATATTGAAGTCACTAAGTATGCCCGCGAAGGGGTAGAGGCGATTTTGATTGGCCATGAAGGCCATCCGGAAGTCGAAGGCACTATGGGGCAATACGACACCAAAAATGGCGGTTCGATCTATTTGGTGGAAGATGAAGCTGATGTAGCGGGCCTAAATGTCCGAAACCCAGCCAAAGTGGCTTTTGTGACGCAAACGACTTTGTCTATCGATGATACGGCAAAAGTCATTGATGCATTGCGTGCTAAATTCCCTCTGATTCAGGGGCCGCGTAAAGATGATATTTGCTATGCCACGCAAAACCGTCAGGATGCTGTCCGAGATTTGGCTGCACAATGTGATGTGGTGCTGGTGGTGGGTTCGCCAAATTCATCTAATTCTAACCGTCTGCGTGAGTTGGCTGAGCGCATGGGGAAACATGCTTATTTGGTGGACAATGCGGATCAGCTGGAACAGGCATGGTTCAATGCAGAGTCAAAAATTGGTGTCACCGCTGGCGCATCTGCACCGGAAATTTTAATTAAGCAGGTGATTCAGCGTTTGCAGGATTGGGGGGCTGCCGCCCCGCAGGAATTGTCTGGACGGGAAGAAAATATTACCTTTAGTTTGCCTAAAGAGTTACGTATTCCTGTAACTCAAGCCTAAAGTGCAGACTGTTTAACATTCTGATATTTTATAAAAATTGACAGATTATTGCTTTTTGGCAATGATCTGTTTTTTTATACCTTTTATCTCTATTTGTGCTGGTTTTGTAAAATTAATAGATATTATTTTTAATAGGGAAAGGGGCTGTTTTTTGGGGGGCGTATGCAGAAAAATAAGGGATTTACTTTAATTGAGCTGATAGTGACACTTTCTGTGTTGGCGATTATTTCTATGATGGCAGCGCCGTCTTTTTCAGATCTGCTCGCAAAACAGAAACTTAATTCGGCGACTTCGGACTTGATTGACACACTGACTCTGGCAAGAAATCAAGCAGTGCTATTAAGGACTGCAACTACAGTAAATCTGAATTCTGAAGGTGCAAATACTGACCTTATTTTTTACTGGTCTCCTAGTGAAAATAATACCTTAAAGAGCCCTACGAGCCAAAGTACAATTAATTTTAGGCGCGATGGATCTGCAAGCAGCGCTTCTGATATTTCTTTTGAAATTTGCAACTCTAAGTCGAATACAACAAAGACCTTTTCTCTTTCAGTGATGGGTACTCTTTCTATGACGCCAAATAAGGATGGAACCTGTTGATGAATATGAATAAACAGCAAGGGGTTGGGCTGGTGGAAGTGCTGGTTGCGCTACTGTTGCTTTCCATTGCGATATTGGGTTTCGCCAGTTTGCAATTGCGGGCCGTGCAGGCAACATCTGAAGGGGCTAACCGTATTCAGGCTATGAATTTGGCTAGAGATTTGGCAGAAAAAATAAGAATGAATAACGGTACTGATGCATTAGCGGCATATCAGCAAAATATGGGAAGTCAAAGCGCACAGGAAACGGAAGGGACAAATTGCTATAACAATTTTTGCTTGCCAGCAGCTAAGGCGGCATTTGATGTACATGAGTCATATTTGCAGGCTCAGAAATTAGGCATGGTAATGAATATGATCGAATGCCCGGGTACCGCAAATGGCAGGTCATGTATTTATGTGGCGTGGAATAAGACTGATGCCACAGATAATACAACTGATAAAACTGGTCAAATTGCTTGCACATCCAGTCAGCAATCCAGCTTCACTTACCAAGATAATTCGACTTGTATTGTGATGGAGGCATTTTGAGATGAAAGTGCAGCAACATGGTTTTACTCTCATAGAGCTTATGATCTCTTTGGCAATTGGTTTGATTGTTGTTGCGGCGGCAATTGTTTTATTTATTTCAAGTCAAAAAAGTATTGCTCTGCAGCAAGGTGCATCTGATATACAGGATAACTCTAATTTTGCGCTGAATTATATTGCGAAAGATATTCGCATGGCTAATTTAGGAAATACCACAGCGAGTATGACCAACAGTACAGTCAATGGCGGAATTGTATTAGCCAAAGCAAATCTTTCAGCAGCATCTACAGTTAATGAGAATTTATTTTCTAGAAGCAAAGTGAGCAATACATCGGCAGTTGATGTAGACAGTGATCAATTGGTTATTCAGTATTTGCCTATAGTGGCCGGTGGTTTTGATTGTGAAGGCAATGCAATTACCAGTACGTCAGAATATGTGATACAGCGCTATTTTGTCAGAAAAGATTCAAATTTTTCTGCTGATGAAACAGAGGATACTGCTTTAGCGCTTGTTTGTGATGCAGGCCGGTATAGCGGCAATGCAGCAACAAACTTCGGTGATGATGGGCAAATTGTTATGAAGCGGGTTGATTATTTTCATGTTTTGCTCGTAACGGAAAACAGTTCAGGCAGCTTTAGGGATATGTCAATAGAGGCATATAAAGCTATGGCTGCAAAACCTAGAATTCTTGGCGTGAAAATTGGGGTGTTAGCCCGTTCCAGCCAGTCTGTTGGCGATGATCCTAATATTGATGTATCCCAGCCTTTTAATGTTTTAGGTCAAACCGTGACTTTAAACAGCACAGTCCAAAATTCAGCGACAAAAAAACTGCGTGACATCATTGTACAGACTGTCGCCATCAGAAATGCTTTAGGAGCCCGCTAATGATAGTAATAAAACATTCACAGCGCGGCGCAACGCTGATTATTGTATTAATCCTGCTGTTAATCATTGTTATTGTCAGCAGTTTGGCAATACGAAAGGGGCTTCTGTCTTTAAATATTGCAACAAATGCTCAAGCGCAGCAATTGATGAATCAAAATTCAGATTCTGCTTTATTTAATGTCGAAGATGCAGAAGCATTGAAAACAAACATGACTGGAAATGGCATGTTTGGTTATATAAGCACGCCGTATAACAAAGGAAAAGAACTGGTGTTCTGTTATAAGGGAACAAATACAGCCTTTTTTAGCTTGGCGCAGGCAAGCGTGATTAAATGGGAAGAGGGCAAGACAAAACCTACAAATAATGAATTAGGCAGTGATGGCTATTGTTCTATGTCTAATAGCAATGATTATACCAGCGGGCGCAGTGCTGTGATGACACAAGTTACAGTAAGATTTATTGATTCCGCTGAAGGTGATGTGGCATTTGTTTCTACGGTATCAGGGACGGATACACTAGCGTCAAAAACGATTCCTGCACAGCGGGCGACTGTCACAGCTATTTCGTTGATGCCAACATTGTCAACAGCTTCAACAGAACAAATTAATGCCTGCCTTTCTACACATATGAGTAATCCGAGTGCGGCTATTCCCGGCGGGATATCTGCTGCAACAGACAGTGTAACGGAAACCTCTTTTTCAACAAGTATTTCTGAGTGCTTGAATAAATTGAATGTGCCATATACCACTTATGCAACTGTATACAATCTGACACAGTCAGTAACCGGCAGCTAAGAATAGAAGGATAACGAGATGAAAGAATTTACCAAGAAAAAACTTGTATCTGCGCTGTCTCTGCTGATGACAGGTTTAGTAAGCACAAGTGTATCAAATGCCAGTGATATCAGTATTTACCGCGCTGCGGAAAAAGGAACCATTACTCTCATGTTCCTCTTGGATAATTCCGGGAGTATGGGGAGCGCGGATGGTACGGGAGTAACGCGTTTAGAGCGCGTACGCAGTGGGATGATTGATGTGCTGGCGGGCGGAAATGGCGCTGCAGCATTAAGTAATGACAAAATTATTGGATTATCCAGTTTTTATAATAGTTCATCCGGTTATGTGCTTGTACCGGCACGCGCTTTAAATACAGTCATTAGTGGCGGAGGGTCGTATACAGCTAAAAAGCCAATTTATAAATATTATAATAATGGTTCAAAAAATGTATATAGCTCATGTACTGCATGGAGCACGTATAATACATGTACGGAATGGGGGGAGGAAAAGACAGCCAAGCCTTCCGGAAGTTACAGTTCAGAATCATGTACAAATGTAAATAATAAGGCTTGTACTTTATATTATACAACTGTAACAGTTAACGTGACTGATCAGCGGACCTTGCTTTTAAAAGAAATGAGTACTTGGACTGGAAATTATAGCACGCCTACAGGTGAGGCCTATGCTGAAGTTGGCGCCTATATGTTGGGAACAACTACGAAGTCTTGGTATTCATGTGGTTCAAGTGGGAATTCCAGCACCTCAAGATGTACTGTCAGTTTAACAGGTGCCCCTTCTCTTGCAGGTTATACAAAGGAAAGCAGTGGTAATGATATCTATTATTACAGCGGAACTGGATCTGCTAAAAAATATTATTTTAAATTTGGCACACCTTCAGGCAGCGGTTTTCCTTATTCTGTAAATACCTCGAAAAATGCGGAAGAGATTAGTTATGTTTCACCTATAAGTGAGACAAATACCCAATGCAGTGGTCAGGGTATTTACTTGCTTACAGATGGTGAACCGAATGGTGCCGCTGACAGCGTAAGCAAAACGTTGATGCAAAATGCGCTTACTAGTTCATATGGAAGTGCCGTGACCTGTTCAGGTACATTGTTTGATGGTACGGGGGCTAGATATTCTGGAAATAGCTGGAATTGCATTAGTGATTTTTCACAACTGCTTTTGAATAGAACGGTGAAAGGGGATGCCTCAACCTCAAAGATGAATCCCAAGAATCTCGTTATTAAGACGGCAGTGGTTGGATTTGGCAGTGATTTTAATGGATTGACATCATATAACAGCGCTTTAACCCAGGCTCAAAATCTTGCGAATATCAACACTGCTTCAGCAAGTGCTGATGTGAAAAATGCTGCTAGATGGGGGATTTATGGTCAAGGCGGCTGGTATTCCGGTTCCAGCTCTGCAGACGTAGTTAGCAGTGTAAATAGCTTTATTAGTGCGCTAGCGACTGACATACCGTCGGTAACTACTGGTGAATCGTATATTCCAAGTGATCAGTTAAATCCTGCAGCAGTACAGAATTTTACTTATTCATCACAGTTTCAGCCGACGCCAGATGCGACTTATCAGCTTTGGGCGGGCAACTTGAAAAAGTATAAAGTTGTTGATGGCTTAATTAAAGATGTGAAAGGCAATTCGCTTACCAATAGCAGCGGTAAAATTGAAGACAATTATGATTATTGGTCAGAAACTATTTTAGCCGGCGCAAGCAATAGCGCTGCGCTGAAATTGATTGGCGGTGTAAAAGCAAACCTGCCCTTAGGAATGGCAGCAGGTAATGCCGCAAATCGAAAACTGTTAATTAACCGTGATGTGAATGGTACAGCAACAGCTACAGCATTGAATCAAATTGGCGCAAGTTATGTTACCAACACGACAGATAGCAGCAGGGGCTATTTACTGTCACTGCTGGGGTATATTATTGCAGATCCTGCAAATCCGCCTAGCACAATTGCTGGACTTTCAGCAGCCAGTTCTCTTCGTCAATTGGGTGCAGTGATGCACTCATCGCCAATATTATTGACGCAGTCTGGGGTGATTGGGAGCACTAATGGTGCAGTTACGACATCAGACCGGGATGATTACACCTTATTTGGAACGACACAAGGTGTTCTATCTGTAGTAAATGCCAGCACAGGCATAGAAAAATTTGCTTTTGTGCCCAATGAAATGGTCAGCACGCAGAAAAAGGCTTTTCTTGAGAATACAACAACCAGCGGATTCAGTACGTCAACTTACCAGCCATTTTACTATGGCATTGATGCACCGTGGACTTCATATTCAGAATATGTGCTGAAATCAGACAAGACGAAAATGACTGTGGGCACCGGGGTGGGGACTTCATCAGGCGTTCAAATGGCGTATGGTGGCCTGCGAATGGGAGGCCGCAGCTATTATGCACTGAATCTTCAAAATATGGATGCTCCAAGCTTAGCATTCCGTATTGATCCAAATACACAAGCCGTTTATCGCGGCAACAGTTCTACTGCTTATAAAGAATTGGCATTTATGGGGCAAAGCTGGTCGAAACCGACGATTGGTTTTGTGAAATGGAATGGCAAAAAAACCCGTGTCATGATTGTTGGCGGAGGCTATGATGCTGGCGGCACCAATGGTGATGGGGCATTTGATAGTACGACAGGCGAGCGCACAGGATTTAGCGGCTATGAGAGTAGTGACTATGTTCAAAGCAATAAGCGCGGTGCTGGTATTTACATGTTTAATGCTGAAACTGGCGCTTTGCTGTGGTGGAGCGGAGCCAATGCAACCAGTGCAAATACTACTGACGGTGTAGGTTATAGTACAGTCAGCAATCTGCAGTACAGTGTTGTGAGTCAAATCCGCAGTGTTGATAGAAATGCGGATGGCTTAATTGACCATCTGTATTTTGGAGACCTAGGCGGGCAATTGTGGCGTGTAGATTTAAATAACAGTATGGCCACATTTGATAAAAATTCATTTGCTAAGCCGCCGCAGCGTTTATTAACGCTGAATAACGGTCTATACAGCCCGCGTTTCTATGAAATGCCTGCATTTTCTACATATAGCAGTTCAGGCAATACTTTTGGTGTTGTTTCTATTGGCAGTGGCAACCGCAGTTTGCCAAGATTCAATTCTTCATCAGCGTCTTATAAAAATGACGCAGTTTATAATATTTATGATAAAGATGTAGCCCGTTCAGACTTGTTTAAAATGGATGGCGCTGTTTATAAGGTTTGTGAAACACTTAATACAAGTTCGACAACAGCAGATAAAAGCTGTAGAGCAGATGCATTAATCACGAAAAATCTTGTATTGGCAAATTTAGGGCAAGTCACATCTAACGACAATAAAACCGCGGTAGCTTCGTATGAAAGTACGGGTGGCTGGTATCACTACTTTGCTTCAACATTGACTCAAGATGCAAAAGTGTTGAGTACCCCGATTGTTTTAGACAATGATCTGTATGTAACGACTTTTGACGGCAGTAAAGCAGGCTTGTCAGGTGACTGTGGCGCAGGTGTCAAGGGTGAAAGTTTTGTTTATCAGTTCTGTATGCCTTATGGGGTTTGCACTGACGCTCAAATTAGTGCTTCAACATTCCTGAAAGGAAAGAGTCTGGGTGCAGGAATTATCTCGCCAGCAGTGGGTTCAAGCAATACAGCTGGTTCGAACCGGGTATTGGTTTCGGGTAATGGTGCTTTAGCGGGTGGACAGTCGAAAACTTATTCTACACCTTTATCCCTTGTTCCCGTACGCTGGTATGAAACGAGTAAATAGGGCAGGAATATAAAATGAATTTGTCTTCTGCAAAAAAAATCAATCAAGGTTTTACTTTAATTGAGATGATGGTCGCTGTAGTAATTGTTGCAATTTTTGCAGCAATTGCTATTCCGTCATATCAGCAATATGCTCGCCGATCTGCAGCATCAGAAGCTGAACAGGAAATTCAAAGGCTGGCTGTGCTTTTAGAACGGCATAAGGCTCGAAATTTTAACTATAAAGGTTTTTCTACTGTTACAGCGACAGTAGCTCCTGATTCTACTTACCCATATACAGTATCGATTGTAGATGATTCGACAGGCAATCCACTATTAACAAGTGGTTCCGCTGTCGGACAGGGGTGGGCGATTCAAGCATTAACAGCAGACCCCCAAAATTATAGTTTTTTGCTTACAAGTACGGGTATTCGCTGTAAGAATAAAACAAATTCACTGGTTTCTTTTTCGACTTGTGATTCAGAGGCAAATGGGGCTGAAACATGGTGATCAACAAAAATAAAGGCTTTACCTTGATTGAGGTAATTATCACAATCGCGATTGTAGCGATATTAGCTGCTATAGCTTTCCCTTTATATAGTAAATATCAAATTAATGCTAACCGCTCAGATGTACAAAGTGAGCTGTCACGGCTGGCGCAGAGGCTGCAAAGTTATTCCATTGTTAATCATAGCTATTCAGGCGCTACCTTAAATGGAATTGGCGGAACAGCGGATTATCCAAGTACTGGAACTGCATTTTATGAAATTTCATTAGATATTGATGCTGATAATCAAGGTTACCTTTTGACAGCTGAACCAGTTGCAAATTCAGTACAGAATGAAAACGGCCTAGTTTGTATTAATCAAGATGCTCAAAAATTATGGACTCAGGCTTCAACCTGCACCCCATCCGCCACGACAAACTGGGATGGCCGCTAAACTTAAATTCAAAATTGCGGATAACTAAATTTTGATCTTCCTTTCGAAGGAAAGATAACGTAAAATATTGCCCTCTATGAAAGGGGTTTGAAGTGTATCGATGGTCGGTACAGGGATAATCCGTAAAAACTATAAGGTTGTATCATGGTAGTTATTCGTCTTGCACGCGGTGGTGCTAAAAAACGTCCGTTCTATCAAATCATTGTGACTGATAGCCGCAATGCACGTGACGGTCGTTTCATCGAACGTATCGGTTTCTTTAACCCTACAGCACAAGGTAAAGCAGAAAAACTTCGTTTAGATGCTGACCGTTTTGCTCATTGGGTTTCTCAAGGCGCTCAACCGTCTGACCGTGTTGCTTCTTTAGCTGCTCAAGCTAAAAAAGCTGCAGCTGCTGTTTAATACGGTAGTAGCTTGCCCATGACACCAACACAGAATGTTCCAGAAGATCGTATTCAGATTGGACAGCTACGTTCAGCATATGGATTAAATGGGTGGCTCTGGGTCTATTCCAATACAGAACCTATGAGCAACATCTTTGACTACCTGCCTTGGTACATTGAGACCAAAGCGGGTTGGCAAACAGCAGATGTAAAACGCTGGAAACCGCATGGTAAAGGCTTAGTTGTTTCGCTTAAAGGTGTGAGTGATCGCACGGCAGCAGACAGTTTGGTCGGTACCAATGTTTGGATTTCAAAATCGCAGCTGCCTCAAGCAGGCGTGGACGAGTATTACTGGTCAGATTTGAAAGGCTTAACCGTGTTAGGCCTGAATGATGATGAGCAGGAAGTGAATCTCGGTCAAATCCACGAGCTGTTTGAAACAGGCGCCAACGATGTGATGGTGGTTCGCGCTACCGCAGACAGCGTCGATGGCGAAGAGCGCATGATTCCATGGCATAAAGATGTGGTGCAGCGGGTTGATCTCGAAGCGGGTCGCATCTACGTGAATTGGGGCGTAGATTATTAATCCTTTTAGGATTCACTCAGCAGGAAAATAGAGGAGTCTGCGGTGTTTTTTGCAGTCATTACGCTTTTTCCTGAAATGTTTGAAGCGATTACAGCCTACGGTATCAGCGGGCGCGCGGCAAAAAACGAAATTGTGCAAGTTCATTGCATCAATCCTCGGGAATTTGCTGAGGGCAACTACAAACGAGTGGATGAACGTCCATTTGGCGGTGGCCCCGGTATGGTGATGATGGCTGAGCCTTTGGCAAAAGCAATCCACCGTGCTAAAGAGCTTGCAGCGCAAGCAGGTGCAGTTCATGTTCCAGTGGTGTATATGTCACCGCAAGGAAAGACCTTAAATGAATCCGCAGTACAGCAGTTTGTCGAATATGACGGCCTGATTGTATTGTGCGGGCGCTATGAAGGTGTTGATGAGCGTTTGATCCAGCAATATGTTGATCAGGAATGGTCAATCGGAGATTACGTATTATCGGGTGGAGAGCTTCCTGCGATGGTTTTATTGGACAGCATTATCCGGAGGCTTCCGGGTGCGATGTCTGATGAGCAGTCACACGTGCAAGACTCATTCGTGGATGGTCTTTTAGACTGCCCGCAATACACCAAGCCAGATCATTTTGAAGGTTTGGATGTGCCAGAGGTTTTAAAATCCGGGCATCATGCAAATATTGAAAAATGGCGGTTTTTGCAGCGCTATCAGCGGACACTTGAACGCCGTCCAGAGTTGGCGGAACAGGTCGAACTGACGAAGCAGCAAAAAAAATGGCTGAAAGATTTGTAAGGCATGGATGAGGAATCATCTCTGTCTTCGAAAACAGTACTTAAAATTATTTTAAGTATTCTTTAATAGGCTCTTTATTGGCTGAGATGGTCAACAATAAAGAGAAAGATAATCGGGTGTATGCGCCTTAGCCTCTATACCCAGCGGATATCAGACCTCTTCTGACCCGCACATATCGGAGATACCCCATGAGCGGTAAGCATCCTTTAGTTCAAGTAATTGAAAACGCACAGCTAAGAACTGATCTGCCTGAATTTGCACCAGGTGATACAGTGATTGTTTCTGTAAAAGTTAAAGAGGGCGACCGTGAGCGTCTTCAGGCTTTTGAAGGCGTTGTAATTGCGAAGAAAAACCGTGGCTTGAACTCAGCGTTCACAGTACGTAAAATTTCTAGCGGTGTTGGTGTTGAACGTGTTTTCCAAACACATTCTCCAATCGTAGCTAAAGTAGAAGTTAAACGCCGTGGTGATGTTCGCCGCGCTAAACTTTACTACCTACGCGAATTGTCTGGTAAAGCTGCACGTATTCGTGAAAAATTGCCAGCTCGTAAAGTTAAAGCTTAATTTTAAGTTTTCACACGAGTTAAAAAATGCGCCCAAAGGCGCATTTTTTTTTATGCCTGTATTTTATAAGCCCTGAAGCTTTAAGCGGTTGGCATGCTGGCGGTAGACATCTACAGGATCCGGGGCGAATAAAGCCTTTAAGCCTAAGACCTGATTGACTTCATCCAAATGATTCCAATTGTAATTGTCGCGGATGGTTTTGCCGAATTTGGCGCTGCATCTAGGCACGAGGCCGTCATTATCCTTGCCGCCATCAATCAAAAGGGCTGTGAATTTCAGCGCTGAGTCTAAATCCAGCACATTGGTCACTTGCCCAACACCGGTAAATGAATAGTTATAAATGCCTTGTTCGAAAGCTTTGCCTTCACCGCAGGCTGTAGCAGGAATGCCGATTGGGAATTTAGCGTTATATGCGGCTGAACCCGCCAGAGTCAGGCTTCGGCCGCCTGCCAAAGCATCATGCGGATAACTGTCTGGGTCTAACCCCTGCGCCCAAGTGATGGCTTTAGACACAAAGTTGACTGCGCCGACTAAGGGCGCTTCAACCGCAGTGCCTTCCGCTTTTAAAATGAGGTCCGCAACTGGCGAGCCTTTATGCGGCCCGCCAATACTGGTCAGGGATGCAACAACATCTGGGCGCACGCCTGCCACATAGCGGATTGTCGGGCCGCCATGTGAATGGCCGACCAGATTTACTTTGTCTGCGCCTGTAATCGCGCGGATTTCTAAAACTTGCTGCAGCAGCTGTTCACCGCGGACTTCTGTGGAATTTAAAGGGGATACGCGGGTTGCCCAGGCGCTGGCGCCATTGCGCGCTAAATCAGGCAAGATCTGATACCAGTAGTCTAGGCCAAGGTCATCGGTGCCTACCCGTATAAAGCCAGCCATGCCGTGATTAAAAACGATTGGATATTGGGTTTTGGCATAGGCCGATACGGTTTTGTCAGTTTTTACCTGAGTGGCTTGTGACGCGCTGGCTGTGCTTCCAATAAAGACGGACAGTATGCCTGCCGCGAGAATTCCATATTTCATTGATGCATCCTCTGTTTTTTAATTTTATTTTCTGACAATATAAGTTGTCACCAATATAAAAACAGTCTGCTGAATGAAATGCAAAGCACTGCAGATAAAGTGTATTTGGAGTTGTAACAAATTTTATTTATATGCATTTAAAGATAAAAAGCCCGCTCAGCATGGGCGGGCTTCTGTGCTTATAAGCCCTGAAGCTTCAAGCGGTTGGCGTGCTGGCGGTAGAGTGCGACAGGGTCCTGTGCAAACAGGCCTGTTAAGCCAAACATCATATTGGCTAAGTCGGTATGGTTCAGCTTGTAGTCATCGCGGATCACTTGACCGATGTACGCGCTGCAGCGCGATACCATGCCGTCATTGTCCTTATTGCCGTAAGATAGCGGCCCTAACTGCATCAGGATGGTGTCAATATCCAGCAAGTTGGTGGTTTGCGCTACGCCCGTCCAAGAGTAGTAGCGCACGCCTTTCGAATCGACTGAATTTAAGTTCTTGCTGCAGTTCTCAGAAGAAGCCAAAACGCCGGCGGCAACGGCAGATTTTGCGACAGTTGCATTGAAGGCGGCAGATCCTGTTTGTGACAGTGATTTCATGGAGGCATCAAAATCAATGCCCAGCTCAGGCTTGGATTGCGCCAAGGCAATCAATGGCCCAATAATATAGTCGCCTAAAATATTGAAAGAGGATTTAGTCAGTTTGTTGCCTTGAATATCATCGGCTACTTTAGAACCGTGATAGGTGCCCGCGACCCCGGTAATTGATGCCAGATACTGCGGCTTAGTCGCGGCAACATAAAGCACCGTCGGGCCGCCATGCGAGTGGCCGATCAGATTTACTTTGTCTTTGCCGGTAATGGCCAGCACATCTTCAACTTGGGTAATCAGCTGTTCTCCGCGGTATGCTGTGGTGTTCGCCGGTGAAAGCTGGGCAGCGAAGACGGTTGAGCCGTTGCGCGCCATATCCGGCAAAATTTGATACCAGTAGTCAATATTGAAACTGTCATTGCCGATACGGGACCAGCCTAACCAGCCGTGAACCATTAAAATCGGATACTTGGTTTTCGCATAGTCAGATTTAGCTGTTTCTTTGACTTGCAAAACGCTTGGAGCCGCCTGCGCGCCTGCCGATAATCCTATCGCTAAGCCCGCCATGATGCCTAAAGAGGCCATTTTGGCTTTTGTTGTGAAAGTACGCATATGCATTCCTTTGTTTGGAGTTGTTGTTATTGCTGTTTTTAATAATGTGTAGCAAATTGCGTGCAGCAAGCTCTCTAATGCATCTTGAAAAGGATATTCAAAAGGTGTTGCGCAGAACATCCGGGTTGTTATTTTTAGAGAGTGAAGATAAAGCAGATGCCACGCTATTTTTTCATGAAATTTGATTTATTCCATGTCATTTGGGGTCTCAAAATGTCCATAAATGTCATCTATTTGCTATACATTTGTCCTGAAAAGCTAAGAAAAGCAGGGAGATTGACCTTCTTTTTCCGTTTTATTGAAGAAAAACAGAAACAAAGAATATTGTGCGGCGCTAAGGCATGCCGAAAATAAAAAAAGGATGCATGTGCATCCTTAGATTTCATCCAGGTGTTTTGCCGCTGCGCTATTCGCTATAAGGCAATTTATCGCCCTGATCATGTGCAGTTTCAAAAGTGTTGACACGAAGCTGTTCCTCTTTGCTGCTGAAATGCTGCGCGCGTAACTGCTGTACCGCTTTTTGCTTTGCATCGTCGCTCAGGCCGCTTTTCAGAATGCTGTCGCGTTCGGATAAATAGCTGTTGACGGTATTCTGCCAGTCAGCGCGCTGCGTATCTAGGGTTTCTAAACGCTGTGTTGCTTCCGGGCCCACTAAATTCATGCGCATTTGATGAATTTCTTCGGCTGAACCGCCGCGCGCTTTTATGTCAGCTGTCAGTTTATGCAGATCTTCCAGCTTATTCATCTGTTCCAGATTTTCTTTCCAGTCCTCTGGCAATTCATCAAACAATGCTTTCAGTTTTTGAGCCTTTTCCGCTTCACTTAGCTTTTTGTCATTGATCACGTCCATCCGTTTCAGGGTGTATACGTGATAAGTATTTTCAGTGCCAAAAAGGCCTTCAATTTCATAATCCGAAAAGAACTGCTTTCGCAAGTTTTGTGTACTGTTGTAAATCGAACGGTAGTATTGCGGATCATCCTGACTGAGGCTAGGCGCCTGCAGGCTGCCTAAACGCTCACGGTAATCCATATAGCGGTTCCATAAATCTAAAATTTGCGTTAGAGAAGGCTCTTTATAGTTTTGCGTGATGTAGGCTTTAAAATCTTTTTTGATTTGCTCAATGGTTTTTTCGCCGTACTGGGTAATGAAATATTCAAAACAGTCGCGGGTGCGCTCATTCACCATCAAACGGCTGGACGCGTCCAAATTCATTTGGCAGTTGATTTCAGTATCTTGCTGGCTCGGGCTGAAATAAGGCAAGCCGTTCGGACTGCGCGCCTGCGCCTGAGGCGTACCGCTGCTATCGGCAGCAGGGGGCTGACTGGCGTTTTGTGTGGCTGATGCTTGACCATCATTCGGTATAAGCCAAAAAATAAATGCGCCGACGGCAAGAATAATAGCGCCTGCTATGATCCATAGTTTGTGTTTCTGCATATCCCATGCACCTTTTATCCGTTTTATTTGTTTTATAAATTACGCAATGGAGCTGAATATGCCACAGCTTCAGCAGAAAATCACAGAAAAGTTGTAAATATTCGGTTACCATGGCGAAGATTATTCTCGCTTGTTTTTCTCATGAAATCATCTTCCGCTAAAATTCAGCGCCGCCATATCAGCGGTGTTTTTTTGCTTAATAAACCTTTGGGCATCAGTTCCAATGCCGCTTTGCAGAAAGTGCGCTGGCTCTACCGCGCGCAAAAAGCTGGGCATACTGGCGCGCTTGATCCGCTGGCTTCTGGTTTATTGCCGATTTGCTTGGGGGAGGCGACCAAGTTCTCGCATTATTTGCTGGACTCTGTAAAGCGCTATCAAACTACCATATTTTTAGGCCACAGCACGACGACTGGCGATGTGGAAGGGGAACGCTTGCTTGAGAAGGCGGTACCGCCGCTGACAGAAGAATTCATTCAGCAGGTTTTGGCGCAGTTTGTTGGGGATATTCAGCAGGTGCCGCCGATGTATTCGGCCCTGAAAAAAGAAGGCCGTCCGCTGTATGAGCTGGCGCGCAAAGGCATTGAAATTGAACGGGAAGCGCGTCCGATTACGATTGAGGCTATTCAGCTGTTGTCTTTCACAGAGAACAGCATCAGTTTAGATGTAACCTGTTCAAAAGGCACTTATATCCGGGTTTTAGGCGAAGATATTGCCAAAGCTCTAGGCACGTATGGCCATTTGACTTATCTGCACCGCATTAAAACGGGGCATTTTGAACTGATTCCCAGCTATACCATCGAATATTTAGAAACATTGACCGAAACAGAGCGTGAGGCCCTGCTGCTGCCTGTGTATTCTCCCATTGATCATTTTCCAAAAGTGCAGGTGCCGGAAGGCCGCGCGGAATATTTCAGCCGAGGCATGGAAAGCAATATTGAACATGAAGCGGTATCCGAAGCGCTGGTTTTTGATGGTGAAAAATGCCTTGGTTTGGCGGAAATCACCGAGCGCAAGCGCTTAGTGCCAAAACGCGTATTAAACCTCTAAACCTATTTTTAAATAACTGATTTAAGGCAAAAATTGTGGAAATTGAAATTATCTTAAGCCTGCTGTTTTTTGCTTTTTTTGCCGGCGCGATAGACGCTGCGGTCGGCGGCGGCGGGCTGATTCAAATTCCAGCAATTATGAATGCCATGCCGCAGCTGTCTCCTGCAACGGTTTTCGGCACCAATAAGCTGTCCTCTATTTTTGGAACTGCATCGGCATCCTATTCTTTTTTACGCCAAGTAAAATTGCGCTGGAAATTGCTGGCGGTGATTGCCAGCTGTGCTTTTATCGCTTCCTTTGCCGGTGCAGCCTGCGTGTCGATGGTACCGAAAGAAGTGCTGCGGCCCTTTGTGCTGGTGATGCTGATCGTAATCGCCATTTATACGTTGATGAAGAAGCAGTTTGGCCAAGTGCATATCCGTCAGGAGCTGACGCCCAAGATTCTGCTGCTGGCGGCAGTGGGCAGCCTCGCCATTGGCTTTTATGACGGCATCTTTGGGCCGGGTACGGGCAGTTTCTTTATTTTCTTTTTCATCCGCTATTTAAAAGCCGATTTTTTGCATGCATCTGCGCTGTCTAAAATTGCCAATTTAACCACGAACCTTGCCGCTTTGAGCTTTTTTGCACCGACAGGGCATGTGCTGTTTGCTGTGGGCGGCATGATGGCGGTGGCGAATATTTGCGGTTCAATCGTTGGGGTGAAGGCTGCGCTGAAATACGGCAGCGGTTTTATCCGGATTCTATTTTTGGTTTTGGTCAGTGTACTGATTGTGCGCTTGGGCTATCAGACCATTACGGGACAATCCTGAACAAAATTTAAGGCAGGCGCCAGAAGAAGCATCTGGCTGCCGAAATGCGTTCACTGAGCTGAACATGAATGATTTACTTATATTCATGACGTTGCGGCGCTTTGATCTTTAGAAGATTTCAGCGTAACGCCGATGGACGCAATCATCACGCAGAACAGCGCTGCCCACTGCAGCAGGCCAATTTGTTCACCCAGCAGCACCAGTCCTGTCAGCGCTGCCAGCGCCGGCGAAAGGCTGGATAATGTACCGTAGCTGAGTTTATTCAGCTGTTTTAAGGCTTTTAAGTCCAAAGCATAGGGGATAGCCGTTGCTAAAATGGCAATGGCCAGCGCTTTGCCCCAATATTGGGTTTCCAGCAACGTAGGCGCATTGCGGTATAGGCCAATGGGCAGCAGGGTCAGTGCAGATAGTGTGATGGCAATCGTCAAGGCATGCATGCCGATATTTTGATGCACGACCTTTTGTCCAAAATAAATATAAAAGGCCCAGCACAATCCTGCACCCAGCGCGCAAGCTGCACCTGTGACAGAAAAATCGGCGCCTGCGGTTTGCCCCCAAGGCACCATCAAGGCGATGCCGGCAATGGCCAATAAGACCCATATATAATCGCTGCGCCGCTGAATAGACAGCAGGGCCAGACCCAAGGGACCGATAAATTCCAGACCGACTGCAATGCCTTGCGGCAGCTTTCCGAGCGACATATAGAATAAAACATTCATGATGCAAAGCGCCACGCTGTAGCAGAGTAAATCACGCCATTTTAAAAACGGCAGCCGCTTTAGAATGCGCCAAGACCGGAACATCAAACAGACAATAACCGCAGCAAAGCATAAGCGCAGAATGGTGACGCTCAGCGGGTCCAATACAGTAAACAGCTGTTTGGCAAATGAGGCGCTGATTTGATACGACACCATCGATAAAATCATATACAGCACTGCAAGATATTGGGCGTTTGGCATAAAAATTCAGCAGCTGGGTTGGAAGGAGCAGGTTGCTGGATTATAGAGCAATTGGTGCATGAAAAGATGCAAGATGGTACAGGCAGTGCTGGGCAGTTCATGTGAATAATATTGTTCGTTTGAACATAATATAAATAAAATCAATAATATGATGCTTATTTATCCAGCACTTCTGAATTAAGAGAAATAATAATGAAATTACAACAACAGCTGCACGCCGTATTGGTTGCGTGCGTTTTGGGAGTCCCGCTTGTGGGCTGTGGTTCTGGCTCTGGTGATGATGCTTCAGCAAATGAAGTATCTACTGAAAAAGCAGTGACGGCATTGGTCCAAACCTCAACAGGATCGAACATTACTGGCGCTGAGATCAGTATTTTGGGGCAAAGTTTTGTCACTGATGCTTCTGGTAATGCACAATTTAATGTGAAGATTCCTCAGTCTGCAAAAACCGTTGTGGTGAGTTTTAAAAAAACGGGTTTTATTACACAGGCTGTTGAGTTGAACGTGGAAGAACTGGCACAGTTATCTGCAAACCTATTGCCGATCAAACAAACATTAACTGTCGCTGCAATTGAAGACGCCCAAGTGATTCAGGCTGCATTTCTGAATGCCCAAATCAGTATTCCTGCGGGGGCATTTGTATTGCCGAACGGTCAGCCTGCTACAGGAGCAGTCAAAGTTGAGTTTACCCCTTGGGATATTCAAAGCAGTGATTTGAATGCCATGCCAGCCAATGGTGTGGCGGTAGATTCCAAAGGTAATCCTGCGATTTTAATTAGTGCAGGCATGATGACGGCAACATTTACCAATGCCGCTGGTCAAAAGCTGCAGCTGAAGCAAGGCGTGACAGCTGATATTCAAATGGACTTGCCGCTCAATAGCATCAATAACCAAGCCATGACGGTGGGCACCAGTATTCCAATGTGGTATTTCGATGTGGCCAAAGGCAAATGGGTTGAAGAAGGAACTCCTGGAACCGTTGTCGCTTCTCCGCTTTCTGCTACGGGCTTGGCTGTTCAAGCCACCGTCAGCCATTTCTCAACCTGGAACTGGGATTTTAAATTTGAAAATCCAGGTTCAGTGAATGTGAAATGTAAATCAGCCAATAACTATGTGCCTTGCCATATTACTGCGGCAGTGGAACTCAAAGATGGTTCAGGTTTAACCAAAACCAACTCGATTCCTGCTGAAGGTGTGGATATTGTAAATATGCCAACTGAAGGCACAATTCATTGGACAGCGAAAGATACGACAGGCACACTCATTGGCTCTGTGACGTCGCAATTGCCGAATGATAAAAATGTGGTGATTGATTTAGGCATCCCCGCAACCAATAACAAAGTACAATGCACGCTTGAAGATGGTTCAGCAGTCGAATGCAGCGGTGAGTTCACCACTCTAGTTGGCGTAGAATATAAAGCAGCTGAATTTACGGCGCCAAAAGAAGGCGTCCGTGTATTAACGGGCTTAAAGTCCAACAATGATAAACTGGTTTGGTCAGCGCAAACGGCAATTGCCCTTGAGGGGGATCAATGGGTGCGATATGTTGGCGCAGCTGTTTCTACAAGTAAATCGGATGTGAAAATTGTACTGAAAGACAAAGAGGTCGTGGCATCGGACAAGGGCTTAAGCTTCTATGTGCAGTGTACATCTGGTGATGATTACAACACAGGCAATCTAAATATCAATAATCCAGATTTGATCGGCAAGCCTTGTGAAATCGAGGTCAGCCTATGGATGGCGGACAGCAATGATTCATCTGAGCATAAACTGCATTTCAATACGGTTTATGGTGAGCAAAAACTCATCCGTTTACCAAACCAATATGCAGGTTTTAATTGGATGGACGAAGGCAAGATCAACAGTTTATATCTTCAAGGCCGTATGCTTCAGGGCACATACTGCGGCTCTAGAGGTAGAGAGGGTTTTAAGCGTTCTGAGCAGCCATTGATCATGATTTCTTTATGGGGCGGCAATACACCAGTCGACAATGATGGCTACTTTTGTAACGTGCCAACTTAAAGCAGCATTTGAATAGCAGCAAAAAACCGCGTTTTGCTTGAGAGCGAAACGCGGTTTTTTATTTCATTTAGAAATTTAATTGGCGGCGGAGGACTACTTTCTTTGCTTGGCCTGTTGCGTCGTCACTGTGCAGCCAATTGAAGCAGCAATAATCACCGCCAGCGCCAGCCATTGTGTCCACAGCAGCTGTTCACCTAAAAAGACAAAGCCCGACAGCGCCGCAATCGCAGGCTCTACACTCATCAGTGTGCCAAAACTCAGCGCGGATAAATTTCTGAGCGCGATCATCTCCAAGGTAAAAGGGAGCGCGCTGGCCAGTATTGCAAGAGCGATAAAATAAATAAGATTGGAAGGCTCAAATACAGACGCTGGCATCCCTGTAAACAGTGCGATGGGCAACAGACAGAGCATGCCGACAAACATCCCTAAGCATACGGTATGGTTGCCAGAGAGACCAGAAGGCCGCTGACCTGCCACAATATACAGCGCCCAGCAAGCGCCTGCACCCAGTGCAAAGGCAATGCCGATTGGATCTAAGGGCTGTGAAGCCTGATCAAAAGGGAAGAGCAGCGCCAAGCCTAAAACCGCCAGTCCGACCCAAATAAAGTCAAATTTCTGCCGTGCATAAAACAGCGCGACACTGAGCGGGCCAATAAATTCAAATGAGACCGCAATGCCCAGCGGCAAGCGGTTAATCGATAAATAAAACAGCGCGTTCATGCCAGCTAACGCCACGCCGTAGCTGATGATGGCTTTCCAGCGCACCTGTTTGAAATTGGCCTGCCAAATCCTAAAAATCACGGCCAAAATAAGGGAACCCAGCAAAAGGCGCAAGCTGGACACAGTCAAAACTGGAAATTGATTAAACAGGATTTTGGCCAGAGAACCGCTGCTTTGCATGCTGATCATTGCAATCAGCAGCAGGAACAGCGCTTGCACATGGGGCGTATTTTTTAAATTCGGCATGTGCTTACTATACTAAATTGGGTTCGATTTCTCGAGGAGCGGGAGAGTAAAGCTGAAGCTTAAAAATAAAAAAAGCCACAGGCCGCAGCCTATGGCTTTATGTGCAATTGAATTAGAACAATACGCGGACGCGGATTGTGCCTTCAACTTCGTGCAAGGTATCTAAAGCTTCTTGAGATGCAGTAGCGTCTACATCCATCACTAAGTAACCTACATCTCCTTTAGTCATTAATGACTGGCCAGAAATGTTGATGCCGTGTTCAGCAAACAGGTTGTTGATTTTTGACAGCACGCCTGGAATGTTTTTGTGAATATGCAGTAAACGGTGTTTGCCTTCAGTCAATGGAAGCGCAATTTCCGGGAAGTTCACTGCAGATAAAGTCATGCCTTTATCTGAATAAGCCACAAATTTTTCTGCCACTTCTAGACCGATGTTCGCTTGCGCTTCCATAGTTGAACCGCCGACGTGAGGAGTTAAAATCACGTTTGGCAAGTTGCGCAGCGCAGAAACAAATTCTTCACCGTTGGCTTTAGGCTCTTTCGGGAATACATCAACTGCTGCGCCGGCAATATGGCCAGATTTGATGGCATCCGCAAGGTCATCAATCAGAACGCAAGTGCCGCGCGCCGCATTGATGAAGATTGAACCTTCTTTCATTTGCGCAAACTGTTCTTTGCCCATGAAGTTGCGTGTAGAAGGAACATCCGGAACGTGGATAGACACGACGTCAGCATTGGCAAGCAATTCGCCCATAGAGCCGACTTGACGCGCATTGCCTAAAGGCAGTTTTGTTACCGCATCATAGTAAATCACTTGCATGCCCAGGCTTTCAGCCAGAACTGAAAGCTGAGAGCCGATTGAACCGTAACCGACAATCCCTAAAATTTTACCGCGTGTTTCGAATGAACCAACTGCAGATTTGTTCCAGCCGCCCGCATGTGTATCTGTTGATTTTTCAGGCACACGGCGCAGCAGCAGGATTGCTTCAGCAAGCACCAATTCAGCCACCGAACGGGTATTTGAATACGGCGCGTTAAAAACTGGAATACCGCGAATCATCGCTGCATTCAAGTTCACTTGGTTGGTGCCGATACAGAAACAGCCCACAGCAATCAGTTTGTTCGCCGCTTCAAACACTTCTTCAGTGAGTTGAGTGCGCGAACGGATACCGATGAAGTGCGCATCTTTTACCGCTTCTTTCAGCGCGTCGCCTTCCAGCGCTGTTTTACGGTAATCGATGTTGGTGTATCCGGCAGCATTTAAAGTGTCGATGGCGTTTTGGTGAACGCCCTCTAACAACAAGAAACGAATTTTATCTTTAGGCAGTGAAAGATGTTGGCTCATTACGGCTCCGCTACAAAGGCCAAATTTAGTGGCGGTATAATAGCATAGGACAATGCGGGATATACATTTCCTTTATGACCGCTGTGTGAGGTATTTTGACAAATTATGTGACCGTTATTGCCGCGCGCGTTCTAAATAAGCCTGTAATTTCAAAGGCGTCATTGTAAAAACAGGTTTTTCTGCGGGTTTTGCTGAAAAATGCCTTATAATGTGCGCACGTGAAAAACGGATCTGATTTCTGTTTCTTTTCTGCTCACGTCTGCCTCATCTGGTGCTGGCGCCATGCTGTGCACAACTGAATGATTTATAGGCTATTTACAACTTGTTTACTTCTTGCAAGGTCTGAAAACGATGAATGCTCCAGTCGCTTTAACCCCAGAGTTATTAACCCAATTGACCGCTATTGTCGGCGAAAACCGCATTAAAACTGATGCAGACAGTCTCGAAAATTGGGGACGTGACCATACCAAGCACTTCGACCCAAACCCGTCGGTCATCGTTTTTCCATCATCGACCGAGCAAGTGCAAGCAATTGTAAAACTGGCGAACCAATTTAATGTGGCCATCACGCCATCTGGCGGCCGTACAGGCTTATCTGCCGGCGCAGTCGCAGCCAATGGCGAAATCGTGGTGAGCATGGACAAGATGAACCAGATTCTTGAGTTCTTCCCAGCAGACCGCATGGTTCGCGTGCAGGCGGGTTTGGTGACTGAACAGCTGCAGAACTATGCTTCCGATCAGGGCATGTACTACCCGGTTGATTTTGCATCAGCAGGTTCATCGCAGATTGGCGGCAACATAGGCACCAATGCCGGCGGCATTAAAGTGATTAAATACGGCATGACCCGCAACTGGGTGCTGGGCTTAACCGTGGTGACCGGTAAAGGTGATGTGTTGCGTTTGAATAAAGGCATGATCAAAAATGCGACCGGTTATGCGCTGCAGCATTTGTTCATTGGCGGTGAAGGCACCTTAGGCTTGGTGACGGAAGCTGAAATTAAGCTTGAGCGCCAGCCGCAAGACCTGCAAGTGATGGTGTTGGGTGTACCTGACTTTGATGCTGTGATGCCTGTACTGCACGCCTTCCAAGCTAAAATTGACCTGACTGCATTTGAGTTCTTTGGTGAGCTTGCCATGCAAAAAGTGCTGGACAATGGCCATGTGCAGCGTCCATTTGAAACAGAATGCCCATTTTATGTATTGCTGGAGTTTGAAGCGCCGTTTGAGCCGATTATGGACAAGGCGATGGAAATTTTTGAGCACTGCATGGAACAAGGCTGGGTTCTTGATGGTGTGATGAGCCAAAGCCTAGAGCAAGTGCACAGCTTATGGCGCTTGCGTGAAGATATTTCTGAGTCGATTGCGCCGTTTACGCCGTACAAGAATGATATTTCAGTGCTGATTACGCATGTTCCTGCATTTATTCAGGAAATTGATGCAATTGTGGCGCAGAACTACCCTGATTTCGAAATCTGCTGGTTTGGCCATATCGGTGACGGCAACCTGCATTTAAATATTTTGAAACCTGCGGATTTAAGCAAAGACGAATTCTTTGATAAATGCAAAGTGGTGAATAAATACGTATTTGACATCGTGAAAAAATACGATGGCTCAATTTCTGCAGAGCATGGCGTGGGCATGACCAAAAAGCCGTATTTGGGCTATACCCGTTCAGCGGAAGAAATTGAATACATGAAAGCGCTGAAAAAAGTGTTTGACCCGCAAGGTATTATGAACCCAGGCAAATTATTCGATCTTTAATTGTTAAGATAGAGCGGAAAAGCGCATCGGATGATGCGCTTTTTTTATGGCTGTAAAATGGCTTACATTTGTGAAATAGTATTTTTTAAATAAAAACGGCATCATGAGTTGGAAATTTTAAGTTGGGGTCAGAATTATGTTTCGAATATTGGCAGCATCTGCATTGTGTGTCGGGATTCTTTCGGGGTGTGCGACCACACAGAAAATTGTGCATAAAGTTGGAAATACAGATACGCCGCTGGCGCAAGTGCTGAAAGAGCGTTCAGATTTACGCAAAGAATTGTCGACGGTCGAAATCCGTCAGTACTTTAACAGTGTTGAATCGCCAACGGCGGCAGAAGTGAAAGTGACTGAAACGGGATTAATGGATGATTCTGTACGTTCAGTCCGCACGATTTACCGTTTTAAACATGTAGAAGGTGATTGGGAACGTACCAGTACACAAAAAGAATATCAGTGTGCGCGCGGTAAAAATACCAAGACTTTCCAGGCTGCGAAATGTCCTTAATCAATCTTTGATTTATGGTTGAAATTTAGGCTGTAATGCCTCATAAAAAGCGTATCGGTGGATGCGCTTTTTTGTATTTGGGGAATAACAATAAATGAATATTTTGATTGTCGGAAACGGTTTTGATTTGTCGCACTATTTGCCGACGAAGTATGATCATTTTATGGATGTGATGAGAGCAATCGAGGAAAAAGATACAGGGCAAAAAATCAAGGATTTATCAATTTATAAGGTTGATGAATGGATGGAAAAAATAGATAAAATGCTTGAGAAAAGAACTGATTGGGAGTTTCCTGATTATGCAATGAGTTTTGATGCACTTTTTTCTAAAACAAGAGAATTCAATTTTATTGAGAAAACGAAAGAATTTTATTTAACTGAAAACATTAAAATATCAACAAAAGATGTTTTGAAATTACAATGTCGTTTAGAGTTAAATCGTTGGTATCAATATTTTAAAAAGCATGTAAAAGAAGTAAAAACTTGGATTGATTTTGAATTAAAAATCGAGGAAGTCATATTTAGCTTTGCTCAGGCAATTCCATTTATTGAACAGCAAAATAGAAACTCATCAAACTCTTTTAGTATGAGTGAGTGGGAGAAAGACGTAGGTAAAAAGAATACTATAATTTTGGAAAGTTTTAATATTTTTGAAATAAAGGGGCAAAGAAATGGATTTAATAAACAATTTTGTTATGGAAGAAATGATAGTCATGGAATGAATTCAGTATTATTTTTATCATTTGCATATGAACAGTTAGAAGAATTTATAAAAATTTTTGATTTGTATTTAGAGTTGATCGTATCGCAGTTAACAGCTAATTGCTTACTTGGAATAGATTCAAAGGATTGGGTTTATCCTGATAAAATTTTTTCATTTAATTATACGAATACATTTCAGCGTATTTATGATTTAGTAGACGTTGAATATCTACATGGAGGTCATGGTCAGTATCAAAATATTGTTTTAGGTATTTCTGATATTGAAGATGATGGCTTAAAAAAAATTAAAGCATTTGGGTTTACCAAATACCATCAAAAATTGTTTAAAGATACTGATTACCTATTTTTGGATTCATATAAAGAAAAATAAAATTAAATAAGAAAGAAACTGAATCTTTGAATAAACAACTGATGGCACCAATGGGGGAGCCTTATATAAGGGCTTTGCAAGCAGAAATTAAAGAAAAAACCTTAGCACAAGGTTTAGAGCTCAATTTTTATATTTGGGGACACTCATTAGATGTTTCTGATAAGGATTACATTATTGATTTGTTTAGCTTAAATGATGATATAGATCGAAATGTAAGAGTTATCGTTTACCATTTTAATAAGACAGCAAAATTTGATTTGTTAAACAACTTATTAGCCATTTTAGGAAAAGACAAAGTCGAGCAATGGATGAAAAATAAATGGCTGGCTTTTAAACCTAATCCTGAAATTAAATTTGGTGAAACTGCAAATGTAAGATTGGATCAGGTGTCCTAAAACTGCGATACTGAAACCTGCTTAGCCTATCGAATCTGCCAGTCGGTTAGGCTAAGCTCAAAACATCAAATAATGCTTAAAAACAATATGAAAACCCTTGCCTTTATTCACACTGAAACTGCACGCTCTGCCGTAGGTGACTTTGCTCCAGTCACCTCGATTTTTTCCCACTATGAATTGGGCAATACCGTTTCACCCTTTTTATTGCTTGACCATATAGGCCCCAGCACATTAGAACCCAGCGCATTGCGCAAAGGCGTTGATGAACACCCGCACCGCGGTTTTGAAACTGTCACCATTATACTGAAAGGTGAACTAGAACACCGTGACTCTACGGGCGGCGGCGGAATCATTTCTGCAGGCGATGTGCAATGGATGACGGCTGCTTCTGGAGTCATTCATAAAGAAGTGTTCAGCGAAGCTTTTTCTCAAACCGGCGGGCCCTTTGAAATGCTGCAGCTGTGGGTCAACTTGCCGGCCAAAGACAAAATGAATCCGCCGCGCTACCAAAGCCTAGACAACGCCAGCATCCCCAAAGTGGATTTAGCCCATGCTGCAGGCTATGTCCGTGTGATTGCAGGGGAATACCAAGAGCAAACTGGCCCCGCGCAAACCCATACCCCTATGCAGGTTTACGATATATTCCTGCGCAAAGGCCACACGCTTCAGCTGCCTGCGCAAGAGGGCGACACCACGCTGATTTATATGCGTTCCGGCCGAGCCGCTTTTCAGGCAGAAGATCAAGAGTTAGAAGATCAAGGCATGGCGGTCATGTCGAGCCGCGGTGAACAGGTTGAACTGACTGCCCAGCGGGACTGCGCAATTTTATATTTAAGCGCTGCTCCATTAAACGAGCCGATTTATGGGCGGGGCTATTTTGTGATGAATCATTTTGATGAAATATTGCAGGCCTACGAAGACCTGAAAAATAATCAGTTCATTCAGCCTTGACGGATGACGGCTTAACAAAAGTTACAATACAAGAAGAGCAAACACTGCTAAAATACAGAAACTTAAACCTGCGGGTGTACAGGCTTAAGTTTTCATTTTTTCACCCTGAATTTTTATTTCTTTTAAGCGTCCTGTGAATACGGCGCGAAACATTGCGGATCTCCCGCGATCTCCACATTTTAATTATTTATTACAGTGCTTGCATTGGGCTGACGTGTCTCTCCCCGAAAATAGGCCAAGTCCAATCCTGTACGCATCCTATATGTAGATAACAATGCAAAACGTACATACTGAAAAGTTAAGCCGTGCCACCTTAATGTTCCCATTGGCGCTGGTTTTATTTGAATTTTCCGTCTATATCGGCAACGATTTAGTCCAGCCCGCGATGCTCGCCATTACCCAAGATTTTGGCGTAAGCAGCTCTTGGGCGCCATCGTCCATGTCCTTTTATCTGCTGGGCGGCGCTTGTGTTGCGGCTGTTTTAGGCCCGCTGTCCGACCGTCTGGGCCGGAAAAAAGTGCTGCTGGGCGGCGTGGCATTTTTTACCCTGTGCTGTTTAGCTATTTTGCTGACTCATAGCATTGAAAGCTTTTTAACCCTGCGTTTTTTGCAGGGCTTTGGCTTGTCGGTCATTTCCGCTGTGGGCTATGCGGCCATTCAGGAAACCTTTGAAGAGCGTGATGCTATTAAAGTGATGGCGCTGATGGCGAATATTTCCCTGCTGGCGCCTTTGCTGGGGCCGGTGCTGGGCGCATTTCTCATTGATCATGTGTCATGGCATTGGGGCTTTATCGGCATTGCCTTGCTGTCTTTTTTAAGCTGGTTTGGCCTGAAAGCCAAAATGCCGAAACAGCAGCGCAGCATGCCTAAGCAGCCAATAGGCTATATTTTAGATGACTTCAAACAGGTCTTTAAAAATAAGCGCTTTTTGGGCCTGACTTTAGGCTTGCCGATGGTCGCGATGCCGCTGATGCTGTGGATTGCGCTGTCTCCAGTCATGCTGGTCGAAGAGCTGGGGCTCAGCAGCATGCAATATGGCTTGGCGCAGTTTCCTGTGCTGGGCGGGCTGATTGCCGGCAATATCGTGCTGATTAAAATCATCGACAAGCTGCCTTTAGGCAAAACCGTCTTGATTGGCTTGCCGCTGATGCTGATCGGCACGGCTGCCGTACTGTTGGGGAGCATTTTCCCGCAATACTTTTTATATAGCGCTATTTTAGGCATGACGCTGGTCAGTTTTGGCGAAGGCATCAGTTTTTCAGTTCTGTACCGCTTTGCCTTAATGTCTTCCGAAGTCTCAAAAGGCACCGTTGCGGCTGCCGTTTCCGTGCTGATGATGTTCTGCTTCTTTATCGTGATTGAACTGGTGCGTGTGCTGTATGAACACTTCCATATTTGGGCATACGGGGTGTCATGCTTTGCCCTTATTGCACTGTGGTTCAGTTTCCCGCGCGGTGTATTGAACAGCGTCTTGCAGCAAAGAAAGGCGGAAGGGGAGTTTTAACACCCGTCATAAAAAAATCCCTCAAGCAATGAGGGATTTTTTTATTGGATCAGACTCAAGCGTCTGCCTGAGGCTGTTCAATTTTTTTTAATTTTGCATCAAAAACAAAAGGCCCAAATGGCAGGATAGATGCAATCAAACCCAGTAAAAACATTTTTAAAGACCATTTTTGCTTTTCGCACACGGCAAACAGCACAGCCAGAAACCCAATAAACAGCAGCCCGTGCCCCATGCCGATGTATTTAACCAAAATTGGATTATCCAGCCAATATTTCATGGGCATGGCAATAAACAGCAGCAACAGAAAAGAAATGCCTTCGAGCGCGCCAACAATGCGTAAAGTTTGGATATTCATGGTCACTGCTTTAATGAGGATGAGCACTGAGTGTACTGAATTTAAAGCTGAAAAAGAACCGTATTTATTGAACGATTATGATAAGAATCAGATATTAAAACCAAGCTTAGCGCTGGGTTTTTATGCTGCAGATTTTTAAAAATCACAGCGCTGCTCAGTTCAAAAATAATTTAACGTGATTTTGAATAGGCGCTTTATTGAATGTCCTGACGCAGCAGTTCGGCCTGCAAATGGAGCAGTTCTGGTAAGGTTTCCAGCAGCAGGCTGATTTGCTTTAAGACCAGCTGCAGCCGGCTGCTGAGCTGCGCTTGTGTGTTTAAGTTTTGAATTTCCAGCAGTTTCTGTTGAATTTCCAGCTCAGGCAGCGTGCGCTGATGCAGCAAAGCATGCATTAAGGTATTTTTGCACCACAGCATTAAGTCCAGCACTTGTGCATCCTGTACTTTTTCGCGGTGACTGCCCAGCGCTGAAATATAGCTGAGCTGGCTATGGCTATACACCAAATAGCGGAAAGCGTAATGAATCAGTTCCGGATTTGGGTTAGGTTCGGTGCTTAAACTGGAAATCATGCTGGCCAGCTCGGTCTGCGCATTATGCGCTGCGCGCCGCGCGCGGCGGTACGCAATGCTGTTGTCGTGACCATGCTGATACTGCTGCGCCACTGCATCAAAATAATTCAGGGTTGCATTCGCGCTCTTTTTAATGGTGGCGGAGATGTTGCGGAAATCCCAGTCCGGCCAAATAAAGCTGACGGCAAACCAGGCAATCAGGCAGCCTAAAAGCGTGTCTGCAATTCTAGGCAAAATAATGGCATAGCCGGCGCCTTTTAAATTGAAAATCAGCAGCACCATTAAAGTGGCCATCAGGGTTGCCATGGCGTATTTTTTTGCGCTCAGGTAAAAAAAGCTCACGCCAAAAATGACCGTCAGCAGCAATTGCCCCTCTATGCTGGGCACGAAATATAAAATCGGCATGCCCAGCATTACGCCCAGTATTGTGCCCAAAGTCCGCATTTTTAAGCGGCTTTTTGTGGCAAAGTAACGCATCTGGCAGACAAATAAACTGGTCAGCAAAATCCAGTAGCCATTTTGAGCAAAGGGCAGCAGGGAAATGCTGTAGCCGACGGCAAACACAAAGGCAATGCGCACCGCATGGCGGAACAGCGCCGACTGCGGCGTTAAATGCTGTTTTAATTTCAGCCAGAGGTCATGCCAGCCGTGAATATCATCATCGTATAAATTCAGATTGTCGATATGCTGCTGATAGCGCTGCTGCTGGCGGTTCTGCAATTCATTCAGATGCAGAAAGCGTTCATGCACACTGTCTAAATTATTTAAAATCAATTGCAGGTTTTTTACTTCAATATTATACGGATTATCCCGCACCCAATCCTGCATCGAACTGTGCAGATGGCTGAGCGCCAGACTGGCCTTGGCGCTGGGCTGATAAATGTCATTGCGTAAAATGCATTGCGCCAGTTCATGGCAGGCCAAGGCCTGCAGGCGGATATTTTTCTGAATGCGGAAAATCAGGTCAGTACGGCTGAAGTTTTGATGCAGCTGTTCATAATGCAGATAGTTGGAGCTTGCCTGCTCGTGAATATCCTGCGCTAAAAAATACAGATTCAGCCAATAAATGGTGCTGCTGTTGGCGCGGGACGCTTTCAAGCGGGTCAATAAAGAGCTTTTGGTGCTGTTCAAGCTTTGCACCACGGCGCTGTTCTGAATCGATAGGCCATAGAGCAGGGCTTCAACATTGTCTTGATTATCCGGATCAAACAGCTGGGCCTTGGCATTCAGTAAATCTGCAATTTGATCAAAGCAGCGCGATAGATTGTCCTGAACCGCCAGCGTCGGCTTGATCAGGTAAAACAGAATCGCCGTTAAGCCATACCACAGCGCGCCAAGAACAAAGCAGCTGGGCTGGAAATACCACTGCGCGTATTCTCCCAAGCCAAACATGGTGTAAATGGACAGCAGAATGGTGCCAAAGGAAATCGCTGCATAACGCTGTCCCAGCGCGCCCATTAAAATGAAGCAGGCGCTGGACAGCGACAGGTATAAAATAAAGAGGAATTTATAGGGATGCAGAAAATCTAGAATGCTGCTGACACTGAAAAACAGGATGCAGACATAAGCTAAATTGCGCAGGCGGATGCTGAGCCTGTCGTCAAAATCAGTCAGGGCGGTGGCGATCGCGCCTAAAGTCACAGGAACAATCAGCTGATGCAGGCCTAAAAAGTATAAGCCGAGGGTGGTCCCGCTTAAAACAATGCAGATCTGCAGGCAATAAATAAGCATTGCATTGGATTGGAAAGGCTGAAACCACTGGCGGACGCTGTTCAAGGCTGAAGGATCAAGGCCAAATTTATTATGTAATAAGCCTGAACTGATTTGTAAAAACTGTCAATTTAATATCAAAAGAAAAACATCAGAAATCTGGAGTTAAGCATCTATGCCGCAGGGGTTGAATGATAAAAAACAACGGACTTATCATCCGCTGTTTGGGCTGTGAATAACTGAAGACTTATCCACAGAACATCCAGAAAAAAGAATATTGTCTGAATTATTGAATCACACCGCAAGCGATGCGGTCACCGCCGCCGCCAAGCGGTTTGGGGGAGTCTGAATAGTTGTCACTGCCCGCATGCACCATAATCGCTAAATTTTGCACATCGGCGGCTTTAATGCGCGGCGCCAGCAGAGTCACGTTGGCTGTACCGTCTGCGGCCACATTCAGCAAAGGCAAATCACCCAAATGTCCAGTCAGCGGGTTGCCGTGATGGGGCGCGTGATTGGGGTTGTAGTGGCTGCCTGCCGCCAAAGCAGCGCCGGCTTTACCGTCTTTCATGGCAGGGTCACAAGAGCCTTTTTCATGAATGTGGAAGCCATGCGGGCCAGGCGGCAGCTGGCTTAGGCTGGTGCGGATCACCAGTCCAGCAGGGCTGTCATGCAGTGAGATCGTTCCGATTTCCGCACCAACACCTTGCGCGCTTACCGCATGCATAATCACGGTTTGTTCATGGTCTGTTGCAGGCAAGGTTGCAGTAGTGGAACAGCCCGCGGCGAATAAGGCAGCCAGTGTGCAGACTGCACTCAGTTTGAATTTCAGCAAAGATGGCGTCATCTTTGGGCATCCTTTCTAATATCAACTAAATGATTGAAACAGATCAAAATTAGAAATGCCATGAGATTTCCGTGACAGGTTTGTAACGGATGAGCGCTTGCGCCTAGTCAATTCCGCCTATTTTTTGGGCGGAGAGTTGATGTCATCCAAATCAGAATCGAAGTCATGCGCCATGGTGGCCTTTGGCATCATGACTGGCTCAATGTGGGTCTCATGCAGCCATTCACGCCAAATCGCCAGCAGCACCGCCAAAATCACAGGGCCGACAAATAAGCCCACCATGCCGAAACTGGCCAGTCCGCCCAGTACGCCAAACATAATCAGCAGGAATGGAATTTGTGTTGCGCCAGAAATCACCAGCGGACGGATCACGTTGTCGGCGGTGCTCACGATGCAAACGCCCCAGGCCATGACGCCAATCGCTTCTATGGTCTGGCCTTGTGAAAACAGCCACAGAGAAACCGAAGTATAGGCGACGGGGGGGCCGAAAGGGATCAGCGCCAGTACAAAAGTCACAATGGTCAGCAACATAGGGTTAGGCACACCGGCAACAAAATAGCTGAGGCCGGCCAAAGCCGCCTGCGCGACCGCTGTTAGGCCGACGCCGTAAACGACAGCGCGGGTGGTATCGGAAATCGTTGAAAGATAGTGATGCACGCGCGGCCCGATCACCATTTCCAAGGCTTTGCTGACTTGACCTAAAATGGTTTGACCGTCACGGTAAAAGAAGAACAGCGACATGACAGCAAAGCACAGTTTGAAGATATTTTTGCTGACTTCATTCAGCAGAATTTTACCGTAATTGAGATGGCCTTGAATCCACAGCTGTACAGACTGAATAATGCTGTTCGGATCATTATTCAATTCACGCAAAGTACGCGACACTTCTTTGCCGATAAACGGCAGCTGGCGGATAAAGTCAGGCACATTCACATGGCCGGAAAAGACCTGTTTCTGCAATTCATAATACAGGTTTCGCCCTTCATGCTGCAGCAGGAAAATGGCAAAAATGACCGGCAGGCCCACCACCAGAACCACCAGTAAAATCATCAGCGTTGCGCTGAGGGTGGAACGCTGTTTGCACGTGCGCAAAACCCGCTGATACAGCGGCCAAGTCATATAGGCAATAATGGCGGCCCAAACGACAGGCACAATAAAGTATTTCAGCACACTGAAGCTTAGGAAGAGCAGGGCAAAAAACAGCCCAAACAATAAGACTTTTTGTAAGGTAGGCGCGTACTGGTGCACTGAATTCATGATCACTGACTTGGGCCGGGAACCCATATTAACTGAAAAAAAAGCACTCGAATATGAGAGCTTGGTAAGTATTGGATGAATTGATCCGTTCAATGCCTATAGCGTTGATTCTGCATTAAAACCAATTGCTTGGATCATCAATAATAGCATTTAAAAGTGGCTGCCATTGCGCCTGCATGCTTAAATAATTCTTTTGAGTTTTATCAAAAATACTCAGGCCATGCATCGCCAGCTGGCCATAGGCGGTGCGTTCTGAAATCCAGGCGGCCGGTTCATGCTCAATTTTATTGAAAAAATCCTGAATGTCTTTAGAGCTTGCGGAGTTGGGCTTAACGCGGTTCGCCAGCAGCAGAATCTGCACTTTGCCTTTGCGGATGCGCTTAATCTCCTGCAAATGCTTGAGGAAGCGCCGGGTCGAGTCGATATCAAAGAAAGAAGGCTGCAGCGGGGTGATAATGGCATGCGCTTCACTGACCAGCTGTTCCGCATGTTCGCCGGACAGCGCGCCTGGGGCATCAATAATCAAATATTCGGTATTTTTAGGCGTATCGCCAATCGATTTTTCATGGCGCCAGTCTAAGCTTTGAATAGGCGCTGCCGTATCGGGGCGCTGCTTGAGCCATTGCAGCGCAGATTTCTGATTGTCGGCATCGGCCAAAGCCACTTTATAGCCTTTTTGCGCCAATGCTGATGCAAGATTGATCGCAGTGATGGTTTTACCGCATCCGCCCTTTTGATTGGCAACTAAAATTGTTTTCATGACCCTAAATGATTTTATTCTGCTCGGCCCTAGCATATCATTCTTTTCAGCGCTGAATAGGGGTCATGACAAAAGTCGCAGCGCAATTCAAAGATGCATGTTTTAATTTAGGAAAAAAGATCATGTCCGTATGGATGGCAATGCTGATCGGCGCCTGCATAGGTGTGGTGCTGACGACGCTGATTTTAAGCAATACACGCAATGGGCGGGTGCGGGCAGAATATGAAAAGTACATTGCAGAGCTTGAATTGGAGCATCAGCAGGCTTTGGCTGCAGCGCAGAAACGCAGCGTCAACACCAGCCGCGCGGTATTGAAAGGCAAAATGGCCGAGCAGCTGGCGCCGATCTTGCCTGAATTTCAGTATTTGCCGAGTGACGCTAAATTTCTCGGCGATCCTGTGGACTATATTGTCTTTGACGGCTATACCGATTACCGCGATGGCGATGGCTTGGCGGAAGACATTGAAGTCGTGCTGATTGATATTAAAAGCGGCGGCGCGCGCTTGACCAAAGGCCAGCAGGCGATTGCACAGGCCATCGCCGCCGGGAATATCCGCTTTGAAACGATACGGATTAATTTTGATGACTAGCCGCAGTTCAAGATGAAGCAATTAATATGGACATTGGCTGCACTGGCGGCGCTGATTTGGGGCTGGAAAGAATATTTCAGGGAAATTCCCCATCTGGAGCAGCCTGGCGTATTGAAAAATTTCCACGTCGAAGCGCGCCGTGAATTTTCAGGGCGCTTTACCGTCGCTGCGCAGCGCTTTTATGCGCCGCATAGCCGTGCGCTGTATAAGGCTTCTGCGTGGGTAGGGGAATTCAATGACCTGGCCTATCTCAGCAATGTTGATGTTCTGCTGGCTCAAGGGGCGCTGGCAAATCCTCAGCATTTGAAACAGGTTGACTTTGACCAGCACAGCCACTGCTATACCTTTATGCTGCAGCCCAATTCCAGCTTAACCGCGGATGACGTCCGCGCGGACAGTGTGAATATCAGCGCGGTAGCATCCAATGAACATATTGCCAAACAGCTGCGCCGTTTAAAAGCGGGACAGCGCGTAGAGCTACAAGGGCAATATGCCGAGGTCACGCAGTTAAAAACGGGGAAGCTTTTCGTCACAGGCATGAGCATCGCGCCGCCCAGACCGCACTGCGCTATTGTAAAAATCACGTTTATTCAGATTTTGAAATAACAGCCGCCGCCTAAGCGCCTGATGCTTGATATTTTAGTGTTTAACGGCCCGGGCCAGCAGCATGCGCTGGCCGATGGCAGGAATGCCGGCAGCATCAAAGTACTGGCATTCTTTTAGTTTCAGTTCTGCATCTTTTAATGCGCGCTCAATATCGCGGTTGAGGTGGCATCCATCGGCCAGACGCTTCTGAATCGGCGTCAGCAGATTTTGCAGGCGCTGAATATTCGGCCGTTCATTATGCAAAACATGTTCTACCAGATGAAAGGTTCCGCCCACTTTCAGCACACGGTAGACTTCATCCAGCGCCTGTTCTAAATGGGCAATGCTGCACAGCGTCCATGTGCTGACAATATGGTCTAAGCTATTATCTGCAAAAGGCAGTTTTTCCGCGCTGGCTTGAATGTGCTGCACGTGGAAAGGCGTTTCATGCAGCCGCTGCAGGGCGAGATGATAAATATCCGGATTCGGCTCTAAAGCATACAGCGTATTGACCTGCTGATAAAATGGCAGATTCAGGCCTGTGCCGAAGCCAATTTCCAAGACCTCTCCTGAAATGGGCAGCAGCAGTTCGCGGCGCTTATCCATCAGGCTCGGGGTTTGCATCACTTGATTCAGCACATGAGGGAAAATATGCTGCTGATAAAATTTATAAATCATTGAATCTCTTTTTTATTGCTGTTTGCCAAAGCTTAGCTGAACTTGCGGCTGAGTTTAAGCCTGCGTTGACGGATTCTTTCATATTGTTACCAAGACGCTAAGGTTTCTTCAGATTTCTTGCGTAATATAGAGTTACAACTATGCTCAAGCTATATATTTAAGCTGTATTTAATTTGGCGTATGTAATGTCAGGTGAATGAATCTGATCCTGCCCGCAGCGTTTTAAGCGGAAGGGCTAAAGCGATGAATGCGCAATTTAAATGCAAAGACAGAAGAGGTAAGCCGATGATTAAACGTATTTTACTCAGTGCAGCTGCTGTTGCGCTGCTGCTGAATTCGGGCGTGCATGCATCGGCAGATTACAATATTGCCAAGGGCTTGGCGCCGACCGCCAAAGACCAGTCTATTTCGGTACTTCAGCCTTTTAAGGGCGATTTCCGTATTTTAGGGTCTAAGCAGTATACCAATGATGAGCAGGCAAAGTTTTCGCCGATTGATTATGCGGTGAGCTGGGGCCTGTTTGCTGAACCTGAAATTGCGCGCCACATTACAGTCAATCAATATGACCGCTATTTAAACTGGCGGATGGACAAAGTGCCTGTGCCTGAAAAGCAGGCCATGATGATGGTTTCCAATATGCATATCATTCCGTCCAATCCTGAGATTGCCAAGCAAATCAAAACTGTTAAACGCGGAGACTTGGTGCGCTTACAAGGCAATTTGGTGGAAATCAAAGATAAAGATCTGGTGTGGACTTCCTCACTGACCCCAGCCGATACCGGCGATGGCGCGTGCGAAGTGTTCCGTGTCGATTCCATTCAATGGATTGAACGGGTCAAAAGCTAAGGCGTATTGAACAAAAATCAAAATTTAGCGGCGATGAAAAACAAAGGTTAAGGTTATGAATTTAAAAGCGCTAAGTCTGGCGGCAGTGCTGGGCTTAGGTCTAGCGGGATGCAGCAGCATGAGTTCAACTGTAGATGGCAAAACCCATATTTTTACCGGACAGCAGTCTTGTCCTGCGCTGCTGGAAATGGACCGCGGCCAGACCATTGAAGTGATTTTGGATGAGAACCCGAGCACAGGCTATGTTTGGACCGTGGCAGAGAATCCAAAACTGTTCAAGATGGAAGAAATTTACGCGTCAGATCAAACGAAAACCGAAGTGCCGACAGTGGGCAAAGGCGGCCAGAAAATTTACCGCTTTACAGCCTTGCAGGCCGGCCAAGAGCAGCTGCATTTGAAGCATGCGCGTGCGTGGGAAAATACAGCAATTGATGAGTGGAAATGCCGAGTTCGAATTTCTTAATGTATTGCTTTAAATCATTAGATTTATTTTGGCTTCAGTCAGTGCTATTGGTTCTCATTGGGGCTATGAGATCTGATTGGAAAGTGACTTTACTTTTGTCGGGCCAAAAGTAACAAAAGCCCTTTGTTTTTCTGATGATGCATCCCTGCATCACAGAAAAACAGCCAGCATTCCTGCTGGCTTCCGCGTATCAATGAGCAGTCGAACTTCAACAATACGGCGGGTATATTATTTCGCTGTCAGCGCTTGGCCTTCAAATTGAATGCCATCCCAGCCATTTAGCATAAACTGGCGGATATTTTGATGATCGGCGCCTTCAGGCGTTGCCAATACCGCTGCATAGTGTTCTGCAAATAAACTTAAAGTTTGCGCTTGGTCTAGGCCATTCAATTGAGCAAAAGAAAATACTTTCGCGCTGCCTTGGTTTTCATTGGCGCCATTGGCCTGCTGGCCATTTTTGAATGCTGTCGGCGTATGCGCATAGCGCGCTTCAATGAAGGCGATGACATCTGCAAACTTCGCTTCGCCAGCATGAAGCTGGTTCAATAATTCTTGAGCCATGAGTTTCTCAATCCTTAAAATAAATAAGTAAAAACAGGGGCAATATAGCAAGTTTTCAGTCTCAGATTCATTAGAAATACGCTGATTTTTTGCGTTATAGTGGTGGAATGGCCTGCAGGCTCAGGCGTATTTCTGTTCATAATAAATTTGGAATCATCATGAATTGGCTATTGGTTGCCCTTGGCGGCGCTATCGGAGCGTGCTGCCGTTACTCAGCGAGTGTTTGGCTGGTTAAGCCGAATGGCCTGTTTCCTTGGACGACATGGGGAGTCAACCTGCTGGGCTGTTTTTTGGCAGGCATATTCTTCGCATTCACGCAAAAATATCCTGTATTGCAGCAGGAAGCCCGCTTATTTTTAATGGTGGGTATTTTGGGCGGATTCACCACATTTTCCAGTTTTGGCTTAGAAACTTTTCAGCTGCTGCGGCAGGGGCAAAATGGCATGGCTTTGGGCTATGCATTTTCCAGCTTAATGATTGGCGTCATGGTTTTAAGCTTGGGCTTCTACTTATTTCAGGCGATTTTGAAAAATTAAAAATACAGCGCCGCACTCAAAAAATGTTTTGGCATGGGCTTTAAAATTTGCGCGGTTATCAGAAATTGCACATAAAAAAAGAAGCCTAAGCTGGAGGAGGGGTCTTAGGCTTCTCAATAGTTTTACTTTAAAAGCAAAACCTTAACTGAATATGAACTTATTGTGAGCGTTTGAAACGCGCGAAGCGCTTATTAAAGCTGGCGACACGGCCTTCATTGCTGGTTTGACGCTGTTCACCTGTATAAAAAGGATGAGATGCGCTGGAAATATCCAAAGTCACATAAGGATATGTTTTGCCTTCATGCTCACGCGTCTGTGCAGTTTCTAAGGTGCTGCCAATAACAAAGAACGCGTTGGCATTGGTGTCATGAAACAGCACTTCACGGTAATTTGGATGAATGTTGGCACGCATGCGGAGGCTCCCAGTTATTTTGAATTAATGAAATGTTATAATATAACAATTAAAAAATCAAATCATGCCCAGTTAATTTCTGTAACTGGGCAACAGCAGATCTTAACTTGCCTGCTGATGCTGCGGGCATGGCTTGCATCCAAGCCTATGCGCGCGGCGGCACCAGCTCTTCAAACAGATCTGATAAATTGTCCTGCATTTTTAAATGAATCATATTCCAGTAATGGCCGGATACAGTACGGTTGACCATCAGCGTATCTGGCGAAGGCTTAAAGACATCCCAGTATTTCAAGGACGATTTCACCAATTTGATCCCGTCATGGTGCGCAGAGTTTTCAGCAAAATCATACTGCGTAGTCAGGGGGCGCATCAGCACTTCCAGCCATGCCTGATACAGCTCAGCAGGGAATTTGCCTTTTTCTGACAGGGAGTGCAGTGCATCCAGCTGGTTTTCTATTTCTGCAATATTGCTGTCGCGGGCAGCCTGAATCAGTTCTTTAAAGTGATGCACAATGTCACTGGACAATGTTTTCACCCCGCCAAAATCATAAATAATCACCGTGCCGTCTTCCCGGAAAGCAAAGTTGCCAGGATGCGGGTCGCAGTGAAAACGCTTCAAGAAAAAGATTTCCTGTCCCAAGGCGCGGAAGAGCCGGCGGCCTAAGGCATTGCGGGTTTCCAGCGGCCAGCTGCTGGCGGTTTCAATGCTTTCGCCTTGTTCAAGGCTTAATGTCAGCACATGGCGTGACGAATAATCATTATAGACTTTCGGAATAATGATTTTACTGTCGAGTTTTTCATGGAAAGCGCGGGCAACTTCTAAATTTTGCGCCTCAATTTCATAGTTCAGCTCATTATCCAAGCTTTCCTGAATTTCGTTAAATAGCCGCTCCTGCAGCTTGCGGTCAATTTTCAGAACACCCATCAGGCGCAAGGCTAAACGGACTTGCTTTAAGTCACTGTCGCAGGCTTCATCGATTCCGGGATATTGCACTTTGACCACCACTTGCTGGCCATCAGGCAGCAGCGCCTTATGCACTTGGCCTATGGAGGCAGCTGCAAAAGGCGTTTCCTCAAAGCTTTTAAAGATGCTGAGCAGCGGCTGACCGAGTTCTTTTTCCACTTGCGCTTTAATTTCTGCAAAGGGCATGGGTGGCGCCTGACGCTGCAGTTTTCCAATGGCTTTGGCGACTTCAGGCGGGAAAATGTCTTTGTATTGCGAAGCAATTTGACCGACTTTCATCACCGCGCCTTTCATTTCGCCGAGTGTGTCGGCAATTTGCAGGCCAATATCCTGAAACATTTTGCTGCGGGAAGCATTTTTCTGCTCTTCATCGGCAGTTAGGTTTTTAATCGAATTGGAAACTGTCTTGCTTGCAATACTTGCTGTCATGCTGGCAAGTTTCATAAAGCGGCGGCCGGGTGTACTTGCCGTTTTTGCCATAAGTGATGCCTCAAGCTTGAATTTTTAAATATGCTTCTGATCATAGGCGCTTATCCATCCGCTGCCTACTTTAAAATGTTAAATCTATGTTTCTATTTGATTCTTTATCATAAAAATACAGATTTTAACGGCTTCTTTTTTCCATTATGCACAGCGCAGCTTAGAATAGGCTGAAGCGGAATATTGAAGTGAATGCTGAATGAAAATGTATAGATACCTGACGGGAAAAGATGATGTGAACTTCTGCGCCCGGGTCACCAAGGCCTTAAATGAAGGATATGAGCTGTATGGTTCGCCGACCATGACGTTCAATGGTGCGGATGTGATAGTGGGGCAGGTGATTATGAAAGAGATAGAGGATGAGTCTGAAATGCCGGCAGGCTTAAAAAAGGCGGTTGATCAGCTTTAAGCCTTTATGCTGTGTTCTGAACATGGCTGTTCAGATGATGCGGATTGATGAAGGAGCTTGATGCAAGCTCCTTCATGTCAAGGATGGCTTAACTGGAGATCAGCCGTTTGTTATTTATAAATAAGCGGCTGAGAAGCAGTACGCAAGCTACCGTCAGGCCGACAATCAGGCCAGTCCAAACGCCAGCTGCGCCCATATCGGTAAAGCGCGCCAAATAAATGCCGACAGGGAAGGCAATAATCCAATAGGCAACCATGGTAATCCACATCGGCCCTTTGGTGTCCTGCATGCCGCGCAGGCAGCCTGCGGCGCTGACTTGCCAAGCATCCATCAGCTGATAAGCGATAGCGAACAGTACTAAATAGACGGCCACCGCGGCCACGTCATAGTCACTGGTATACAGCGCGACAATCTCATAGCGCAGCAGCCACAGCAGGCTCATGGTGGCCAGCGCCAGTACGGTCGCAGTGATTAAGCCTAAAAATTGCACTTTGCGCATGGCCAGCCAGTTCTGTTCGCCATAATAGGTGCCGACGCGGATGGTCAAGGCAATTGCTAGGGACATGGGAATCATAAACAGCTGCGAGGTAATTGAAATGGCCACTTGATGCGCCGCAACGGTAATCTCGCCCAGCGGGCTGAGAATAATCGCCGCGGTGCTGAAAATACTGACTTCAAAGAAAATTGCTAAGCCGATCGGCAGGCCCAGTTTTAAAATCCGCTTTACCCAATAGCTGTCGATGCGTTCAAAAACCGCAAAGGGCTGGGTTTTTTGATAGGCCTGGCCTTTGAGCACATAGGCCGCCAATGCAAAGAACATCAGCCATTGCAGAATCGCCGTGGCGAAACCGCAGCCTGCGGAGCCCAATTCTGGAATTGGGCCAAGGCCGTACATAAAGACAAAGTTCAGCGGAATCAGCACCAGCAGCGCAATCAGGCTGATGGCAGTGACTGGGCGGGGGAATCCCAAGGCTTCTGAATAGCCGCGCAAAGCCGCATACATGGTCACGGCAGGCATGCCTAAGCCGATGGCATGTAAAAATAAGCTGGCTTTAGGCAGCAGCGCTTCCGGCACACCTAAAACAGGCAGCAGAAATGGCGCCATTTGCAAAATTAAACAGGCGATAATCCCCAGAATCAGCGCAACCCATAAGGACTGGCGCGCAATAATGGCAATTTTTTCCGGCGTACGCGCGCCATTGGCTTCTGCAACCAGCGGCGTGGTGGCAATCATAATGCCGCTGAACAGCAGCATGACCGGAATCCACAGCCCGACTCCGACCGCAATGGCGGCTAAATCGTTTGCGGATAAATGTCCGGCCATAATGGTATCAATCAGTCCAAAGCCGGCTTGCGCAAACTGAGTCACTAAAATGGGAAGCATCAAGTGAAACAGTTTTTTAATTTCATAAGAGTTGGTTGTTGCAGATGCAGCATTTGACACAAAAATCACTCATTTCATCATGTGCTTAGGACGATGGTTTAGCGCTGTAAAGTGAGAAGCACACCGGTAAAAATCACCACGCCACCTAAAAGTCGCTGCCAGTTAACAGGCGTTTTTTCTGTGCCGAGCCAGCCATACTGATCGACAATCATCGACATGACAATTTGTCCGAAAATAATCAGGCCCGACAGGCTTAAAAAGCCTAACTTCGGCGCCGTATAAATACTGACGCTGATGGAGTAAACGCCTAAGCATCCGCCCAGCCATAAAAACCACGGAATTTGCCTAAGCATGTCTACATTCGGTTTTTCGGCGGATTGAAAAAACACCAAGACAGCCAGCGCTATTGTACCAATCAAAAAGGATAAAAGGGCGGCTTGCAGCGGCGAATACAAATATTCCCGCAATTGGCTGTTGATGGCGGTTTGAATGGTCATGGCAATGCCAACCCCCATGGCAAGCGGCAGCAGCATCAGCAGATGGGAGGTTATTTTCATTCTGTCGCCCCTGATTTTTATTTAATTTTATTCAGTTTAACGGATTGGGCTGCAGAATAGGTAAGCGTGTTGATGGACTCATGTTAAAATGCATTCATATCTGAATTGTCTTTTTTTGAGCGCTGTCCTTGTCTGAATTAAATCCTGCACTGGTTCCCTTGTCGTTATACATTCACATGCCGTGGTGCGTGCGCAAATGCCCATATTGCGACTTTAACTCGCATGCGGTGCCAGACGGCAAACTGTCTTTAGATTTGGAGCAGGAATATCTGCAGGCGCTGGTTGCAGACTTTAAAACCCAGATTGATTTTGCCCAAGGCCGTGAAATTCATAGCGTATTTATTGGCGGGGGAACACCGTCTTTAATTTCAGCCAAGGGCTATCAGTGGCTGTTTGCACAGCTCAAAGCGCTGCTTGCATTTGAGGAAAATTGTGAAATTACGCTGGAAGCCAACCCGGGCACTGTAGAGCATGATCCATTTGCCGGCTATTTAGAGGCAGGCATTAACCGCCTATCCATCGGTGTGCAAAGTTTTAATACCGATCATTTGAAAAAATTAGGGCGTATTCATTCTGATGATGATGCTGTTTCCGCCATTCAGCATGCGAAAGAAGCCGGTTTTGCGCGGGTCAATGTCGATTTAATGCATGGCCTGCCTGAACAGACCTTAGAACAGGCTATGCTGGATCTGAAACTGGCGGTGGAAAGCGGCGCGACCCATGTCTCTTGGTATCAGCTGACGATTGAGCCGAATACGGTCTTTTTTAGAACCCAGCCGGTTTTGCCGGTAGACGATGTTTTGGAAGAGATCCAAGAACAGGGTGAAGCGTATTTAACCGCGCAAGGCTTTGTCAATTATGAAGTGTCCGCATGGCGCAAGGAAAAACCGTCTGCGCATAACTTGAATTACTGGCAATTTGGCGATTATCTGGCGATTGGCGCCGGTGCGCATGGCAAAGTGACTCAGCCTGATGGCGTATACCGTTTTCAGAAAACCCGTTTGCCGAAAGATTATTTAGCTAAGGTGCCGGCAGAGCATTTGCAGTTTAAGCGCATTGAAGATGCAGACATGCCTTTTGAATTCATGATGAATGCCTTGCGTTTAAATGATGGCGTAGACGCCAGCCTGTATGCAGAGCGGACAGGCCTTGATTTAGCGGAATTGAATGAAAAGCTCGTTCCGCTGCGCCAGCGCCAGTTGATGTTAAATGATTTGAGCCGGATTTCATGCACAGAGCAGGGCCATGTGTTTTTAAATTCGGTGCTGGAAGAGTTGTTATAAATGGCATATTTGCCATGCAGTCATTAGAGCATATAAATATGCAGCGTAATATTTCAATTGATCTTCTTAAATTGGCTTTGGCAGTCTGTGTGGTTTTTTTGCATACCCATATTTTTTATGATTATTCAAGCCTGCTTGAGCATAGTTTAGTGCAAGGCCTTTTTAGAATCGCCGTCCCTGTGTTTTTAGTGATTACGGGATATTATTTTTTATATATTGATAATTTTAATAAATTTAAAAAATGGCTGAAAAGAGTTTTTATTTTATATGCTCTGTGGATGATTTTTTATTGTCCGATTTGGTGGTCTCCTAATTTATCTTACAATATTTCAATAATTTACAATGGATATTTTGTCTTATGGTATTTGGTTGGGGTGCTTTGGGGCGGCGGGCTGTTATATTTATTAAGAAACCTCAGCGGAAAAAAACTGTGGATTATCGCAAGCCTATTCTTTATTGCCGGTGTGGCCATTCAGCAAGCCGGCAATCTGCACTGGTTCAGCGGCTATTGGGACTGGAAGCTGAATCAGTACACCACGCATAGAAATTTTTTAACCGTGAGCTTTCCATTTATGGCTTTAGGTTTTTTAATGCATAAATATAAAGCTCTCACTATTGATAAATTTGATATAAAAGGCTGGCATATTGTTATTTTAATTGGGCTTGTGATTTTTGAGTCTTTATTAAATTACTTTTTGATCAGTAAAAAAGAAAGCTTAGACCAGATGTTTTCGCTGTATTTTGCTGCGCCAGCTATCGTCGCATACTGCCTGAATAGGGAAATGCTCAGCAGCCATAAGGAAATCGCCAATCTATCGACCGCGATATTTTTGATTCATCCGTTCTTTATCTATCACTTGAAAAGCTATTTTATCGGGCAGCAAACATTATTCAGCTTTGCTGTTTTACTGTGTTCTGCCGCCGCAGGCTGTTTATTGGTGCTGATGAATAAGAAGGTAAAATATCTATTATAAAGATGTAACAGCGCTTTGAGTGCATGAAGAGATTTTAGAAGGGAAAAATCCTGCAGAAAAAAAGAGCGCCGAGGCGCCCTTTTTTATGTCAGCAATTTAAAACTCAGTAATCAAAGCTGAAATGCTCAGCCGCTAAAGAGGTCATGGTTTTAGACGGATTGACCATGGCTTCTGCATGGCCTTGCGTGCGCGGCAGCATGCGTTCAAAGTAGAAGTCAGCCACTTTGATTTTCGCTTTATAGAATTCAGGAACTTCCTGGCCTTCGCCAGCCGCTAATTTTGCAGACGCCACTGCCGCTTGCTGCGCCCAGAAATACGCCATCATCACATAGCCTGAGAACATCAGGAAGTCCGTTGAAGCTGAAGAAACGATATCGCGGTCTTTACGCGCCGCCAGCATAATGCGGACGGTTAAAGCATTCCATTGTGCGCAAAGCTTAGTCAAGTCCCAGGCAAAACGGCGCATGTATTTATTGCGCGCATGCTGGCCGCAGAATTTTAAAATTTCAGCGGTGTAGTCGCGAATCACTTTGCCCTTTGAGGTTAAAAGCACTTTACGGCCGATTAAATCCAGCGCCTGAACGCCAGTGGTCCCTTCGTACAGTGTAGAGATGCGTGAGTCACGGACAATCTGCTCCATGCCCCATTCTTTAATATAGCCGTGGCCGCCGTAAACCTGCATGCCGTGGTTGGCTGCTTCATAGCCTAATTCAGTCAAGAAGCCTTTAAGAATAGGGGTATAGAAGCCAAGGTGATCATCGTGCGCTTCAAAGGCCGCGGTGTCGCCGCGCGTTAAGGCATCAGCCATTTTGTCGGCAATTTGCGCAGCGTAATAAATCATCGAACGGCCGCCTTCCGCGACCGCTTTTTGCGTCAGCAGCATGCGGCGCACATCGGCGTGGTGAATAATGGCATCAGCCACTTTATCCGGGTCTTTTTTGCCCGATAACGCGCGCATAGACATGCGGTCTTTGGCATATGGCAATGCGCCCTGGAATGCCAATTCAGCATGCGCAATGCCTTGAATCGCAGTCCCGATACGCGCGGTGTTCATGAACGTGAACATCGCGTGCAGGCCCTTGTTAGGCTCTCCAATCAGGAAGCCTTTGGCATTGTCAAAGTTCAATACCGCAGTCGCTGAAGCGCGGATCCCCATCTTGTGTTCGATTGAACCGCAAGTCACAGGGTTGCGTTCACCCGCAGAACCGTCGGCGTTCACCATAAACTTAGGCACAATAAACAGCGAAATGCCTTTGGTGCCAGCAGGCGCATCTGGAAGGCGGGCAAGGACAATATGCACAATATTATCGGTTAAGTCATGCTCGCCTGCAGAGATGAAAATCTTTGTGCCGCTGATTGCATAGCTGCCGTCAGCGTTTGGCTCGGCTTTAGATTTCACTTGGCCGAGGTCTGTGCCGCATTGAGGCTCTGTTAAGCACATAGTGCCCGACCACGTGCCCGCAACCAAATGCGGTAAATAAGTATTCTTTTGCTCTTCTGTACCAAACTGCATGATGGTGTTAATGCAGCCGACGCTCAAGCCAGGATACATTTGGAATGACCAGTTGGCTGTGCCCATCATTTCTGACTTAATCAAGTTCAGCGATTGAGGCAGGTTTTGACCGCCAAATTCTTCAGGAAAAGAAAGGCCTTGCCAGCCGCCTTGCACGAACTGGTCATAGGCTTCCTTAAAGCCTTTCGGGGTTTTCACTTCGCCGTTTTCGAAGTGACAGCCTTCAGCATCGCCTGTTTGGTTCAATGGCGACAAAATATTTTCACAAAAATCGGCAGCGCCTTCAAGAATCATATCTACAGTATCAGCATCCGCAGCTTCACCGTTAGATAAGGTTTGGTAATGTGCTGGATAATCAAGTACTTCATTCATCAAGAAGCGAATGTCGTGTAAAGGAGCTTTATAAGCAGGCATAATGTTAATCCTAATTTAAAAATAGTTTTGGATTATCTGAATCGATGATTTGATTATTCACAATAATGATCAAATTACATTGATGCCACAGACTGAGAAAATTGTCAGAAATGCGAATTTGGTATGAAAGGCTAGCTTTACTTTAGAATGCTTCTGTTACAGTAGCAATTGATCATTTGTTTAATTTTTCATAATTAAAGTCTAAATAAACTGGGTATTAAAAAGAATTTATGCGTCTAAAATATTTAACCTTCTGCGTATTGGGCCTGAGCTTAAGCGCCTGTACACAACATGTCATTAAGTCCACTTCAGCAACTGAACAGGCTTTGGGTGAGCGTGCCGCGGCGGGCATGAATGCCGTCTTTGAAACCAGCAGCTATGACGTGAATGGACAGTTTTCTATTCAGGCGCAGCTGAATGACAGCGCGGCATCCAAAAAGCAGAGTCCGGCGCAGCGGCAGCCGTCCGGGTTGAATCCGGAATTAAAAAAGCAATTAGATCAGTTGATTAAAACTCAAAAACTGCAATTGAGTTCGAAAGAGCGCAAACAGTTATATGACGCAGTTGCCAAAGAGCAGGATCAGGATGGGTTCTTGACTGGCGGGCGTGGCAGCGCAGGTGTGGCGGAAAGCCTGCTGAATGTCTTGAATGACCTCCAATTCAGCTATGATGGGTCGGTGCATTATCGTCAGAAAATGGCCAATTTAAATTTAAACCTAAAATATCAAAAGCCGACGCTGCTGGTGCAGGCGCAGCTGCCGATGATTGTCGATTTGAATGATTTCAAGCTGTACACCAACTACTTTGCCTTTATGCCATTTATGGTGAACCGTGACAGCCAGGCGTCGTATGCTTATGTCGATTTTTCAAAATATAAAGATGAATTCAATCAGGTCAATTTTAAAAATTTAGCGCTTTATCTTAAACAGTTAAATGCATTGCCTTATGCGTTGGCAACGCCAGACCAAGTGGCGGCAATCGATTTAAGCGCAGCTGAAAAGCAGCAGGGCTTAAGCGGTAAAATCCGTTATCAAGGCACTTTAGAACAATTAGCACTGCAAATGAGTCTGTTTGAGTGGGTCAATGCGCCTTATTACGACACACAAGTCAAAGGGCAAAAGCAGCCGTCGAAAGATGCGGCCATTGCTCAGGCTGAGGAAGTGTCTGCACCTGCTTATGATGCGGCTCAAATCCGGGCCTCCGATGATGAAACAGAAGATCAGCTGAGCGCGGCTGCCGATGATTCAGCAACACGTGTAGAAGCGCTGATACAGGCCAAAGCCCACGCCATGTTTGCACATGAAGAGGCTGCTTCAGATCAGGCGGATGTCGCAGAAGCTGAGGAAGAAGAATCGGGTGAGCGTGATGAGGCTGCCGATGCGGCGATGGCTGCAACCGCGTGTGCATCTGAGGATGCCTGCGATGCATCCCGTGAAGACTCTGTGGCTCATGCAGAAGCGTTAGAAGCGTCTGGATTATCGGATGACGCTTGTCAGGCCTTAACCCAGGCGGAAAAAGTACCTGCGGGCTATTTTACCTTGTGCCGCGAATGGTACGGCATTGATGTCTTTAAGCCGGCCTTGGAGCAGGCCGCGGAAGAGCAAGCTGCGCCAGAACATCCCAAATTGACGGCATTAGAACAATTAAAACCGATTTTTACGGTATATCAGTCTGAACAGCTGACCGATGTGGATCGTTTTAAGCAGCTGTGGCAAAAGCATGACGCTGAAATTCAGCAGGCCTTAAAGCAGGATCAGAGTGATGCAACCGCATTCACGATGGATGTGGCTTTAGATCAGGCAGGGCGCTTGCAAGCTTTGGATTATGACCTGTTGATTAAAGATGAAAAAATGGGTCAGTTTAAGTTTATGAGCCATAACCAAGTGTCCAATTATGGCCGGGCCAAACCGATTGACCGCAATGTATTAAAAAATGCCAAGTCGATTGAGGAGGTTTCTAAAGGCTCATTGCTCGAGCGTGCGTCCAAGGGTCTGCTGGGTTCTTTAGGTGCAGGCCAGGCGGAAGCGTCGACGTCTGCCAATGATGTGGATGCAAAAACGGCAGATGAATATCTAAGCCAAATTGCGTTAGACACATATAAACGGACAGGTTCATGGCTGAAAAGCTATCAAGCTGTTTTTGGACTGTATGCCGCCATTAAGCAGTCTGAGTTAAGCAAACATTATTCTGCGGCAGAGCTGAATGAAATTGCAGAACTTTCGGCTTATCATTTCAATGAGGATTTACCGAAGCCTAAAGGCGCGTCATTGACGCGGTTAAACCAGTTGGCAGAGAAGCATCAGTTAAAAAATCCAGACAGTTTTGATGACCTGGGGTATTCAGTAAATAAAATTGTCAATCAAGCGACCGAAGAATACAAAGTACAGCAGCTTTGGAATCAAAGGATGAAGGAGCACAAGACTCGGCAAGCGGTTTTTGCAAGCTATTATGCAGAAACATTTGCAGATGAATATTCACTGAGTGCTGAACAAAAGCTCCAATTAGACAAGGCGTCACAGGTATTTGCGCAAGCGTTTGCTGATGATTTGAAACATCAGCTGTCAGAAAAGTCGATTCAAAATTTAGACGAAAATAGCTTCGATTTATTTGATGATGGCATTTACCGCGCGGTGTATCACGATGTGATGACGTATCTTCCAAAATAAGGCACTGAAAAAAAGAACCTCTGCGGAGGTTCTTTTTTTGGCTAAAATTTATAAAAAATCTTTTAAGTCGGGTTTAACGCCATTCCAAATGCGGAAGGATTCAATGGCTTGACCCACCAGCATGCCAAAGCCTTCCGAAGCAGGAACCCCGCGCGCTTTGGCTTGATCTAAAAAGCTTGAGGGTTTGCCATAGGCCATTTCGTAGGCCTGCCTGAATTGCAGCGCTTCGGGCAGAATCAGGGCATCGCCGCTGAGGCTGGCAGATGTCGCATTAATGGCAATATCAAAATGGCCTTGCAGCGCATCCAGGCCGGCAGCGCTTAACTCAGCTGCAGGCACGGCATCTTTTAAGTCGGCAACCAGCTGTTCAGCACGGGCAAGGGTGCGGTTGGCAATTACAATTTTTTTCGCGCCGGCCTGTACCAGCGGATAAATCACGCCGCGGGTTGCGCCGCCTGCGCCAATAATTAAAATGTCTGTGTGTTCCAGATTCCAGTCCAGCGCCTTCATGGCATCCACAAGGCCCTGACCGTCAGTATTGTCGCCATGAAGCAGTCCGTCTTGCATCCATAGCGTATTCACTGCCTTGGCGATTTTGGCGCGTTCAGTTAACACGGCGCAGGCCGCAAAAGCCTGTTCTTTAAATGGAACTGTGACATTCATGCCGGCGCCGCCTTGCGCAAAGAATGCCTTCATGCTGGCGTCAAAACCGTCCAGCGGCGCTAAGCATTTGCTGTAGTGCAGATCCACACCGGTTTTAGCCGCAAAGGCATGGTGCAGCTCCGGTGAGCGGGATTGTTCAATTGGGTTGCCAATAACGGCGAATTGCTTGCTCATCGCACAAAATCCATGTGGAGAAATGTGCATCAATATACGGCAAATTGCGGGCGCGCTAAAGCGCTCATCTGAAATTAGGAGGGAAGGCAGTTTGCGGCTGCTAGGGATTGCACACGGCTAATACCGCATCCATCATTAAAAATGCTGCGCTGATGAGAATGCCTGCCAGCGCAAGCGCCATGCTGGTAAATGCAAAGTTGTCGTTGAATGCGCTTTCTGAGAAAACAGCAGTGCTGATGGACCCCATCATGGCGGCAATAAAGGCCCAAAACAGCAGGGCAGCGGAGCTGATTTTTTTCGTATTCATTATGCTTTGCCTCATGCAATTGAGAGGAAATATACAGATTTTACATGTCATTTCTGTGTCTATGCTGATATTACACGAGCCAAAAAATAAAGGGTGAATTTGTTGAAAAATTAACAGGAGTTCCAGTCAGGAATTTGTGTTGACGCGTTAATCTTTGCAAAGCCGGTATAAAAGATGTGAACGGCTGGCAGCCGGTGTAAAAACTTGTATGCGTGCTGCAGAGAAAACCCCCTAGAAATGGAGGTTTTTTTGCTTTTAGGGTCAGCAGCAGCGCATGTTTATTTCAGCTTGCCGAGCCAATCTTGCGGTTTTAAATAATAGTCGGTCAGTTTTTTCTCTGCAGAATGTTCATCCCATTCTGGACGGTAAGACCAGCCCGCCAGCGGCGGCATGCTGACCAAAATGGATTCAATCCGCCCGCCAGTCTGCAGGCCAAATAGGGTTCCGCGGTCATAAACCAGATTGTATTCGACATAGCGGCCGCGGCGGTAGAGCTGGAAATTCCGCTGCGCTTCGTTATAAGGCTTGTCCTGATTGCGCTGGAAGATCGGCAGGATGGCTTCCAAATAGCCGTTTCCGACAGCCTGCATATATTGGAAACAGGTTTCAAAATCCCACTGGTTTAAATCATCAAAGAATAACCCGCCCACGCCGCGCTGTTCATCGCGGTGTTTTAAGTAGAAATAATCATCACACCATTTCTTGTGTTCGGCATAAATTTCATCACCAAAAGGCGCGCACAGGTCATGTGCAGTTTGATGCCATGACCGCACATCTTCATCATTCGGGTAAAACGGCGTCAGGTCAAAACCGCCGCCGAACCACCAAATCGGGTCTTGGCCTTCTTTTTCCGCTACAAACAGGCGCACATTGGCATGAGAAGTCGGCACATTGGGATTCTTGGGATGAATCACCAAGGAAACCCCCATGGCCTGCGCTTTGGCGCCGGCAATATTCGGGTGGCGTTCAGTCGCAGAAGCGGGCAGCTTGGAAATATTGATATGCGAGAACATCACCCCGCCTTTTTCAATCACGGCGCCGTTTTGCAGGACACGCGAGCGCCCGCCGCCGCCTTCAGGCCGTTCCCAGTCATCAATCATGAACTCGGCTGAACCGCCGCCAGCGCATTCCTGCTGTTCGAGCGCAGCGCAAATGCGGGCTTGCAGGCCGGTAAGGAAATCTCGGACACGCTGAATATCTGCGGAAGTTGGATGCTGCATCTGGACCTTCAAAAGGAAAATCAAAAACTGTAAACATCAAAACATAGATTCAGCAAAAACTTAAGGGATTTTTACCGATGCACATGCTTGAATATTTGGCGATTCGCGGGTTAGGAATACAGATGAGGGCGCTTTAATCCGACTAAAAGGCTAGGTTGAATTCAAAAATGAAGCTCCGCAAAATAGGGCGAGAAAGATTTATTTTGAGCGATGGGGCGGCACGCATGCAGCAGTTAAAATCACTGATTCAAAAGTACAATGTGCCGGGGCCGCGCTATACCAGTTATCCGACTGTGCCGTATTGGGATGAGCAGTCCTTTTCATTGGCGCTTTGGAAACAGACGCTGAAGCGCTCTTTTGACGAATCCAACCGTTCTGAAGGCATCAGCCTGTATATCCATTTGCCGTTTTGCGAAAGCCTGTGCACCTTTTGCGGCTGCCATAAAAAAGTCACTAAAAAGCATGAGATGGAGCAGCCCTATATACAGGCTGTGCTGAAAGAATGGGACTTGTATTGCCGGCTCCTGCAAGATACGCCTGTGATTAAAGAAATTCATTTGGGCGGCGGCACGCCCACTTTTTTCTCGCCAGCGCACTTAACGCAGCTGATTGACGGCATTTTGTCGAAAGCTGAAATCGCCAAAGAATATGAGTTCAGTTTTGAGGGGCATCCGAACAACACCACACGGGAGCATTTGCAGGCGCTGTATGACTTAGGCTTCCGCCGGGTCAGTTATGGCGTGCAGGACTACAATGAAACCGTGCAAAAAGCCATTCACCGCATTCAGCCCTATGAAAATGTAGAACGCGTGACGCAGTGGGCGCGTGAGATCGGCTATACCTCCATTTCACATGATTTGGTCTTTGGCCTGCCGTTCCAAAACTTGGAAGATGTGCTGCAGACTATTCATCAGACCCGGCGCTTGATGCCGGACCGCCTGGCGTTCTACAGCTATGCGCATGTGCCCTGGATTAAAGGCAATGGCCAGCGCGGCTTTAAAGATGCCGATGTGCCGAAAGATGACATGAAGCGTCAATGCTATGAGGAAGGCAAAAAACAATTGCTGGCGCAGGGCTACCATGAAATCGGTATGGATCATTTTGCGCTGCCATCCGATGAAATGGCGAAAGCGTTTGCAGAGGGCAGCCTGCACCGCAATTTTATGGGTTATACCGCCTCTAAAACTCAAGTGATGATTGGGCTGGGCATGTCTTCCATCAGCGACAGCTGGTACAGTTTTGCGCAAAATGAAAAGAAACTGGAAGATTATTATGCGCGCCTGGAACAGGATAAAATCCCGGTTTACCGCGGGCATGTGCTGTCTTCAGAAGACTTGGTGATCCGTAAGCATATTCTAAATTTGATGTGCCGCTTTAACACGTCTTGGGATGCTCCAGCACAATATTTTGCTGAATTGCCTCAAGTTTTGGAACAGCTCGCAGAAATGCAGCAGGATGGCTTGCTGCAGATTCATGAGAAAAATATTCAGGTGACTGAGCAGGGCAAGCCTTTTGTGCGCAATATCTGCATGGCTTTTGATTTGCATTTAAAACGCAAAGTGCCGGAGAACCGGATTTTTTCGATGACGATTTGAGTTTGTGTGATTTAAGCATCAAATAATCATGGGTTTAATGAGGTTGAATTAGTCCTTGCTCCATCATGCGATTGATTGCTTCACCATATACCCATGTATTTAAAATACCTTCAGAACTATTTAGTTTGATTATGTCTAAAAAATTTTCAAAAACAGTGGTGACTTGTTGTCTATCTTCAGAATCCACACTTGCTGGGTCAATTTGATTGATACCTTCTGAAAGAACTTGAAGCAGTTGTTGTCTGGTTGGTGGAGTTTTGCTTTCGTAAAGTTTAATAAATGCCAAACTTGTATCTGCTACTTTTTGGTTGAGTTGTTTTTTTAATTCAGGGTCTTGCACGCCTGTATATAAAATTTATCCGGTAGGAAATGATCTTGTAGTTGAAATTGTTTAAGTTCTTGAATGGTAGATTCAGATGTTTTTATAGGTTTAGCAATAACTGTTGTACTCGCTACAAAGAGACTGACTACAAATAAGATGGATGTTAGTTTCATTTGCTCAGTCTCTTGTAATTTGATTTAACTTAAATTTTAAAAATCATCCTTATCGTACATATGCGACATGCGCTCATGTTTGGTTTTCAAATATTGCTCATTGAAAGGGTTTAGGCCGACGGTCAGCGGCACACGGTCAACGACATTGATGCCCAGATCAGTCAGCGCCTTAATTTTCAGCGGGTTATTGGTGATCAGCAGCACTTCTTTCACCTGCAAATGATCCAGCATGATCGTGCACATATCGTAGCGGCGCGCATCTGCCGGCAGGTTCAGCATGAGGTTGGCGTCTACGGTGTCGTGGCCTTGATCCTGCAGCGCATAGGCGCGGATTTTATTGGTTAAGCCAATGCCGCGGCCTTCCTGGCGCAAGTATAAAATTACCCCTTGGCCGGCTTCATTAATCAGTTTCTGTGTGGCCTGCAATTGCGGACCGCAGTCGCATTTTAACGAGGCAAAGGCGTCACCGGTTAAGCATTCTGAATGAATGCGCACAAGAACTGGCTCTTGCGGCGGGGTTTCCAGCCCTTTAGAGAGTGCCACATGTTCTTCGCCGGTTTGAGGATCTTGAAATACCGTAATTTTAAATTCACCAAATGCAGTAGGTAATCTCGATGTTGCGACAAATTCTATAGGCACAGTCAAACCCGTTTTTTCGTTCATAAAGTGGCTAAAGTATAGCGTAATGCTTGGACATTGGTAGAATTGCTACTATGAATTTATGCAGAAGATTTTCTTTTTTGTATAAAGCGAACGATAATAGTTGATAAATAGTAAGATTATTCAGGATAATCTCCACCATTCTACAAACACCCGATTTTTGAGTGCTGTTCAAAATTGCAACGCTAGAAATATGGCTGATTGCAGGTGATACAATCCGACGATATGATCGGATATCCATTTGACCTAGCTTAGAATTTGCCAGGCTTTAGAAGGCTTTGCCATATTATGCTGTATACAGAAATACCGTCTCAACGTCCCAATACACCGCTGCTGGATACGATCGATCATCCGCAGCAGCTCCGTTTGCTTGAGCGCAGCCAGCTTGAGCAGGTGGCGGACGAACTGCGTCAATTCATTTTGTATGCAGCGGGGCAAAGCGGCGGACACTTTGGCGCAAACCTTGGCGTAATTGAGCTGACTGTTGCGCTGCACTATTGTTTTAATACGCCGAATGACCGCCTGATTTGGGATGTCGGGCATCAAGCCTATCCGCATAAGGCTTTGACAGGCCGCCGTGAGCAGCTGGTCACCATCCGCTCTAAAGACGGCTTGGCGGCTTTCCCGGCGCGGGAAGAATCAGAATTTGACACCTTTGGCGTCGGCCATTCATCGACGGCAATTTCAGCTGGATTGGGCATGTCGCTGGCCCGGCGCTACCAGAAAGATCCGTGCGATGTCGTGGCGATTGTCGGTGATGGCGCGATGACTGCAGGCATGGCTTTTGAAGCGATGAATGATGCGGTTGCGCACAATGCTGACCTGATGGTGGTGCTGAATGACAATGATATGTCAATCTCATGCAGCACGGGCGGTTTTGCCAAGCATCTGGCTGCGCTCTGGGAGCGCGGCGAATCGGTCAATATTTCAGAAGACGGCGACGCTTTTGTGCAGCCTTATCCTGAATGGGCCTATAACTCGCGCCTGCACAGCGCAGCGACGGATGCTGCGGACAATTTATTTAAAGCGGTGGGTTTTGACTATTTCGGCCCATTTGACGGCCATGATGTGAATCAGCTGGCGCAAGTGTTTGATGCGCTGAAAAAGCGTTCTGGCCCGCGTTTAATTCATATTTATACCAAAAAAGGCAAAGGCTTTGTGCCTGCCGAAGCCGATCAAATTAAATATCATGCGATCTCTAAACTGAATGCGCCTGCAGTGGCCAATACGGCACCCAAATATTCAGATGTGTTTGGACAATGGCTGTGTGATGAGGCCGCGCAGGATGAGCGCCTGATTGCCATTACGCCAGCCATGTGTGAAGGCTCAGGCATGGTGAAGTTTGCGCAGCAGTATCCTGAACGCTATTTTGATGTGGCGATTGCAGAACAGCATGCAGTGACGTTGGCCGCCGGCATGGCGTGTGAAGGCCTAAAGCCTGTGGTTGCTATTTATTCGACTTTCCTGCAGCGCGGCTATGACCAGCTGGTGCATGATGTGGCTTTGCAGAATTTAGATGTGACCTTTGGCATTGACCGTGCAGGTTTAGTGGGTGAAGACGGGCCAACGCATGCGGGCGCTTATGATTATGCCTATATGCGCACGATTCCGAATATCGTGATTATGGCGCCAAAAGATGAAAATGAATGCCGTCAAATGCTGCATACCGCTTATTTATACAATGGCCCAGCAGCGGTGCGCTATCCGCGCGGCAATGGCCTAGGCGTAGAAATGCAGAATAAGCTGACTGCGATGGAGATTGGCAAGGCGGAAATTCTGGCGGTTTATAATGAGCAATACGGCGACTGCATTTCTGTTTTAGCTTTTGGCAGCCGGGTGCAGGCCGCATTGCAGGCGGCGCAGTCATTTGCAAAACAGCATGATGTGGCTGTGCGTGTGGTGAATATGCGTTATGTCAAACCTCTGGATGAACAGCTGATTGATGCGGTTGCGGACGATACGGCATTGTTTGTGACGGTGGAAGAGCATGCTGTCATGGGCGGTGCGGGCAGTGCGGTGAATGAATACTTGGCTAAGGCGCACATTGTCAAACCCATCTGCAACTTGGGGCTGGAGGATGAGTTCCTGCACCAGGCAACACACAGCCAAATGCTGCAGCAGGCAGGCTTGGATGCGCAAGGTATTGAAAACTCAATTAAACATGCGTGGCTGAAAGTTATAAACATCGCGCCATAAGCCGTTTAAAAATTTTAGAAACATTTTTCCCCTAAAAGCCCGGATATTTGCTAAAATATCCGGGCTTTTATGCATTATTCTTTATCAATATCTTCAAATTTGTAGTGGGTGTTCAATGGAACCTATGGTGGTGATGGCTGCGCGTGCGGCTCAATTAGTCGGTCAAGAGCTTTTAAAAGCGCATCAAAATCGTCATAAACTCGATCTGCAAGTTGAAGAAAAAGGTATTGATGGCCCTGTTACACGTGTAGACCGTTATTTAGAAGAATTAACGATTGCAACGCTGAAAAAAAGCTATAAAAACCACAGCTTCCTGGGTGAAGAGTTTGGCCTGCAAGAAGGCAATGGCCACGATGCTGACTGGTGCTGGATTATCGATCCGCTTGATGGCACATTAAACTTTATTCACGGTGTTCCTCATTTCTGTATTTCCCTTGCAGTGCAGCACAAAGGTGTGACGCAGCATGGCGTGATTTACGATCCTGTAAAAGATGAATTATTCTCTGCAAGCCGCGGCCGCGGCGCAATGATGAATCAGCGCCGTATTCGTGTAAATGTCAAAGACAGCCTGGAAAATACCTTTATGGGTGTAGGCCATGCTTACCGTAAAGTCCGCAATGGCGAAGTTGTATCTTACGCAAAAAACCATTTTAACTCCTTGTTTAATGTCACTGAAGCGGGCGCGCAATTTCGCCGTTCAGGCTCTGCTGCTCTGGATTTGGCTTACGTGGCGGCAGGCCGCTATGATGCATATTTTGAACTGGGTTTAAAACCATGGGATATCGCAGCCGGCGAACTCATTGTGAAAGAAGCGGGCGGTACAGTTGTTGATGCACGCGGCGGTTCTGAGTCTATGGACAACGGTCAGGTGATCGCATGTTCTATGAAAATGCTGAAACCTTTAATGCAGGCGGTTGTTCCTGCCTGGGGCGACGCTGCGAAGTAATTTATGCTTTCGTAGATTGAGTTTTAAAAAGCCTTCATGTGAATGAGGGCTTTTTTGTGCGATATTGAAAATAACAGAGCGGACTTAAACAGGTTGTGCCATTTGATGATTCATCTCATCGGTTTGGGAGGTGCAGGGAAAACCACTGCGGGCAAATTGCTGTCAATCAAAATGAATATTCCATGTGTTGATCTGGATGAATGTTTTATTGAAAATGTGGGTGATATTGCTGAATATATAGATTCGTATGGCTATGCTGCTTATGCAAAGCGCAATATTGAATTATATCTGCACTTAAAGCAGGGCATGGATGAAAATACGCAGACGATAGTGGTCTGTTCTTCAGGCTTTATGATCTATCCTGAAAATATTATTTCTACTTATTTACAACTAAAACAAGATATTGAAGTTAATCCATCCACTTTTTTGCTGGTGCCTTCTTTGAATTTAGATGAATGCATAGAAATTATTGTGGAAAGACAGCTCGCAAGGCCGTATTTAAATTCAGATGCTGAAAAAGAAGAGCTGAAAGTCAGAAAAAGATTTGAAATTTACCGTAAGTTGAATTGTTATACAATTTTGACCAATCAGCCTTCCGATACCGTAGTTGGTCAAATCGTTCAGCAGCTGGGATGAACGTTGAAAATGCTGATATGTGAATGAAAAAATTCTCCTTTAACACCGCTTTGCATGTCTTCATTAGCGGATAAATAAAATAATCACGATTCTTACTGGATATAGAGCTGATTGCATGCGTTGGCAATTCATCGTTAAAAATAGATGTATAGCATTGAAAATATTTATAATTAACTTAACAATTCTTCTATGTATGCACACCGTGTGATGACAATTCAAAAAAATAAAAACAGGGCATGATTAAAATGCTGGATAAAGCGCCAAGCACAGACCAAGTGTGGAGATTTTTTCTCAGGTTTCTGATTTGGTGCGGGATCTATGCCGTTTATTTATATTCAGCCCATTCAGCAATGGATGGTAAGCGGTGCAGATCATTATCCTGCTAAAATTATGGTTATCCATTTAATACTGATGGTTGGCCTGCCATTTTGAGTACTCATTGTTTTAGAATAATTAAAAGCTGAATCTGCTCCTGCAAAACGCGCCCAAAGAATAAGTCACAGGAAAAAACAATAAAACTTCGTGACATTATTTTAAATTCTGCTATACTCCGCCCACGCACTAAATTACGTTCATTACCTGAACATTTCTCTTCTATATTGTGTATGCGCGTCCGGTCCAAAGAGAGGACAATATTTCGCGCCCCACCCAATCGCTTAAGCGATTCCTTCAGGTTGCGGCTGTTATCAAATGTGCGTTATACGCATCGTCGTTCTCGGATCGCCGCTGATTCTATATTTTCAGCGATTATTGCTGTGCCGCTTTTTGCCGATGTCCATCAGACCATATATTTAATGGAGCACCCACATTAGGGTGAATATCTCTATGAGCAAAACTTTTGCTGATTTTTCTTTAGACGAGTCGCTGCAACAAGCACTTGAGACTCTTGGTTTTACTACACCAACTCCTGTGCAGGAACAATCAATTCCTGCAGCAATGGAAGGTAAAGACCTTCTTGTATCGAGCCAAACAGGTTCTGGTAAAACAGCTGCATTCTTACTCCCAACTTTAAATGCTTTAGCTGGCGAAGATACCTTCCTGCCTTTCAAAGAACGCATGAAGGCTGTGACTCAACCAAACATTTTGGTTATTTCACCAACACGTGAACTTGCACAGCAAGTATGTCAAGACGCGATTGCGTTTGTACGCCACATGAAAGGCGTGCGTGTTGCTGCAATCATGGGCGGCATGCCTTTCGGCAAGCAAATCCAGCAATTAAAAGGCGCGCAAGTTGTTGTTGCAACTCCAGGCCGTTTATTGGATCTTGTTAACCGCCGTCAAATCAAACTTGATAAAGTGGATGCTTTGATTGTCGATGAAGCAGACCGCATGCTTGATCTTGGCTTCTCTGAAGACCTTGAAGCAATCAGCGATTTGGCTGCAAACCGCAAGCAAACATTAATGTTCTCTGCAACTTTTGCACCGCGCATCATCAATCTTGCTGAACGCATGATGAATGATCCGCAGCGTATTGCAATTGAAACAGGCCATTCTACAAATACAGACATTACCCAAACTTTGCATTGGACTGATGGCTTCGAGCATAAGAAAAAATTGCTGACGCATTGGTTAAGTGCTGAAGATTTAGATCAGGCGGTTGTCTTCGCTTCAACTCAAGAAGATACAGATATGCTGGCTGAAGAGCTTGCAGAAGCGGGTCTTTCAGTTGTAGCGCTTCATGGCGCAATGCCGCAAACTGTACGTAACCGCCGTTTGCGTTCTATTCGTGAAGGCCGTGCAAAAATTCTTGTTGCGACAGACGTTGCAGCGCGTGGTCTTGACGTACCGACAATTTCACACGTAATTAACTTCGGTCTTCCAATGAAGAACGAAGACTATGTACACCGTATTGGCCGTACAGGCCGTGCAGGCCGTACTGGTAAAGCCATTACTTTAGCGACTTACCGTGAACGCGGTAAAATCCGTGCTTTAGAGGACTATTTAGATGCACGTTTAGAAGTATCTGAAATTGAAGGCCTTGAGCCATCTCCACCTCCTGCACGCGGTGGTCGTGATGGCGGCGGTCGTGGCCGTGATGGCGGTGGTCGTGGCCGTGGCGGTCGTGATGGCGGCCGTGGCGGTTTCGGTGGCGGTCGTCGTTTTGAAGGCGAAAGCAACTTTAAACGCCGTGAAGGCGGTGATGATCGTCCACGTCGCAGCTACGATGACAAACCTCGCGGTGATCGTCCATCATTTGGTGGTGAAGACCGTCCGCGCCGTGAGTTTAATTCAGATCGTCCACGCCGCGAAGGCGGTTTCGGTGATCGTCCGCAGCGTTCTTTTGATGACCGTCCAAAACGTGATTTTGGCGACCGTCCGCGCCGTGAAGGCGGTTTCGGTGACCGTCCGCAGCGTTCTTTTGATGACCGTCCAAAGCGTGAATTCAACTCTGACCGTCCGCGCCGTGAAGGCGGTTTTAACGATAAACCTCGTTTTAACTCGAATGATGACAACCGTGGCAACAGCGTAGATTACAAACCGCGCCGTGAAGGTTCTTTCGGTGACCGTCCAAAACGTGATTTTGGCGACCGTCCAGCGCCGCGCCGTGAAGGCGGTTTCGGTGACCGTCCGCAGCGTTCTTTTGGTGATGACCGTCCAAAACGCACTTTTGGCGAAGACCGTCCAAAGCGTGAGTTCAACTCAGACCGTCCGCGCCGTAAATTTAACGACTAAACCTCGGGTTTAGTGCTAAATTGAAAAAAGCCAGTGTTTCCACTGGCTTTTTTTTATTGCACATTTTATTTAATGAAATGTATACTGAGTCATATTTTCAATATTTTTTGATGATTATGAATAGCAAATCTGTTGAGTTGAAAAAAACGGCATTGATCGTTATTCTGCCTTACATTGGGCTGGCATTGCTCTTATCTAATATTCTTTACTACATTTATAACCGTTTCAATTGATCAAAACTGAAGTGCAATAAAAAATAGATCTTAAAGAACAAATACAATACTGCGCTATTCCAGTAAAACTGATTACATGGAATGGTAACATTTTAAACTCTAATCCTTTATAGTATGCATGCTGAAAAAATGCAGGAAAACGCTCAGCTATGAATAATCAAACACCTCAGCAAGCTCAATCACTGATTGAAGTGAAAAATTTGAGCTTCAAGCGGGGCGAGCGTGTTATTTATGACAATGTGAGTTTAAACATACGCCGCGGACAAATTACGGCGATTATGGGACCTTCCGGTACGGGTAAGACCACGCTATTGCGATTGATTGGCGGACAGTTGACGCCTGATCAGGGTGAAGTGCTGCTGGATGGCAAGAACATTGGCTTAATGACCCGCCAGGAACTTTTTGCCGCGCGCGCCAGAATGGGCATGCTGTTTCAAAGCGGCGCGCTGTTTACCGATATGTCTGTCTATGAAAATGTCGCGTTTCCGATCCGCGCGCATACTCAGCTGCCAGAGCACTTAATTGCCGAAATGGTGGCGCTGAAACTTGAATCCGTCGGGTTGCGCGGTACGGAACAATTTATGCCTTCTGAACTGTCGGGCGGCATGAACCGCCGCGTGGCTTTGGCGCGCGCGATTGCGCTGGACCCGGAACTGATCATGTATGATGAGCCTTTTGCCGGGCAGGACCCGATTGTCATGGGCGTGCTGACCCGTCTAATCCGTTCGCTGCGGGATGCTTTGGATTTAACCACGATTATTGTGTCGCATGATGTTGCGGAGACCCTGTCAATTGCCGACTATATTTATGTGGTCGCAGAAGGCATAGTGCAGGGCGAAGGTACGCCAGAACAGCTGAAGAAGCATGCATCGCCTTTTGTGAAGCAGTTTTTGACGGGTTCAATCGAAGGCCCTGTGGATTATCAGTTCAGTCATCAACCTTATTTAAATCATGAGGTGCATTAATGAATGCAATTGCCTCATTAGGCAGGCGCGTCATTGAGCGCGTCCGCGGCATAGGCACAGCTGCGCTGATGCTGCTGCAGGTTTTATTTTCTTTGCCGACCTGGCTTGGCGTGCAGCTGTTTATTTACCAGATGTACCGTGTTGGCGTGATGTCGCTGCTGATTATTGTGGTCTCAGGCTTATTTATCGGCGCGGTGCTGGGCTTGCAGATGTACAGCATTTTAGTCACTTTTGGCAGTGAAGCGATGCTGGGCGCTGCGGTTTCTCTAACATTGCTGCGGGAGCTTGCGCCAGTAGTGGCTGCGCTGCTTTTCGCCGGCCGCGCCGGTTCTGCTTTGACCGCGGAAATTGGCTTGATGAAAGCCACTGAACAGCTGTCCAGCATGGAAATGATCGGGGTGGATCCTTTAAAGCGGGTGATTTCGCCGCGCTTATGGGCGGGTATTTTCAGCCTGCCGATGCTCTCAGTGATCTTTGCCGCCGTCGGCATTATGGGCGGGAAAATGGTTGGGGTGGACTTTTTGGGCGCCGATGAAGGCTCTTACTGGAGCGGCATGGAAAATGCCGTACAGTTCTATAAAGATATTTTTAACGGCACAATTATTAAAAGTTTTGTGTTTGCATTTATTTGTACTGGAATTGCCGTGTATCAGGGCTATGCCTGTGAGCCGACATCCGAGGGAATTGCAACGTCGACGACCCGTACCGTGGTGTACTCGTCGCTGTGTGTTTTAGGTTTTGATTTTGTGCTGACTGCGGTCATGTTTGGAGGTGTTTAATGAAATCACGTGCAAGTGAACTGGCCGTCGGTGTATTTGTTATCTTATTTGGAATTGCATTGTTTTTCTTAGCGATGCGCGTCAGCGGCCTAGTGGGCAATACCACGAAAGACCCTTATGAAATGACCGCGGTCTTTGAAAACGTCAATGGCATCAAGCCGCGCGCAAAAGTTGCGATGAGCGGTGTGAAAATCGGCCAGGTCGATGCCATAACCTTGGATCCTGTGACCCGTTTGGCAACGGTGCATATCACATTAGACGGCAGTCTGACGACGTTTAATCCGGAACAGCTGAAGCAAGTGCAGAAAGAGGCCTTGGAAGAATTGCGCTACAGCAGCGACTATGCAGCAGCAGATGCCGCGCAACAAAAAGCAATGGAAAAGCAGCTGATTGATAACATGAAATCCATCACGAATATTGATGAAGATGCTTATATTATGGTTGCAACCAATGGCTTATTGGGTGAAAAGTATTTGAAAATCATACCGGGCGGCGGCTTGAATTACCTGAAACGCGGTGACCGCATTGCCAATACCCAAGGTACGATGGAAATTGAAGATTTAGTGACTAAATTTGTGACTGGCGGCGCCGGCAAATCGTCAGAAAACACAGGCAGTGCGCCAGCATCATTGGATAAAGCATCTGCAGAGCCAGCAGATGCAGAACCTGCATTTGTTGAATAATTACTAAGGAGATATTGCGTGAATACTTTATTTAAACAGACGCTTACAGCAAGCATTCTTTCAACCGTGATTGCGGGAACTGCTTTTGCTGCGCCGTCTGAAGCCCCGCCTGCATTTGTTAAAAAAGTCGCAGATGGCTTAATTTCACGCTTAAAAGCAGATCACAGCAAACTGCAAAACAACCCTGCAGCGGTCAAAGCGATTATCCGTCAAAATCTTGACCCGTATATTGATTCACAAGCGTTTACCCGGATTGTGATGGGGACGTATGCAACGAACCAATACAGTTCAGCTGCCCAGCGCGCTCAGTTTGAAAAGAACTTCCGCGAGACGCTGATTGAGAATTACGGCAGCGCATTTGCGAAATTTACCAACCAGACTTACAGCATGCGTCCGTACAAAGACAATGGCAGCAAGAATCCGGTAGTGACCCTTGATTTCAACAACAACGGCGAAAAAATTCCTGTATCTTTCCAATTGGCGGATAAAGGTTCGCAATGGAAAATCCGCAATATCAACGTGTCAGGCATTGACCTTGGCTTGCAATTTCGCAACCAGTTTGCAGCAACCGTAAAGCGCAATGGAGGCAACTTGGATAAAGCCATTGCCAACTTTAAGCCAGATGCGGAAGCCGCGGTTGATAAGAAAAAATAAGATAGGCCCTATATGATTAAGTTTGATCAGCAGGAAATGCAGGTTTCTGGAAAAATTGACTACAGCAATGCTGATCAATATTACCAGAAGGGTCTGAACGTGATTCAAGCGCAATCCCAGTTTCCTGTGGTGGTGAATCTATCACAGCTGGAACAGGGCAGTACGCTGGCTTTGGCGGTATTGGTGCGCTGGCTGCGTCAGACGCCGGATGCGCAAGGGCTGCAGTTTAAGGCTGTACCTGCAAAAATGATGAAAATCATTCAGGCATGCCACTTAGAACATGACTTGCAGCTGATTTAATATAATTGATGTCTGTAAAAGAAAGCGCCTTCGGGCGCTTTTTTATTGGGGTAAACTCCTCCCTTTATCAAAGGGAGGCTGGGAGGGATTTTATCAAATCCATTTTTTCCAGCGGAAGTAAATCATCGGGCCGACCAAGAATGCGATCAGAATCAAGCTGACCACAATAAAGCTGGTTGCGCCGTGCGCAAACGGCAGCACATCGGTGTTCATGCCGTAGATGCTGGCAATCAGCATGGGCGGCGCCAGCATGCTTGGCAGGATGGAGAAGCGGCGGATCGTATCATTCTGTTCGGTATTAATGAATCCAGAGGTGGTGTCCAGCAAGAAGCGCACTTTTTGGAACAAGAAGGCATCATGTTCAACCAGTGAGCGCACATCTTCACTGAGTTCCCGAATATCCGCATCATAAATATGGCTGCCCAAGGCGCGCGGACGCGACAGAAAGGTCAGCACGCGGCGCAAGTCAATCAGGCAGAGCTGGGCTTTCCCGAGCATATCTTCCAGCTGCGCTAAGCGCGTGATCATGTCATCCAGATCTAAAATCATTTCACGGTGGCGGTTATTCAGCACTTCTGTGGAATACTTTTCCAAGTCCTTGTGGATATCTTCCAAGATATCCGCAAGCTCATCCAGCTTGGCTTCCAGCAGGCCCAGTAAAATCCAGGTCGGATCTTTGTAATCAATTTCATAGTCATTGCGGCGCGCGCGCGCGCGGAAAGCGCGGAAAGCCACCAGCTTTTCACCGCGCAGGGTGAATAAGCGCTCTTTATGCAAAATGAATGCAACCGTTTGCACTGTCGCTAAAATGCTGGAATTTTCTTCCGCTTCGCCGTCAACTTGAAAATTTTTATTTTTCGTTAAAAAATACGTACTGATATGCAAAATACCGTCATCATCACGGTAGAATCGTGCAGAAGATGAAATATCTTCCAGCGATTTCAGGGTCGGCATATTTTGACCGTAGGCATCTAAAATCCATTGCTGTTCTTCTTGAGAGGGGGCAATGAGGTCGAGCCAGACTAAATCAGGATGTAAATCAAAGTCGCCATTAATGGTGGCGTCTTCCAAGCTACCGCGCTCTGTGGCGTAAAAGGCTTCAAGCATGCCGTCTTTTCTCCCTTGCGCAGTGCGTGTAAATGAATGCGTGTATTTTAGACAAGGATTTGAAGAAATACACTGTTCGAATGGTTATTTTATTAAAAAAACTCCATGAAGTTTATTTTAGCGGCATGACAGATTGATAACACGGTGATACTGAATGAAATCTATAGCAATTTTTTGCGGTTCTGCATTAGGAACAGATCCGATTTATTTAAAGATGGCGCAATTGGTTGGACAAACACTGGCTCAGCATCAAATTACGCTGGTGTATGGCGGCGGCCGTTCGGGATTGATGGGCATGGTGGCGGACAGCGCCTTGCAGGCGGGCGGCAAGGTGATCGGCGTGATTCCAAAGCAGCTGGTTGACCGTGAATTGGCGCATCCGGATCTCACAGAACTGCATATTGTTGAAAATATGCATGAACGCAAGACGCAAATGTCAGAACTGGCTGACGGCTTTATTGCGATACCGGGCGGTGCTGGAACACTGGAAGAAATTTTTGAACAGTGGACTTGGGCGCAGCTGGGGATTCATCAAAAACCGTGCGCATTTTTAAATGTTGATGGCTTTTATGATGATTTGCTGAAATTCATTCAAACTACTGTAGATAAAGGCTTTACCCATCAGCGTTTCAGCAGCAGCCTGATTGCATCGGACGGCATTGAAGAAATTCTGCAGCAGTTTAAAGCGTATGTGCCGCCGCAGCCTAAATGGGGCATGGCCGATCAGCAAAATTTAGTGAAACGTGCATGAAAGTCATTACTGTCGCGGCAGGCATTGTCCTGAATGATCAGCATCAATTGCTCTTGGTGCGCAAGAAAAATACGTCATGCTTTATGCAGGTGGGCGGCAAGCTGGAGCCGAATGAATTGCCTGAACGCACCATTATTCGGGAAATTGAAGAGGAAATTGGCTGCACGGCGCAAATTCAGCATTATTTAGGCCGTTTTGAGACGCCGGCAGCCAATGAGCCAGATCATCTGCTGGTCAGCTATGTTTACCATGTCACTTTAGACCGAAACCCGGAAGTTCAGGCGGAAATTGCAGAAATGAAATGGGTGGATTTGAATGATGCAGAAACAGCGCTAGCGCCATTAACCTCAGAAATTGTGATGCCATGGGTTAAGCAGTATCTGGTGGCATCAGCTTAACAGTCCTTTTTCTGTGCTGCCGCTATTGAGCGGCAGCTAAGCATACCGCGGATATCTGCCGGCAGTTCAGCTGCTCTAAACACTGTTTTAGGGCGTGAATGGAGCTGCCGGTGGTCACCACATCATCTACAATCAAGACTTTTTGGTAACGCACTCTTGGCTTTTCATTCATTACAAACTGTTGCTGAATATCCTGCAAGCGCTCTAAGCGGCTGAGGCCTTTCTGCGAATGCTGCTGCAAGCGCTGAACCGGCTGCCAGATGGGAGCATTCAAATGCGCAGATAATCCTTTGGCCAGCAGCAGCGATTGGTTATAGCCGCGTTCAGTCAATTTTTCCAAAGAGATCGGCATCGGCACGATGGCTTGAATTTTAGGCAGTCTTAATTCGCGCAATAAACCTGCCAGCGCCGTTTGATAATGCAGATGCTGCTGATATTTAAATTGCTGAATGATGCGGTCTAAAGGATAGGCATAATGGCAGGCGCTAAAAACCTGCATTTCCTGACGCAAAACGGGTTCTTTCAGCCAGGGCAGGCTGTTCCAGCAGTCTTTGCATAATGTATGTTTATGCTGTGCATCGATGCCGCAGAGCACGCAAGGCAACATTTGCTTTAAGCCGTGGCGCATGACGCTGTTGATTATTTTTAGCATCTTTTTCTCGTTCTTTTTGTTTTTTTGTTGAATTGCTTTTGTGGTTATTTATGCCGCATCATCAACACTTGCCGCTGATGATGCGGGCGGCTCATTTCAGATTTAAAACGGTTTTTCTGCTGTTGCACTGCTTAAACATAGGCATACCGTGGCGCTTCAGGCAGCCAGCGCTTCAGCAGAGCTTCTGCATTTTGCGGATCATCCTTTAAAATCTGCTGCGCCACATAATGTGCCTGATTCAGCAGGTGGTCATCACGTTCTAATTTAGCAACCCGAAAGCCCATATCGCCGGTTTGTTTGGTGCCTAAGAGTTCACCCGGCCCGCGCAGTTCTAAATCTTTTTCTGCAATCATAAAACCGTCATTGGTTTCACGCATGATGCGCAGCCGTTCCTGCCCATTTTGCGACAGCGGATTTTTATACAGCAGGGCGCAGAAGCTGGCTTTGGCGCCGCGTCCCACCCTTCCGCGCAATTGGTGCAATTGAGAAAGGCCCAAGCGTTCCGCATTTTCAATCACCATAATCGAGGCATTCGGCACATCCACGCCCACCTCAATGACGGTGGTGGCAATCAGCAATTGCAGTCCATTGTTTTTGAACTGCTGCATCACCGCCTGTTTTTCATCGGCTTTCATTTTGCCGTGCACCAGTCCGATATTCAGTTCAGGAAAACGCTCTTTAATTTCGGCAAAGGTGGCTTCAGCAGCTTGCGCATCTAAGGTTTCAGACTGTTCCACCAAGGTGCAGACCCAATAGGCCTGTTTGCCTTCGGCGCAGTTGGTGGCAATGCGCTGCAGCACCTCTTCACGCCGGTCAAGGGGAATCGTTACAGTTTGAATCGGGGTGCGGCCGGGCGGCAGTTCATCAATGACTGAAGTATCCAAATCGCCATAGGCCGACATCGCCAGTGTGCGCGGAATAGGCGTGGCGGTCATCACCAGCTGATGCGGCGTCATGCCGTTCAGGCCTTTATTGCGCAGCGCTAAGCGCTGATCGACGCCAAAGCGGTGCTGTTCGTCAATAATCACCAGGCCAAGTTTGGCAAAGGCGACATTGTCTTGAAACAGTGCATGAGTCCCGACCACTAAATTGGCGCTGCCGTCTTGTATGCTCTGTTCGGCTGCTGCGCGGGCTTTGCCTTTTTGCTTGCCTGAAAGCCAAGATACCGTCAGGCCCAGAGGCTCAAACCATTTTTTAAAATTTAAATAATGCTGCTCGGCCAAAATTTCAGTGGGCGCCATCAGCGCCACTTGCCAGCCTTCCTCCAGCGCATGGCAGGCAGCCACGCCTGCCACCAAGGTTTTGCCCGCGCCGACATCGCCCTGCACTAGGCGCAGCATGGGTTTGTTTTGTTTTAAATCTTTGGCAATTTCTTTGGATACCCGCTTTTGAGCGCCGGTCATTTCAAAAGGCAGCGTGCTGAGCAGGGCTTTGGCAAAAGTTTGACTGGGGCTGAACGAGGGCGCTTCAATCTGCTGCACATAGGCGCGGCGGGTCAATAGGCTGACTTGATGCGCCACCAGTTCTTCAAAAATCAAACGCTGCTGGGCAGGGTGCGAGCCTTGTGTCAGCTGCAGCATATTGGCATTTACCGGAGGATGGTGAATATAATCCAGCGCTTGTTTCAGCGCATAGCCATTGGTAAATTTCTGCGGCAGCAGTTCGGGCAGATGATCACTGTGATTTTCTAAAGCCTGCTTAACGTATTCACGCAGCTTGGGCTGGGTCAGACCATCGGTGGCAGGGTAAATGGCGGTCAGCTGGGTCTGCGGCAGCGGGGTGTGCTCTGTAATCAGCTGCAGTTCGGGATGGTACGTTTCCAGCCCGCGCGCGCCAACGCGGATTTCACCAAAGATGCGCAGGCGGGCACCCATTTTCGCGCGGTCGGTAATGCCCTTATAAATATGATAAAAACGTAAGGTAACTTTGCCTGTATCATCGTCCAGCAAGACTGCCATGGATTTGCGTTTTCCTGGCGGGAAGTCCACACTTTTCACCGTGCCTTCGAGCAAATAGCTGCGTCCGGCCGTGAGCTGATTCATGGGGATAATGGTGCTGCGGTCTTCATAGTCGCGCGGCAAATGAAACAGCAAGTCGTCGGTGGTAAAAATGTGGAGTTTTTCGAGCAATGCGGCCGCAGCATTTCCTACGCCTTGCAATTGATGAACGGCAGCCATTTTCCCTCAGCATATATTCAAACAGAAATAGATCTGTGATTAGGTGTTAAATGCATATTTTATTTATAGGTTATGGTAAAACATCTCAGCGCGCGGCAAAACTGTTATTTGCGCAGGGCCACCAAATTACCACAATCAGCCGAAGCCCGAAAACTGATGCGCATGCCGATCATCTGATTCAGGATGTGCATCAATTGGATTTAAGCGGCATAGCGCCTGTAGATGCGGCTTATGTGCTGCTGTCGCCAAATGCATCGACTGCAGAAGCCTATCAGCAGACCTATGTGGATACGGTGCAGCCGATTGCCCAGGCTTTAAAAAAGCATCCGATTCAAAAAATCATCGTGGTGTCGTCTACACGGGTGTATGGCGAAAATGCGGGTGAGCGTGTGGATGATGAAACGATACCAATGCCTATGGATGCGCAGGGCAGGCTGCTCTTGCAGATGGAGCAGCTGTATCAAAACGCTTTCCCTGTACAATGCGTGATTGTCCGCCCGGCAGGAATTTATGGGACATCTGCTGCACGCATGCAGAAGCTGGCAGAGATGACAAAGAGCTATCCAAATATTCATTGGGCAAACCGCATTCACATTGATGATCTTGCGCGTTTCTTAGTGCACCTGCTTCACGTGGAACATGCAGAAAAATCATATATTTGTACCAATAATCAGCCGCAGCCTTTGCATGAGCGGATTTTGGCAATGCAACGCTCATTAAGTTTGCCCGAGCTGGTGCTGGAAAGCGGCAGGGAAACGGGGAAACGGATTTTTGCGGAGCGGATGGTGGCGTGCGGGTTTAAGTTAGAGTATAGGGATCGTTAATGTTTTGTTAGCTTGTGCTGTTTATGTTGATTTTAGGGAAATTTAAAAATATGAGAAAAGAGTTAAGAGAAATATTCATTCATGGGTGTAATGAGAAAATTGCGAAAAAAGGAGATAGCGTAGGTTTATCTTTCTATGCTTTTTTTAAGAATAAAAATGATAATCCTGAGCTTTTAATGGAAGCAGCTGATTGGTGGATCATGCAGCATAAATTAGATCATTTTGAAAAAGCCGTAAAAATTAAAGCACTTGTTTTAAGTGAGTCTTCGCCTAATTTAACATAATGGTGATTATATGAAATCCTTAATGATTTTATTTGCTTATAGCTTTGCATGGGTAAACAGATCAGGATGAGGGGGCAAATTTTATAAAAAACCTTATCCTCTTTATCTTAGCTCTCTATTAGAGCTGTGCTCAATTGCCAGCTCAATAGAAAACCTCTCCTTGCGCAATGGCGCTGCTCATCTGCAAAAGGAGAGGGTCAGGCTTTTATTTCTTCTTGCGCTTTAAGCGTTTCTTCGCTTGTTCAGCCGCGACTTTATCTAAAGTCTCCTTTAGCTCTTCATCGCTGAAGGTGGTGATATGCTGGAGCATTTGCAGGGTCACATCATCTAAGACCAAATTGGCGTACTGTGCGACATTTTTGAAGTTGTCATCAAAGACAATCGAGCCTTCTTCATTTTTGCCAATATAGCCTTGCTCCGTCAGCACCTTAATAAAGCTTTGGAACAGCGCTTTATCAAAGAACTCCGGCGAGTTGAACTCATACAGCACAGACAGGCGCTGGCCCACCAAATGGCTCAACTCTTCCACCTGACGGGTCGAAATATTGCCCGAACCGCGCTGGGTGATGAGCGCCAGCGTCATGTAATAGCGCTCTAGGCTTTGCATCACAGGTGCAGCCAACACCACCAGCTGATTGTGGTTTTCACTGTTCGGCAAAGGCGAAAGCAGATTGCCTTCGGCATCTTCTGAAATCAGCTTGGCTTGAATTAATGCATCTGCATAGGCGCAAATCTGATCTTTCAGCTCTTCATCCTGCCATTTTAAAAACAGTTCAGCTTTTAAGAATGGATACAGCGTGCGGATCACATTGATCAAGTCACCCCGGCGGATTGAACCGTTGTGTTCAACCAAGGCCGCAATTAACGACGGTAAGACAAAGGCGTGCAGAATGTTATTGCGGAAGTAGGTCAGCAGCACAGCTTGATCATCTGCAATGGCAATAATATCGCCCAAAACATGCTTCACACGCTTAATCAGTTTCAGCTTCAAGCCGTAAGCAATAATTTCCTTGCCGGACAGCGGCGTCACTTGCATGCGCGCATCATACGGCAGGGCAGTCAGCAGCTTGCGGTAAGTGTCCAGCTGCTTTACGCAGATCTCTTCATCCAGCGTGTGCTTTGGCGTGGCCAGTAAAATCAGCGACAGCAAAGAGACCGGATTAATTACGACTGCACGGTTGATATTTTCCATAATCGCATGCGCAGCGCTGTTCACAGCATCAGACACTTCCTGCGGAATTGGCGCGTCATTGCGTTCTACTGTAATTTGATCTGCGCCGTGCTGTTTCAGCATGTCATCCAAAAATACCGGTTCCCCGAAGTTCACATGCACTTTGCCAAAAATGCGCTCAATTTTACGCAAGGTTTTCACGATGCCTAAAATGGATTCGCCTTCTTTCGGCTTGCCGTTCATTTCACCGACATAGGTTGCGCCTTCCATCAGGCGTTCATAGCCGACATAGGTTGGCAGGAACACAATCGGTTTTGCGCGTCCGCGCAAGTGGCTGTGCACAGTCATGGCCAGCATGCCGGTTTTTGGCGGCAATAAGCGGCCTGTGCGTGAACGCCCGCCTTCAATAAAGTATTCAATAGGCGTATTGCGCGACAGAATGCTGTACAGATATTCTTTGAAAACGGTGGTGTAGAGGCCGTTGCCGCGGAAGGTGCGGCGAATGAAGAAGGCGCCGCCGCCGCGCAGAATTTGACCGACAAAGGGCATGTTCAGATTGTCGCCGGCAGCAATGTACGGCACCATCAGGCCGCGCTTATAAATCACATAAGACAGCAGTAAGTAGTCAATATGGCTGCGGTGGCATGGGGTATAGATAATTTCGTAATCTTTGGCCAGCTCACGCACCGTGCTGAAGTTATGCACTTCTACGCCGTCATACAGCTGCGTCCATAAGCGGGTCAGCGCAACATCGGCAAAACGCACAGTGGAATGCGAATAGTCCGATACGATTTCCTTTAAATAGCCGATGGCGCGGCGTTCAGCTTCCACCATGCTGACTTTGCCGCGGATGCTTTCGCGGCGGATGGCATCCTGCACATCCGGCGCTTTAATCAGGCCATGCATCACATTGCGCCGGTCAGATAAATCCGGGCCCAGCACCACTTCACGCTGCGCATCCAAATAATCATTTAAAGTGCTGGTGATATACGTTGCAGGAGAGGAATTCGGATGTGTGGTTTTGGCGTAATCAATCAAATTACGCAAAGACTGGCCTTCATGAAACTCAATATAGGTTTGACGGCCATGCAGGCCAATGTTCACCAGCTGCTTCACTTTGCTTGGTGTAGACCATGTATCCGTAAACAACAGCTTCAGCCATGAATCTTCTTTTTCCGGATCACGGCCCCACAGCAGGGTCACGGGAATCAGTTCTACATCTAAATCCGGCTGCTGCTCTAAAGCTTCAATCAAGCGCAATAACCGCGGCGGAAAGGCATGCGGCGGCGGATTCAGCAGATTGTTTTCATCGCGGTGCTGCAGAAAAAGCATCGAGGCTTTTTCGGTGTGATTGCCCAGCACCAGCGGATTCAGCGCCGGATGCAGCTTCAGGCGGCGGGTTTCGCCGTCCACCACCAGCGCGTTGCTGCGCGAGTGGTTCAGCATGACATAACAGACAATTTTCTGCGGGGGGCTTGTGCTGTCTTCGCTCTGGGCGGCAAGAACTGCCGGTTCTGCAGGAATCTCTCCCAGAACGTGCGGGGTTACGACAAGGTCAAGCAGCTTGCTGGAAAGCTTTCTATATATTTGACCAAAACCACTTTTGGACATACAAACTCCTCGTTAAACGGCCGGAATTTTTTAAAATGCAGGGGCGGCCGGTTATTTTGCATAATTGTACTGAAAAACAGCCTGCCATTTTCTGATAAATCACAGGTTAAGTGTAAGATTTTATCGTTAAAAAGCGTGTTTTGAGCAGATTATTGAAAAAATTCGCCGTGACACGGCAGTCAGCTAATCTCTAGGGATTTACTCTGAATTTATGGCAATATAAGCGTATTCTGCATGCATGCTATTTTTGCCTGATTTTGGGCAATCCCAAACATTTGATAGGTTGCTTATGAATGCCTTAACACAGGAACTCGTAGAACTGCTCAGCTTGGAAAAGCTGGAAGAAAATATTTTCCGCGGGCAAAGCCGCAATTTGGTGGGCAAGCGGGTATTCGGCGGCCAGGTTTTAGGGCAGGCTTTAAGGGCTGCGTCATATACGGCAGACCGCCCAGCGCATTCACTGCATGCATACTTTTTGTATGGCGGTGATATCAATGCGCCGATTATTTATGAAGTCGACCGCCTGCGGGACGGCAAAAGCTTTGCCAGCCGCCAAGTGCGCGCCATTCAGCATGGCCGCACCATTTTTACCGCAATGATTTCTTTTGCAGGGCAGGAGGATGGCTTGAATTATCAAATTTCTGAACCTGAATTGCCTGCGCCTGAAAGCTTGCAAAATGAAGCCGAGCTGAAAAAGCAAATGGTGGAATTTGTGCCGGAAAATGTCCGCGCCAGCTTTATGCGCGACCGCCATATTGAAATCCGTCCAATTAATCCGAGTAACCCTTATCAGCCGCAGCCTGAAGCGCCAACCTATGCGCATTACTTGCGTACACACGATCCGATTGCGGCTGAAGTGGATGACATTTCACTGCATCAGGCGATTGCGGCCTTTTATTCGGACTTCACCTTAATGACGACGGCGCTGCGTCCGCATGGCTTGAGCTATTTGTCACCCAGCCTGCAATGCGCAAGCATTGATCATGCCATGTATTTCCATAAGCCCTTCCGTGTCGATGAATGGATGCTGTATGACATGGAGGCAACGGTCAGCGCTAATTCGCGCGGCTTGAATTTTGGCCGCATGTGGCAAAATGGCCAGCTGGTCTGCAGCACGACTCAGGAAGGCTTGATCCGTTTGCGTGAAATTGAAACGCAATAAGCGCTTGCATGCCATAAAAAACTGGACCATGTGTCCAGTTTTTTATGCGGCTGGCTTTGCCCTTGATCCGCTGCTTATCTGCAATGGGGGATATCGTCGGAGACGTCTTTATGGCAGCCGTGACCGGGGTGGGCAAATGCCGCGCCGATGTTCAGAAGCAGAACAGCGATCAGAATAATTTTTTTCATTGTGGACCTCTTATAATTATTTGCTTAGGTGAGTCTCTGATGAAGCATATTTTATGCCATGAGTTCCGCAAAGTATTGCTGATTCAGATAAAGTGAGCGCTGCATTTTGCGCTATTTGTGCTGAGCTTGTGACAAAAAAATCCTCGATTCTGCAGGGGCGGCATGGCATAGTGCCAGCAGGAAGATATTAATAAGCATACGCCATGAGCTTGAATACACAGATTTTAATTGCCGCAATTCTGGGTGTGGCCTTTGGTTTTTTACTCAACCTATTTCCGCAAACTTCATTTTTTAATGCCAGCCTGTATGGTTTAGGCATCATCAGCAGTGTGTTTATCGGCCTGCTGAAAATGCTGCTGATCCCGCTGATTTTCAGTTCCATTGTGGTTGGCGTTGCGAATTTGCAGGCAGGCGGGCAGCTGAGCAGAACATGGAAAATTACTTTGGCCTGCTGTGTCACCACCACCACTTTAGCGCTGATTTTAGGCTTAGCCTGCGCGCATATTTTTGAGGTGGGCAAGGGCGTAGATGTTGTGATGTTTCAGGATGCGATGAATCAGCATCAAACCCCGGATACTTTAACGCCTGCATCATTTTTTACAAATTTTATTCAAAACACCCTGATTAATCCTTTTAAAGCCTTTGCAGAAGGCAATGTGCTGGCCGTGGTGGTGTTTGCCTTATTTATAGGCGCCGCTTTGGTGAAAGGCGGAGAGAAGTTCCGCAGTGTGCGCAAGCTCAGCCAGCAGTTTTTTGACATTATGATGCTGATGATCAGCTGGGTGATGAAACTGGCGCCGCTGGGCATTTTTGCCTTGCTGGCCAAGCTGATTTCCACAGAAGATATTTCGGTGCTGAGCCGTTTGGCGGAGTTTGCCGCCGTGGTGACTGGCACTACAATTTTTCATGGCGCCGTGGTATTGCCAGTGCTGCTGTGGATTTTTGGCAAAATGAATCCCATCACTTTTTTTAAAGGGACACGGGCTGCGTTAATTACCGCTTTTGCCACCAGTTCCAGTTCCGCCACCATGCCACTGTCTATGAAATGCGCGCAGGAAAATTTAGGCGTGCGCCCGCAAACGGCAGGTTTTGTCATTCCGTTGGGAACGCAGTTGAATATGGATGGCACTGCGCTGTATGAAGCGGCAGCGGCATTGTTTATTGCCAACCTAATGGGCTTGGATTTAAGCCTGGGTCAGCAGCTGGTGGTGTGCGCCACAGCAATGATTGCCTCATTGGGCGCGCCGGGCATTCCGAGTGCGGGTATGGTAACGATGATTATGGTTTTGCAGTCTGTCGGTCTGCCTGCCGAAGCCATTGCGATTTTATTGCCGATTGACCGCCTGCTGGACACAGTGCGTACTGTGGTCAATGTGCAGGGTGACATGATGATCAGCGTGGTGGTTGACCGCCATACCAAAGATCTGGAACAGCCTGCGTTGCAGCATTGAATGCAGATTTAAGGGAAACAGGGATTGTAGGCAATTTCCCACAGATGTCCGTCCAAGTCCTGAAAATAGCCTGCATAGCCGCCGTAAAAAGTGGGCTGCGCAGGCTTGATTTCTTTTGCGCCCGCCCGTTTTGCCTGCAGCATGAGCTGATCAACTTCTGCAGGGCTGGCTGCATTATGGCCTAAAGACATTTGCGCAGCGCAGAATGCCGCCGCTGTTAAACCCGTATCATGGCTCAGGCTGGCTTGCGGCCAAAGCGCCAGTTTTAAGCCCTGCTGCAGCTCAAAAAAAGCCACTGCGCCGTATTCAAATTCTGTGCCGATAATGCCTTGGCTCGGCAGTCCCAAGCCATGATGATAGAACTCAAATGCAGCATTTAAATCTCTGACGGCAAGGGTGATGACGGTGATATGCGGCTGCATTGGCGGATCCTTTCTTTGTAATTCTGTGCAGGGTTATTCTATGCCGCTATCATAGCGTGCTTTATCCAGAGCCGTGATGCCTGCATCTGTTTCAAAAAATGTGCAGGCTTCAAGCGCAAAAAAAGCAGGACTTCCGCCTGCTTTTTTTAATTGGCATATCTAGCGCCTTAAGCGACCTTCAACGCAGCGCGCTTGGCGGCTGGCGAACTGTCCAGATAGGCAATGGCATCTTCTGTTTTGGCTTCATGCACTGGATCGTACCACGGCATGAGATAACCGAGCTGCTGCGAAACCAGCCAGAGCGGATGCGGCATCATGCCATTGTCTTTTTGAGCAATGCGCGCCCATTCGCGCCAAATCCAAGGCTTATACACGGCGGGCTTAATTGATGCATAACGCGGGTCTTGCCCCATGATATGCGCTGCGCCATCCACCCAAAGGCCCAGCACGGCAGCAATCACAATGACGCTTTGATAATAACGCGAGACATAGCCGCCGCCTAAATGGCGATACAGATCAAATGCGACCGTGCGGTGCTCAATTTCTTCTGCGCCGTGCCACTTCACCAAATCCAGCATGTTTGGATCTGCGCCTAGGCGTCCCCATTCTTTATTCTGCAGGACATATTTGCCCAGTACGCAGGTCATGTGTTCAACCGTGGCAATAATGCCCAGGCGGAATAGATCCCATTGATGCTCCAATGCTTTTGGCACATTCAGTCCCATCGGCTGATCCGCCAGCATGGTGCCAAAAAGATAATCCATAACTTTCAGATTGCGGCTGACGTCAATATTGTGAAGGGTGAGATATTCTTTGTTGGCCGAGTTGTGGGCTTGAGCGTGCATCGCCTCTTGGCGGATAAAGGCCTTGACGTCTTCAGCCAGTTTTTCATCGGTAATTTTAGGCAGGACTTTGTTGTACAGGCGGCAGAACCAAAACTCACCTGCAGGCAAAATCATATTGATTTCATTAACGAAGTAACTGACAAAAGGCTGGTTCGGAATCCAGTCGACAGGCGTATCCTGCCATTCAAATTTAACTTTCCTAGGTTTAATGCTGTAGCGGATAGAAGAGCCGATTTTTGATTTTTTAAGGCGGGAGAGCAGGGTCATGAGAATATCCTTATTATTTTGCGCGCCGTGCATTGAGTGATTCAATTGTGACGCTGCGTATCATGGGCTCAGTATGAAAAAAAAATCCTGCATTGTGATTAGCAATACAGGACATTTAATATCAAAACATGATGCTTTTTGTCAGACAAGACGCCGTAAAGGCTTATTTGCTGTCAGCTTCTGGCATCTGCACTTCATCTAAGGCTGCGGCATCGTCAAGAACTTGATCCTTAAATTCATCATCGGCATTATGTTCAAACTCGTCATTGTCCATCTCGCCGTCATCGGCTTCGGCATCAGGAATGCTGTCTAAATCAAACTCTGCCGATTGCTCCAGCGTGAAGTTCAAGCGTCCGCCCATCACGCTGGCGAGTTCTTGCAGGCCCTCTTTGTTCAGGGATGAGAACAGCTGAATAGAGAACTGCAGCTTCATTTTTTTCAGCTGCGCTTTCACTTCCTGCAGCGCTTTGGACGCAGGGCCGCGGTTCAATTTATCGGATTTGGTCAGCAGCACATGCACGAATAATTTACGTGAATGCGCCCATTCCAGCATCATAATGTCAAAATGCTGCAGCGGGTGGCGGATGTCCATCAGCAGGACAAGGCCTTGCAGGCTTTGACGGTGAATCAGGTAGTTTTCCAGCTCTTTCTGCCACACAATTTTCATGGCTTCCGGCACGGCGGCATAGCCATAGCCCGGCAAATCGACCAGGCGCTGGTCTGGGTTGCCCAAGCTGAAAAAGTTGATCATTTGCGTGCGGCCGGGCTTTTTCGATGCGCGCGCCAGCTGCTTCTGGTTGGTCAGCGCATTGATGGCGCTGGATTTTCCGGCATTGGAGCGGCCGGCAAAGGCAATTTCATAGCCGGTATCTTCGACACATAAATTCAGTTTCGGCGCGCTCATTAAGAATTCAGCTTTACGCAGCCAATTTAAAGCGCGTACAGAGTATTCAGTAATGGCCGGATCAACTTTTTTCTCATAGCTGATCTTTTGCTTAGGCGCATTGGCTGTCTTACTGTTTCTGGATTTTCCTCTGTGCTGATGCATAACTCAACTTCAATGACTGATTTACAAGCAGCTATTATAAAGGAAGTCGTTCGGGCAAGCGAACTTTGATCTTAACGAAGAAAACGGCTGCAGCTGCAGTTACAGATTGATCAGCTGAATCGGTGAATGTGTGGTGTATTTGGATGACGGCGGTGCGCTGAGCACATCGGCCAAAGTGTATTGGTCGAGGCTTTGATAAAACTGTTCCATGGCCTGATCTAAAATGCCTTTCAGTCCGCAGTTGCTGCGCAGGACGCAAGGCGGCGTGTTGCATTCGACGATTGGTGTTTCACGTTGCAGGATGCGCACAATTTCCCCTAATGGGAGGGTAAGCGCCTGCTGGTTGAGGCGGATGCCGCCGCCTTTGCCGCGGGTGGTAATCAGCCAATTCTGCTTTCCCATAAAATGCACAATTTTGACCAGATGATTTTGCGAAACATGCAGATCTGTTGCAATTTCGGCAATGGTGTACGGCATTTCTTTGGGCTGAGCGATATACATCAAAAGGCGTAGCGCGTAATCGGTGAATTTATTCAGCTGCATGATAATACTGTAAATTTAGGGGAAATAAATTAGGGTTAGTCTAGCACACCTAAACTAACCCTCTGTCTATTTCAGGCTGACGCGCAGGTTAGTGTTTAACACCGCCTGTGCCGAAAGCCTCGCTGTGGATGTGCTCAGCTGGAATGCCGCGGGCAACCAGGGCCTTGTGCTGTTCAGCCATAAACGGCATCGGGCCGCACAGGTAATAGTCTGCATTTGCCGGCAGTAAAGCGCTGTCAATTTTGCTGAGGTCTAAACGGCCTTCAATTTCGTAGTCTTCACCTAATGTGTCGCTGGCATGCGGGAACTCGTAGGCAGTCACTGTTGTTAAGCGTGGGTATTTTGCCTTCAAGTCATGAATATGCTGCTTCATGGCATGCACTTGCTTGCTGCGGCAGGCATGAATAAAGGTTACCGGCTGCGGCATATCTAAAGTCACCAGCTGATTCAGCATGGCAATCATTGGGGTCAGGCCTACGCCGCCGCTGATAAACACATTGCGCTTATTCGGGTCAATCAGATAGAAGTTGCCCGTCGGTGCAGACACTTCAATTTCAGCGCCTTCTGCCAGACTGTGCAGGGTGTTGGAGACCCAGCCTGCCGCCAAGCCGGCTTTTTCATCTTCACGCTTTACCGAAATACGCAAATAGTCTGCCTGAGGGCTGGTAGAAAGGGTGTATTGGCGCGGCTGCTTTAAGCCCAGTTCAGGCACAAGGACACGCACAGAAATATATTGCCCCGCTTCATATTTGGGCAAATCGCCGCCATCGGCAGGCGCCAAATAGAATGAAGTGATTTCATCGCTTTCCTTCACTTTTTTGGCAATTTTAAAATTGCGCCAGCCTAGCCAGCTGCCTTTGGTTTGTTCGTGCTGATTGTAAATGGCTTTTTCAGTGCTGATGAATAAGTCAGCCAGCTGGCCATAAGCGGCGGCCCATGCGTCGATCAGCGGATCTTCCATGGAGATGTTGAGCACTTCACTGATGGAGTGCAGCAGATTTTCACCGACAATATTGTAATCAGGCGCTTGAATGTTCAGGCTGACATGCTTATGCGCAATCAGCTCAACCACAGGAAGCAATACTGAAGGATCTTCAATGTTTTCTGCATAAGCCAACACAGCACCTGCCAAAGCCTGCGCCTGAGCGCCGCTGCGCTGATGCCCCATGTTGAAAGTTTCTTTCAAGTCTGGATTGTTGCCCAGCATGCGGTTATAGAAATAGCCTGTCAGCGCGACACCATTTTCGCGCAGTACAGGAACGGTAGCTTTTACAAGGTCAATTTGCTGCGGAGTCATAGCTGATCTCTCATGGCGGTTATTTATAAGATGTATTTAAAATACATATTAAAAGATGTATTGGCAATATATCTTTTAATAAAAACCATAAAAAAATTATGGGATATAAAAATATCCCATAATTTTGCCTTTATTGATTGAGCTTTTAGATTATTTGCTGCCGAATAGGGAACCCAGCAGCCCGCGGACAATTTTTTGTCCTGTTGAACCGCCCAGGCTTCTGGCTGCGCTTTTGGCAAAGGTGCCCACGGTATCCTGAATCAGTTTCTCACGCTGTTTGGCGGCGCGTTCATTTTCCTTAGCCTGTTCGCGGGCAATGCGCTCCTGTTCGCGCGCCTGCTGCTTTGCTAAGGCTTCCTGTTCCTTGATCTGCTGTTTAGCCAGCGCCTCCTGTTCTTTGGCCTGCGCTTTATCCTGTTCGGCCTGAACAGCCTGCTGCTGGCGGTCAGCGACTTTTTGCTGCAATAATTCAAATGCGCTTTCACGGTCCAGGTGCTGTTCATAAATGCCTGTCACGATGCTTTGCGCCATAAGGGCCTTGCGCTCTTCGAGACTGATGGGGGTAAAGGATGAGTACGGCGGCATCACCCAGCCGCGTTCAACCATTTGCGGCGTGCCTTGCTCATCCAGGCAGCTGATCAGGGCTTCACCAACCCCCAGCTCGATAATGGCTTGATCCACTTTGAATTCAGGATTGGCGCGGAAGGTATCCGCAGCCGTTTTGACCGCTTTCTGATCTTTCGGAGTGAAAGCGCGGAGCGCATGCTGCACCCGGTTGCCCAGCTGGCCTAAAACACTTTCCGGCAGATCCAGCGGGTTTTGCGTGACAAAATAAATGCCGACGCCTTTGGAGCGGATCAGGCGCACCACCTGTTCAATTTTTTCCTGCAGCGCCGCGCTGGCATTATCAAACAGCAAATGCGCCTCATCAAAGAAGAAGACCAGTTTGGGCTTGTCCATATCGCCCACTTCCGGCAGCTGTTCAAACAGTTCGGACAGCATCCACAGCAGGAAAGTGGCGTACAGTTTTGGGGTGTTCATCAGCTTGTCTGCGGCCAAAAGATTGATGTTGCCGCGGCCCTGGCTGTCAGTTTGAATGAAGTCCAGAATATTCAGGCTGGGTTCGCCAAAGAACTGATCGCCGCCCTGATCGGCCAGCGCCAGCAGATTGCGCTGAATCGCGCCAAGGCTGGCCGGAGACAGGTTGCCGTACTCCGCTTTAAATTCAGCAGCATGTTCCGTCACATAGCTGATCATGGACTTCAGATCTTTGAAATCTATCAGCAGTAAGCCTTGATCATCGGCAATGCGGAATACTGCGGACAGCACGCCTTCCTGCGTATCGTTCAAATTCAGCATTTGCGCCAACAGCAGCGGGCCAATCTCAGACACGGTGGTGCGGATGGGATGGCCCTGCACGCCAAACAGATCCCAGAACACCACAGGGGAAGAGGAGAACGGGATGGACTCAATATTCAGTATTTTGAGCCGCTCATTAAATTTAGCATTGCTTTCGCCGGCTTTGGCGAGGCTGGAAACATCGCCTTTGGCATCGGCTAAAAATACAGGAACACCGATGCGGGAAAAGCTTTCCGCCAATACTTTCAGGGTCACAGTTTTACCTGTACCTGTTGCACCGGCAATTAGGCCATGGCGGTTGGCGAATTGTGAATGCAGGACAATATCCTGCTGCGTATTGGCGGTTTTTTTGGCAATGGCGATAGGTGTTCCCATAAATAGTCCTGTTTTGATTTATTCGTTTTGCGGTGTTTTCATTTGTTTTAACGCGTTTTCTATATCTTGAATTAAATCTTGCGGATGTTCCAGCCCTATGCAGAAGCGCACCAATAAACCTTGTTGTAAATGTGTATGCGCCAATACCCGCATGTCTTTCAGGTCGTAGAGCATGACAAGGCTGACCGGGCCGCCCCAGCTGAAACCCAGTTTAAATAGAGTAAGGGCATCGCAAAAAGCGCGGACCGCCTTTAAGTCATATTCAGGCTTGAAAATTACGCTGACCAAGCCTGCGCTTTGCCCTATAGCGCAAATTTCTTTCCAGTATGGATGTCCTGCAGAAGCTTCATCCGCGGGATGCAGGATCTGAATAAACTCGGGCTGCTGTTTCAGCCAATGCATCAAGGTCATTGCGCTGCGCGATTGATGCTCATAGCGGATTTGCATCGAGGCTAGGCTGCGCTGGATTTGCGCTGCGTCATCGCCTGAGATGGAAATGCCCTGCAGCGCATGCATGCGGAAGAGCTGATGATGGAGTTTTTCATCTCGGGTGACCACGGAACCCATTAAAATATCACCGCCGCCGCTTGGGTATTTGGTTAGGGCATGCACGCTGATATCAACATTCAGGTGTTCATTGCCAAAATCAAAGGCATTGAAGGCGAGGCCCGCCCCCCAGGTATTGTCCAGTGCGGTCAGGATGCTTTGTGCTTTGGCCTTTTTAACCAGGCCAGTTAAGTCTGGAAATTCTAAAGTCACCGAACCTGCAGCTTCCAGCCAGATCAGTTTGGCTTTTGCTGAGGGCTGAAAAGTCTCTGCGTCGATTGGATTATAGACCTTCACCGCAATGCCGTATCGCGTTTGCAGATTGCGCAGATGCTCCATGTTCGGCCCATAGATGTTATCCGCCACCCAGACTTCATCGCCTTGCGCGAGAAAGCAGGAATTCACCAAATTGATGGCGGACAGTCCGCTGGGCGCCAAAAGGCTGAATTCACCGCCTTCAATCTGCGCAATATTATCGCCTAGCGTAAAAGTGGTTGGTGTGCCGTGCGTGCCGTAACTGTAATCATAGCGTTCAGTCCAATGGCGATTAAATAGGGCATCGGTATTGTCAAAAATGATGGTGGATGCACGAAATAGGGGAGGCTGTACTGTAGAGATGAATTGCGGGGCTTTTCGTGGTGCATGGATTAATGCAGTTTGAGGGGTTTTTTTCACAGTACAGCTCTAAAATAGGGTGAATATTCATTCTAAGCTTAAGAGATCACTCTGATTTTCGCCACTGATTGTTTGAATTGTTTAAAAACGGCAAAGCCGGGATAAAGTTGGCTTCATTTTTGCAAAAGCAACCCTATAGCTACAACAATAGGGATGGCGCATGAAGCCGCATTTGAAAGTACATTATTTTCAGCATATTGCTGGTGAAGGGTTCGGAAGCTGTTATTCATATTTGAAGGAAATGAATGCGCGCATGACGGCGACAGAGTTTTTTGCGCTTCCTGTCGATTTGGCGCTCGACATCGAGGCGTTGCCGCATGTGGAGGATGTAGACCTGCTCATTATTATGGGCGGAACAATGAGCGTGAATGATGAAGCCAATTATCCTTGGCTGAAGATAGAAAAACGCTGGCTCAGGCGCTATTTGGCGCTAGGCAAGCCGGCGATAGGCTTATGTTTAGGCGGGCAGCTGATTGCCAATGCGCTGGGCGCGGCGGTCAGTAAGAGCGCCGCGCAGGAATTGGGCTGGACCACGGTTCGAAAGATAAATTTTGTCCCGGATGAGTGCTTTCAGTTGCCGGAACAATTCAATGTGATGCAGTGGCATTCTGAAACGTTTGAAATTCCTAAAGGGGCAGTGCATTTGGCGGAAAATGAAGCCTGCCGCAATCAAATGTATCAAATTGGAAAAAATGTGCTGGGCTTTCAGTTTCACCCGGAAATTACGCCTGAGGCTTTGGCGCTATTTCTTGAAGATGATGAAGAGTTGGCTCTATTTAATGGCGTCTGCCAGCAAAGCGAGGATGAACTTAAAAAATCTGCCAAAGAGAAATTTCTTCAAGGAAATCAATTATTAAATAAAGCAATAGAATACGTGCTGAGAAAAACGGCATGCTGAGCAAAATACAGGCGATTCTTCTGCAAAGAGATTTCTAAAATTATGTAAAAAGAGGAAAAGATATTTGCTTATGCATTAAACAATGGATATAATGAGCGACCCTTTAATGAAAGGGGGTTGGCTGCGAATAAAGCAGTTAACATCGTGACAGTCGCGGCATCGATCGTGACCTTAGTGATAATTCACTGCCTTTGACACTTGCCTTATTTTTAGTGGGGTGAGATGCGTCAAGGGTGATTCTTTATATTTTTGGCTTGGAGTTAACTGGTATGTCTAACCAGAGAATCCGTATCCGTCTTAAGTCTTTTGATCACCGTCTAATTGATCAATCTTCTCAAGAGATCGTAGAAACAGCAAAACGTACTGGCGCGCAAGTTTGCGGTCCTATTCCGATGCCTACACGCATCGAGCGTTTTAACGTTCTTACTTCACCACACGTTAACAAAGATGCGCGTGACCAATACGAGATCCGCACTTACAAACGTTTGATCGACATCGTTCAACCTACAGATAAAACTGTTGATGCATTGATGAAGTTGGATCTTGCAGCTGGTGTTGACGTACAGATCGCATTGGGTTAAGGCTTTCGGTTAATTAACGCTCTAAGTTAATTAAGCCGCTTTTTTAGAGGTTTATGCACATGGCTATTGGTTTAGTCGGTCGCAAGTGCGGTATGACACGCATCTTTACAGATGCTGGTGTTTCTGTGCCTGTAACAGTGATTGAGGTTGATCCTAACCGCATCACTCAAATCAAAACGCTTGAAACTGATGGTTATCAAGCGATTCAAATCACTACTGGTGAACGTCGCGAATCTCGCGTAACTAACGCTCAAAAAGGCCACTTCGCGAAAGCTGGTGTTGCTGCTGGCCGTTTGGTTCAAGAATTCCGCGCTACAGAAGCTGATCTTGAAGGTCGTGAAGTTGGCAGCACGCTTACCGTTGAGTTGTTCACAGTGGGTCAAGTTGTTGACGTAACTGGTACATCTAAAGGTAAAGGTTTCCAAGGTGGTGTTAAGCGTTGGAACTTCCGTACGCAAGATGCTACACACGGTAACTCAGTTTCTCACCGTGTTTTAGGTTCTACTGGTCAAAACCAGACTCCTGGTCGCGTATTCAAAGGCAAAAAAATGGCTGGCCATTTAGGTGCTGAACGCGTAACTACACAGGGTCTTGAGATCGTTGCTATCGACGTTGAACGTTCAGTTCTAGTTGTTAAAGGCGCGGTTCCTGGTGCTACTGGCGGCGACGTAACTGTTCGCCCTACGATCAAGGCCTGAGGGGAAATATTATGAATTTAAATACTGTTTCCGGCTCTGCTGTTGAACTGTCAGAAGTTGCTTTCGGACGTGAGTTTAACGAAGCTCTTGTACACCAAGTAGTTACAGCTTACTTAGCTGGCGGCCGTCAAGGTTCTAAAGCTCAAAAGTCACGTGGCGATGTATCTGGCGGCGGCAAAAAGCCATTCCGTCAAAAAGGTACTGGCCGTGCACGTGCCGGTTCTATTCGTAGCCCAATCTGGGTTGGCGGCGGTAAAACTTTTGCTGCTCGTCCACAAGACTGGTCTCAAAAAGTTAACCGTAAAATGTACCGCGGTGCTATGCAATGCATCCTAGCTGAACTTGTTCGTCAAGATCGCTTAGTTTTGGTTGAAGAGTTTGCTGTAGCTGCTCCGAAAACTAAAGAATTGCTTGCAAAACTTAACGACTTAAATGCAACTCGCGCATTAATCGTTACAGATGCTGTTGATGAGAACTTGTATCTTGCTGCTCGCAACATTCCACACGTTGATGTGGTTGATGCTGCTGCAATTGATCCTGTTAGCTTGATTGCGTTTGACAAAGTTGTTATGTCTGTAGCTGCTGCTAAGAAAATTGAGGTAGAACTCGGATGAACAACGAACGTATCTATCAAGTCCTGCAAGGGCCTGTATTCTCAGAAAAAGCACAAGTTTTAGGCGAAACTGCTGGTGTTCAAGTTTTTAAAGTTGCACTTGATGCAAACAAACTTGAAATCAAAAAAGCAGTAGAGCAACTATTTGGTGTTCAAGTTGTTAAAGTTAACACGACGATCACTAAAGGTAAGACTAAGCGCTTTGGTAAGACATTAGGACGCCGTTCTGATGTTAAAAAAGCATACGTCACCCTGAAAGCTGGCCAAGATGTTGAAATGGCTGACTTGGGCGATACCGCTGAAAACGCAGCGGAATAAGGACGAAAATTATGCCTATTCAAAAATGTAAGCCAACGTCTCCGGGCCGCCGCTTTGTAGAGAAAGTCGTTCACGACCATCTTCACAAAGGCGCTCCTTATGCACCGTTGGTTGAAGCTAAAAAACGTACTGGCGGCCGTAACAACAATGGTCACATTACGACTCGTCACGTTGGTGGTGGCCATAAACAGCACTACCGCCTTGTTGACTTCAAACGTAACAAAGACGGCATCCCAGCTGTAGTTGAACGTATTGAATACGATCCTAACCGTACTTCGCATATTGCTCTTTTGAAATATGCTGACGGTGAGCGTCGCTATATTATTGCACCTAAAGGCCTTCGCGCTGGTGATTCAGTTCAGTCTGGTAACGATGCTCCAATTCGTCCAGGTAACTGCTTGCCGCTTCGCAACATGCCAATCGGTTCTACTCTTCACAACATCGAGCTTAAAATCGGTAAAGGCGCACAATTAGTACGTTCTGCTGGTACTTCTGCTCAATTGTTGGGTCGTGACGGTTCTTACGCAATCATTCGCCTTCGTTCAGGTGAAATGCGTAAAGTACATGTTGAATGCCGTGCTGTGTTAGGCGAAGTTTCTAACTCAGAAAGCAACCTTCGTTCACTTGGTAAAGCAGGTGCATCACGCTGGCGTGGCGTTCGTCCTACTGTTCGCGGTATGGCGATGAACCCAGTTGACCATCCACATGGTGGTGGTGAAGGGCGTAACAAAGGTATTCAACCTGTAAGCCCATGGGGTCAAAAAGCTAAAGGGTACAAGACACGTACCAATAAGCGTACGACTAAGATGATCATTCGCGACCGTCGCGTTAAGTAACAAGTAAAGGAATCTGACAATGCCTCGTTCTCTGAAAAAAGGCCCATTCGTCGATGCGCACTTGTTCGCTAAGGTTGAAGCGGCTATCGCGGCTAATAACCGTAAGCCGATCAAAACTTGGTCGCGTCGTTCGATGATCCTCCCGGATTTTGTTGGTTTAACAATTTCTGTCCATAATGGCCGTAACCATGTTCCAGTGATCGTATCTGAACACATGGTTGGTCACAAACTAGGTGAATTCGCGCCAACTCGTACCTATCGTGGTCACGGTGTTGACAAGAAGTCTAAACGTTAAGGTGCTATGATGGAAGTTACTGCTAAATTACGCGGTGCCGCTATCTCGGCACAAAAAGCACGTTTGGTTGCAGACCTTATTCGCGGCAAATCTGTTGCGCATGCTTTAAATATCTTAAACTTCAGCAACAAAAAAGCTGCGGTTTTGGTTAAAAAAGCATTGGAATCTGCGATTGCAAACGCTGAACACAATAACAGTTTAGATGTAGACGACCTTAAAGTTTCTACGATTTACGTTGATGAAGGCATGAGCCTGAAACGTATTATGCCGCGTGCTAAAGGCCGTGCAGATCGTATTACTAAGCGTACTTGTCACATTACCGTTAAGGTAGGGGTTTGATATGGGTCAGAAGGTTCATCCAATCGGTATCCGCCTTGGTGTTGTAAAACGTCATAACGCCAACTGGTATGCGAGTCCGAAACAATACGCTGAATACTTGCTTAAAGATCTTCAAGTTCGTGAGTTTTTAACTAAAAAACTTAAGAATGCAATGATCAGCAATATTCTTATCGAACGTCCTACAGGCGCTGCTAAAATTACGATTAGCACTGCCCGTCCAGGTATCGTGATCGGTAAAAAAGGCGAAGACATTGAGAAATTACAACGCGAATTAACAGCCATTATGGGTGTTCCTGCGCAAGTAAGCATCAACGAAATCGATCGCCCAGACTTAGACGCTCGTTTAGTTGCTGAAGCAATTGCTTCTCAATTGGAAAAACGCGTAATGTTCCGCCGCGCTATGAAGCGTGCGGTGCAAAACTCTATGCGTGCTGGCGCTAAAGGTATCAAAGTTGAAGTTTCAGGCCGTCTTGGCGGTGCTGAGATTGCTCGTACTGAATGGTATCGTGAAGGACGTGTTCCTTTGCATACGCTTCGTGCTGACATCGACTATGCTACTATGCGTGCTGAGACTACTTACGGTACGATCGGCGTTAAAGTATGGGTATTCCGCGGCGAGATCCTGGGTGGCATGAAACAAGTCATGAACCCGGCTCCAGCTGAAGAACGTCCAGCTAAACGCGGTCGCGGTCGTGGTGAAGGTCAAGAGCGTCGTGGTCGTCGCAATGATCGTTCTGCTGAAAAAGGAGAATAATCCATGTTGCAACCTAAACGTACTAAATTCCGTAAAGTGCAAAAAGGCCGTAACACTGGCCTAGCGCACCGCGGTAGCTCTGTATCTTTTGGTACTATTGCGCTTAAATCAATTGAGCGTGGCCAAATGACAGCGCGTCAAATTGAAGCAGCGCGTCGTACAATCAGCCGTCGTATTAAGCGTGGTGGTAAGATCTTTATCCGTGTTTTCCCTGACAAGCCAATTACTGAAAAACCATTAGAAGTTCGTATGGGTAAAGGTAAAGGTTCTGTGGAATACTGGGTTTGCCAAATCAAACCAGGTAAAGTCTTGTACGAAATTGATGGTGTTAGCGAAGAATTGGCTCGCGAAGCGTTTACGCTTGCAGCTGCTAAGCTTCCGTTTAAAACCACTATCGTGACTCGGACGGTAATGTAATGAAAACTAATGATCTACGTGAAAAGTCGGTAGAAGAGTTGACAGCTTTGCTTGATGAGCAACAGCTTAACCAATTCCGTCTTCGTATGGCGAAAGCAACTGGTCAATTGGGTAAATCGCACGAAGTTGCGCTTACTCGTAAAACTATTGCTCGCATCAAGACACTCCTAACCGAAAAACAGGGGAACGGACAATGAGTGAACAAACAGTTCGCACGTTAACCGGCAAAGTTGTAAGCGACAAGATGGACAAGTCTATCGTTGTACTTATCGAACGCCGCGTTCAACACCCGTTGTATGGCAAATCAATCCGCCGTTCAACTAAATTACACGCTCATGATGAGAACAACACTGCTAAAACTGGCGATGTTGTAACCATCAAAGAATGCCGCCCAATGTCTAAAACTAAGTCTTGGACTTTAGTTTCAGTTATTGAAGCTGCAGCTGAGTAATTAACGTTCTGGTTGCATCATTGGTCAATTTCGAGTACTCTTTGAGCCTTTCGAAATTGCGACCGGTGATGCGACTCGGTTTTGGAGTAGGGCAATGATTCAAACCGAAAGTATGCTAGACGTAGCAGACAACAGTGGTGCTCGCCGCGTACAATGTATTAAAGTACTTGGTGGTTCACATCGTCGTTATGCTTCTGTTGGCGACATTATTAAAGTTACTGTAAAAGAAGCTATTCCGCGCGCACGTGTTAAAAAAGGTGACGTGATGAATGCTGTTGTTGTACGTACAAAATTCGGCATCCGTCGTGCAGATGGTTCTGTTATCCGTTTCGACGATAACGCAGCTGTTATTTTGAACAACAACAAAGCGCCGATTGCAACTCGTATTTTCGGACCAGTGACTCGTGAACTTCGTACTGAACAGTTCATGAAAATTATTTCACTGGCTCCTGAAGTTCTATAAGAGGCGATCATGGCTAAGATTAAAAAAGGCGATCAAGTAATTGTGATCGCAGGTAAAGAAAAAGGCAAACAAGGTACAGTTTTGTCTGTTTCTAATGACCGTGTTATGGTTGAAGGCCTTAACTTGGTTAAGAAGCATCAAAAGCCGAACCGTGCAACAGGTGCTGAAGGCGCTGTAGTTACACAGGAAGCTTCGCTTCACATCTCAAACGTGGCAATTTTTAATGCTACAACCCAAAAGGCTGACCGTGTTGGTTACCAAGTGACTGAAGGCGTGAAAACTCGCGTTTACAAGTCAAATGGTGAATCAGTGGCGGTAGCGAAGTAATAGGTTGAAATAGGCAATGGCCAGACTTAAAACACGTTACAACGACGAACTTAAAGCTCAGTTACAAGAGACTTTAGCCGTTAAAAATGTGATGGAGATCCCTCGCATCACTAAAATCACCATCAACATGGGTGTTGGCGCAGCGTCTGCTGACAAAAAACTCCTTGATGGTGCTCTTGCTGATATGCAAGCGATTGCTGGTCAAAAACCAGTTCTTACATTAGCGCGCAAATCTATCGCTGGTTTTAAAATCCGTGATGGTTGGCCGATCGGCTGTAAAGTTACTTTACGCGGCGAACGCATGTATGAATTCTTAGACCGTTTGATCTCTATTGCGATCCCTCGTATTCGTGACTTCCGCGGTTTTTCTGCGAAATCATTCGATGGTCGTGGTAACTACTCAATGGGTCTCAAGGAACAAATCATGTTCCCTGAAATCGATTTTGATAAGATTGATCGTATTCGTGGTATGGATATTACCATTACTACGACTGCTCGCACCGATGACGAAGGCCGTGCGCTTATGCGTGCATTCGGCTTCCCGTTCAAATAAGAGGTCGATATGGCTAAGAAAGGCATGATTAATCGCGAATTGAAACGCGAAAAAACTGTTGCTAAATACGCTGCAAAACGTGCTGAATTAAAAGCAATTATTGCAAACGTAAATGCATCAGACGAAGAACGTTTCGAAGCGATGATGAAATTTCAAGCATTACCACGTAATGCATCTCCAGTACGTCTGCGTAACCGTTGTGGTTTAACTGGTCGTCCTCATGGCTTTTTCCGCAAGTTCGGCTTAAGCCGCAACAAACTGCGTGAAACAGTAATGCAAGGTGATGTACCGGGCGTTGTTAAGGCAAGCTGGTAAGGAGCACTATATATGAGTATGCAAGATACCGTTGCCGACATGCTAACACGTGTTCGTAACGCACAAATGGCGAAGAAACAAACTGTTTCTATGCCAAATTCTAAGTTGAAAGTTGCGATTGCGAACGTGCTTCAACAAGAAGGTTATATTTCAAATGTAGAAGTTGCTGACAATGAAGGCAAAGCTACTTTGACTATTACTTTAAAATATTTCGAAGGCAAGCCAGTAATCGATACTGTTAAGCGCGTAAGCCGTCCAGGCCTTCGCCAATACCGCGGTAAAGATGCACTTCCGAGCGTTAAGCAAGGTTTGGGTATTGCAATTGTTTCTACAAGCAAAGGCATCATGACTGATCGCGCTGCACGTGCTGCAGGTATCGGTGGTGAAGTTATTGCTTTTGTTTCTTAATAGGTGATTCCTCATGTCTCGTGTGGCTAAAGCCCCAGTAACTGTACCTAACGGTGTAACAGTTACTCAGAACGGCCGGCAGGTCGAAGTGAAAGGCAGCAAAGGTACGTTGTCTTTCAACCTGCATGCGCTGGTCGAGCTTAAACAGGAAGACGGTATTTTAGCGATTGCTCCAAAAGCTGAGTCGAAAGACGCTTGGATGCAAGCTGGTACTGCTCGCGCTGTGTTAAACAACCTTGTAAAAGGTGTTAGCGAAGGCTTCGAACGTAAGTTGCAGCTTATCGGTGTAGGTTATAAAGCTGCGGTTAAAGGTAATGTTGTTAACCTTAACCTTGGTTTCTCTCACCCGATCGATTACAACCTTCCAGAAGGTGTAACTGCTGAAACTCCGACTGCAACAGAAATCGTGCTTAAATCAGCTGATAAAGCTGCTTTGGGTCAAGTTGCTGCAGAAATCCGTGGTTACCGTCCGCCAGAGCCTTATAAAGGTAAAGGTGTTCGTTATTCTGACGAAGTTGTACTTCGTAAAGAAGCTAAGAAGAAATAAGGCGCGAGGTTCTTATGAACGAAAAGAAACAAACCCGTTTGCGTCGTGCGAAAAGCACACGCTTGCACATCCGTGCATTGGGTGCGACTCGTTTGTGTGTAAACCGCACTCCGCGTCACATCTATGCTCAAGTTATTTCAGCAGATGGTGGCAAAGTATTAGCGCAAGCTTCTACTTTAGACGCTACTCTACGTGCTGGTACAACTGGTAATGTTGAAGCAGCTCAAAAAGTAGGTGCTTTAATCGCCGAACGTGCTAAAGCAGCTGGCGTTACTAAAGTTGCATTTGACCGTTCTGGTTTTAAATATCATGGTCGTATCAAAGCCTTGGCTGATGCTGCTCGTGAAAACGGCTTGGAGTTCTAATCATGGCTAAAGTTGAACAAAACGAAGGTCTTGTTGAAAAGCTGGTTGCCGTTGATCGTGTAGCCAAAGTTGTTAAGGGTGGTCGTATCTTCTCTTTCACAGCATTGACTGTGGTAGGTGACGGTAATGGTCGCGTAGGTTTTGGTCGCGGTAAAGCGCGTGAAGTTCCGGCTGCTATTTCTAAAGCGCTTGAAGCTGCTCGTCGCAACATGATTACTGTTGATCTTGTTGACGGTACTGTTCAGCATCCTATTAATGCTCGTCACGGTGCTAGCCGTGTTTACATGCAGCCTGCTTCTGAAGGTACTGGTGTAATCGCTGGTGGCGCTATGCGTGCAGTTTTAGAAGCTGTTGGCGTACGTAACGTGTTGACAAAATGTTATGGTTCTACAAACGCTGCGAACGTTGTAAACGCGACTTTTAACGGTCTGCGCGATATGACTTCTCCAGAGAAAGTTGCTGCTAAACGCGGTCTTTCTGTAGAACAAATTCAAGGGTAATCAATCATGAAAACGATTAAAGTTACCCAGACTAAATCTTCATCGCACCGCTTGAAAAATCACAAGCTTAGCCTTAAAGGTTTAGGTCTGCGTCGTATTGGTCATACTGTAGAAGTTCAAGATACACCTTCTAACCGCGGTATGATCAACCAAGTCTACTATATGGTTAGTGTAGAGGAATAAGCCATGACTCTGCGTTTAAATACAATTGCGCCAGCAGAAGGCGCTAAGCGTGACAACCTTCGTCTAGGCCGTGGTATCGGTTCTGGCGTTGGTAAGACTGGTGGCCGTGGTGTCAAAGGTCAAAACTCACGTAAGAGCGGTGGTACACGTCCTGGTTTCGAAGGCGGTCAAACTGCGCTATATCGCCGTTTGCCTAAGTTCGGTTTCACTAGCCAGTTGGCTTTGAAAACTGCTGAAGTACGTTTATCAGAACTTGCTAAAGTTGAAGGTGATCTTGTTTCACTTGAAACTTTAAAAGCTGCTAACGTTGTACGTAAAGATATGTTGCGTGCGCGTATCGTACTTTCTGGTGAAATTACTCGTGCTTTCACTGTTCAAGGTGTTGCATTGACTAAAGGCGCTAAAGCTGCTGTTGAAGCTGCTGGCGGTAAAGTCGAGGAGTAATTCCCAGTGTCTATGACTCCTAGTTCTTCAGGTCATGTCAATATGATGAAAGGTCAGCCGTTTCATGTGAAATACCGTGAAATCATACGCCGAATGATGTTCCTCATTGGTGCTTTGCTGGTTTTTCGGCTAGGAGCGCATATTCCAGTGCCGGGCATTAATAATGCGGCTCTCGAAAATCTGTTTAATGCAAACCAGGGGACAATCCTTGGTTTGTTTAACATGTTTTCTGGCGGCGCATTAGAGCGGATGTCAATTCTTGCTTTGGGAATCATGCCGTATATTTCAGCGTCTATTATTGTGCAGCTGATGTCTACAGTGATTCCGTCACTTGAAGCTTTGAAAAAAGAAGGTGAACAGGGCAAGCGCAAGATTAATCAGTATACGCGTCAAGGCACGCTGTTTCTTGCACTCGTGCAGGCTGTCGGAATGTGTGCAGGCTTAATCAGTCAAGGGATTACCTTGAACTCTGGTTTGGCCTTCTACGTTCCAGCAGTCACTTCACTGGTGGCAGGGACAATGTTCCTGATGTGGCTGGGTGAGCAAATTACTGAACGCGGAGTAGGGAATGGTATTTCCATGATCATCTTCGCCGGTATTGTTGCAGGCCTGCCGAACTTGGTTCTGCGGTCTTTATCCTCTACAGACAATGGTCAAACCAGCTTAATTGGGCTGGCTATTTTTGGCCTGCTGTCCTTAGCTGTGCTGGCTGCGATTGTGTTTATTGAGAAGGCGCAGCGTCGCATCCCAGTAAACTATGCGCAAAAGCAGCAAGGCCGCCGCGTATTTTCTGCTCAGCAGTCACATTTGCCATTAAAGATTAATATGGCGGGTGTAATTCCGGCAATTTTTGCCAGCTCATTGCTTTTGTTCCCTGCGAGCTTAGGCCAGTGGGTAGGAAGCGCTGATCCGAATGCTGGAGTTATCAAGCGAAGCCTGCAAGATTTGGCGCTCGTATTGTCACCTGGACAGCCGTTATATTTGGTGCTCTTTGGTGCGTTAATTATCTTCTTCTGCTATTTCTATACTGCGCTGGTTTTCAGCCCGAAAGAAGTGTCAGAGAACCTTAAACGCAGCGGAGCTTATGTGCCGGGTATTCGTCCGGGAGAGCAAACTGCTCGTTACTTAGATCATATTCTCAACCGGTTGACGTTTATCGGTGCGATTTACATCACAATCATCTGTTTAATGCCGATGATCTTGCAAAGCTCGTTTGGCATTCCATTCAGCTTGGGCGGAACATCTTTACTGATCGTTGTGGTGGTTGTTATGGACTTCATGGCTCAGCTTCAAGCCCATTTGACTTCGCATCAGTACGACAATCAATCGTTAATGAGAAAAACGACTGCTCATCCTAAGGGATAAGCGCACTTAGAGGTTTCATCATGAAAGTACAAGCTTCTGTAAAGAAAATTTGTGGTAGCTGTAAAGTTATCCGTCGTAATGGGGTTATTCGCGTAATTTGCAGCGCAGAACCTCGTCATAAGCAGCGTCAAGGTTAATCTGATCAAGACCTGTTGATTTCAGTAGGCTAATTAGGTTATTATCCGCCCCTCAAGATTTTTGTGGGGCGGTTGATTGTCTTAACTGCCTTTTTGGAGAAAATTGAATGGCTCGTATTGCCGGTGTAAACATTCCGGATAACAAGCATGCTGTTATCTCTCTCACGTATATCTTCGGTATTGGCCGTCACACTGCTAAGAACATCTTAGCTGCTGCTGGCATCGCTACTACTACTAAGATCCGTGAATTAGACGACGCTCAGCTTGATGCGATTCGTGCAGAAGTTGCTAAGGTTCCGACCGAAGGTGACTTACGTCGCGAAATTTCCATGAACATCAAACGTTTAATGGATTTAGGCTGCTACCGCGGTCTTCGTCATCGTCGCAGCTTGCCTGTCCGCGGTCAACGCACCAAAACTAACGCACGTACCCGTAAAGGTCCGCGCAAACCAATTAAGAAATAAGATTTCTGGAAGCTAAAAGATGGCTAAAGATACTCGCACACGCAAGAAGGTCACTCGTACCGTCTCTGAAGGTGTTGCACACATTCACGCTTCTTTTAATAACACCATTGTGACTATTACCGATCGTCAAGGTAATGCACTGGCTTGGGCTACCTCTGGTGGACAAGGCTTCCGTGGATCACGTAAATCAACTCCGTTTGCTGCTCAGGTAGCTGCTGAAGTTGCTGGTAAAGCTGCTTTAGACTACGGTTTGAAAAACTTGGACGTCCTTGTAAAAGGTCCTGGTCCTGGTCGTGAATCTGCGGTTCGTGCTTTAGGTGCAGTGGGTTATAAAATTAACAGCATTACCGATGTGACGCCAATCCCGCACAACGGTTGCCGTCCACCTAAAAAACGTCGCGTGTAAGGAGAAACATTCATGGCTCGTTATATTGGTCCAAAATGCAAACTCTCTCGCCGCGAAGGGACAGACCTGCAATTAAAATCTGGCGTTAAACCTTTTGACGTCAAAACTAAAAAAGCTGCTAAAGCTCCTGGCCAGCATGGCGGAGCTCGTGGCGGAAAACAGTCTGAGTATTCACTACAATTACGTGAAAAACAAAAAGTACGTCGCATGTACGGTGTTTTAGAGCGTCAATTTAGTAACTACTACAAAGAAGCTGCTCGTGTTAAAGGCGCAACAGGTGAGAACTTGTTGAAATTGCTTGAAAGCCGCCTGGATAACGTTGTTTATCGCATGGGTTTTGGTTCTACACGTGCAGAAGCTCGTCAGCTGGTATCTCACCGTTCAATCACTTTAAATGGCCGCCGCGTTAACATCGCGTCTATCCAAGTTAAAGCGGGTGACGTGATTGCAGTTCACGAAGGCGCTAAACAGCAATTGCGTATCAAAAATGCAGTTGAATTAGCCGCTCAACGTGGTATTCCTTCTTGGATGGAAATTGATCATTCTAAGCTGGAAGGTACTTTTAAAGCTGCACCAGATCGTTCTGATTTACCTGCTGAAATCAACGAAAGCTTGATTGTAGAATTGTATTCTAAATAATCCTTGAGGTAGCAATAATGACGCGTACTGCAAATGAGTTTCTAACACCGCAAGCGATTAAAGTCGAAGCGGCAAGCGGGACCTCGGCAAAAGTTATTCTAGAACCTTTAGAGCGTGGTTTTGGCCACACTCTGGGCAATGCTTTACGTCGCATCCTACTTTCTTCTTTACCTGGCGCTGCCGTGGTTGAAGTTGAAATTGAAGGTGTCGAGCACGAGTACAGTACTTTGGAAGGCTTGCAGCAGGACATCGTCGAGCTCTTGCTGAACCTGAAAGGATTGTCTATTAAGCTGTTCGATCAAAATGAAGCTTATTTGACATTGGAAAAACAAGGTCCTGGCGACGTTACTGCTGCCGACCTTCGTTTACCTCATAATGTTGAAGTGGTTAACCCTGAACATGTGATCGGCACTCTAAGTGCCTCAGGCAATCTTAAGATGCGCCTGAAAGTTGCTCAAGGCCGCGGCTATGAGACTTCTGACTCACGCTTCCCAGAGGGCGAAACTCGTCCAGTGGGCCGCCTGCAGCTGGATGCGTCTTACAGCCCGATCAAGCGCGTGTCTTACACAGTTGAAAATGCTCGTGTAGAACAGCGTACGGATCTTGATAAATTGATCATTGATCTTGAAACAAATGGTACTGTTGATCCTGAAGAAGCGATCCGCAAAGCTGCGACTATTTTGCAGCAGCAAATTGCGATTTTCGTTGACCTTCAGAAAGACCAGGCGCCAGTTGCTCAAGAGCCTCGTGAAGAAGTTGATCCAATCTTGCTTCGTCCAGTAGATGATCTAGAGCTTACTGTTCGTTCTGCTAACTGTTTGAAAGCAGAAAATATTTACTACATTGGCGATCTTGTTCAACGCACTGAAGTTGAGTTGTTAAAAACTCCTAACTTAGGTAAAAAATCGTTGACTGAGATTAAAGATGTTCTAGCTTCGAAGGGCTTGCAGCTCGGCATGCGTTTAGAAAACTGGCCACCAGCTAGTTTACGCATGGACGACCGCTTTGCCTACCGCAGCCGTTAATTAAGTAGGACTATCACCATGCGTCATCGTAATAGTGGTGTGAAATTAGGCCGTACAAGCAGTCATCGTAAAGCGATGTTCCAAAACATGGCAAACTCTTTGTTTGAGCACGAGTTGATTAAAACAACTGTGCCTAAAGCGAAAGAGTTGCGTCGTGTAGCTGAGCCTTTAATCACTTTAGCTAAAGTCGATTCTGTAGCAAACCGCCGTTTAGCGTTTGCTCGTACTCGTTCAGCAGCAACTGTTGGTAAATTATTTACCGTTCTTGGCCCTCGTTACAAAGAACGTAACGGCGGTTATCTACGTGTGCTTAAAGCGGGCTTCCGCGCAGGTGATGCTGCGCCGATGGCTTACGTTGAGCTTGTAGATCGCGAAGTTAACTAATTTCGCTCAAGAATAGCGTTTGCTGTTCTAAAAGGCTGGTTGCAAAACCAGCCTTTTTTATTGCCTGATTGTCAGACGATTCTTTATTTTGTCCCAAGATGATAAGAAAAACGCGCTGTTTTATATCAACTTGACATTGTGTATTGTCAAAATTATGCTTTAATAAAATCATAAAGTTGAAACAGGTTAAAAGAACAATATGCAAAAAAATGTTGATATTCTGATTGTCGGTGCCGGTATTTCGGGTATTGGTATTGCCGCGCATTTGGCAAAAAACAGCCCGCAGAGATCGTTTGAAATCATTGAGCGCCGCGAAAGCTTTGGCGGCACATGGGATCTGTTTAAGTATCCGGGCATCCGTTCTGACTCTGACATGTCAACGTTTGGCTTTAATTTTAAGCCATGGAAAAAAGCCAGTGTTTTGGCGGATGGTTCCGCGATTAAAGGCTATTTGGCAGAAGTTTTAGATGAGTTTCGATTAAAGCAGAAAATTCATTTTCAGCACCGGGTGCTATCAGCGAACTATGACTCTGCCAGCCGCAAGTGGCAGGTTGAGATTGAAAACAGCAAGCAGCAAAAAGAAACATGGATTGCGAACTTTGTGCTGGGCTGTACCGGCTACTATAATTATGATCAGGGTTTTCAGCCCGATTTTCCAAATCAAGCGCAATTTAAGGGCCAGTTTATTCATCCGCAGCATTGGCCTGAAAATCTGGATTACAGCGGCAAGAAGGTGGTGATTATCGGCAGCGGCGCGACTGCCATTACGCTTGTGCCTGCTATGGCCAAAGGGGGCGCGGGGCATGTGACCATGCTGCAGCGTTCTCCAACTTACATTGCGTCTATTCCATCTGTAGATATGATTTACGACAAAATGCGTAAAATTTTGCCTGAAGATGCCGCATACAAATTAACGCGCGCCCGCAATATCGGCGTACAGCGGGCTGTTTATGCCGTTGCGCAGAAGCAGCCAAAACTGCTGCGTAAATTTTTACTAAAATCCATTGAGCTGCAGCTAAAAGGCAAAGTGGATATGAAACACTTTACTCCAACATATAACCCTTGGGATCAGCGTTTATGTGTAGTGCCTGATGGCGATTTGTTTAAAATCCTGCGTGAAGGGCGCGCCAGTGTTGAAACGGATCAAATTGAGCGCTTTACTGAACATGGTATTCTGCTGAAGTCCGGCAAGCATCTGGACGCTGATATTATTGTATCGGCTACAGGGCTGAATATTCAGATCCTAGGCGGCATTCAGGCTTCAATTGACGGCAAGCCGCTGAATACTTCGCAGCATATGCTGTATCAAGGAATTATGGTGAGTGATGTGCCGAATATGGCGATGATTATTGGCTATATCAATGCGTCGTGGACGCTGAAAGTGGATATCGCATCTGAATATATTTGCCGTTTGCTGAACTATATGGATGCCAATCAGTATGATCAGGTGATTGCGGAAGGGGATGCCACGCAGCTTGAACAGGATACGGTGATGGGCAGTTTGAGCTCTGGCTATATTGCCCGCGCCGCGGATTCTATGCCGAAACAAGGCAAAAGCGGGCCTTGGCATGTGACCAATAATTATCTGGCTGACCGCAAAGCACTTAAAAAAGCCAGTTTTGAAGACCGTATTTTGAAGTTTAAAAAGAAGTCATCTCAAGCCGCTGCTAAGCCTCGAATAGCTTCGTAATCGTAGTATGTTTGTATTTTAAAGGGAGTCTCAAGGCTCCCTTTTTTATTTATAAATTCGAAACTGCTTTCAATCTATGACCCGAGAGGTCAGGTTTTGAAGATTAAAATTTGTCAGAATATTTGCCATATTCGCTATAGCGTTGGTTAGGGAAGCATGATGACCTTAAGGATTCAATCCACTGACTTGCAGACAGCCTATGGCTGCATCTATGTAAAATCGTGGGTTCAGCTGCATGCTGAATTGGCGCCGATCATACTGCTGCATGATTCGCTGGGCAGTGTCGACTTATGGCGCGATTTTCCACTGCTGCTGTCGAAAAAAACCGGACGGACAGTCCATGCCTATGACCGTGCCGGTTTTGGCCAGTCCTCGGCTGCTTCCAAGCGCCCCAATTTAGATTTCATTGCAGCTGAATCGCAAACGGTTTTTGCTGCAGTCGCAGCATCGCTGGCTTTAGAGCATTTCATCGTCATGGGGCACAGTGTAGGCGGCGGAATGTCAGCATGCATTGCCGCGGATTATAAGGATCAATGCAGAGGCCTGATCACGATTTCTGCGCAGTCGATGCTGGAGGATCTAACGGTGCGGGGCATTGAAAAAGCGAAACAGGGCTTTGCGCAGCCCGGCCAGCTGGATCGGCTGGCGAAATATCATGGAGATAAAGCGCAATGGGTGCTCGATGCATAGACGGAAACATGGTGTGACCCATTGTTTGCAGATTGGGATTTAGCTGAATATTTGGAGCGCGTATATTGTCCGAATTTGGTCCTGCATGGCGAGCTGGATGAATATGGCAGTTCTGTACAGGCTGAACGCTTTGCGGAATTAACCCAAGGACCGTCGGCGCTTTATATTCTGCCAGGCCTGCATCATATGCCGCATAAGGAAAACCCGGAATGGGCCGTGAACTTGATTGCCGAGTTTTTAGCGCCTCTGAAATAAAAAAGCCTTCGTGAGAAGGCTAGTTTTACGGCTATAGGCTTCGGGAAATCAGTTCTTTCATAATTTCATTGGTGCCGGCATAGATGCGATTGGCGCGGTTATCAATATAGGCGCGGGCAATCGGGTATTCCAGCATATAGCCATAGCCGCCATGCAGCTGCAGGCATTCATCGACAACTTTAGAAAACATCTCTGAAATTTTGTATTTGGCTGCGGCGGCAGCGTCAATGCCGAGGCTTTCTGAAAGCTGAAGCTCCATGCAGCGGTCTAAATAGGCGCGGCAGAAATCAATTTCGGTACGCAGCTCTGCCAGCTTGAAGCGGGTGTTTTGAAAGCTGGATATACTTTTACCAAAGGCTTTACGGTCTTTGGTGTATTGCACGGTATGCGCAAATGCCGCTTCTGCGCCGGCTTGGCAGATAATTGCGACTAACATGCGTTCCCAAGCCAATTCCTTCATCAGCATCATAAAGCCCATGCCTTCCATGCCGAGCAGGTTTTCTTTAGGCACACGGACATTATCGAAAAACAGCTCGCAGGTATCTTGGCCTTTCATGCCGATTTTATTTAACGGCTTGCCTTTGCTGAAGCCTGCGCGGCCGGCTTCCACCATGATCAGTGATAAGTTGGCGGAGCCTTTTTCACTGTTCCCTGTTTTGCAGACCACAATGGCCATATCGCATAAGTAGCCATTGGTAATGAAAATTTTTGAACCATTAATCACATAGTCATTGCCATCTAAAACAGCAGACGTTTTGACGGCTTGCAAATCTGAACCTGTGCCGGGTTCAGTCATGGCGATGGCGGTCACGCATGCGCCGCTGGCCATTTTCGGCAGCCAAGACTGCTTTTGCTGTTCATTGCCGAAGTTGCTGATGTAATTGGCGACAATATCTGAATGCAGTGAAAAACCGGTAGCGGAATCCATGGCATAAGCCTGCTCTTCAATTAAGATCATGCTGTACAGACGGTCAACGCCCGATCCGCCATAGGCTTCCGAGATCGTCGTGCAGAGCAGGCCCAATTCACCGGCCTTATTCCATAAATCCCGGTCTACATGCTGCTGCTGCTCATATCGGGCAATATTCGGCACGACTTCTTTTTCATAAAACTTGCGCACGGTATCGCGGAATGCTTCATGCTCTTCATTCAGCAATTTACGTGGCAGCATATTAGGGATGGGGCGTATTGCGCCTGACTGCATTGTGATCTTCCTTGTTTTTATAAATATGCAAACAAACTATAAGAAGCGCTGCAGCACAGCAATGAGCTGAATGTTCAAAACAGGAGGAATTGCTGGCGGATTTCGCCAATTTGCAGAATAGATGCGAACAAAGCGCTTTGGATGGGGTAAAATACGCGGGATTTAAAATGATTGGGGAATAAGATGAGTGATGAAATCACGTTAGAAGAACGTAAAGTAATTTATCGTGCGCGCCGCGGCTTAAAAGAAATTGATGTGTACTTTGATCCTTATGTTAAAAATTATTATTTGCAGGCGGATCCTTTTGAAAAAGCAATGTTTGCAGAGCTCGTTGAACAGGAAGATCCAGACCTGCTGGACTGGTTTATGGAAGTCAGCGAACCGCCCCGTCCTGAATTGAAAACTTTTATTCAGAAGCTAAAGCATTACATTCATGGATAAATGCAGTTTTCAGCTGCAGCGCAGCTATTTGGCGCTGCTGTTTCAGCTGTGTATTTTCAGTGTACTGATGACGGTTTTGCATCAGCTGCTTCCATTCGCATTATGGTGCGGCTTTTTATTGCTTGGCGCTGTCATATATCTGCTGTTTTACCGGAAAGCGCCGAAAATTACCGGGCTGGATTACCTTGACGGCAAAGAATGGACCATCTCAGCGGCGGGCGCTCAGCATCGGGCGCATATCAGCCATATTGTGGATCATCAGGCCTATATTGTGGTTTATTTTCAGCATGCACGCGCAAAACCGATCATCGTCTGGTGTGATCAAATGCCATTCCGGCAATGGAAATCCTTTAAAGTATTGGCCAAAATGATCTGATTGTCTGACACTTTAAGATCTTGCAATAATAAAAATATAAACAATAACAATGTATTGATTAGATATTGAATTGCTGTTGTCAGACAGAATTTTAAATTATTGGCATAAAATGCCGATTGTCAGACAAGATTGAATCTGCTGTCCGCCCATTTTATGTACATTATCTTTACCAACAGCAAGCGGAGATCGAGATGGATTATCCAACTTGGATGTTTCTGGCAGCAGCAATTGTGTTAGCGATTGTTGTAGGACGGCTAGGAACGGTGCTGAAGGAACGATTTGCATCAGATTAAGTGTTTAGGCACTTTACCCTTTAATAAGCAGCATGTGCTGAACCGTCGCAATGCTGCTTTTTTTTGCCTAAAATTTGGCATTTATCAAAAAACAGTCAATTTCACACCTTGGAATTCATGGCAAAGTGTAGCCTTAAATTAGAGTAAATACTCTTTAATTCAGAAATTGCTTCTGATATGTTTGTCGTTATGGACATAAACACAATTATAGAGGACAGGAAAATGTCGAGCGTCCAAAAAATAGGCCAAGGTATGGCTGCAATAGTAATAACAACGACTTTATTATCGGGTTGTTCACAGGTTGTGAAAACAGGCGCCAATGTTGCGCTCGGATTTACCGAAAATCATATTGTACCGCCTATTTTAGCCATGGATGATGCTGAAATGGTCTGCAATTCAGGCAATTCATTGACCCCAGCCATTATGGCGACTAAAGATATGGGAGCTGATCCAACCCGTGTCGCGGTACTGATGTATTCCGCCGCCGGCATTTGCGCGGAGCAAAAGGCGCTGGATTCAGAATTGCGCTACCTGCGCGCTTCCAAAGCCAATCAAGTCTCTGAAGCGCAGGACGCCCGCATTGAACAGAAGCGCTGGGCGGCGCTGGCGGCGCAGCGCCAGTACACAGGCTATCAGCTCTTTCAAAGCCGTTATGAAAAAAAATACAAGAAAGCTTTGGGTGAAAGCTGTCCAAAAATGAACAGCGACATAGAGCAAACCGTTTATCTGCTGGGCATGCTGAGCGGTCTGCAGTCTATGACCAATGACATTAACTCGGGCGGCGCTGTGAATGTGCCGAAAGATATTGCAGCGGTGGTAGAGCGCGGCATGACCTGCCTGAATAATGAGAAATTCTGGGGCGCGCCGGAAGCGACCCGCGCAGTGATTTGGACATTGCTGCCAGGCGCCGGAGACGGCAAGCCAGACCCGTATCAAACACTGAAGCAGTCGACGCAAATCGGCGAGAAAAAAGGCGTGCGCCTGTCGCATGCGATGTATGCCGTGGCCGCGCAAGCCAGCGGCGATGATGCGAAAATCCGTGATGCGCTTAAAACCTTTGCTCAAGCGCGCAGTGATGAAAAGCCGGTTAATCCGCAATTCAAATTAATTGACAGTATGGCAGCGTCCATGGTGAAAGGCATTTCAGACCGCTATTGGACAGAACATACTGGCGTGCGCACCGCAGATGACGGCATGGAGCAGTTCTGGGACGAGTCAGGAAACTCATCAGATTTGGATGAATTGTTTGATGCAAAGAGTGAATGAATCTGAATCAGCAGAAGCCTGAATCGCCTGCTGGCTCTTAAGGCTTCTGTTTTAGGACGCACACAGGGAGTGCGCATGAAAGATCACTATCTGAAACGGAAAATTGTTTTTATCGCGGCGGTTTTCTCTGTCTGCGCTTGCCTGCAGATCTTTAAAGACTCTTTTTTTTACCTGCATCAGGTTCTGTTCGCAGAGCCTTGGCGTCTTTGGACCGGGCATTGGGTGCATGTTGGCTGGATGCATTATTTTTTAAATATGCTGGCTTTTATGTGCCTGCCGTTTATTTTTCCGCGGGCCTCAGTATGGCATTTCACCGCCTTGCTGATTGTGCTGCCGCCTTTGATTAGCCTCAGTTTTTACTATTTTTTACCCGACACTGAAGCTTACGCGGGTTTGTCTGGCGTGCTGCATGGCGCCTATGCCGCCATCGCCTGCGTGCATTTAATTTATAAGCGCGAACGCAATTTTGCAGCGTTGGTACTTTTTCTTATTTTGGCAAAACTGATTTGGGAAAATACCGTAGGCAGTACAGGGACTGCGCAGCTGATTGGCAGCCCGGTATTGGTTGAGGCGCATCTGCTGGGGGTGATTTGGGGAATTGGCGCTGCCAGCGTGTATTTAATTGTGGAGTATTATGCAGACCGCTATATGCATGATTAATGCTGTTGATGTTTGAATTTAAATATGATTTAGGGTGGCTAGTGACTAAGTTGACATTTTAAACAGAAAAGAAAATAGATATTGTCATTTTCAAAAACTGAAAAGTCATGCAAATTTGCAATGAATAAAAAGCAATAGGCTTGGAGAAAGGATCTTTTCCAGCCGACAGGACAAGGATGCAGCGCCTCTGTGCTTTGCAGCCAAAAATAAAAATAGGACAGCTCATGCAAAATAATGAACACAGCAGATCGGGACTGGGTCTGTTAAGTTACATATGGAACGAGTGGATTTCGACCTTCGTAGTTTTAATTTTATTGCTGCTGACGCTCATTATTGGCACGGGTGAAATGATTCATGGCCAGCTGCTGCGGACAGGCGAACGCCTCTATGGCAATGAAGCGATTGGCATGCAGTATTCATTCCTGCGCGCAGAGCCGGTAAAGCCGGACTGTGACCGCCATCCGAATGTGGATGCTTTGGTGCAGGCGCAAATGAAACAGAATGCCAATGATGAGTTTGCTGATATTTTCGGTACAGCATCGGCAGCGGATGTGCGCGCATCAGTGCAGGCTGGCGTACAGCAGTGCGAAGAGAAATACCAGTTTTACGACAAAGCAGAGAAATATTTGGATGACCATCCAAGCATCCGCACCTATCGCGCGATTGAAACCACTTTCTTCGGTATTTTTAAATTCGGCTCCGAAAACCGGGTGCTGATTTTACTGCTGATGGTGCTGGTTTCTGCGATTACGGCTTCGGTCAAATTCCATCATATCGGCCTGCGGGCGCCAACGACTAAGCTGGATTACAGAGTTTATGCTTTGTTTATGGCGATTGGTAATGGTCTGCTGACCTTTTCAGTTTACAGCCAATTCAATTCTGTATTGAATTCAGGGGTCAAATCGACGGGTGAAACGCTGGCGATTTACTGGCTTTGGCTGGCGCTATTTGGCATAGTCATGCTGATCAGCATTTTCCAATTCTTTAAAACCCCAGCGGTGAAAGAACCGGGTCCAGGCAATATTGGCTTTGCTTTATTGAGTGTGCCGCTGTATGCCTATATGGCCATTATTACCGGCGTCGCCTTTACCTTTTTCATGGATTATCCGATGGGCCAGGGCATTTACCTGGGCCAATTGGTTGAGTTCTCCGGCATCTTCTTAAACTTGGCGCTGTTTATCTGGGCGGGTATGCTGCTGACGCAAACCCGTATTATGGATTTGTTCCTTGGGATTTTGCGCCCATGGAATTTGGCGCCTGAAACACTGACCTGGCTGATTTTAATTGCGGCAGCAATTCCTACCGCATATACCGGCGCATCGGGCATTTTTGTCGTCGCAGCCGGCGCGATCATTTATAAGGAAGTCTGGAACTCGGGTTCACGCCGTCAATTCGCTTTGGCTGTCTCTGCTATGTCCGGTTCTTTAGGCGTAGTCATCCGTCCATGCTTGCTGATTATTTTAATTTCAATGCTGGACAGCCGCCATGTCACCTCGGATGAGCTGTTTGATCACGGCATTTATGTTTTCTGGCTGACGGCTTTTATTTTCTTAGGCATTTCGCTGTTCTTGGCGGAAACCCGCTTCCGCGTCAATTCGCCAAAAGTTGCTGTGCCCGGCATGCTGAAAGCCTTTATTCCTGTGATTCCTTATATTGTGCTGACTTTCATTGTGATTGCCTTCTACAAGTATGGTCTAGACACGCAGATGGATGAATTCACTGCGCCAGTCGTGCTGCCAATTCTGCTCATTGCTTATATTATGTTTGACCGCTGGTTTGCAGACCGCTTTATCAAAGAGCCGATTGATAAGCACGCTGCGATTACTTTGCAGCATGAGCAAAGTTCTGAGTTTATGCGCGAGCATGGCGGACATGGCGCCAACCGCCGCAGTTTCAGCAATTCAATTTGGTTCGCTTCTTCTGAAACGGTTGGCCATATTGGTGCGCTGATTATCCTGATGGCGCTTTCAGCAAGCGTCGGCGGGCTGATTGAGCGAACTGAAATTGTTGAATTATTGCCAACGCATTTGGGCAATATCTATATTTCCTTGGCCTTTATCGCGCTGCTGCTGGCAATTGTCGGCATGACCACCGACCCGTTTGGCGCAGTCATTTTAGTGGCGGCCACCATTGCGCCTGTGGCGTATGAAAATGGCATTCATCCGATCCACTTCTGGATGATTGTGCTGGTGGCGTTTGAGCTGGGGTACGTCTCGCCGCCGGTTGCGCTGAATCATTTGCTGACGCGGCTGTCGGTTGGCGATGAAGAAGTGCGGGCTGCGGATGCGGAAGCCAAAGCAATGTACACCAATTTCTACTACCGCTATGAGCGCTGGATCCTGCCGATTATGGTCTTGTTCCCGTCGCTGCTGGTGGTGACTTATGCGCCTTATATTTTCAAATTGTTCGGCTGGTACCATTAAACCGCAGCATTGGGAAATGAACTGAAAATAGCGCCTTCGGGCGCTTTTTTATGCGCTTCTTTTGACGCTCTGAACTGCCTGAACTTTTTGCGGCGGCGGGCTGCACAGTAAGCGGGCGCCTAAGTCAAGGATGAACAGCTGATTGAGCAGGACGCAAGGCTGCGGAAAAAGATGCTGGCGGATCAGTGCTATGCGAGGCAAAACGGATTCAAATGATGCCTATCATGGAATATAAAAGGGCGGATAGTGTTAACAGGCCAAGAGCCTTAAGCAGACCGCGCTTTGCGGGAACATGCCGCATAAAAAAAGGCCAGAAAGCTGCGGACATTCTAGCCTCAATTAAATTGATAAAATTATGGCTTTTGGGACAGCTGCGCTTCGAGCAGTTTAATTTGCTCTTCTTTGAGCTTAATCAGCTGGTCAGCATCGGTATGCTGCGCTTTCAGCGTTTTTTCCTGTTCAGTCAGCTGCGATTGAATATCTTCCAATTTTGCAATTTCTTCTTTGGCTAAAGCCGCATTTTCAGGCACAGGCGCCTGCAGAATATCTTCATCAGCCAATTTGGCCGCAGTGGAAACGGCTTCAGGCTCCGCCGCAGGAGGTTTTACTGTTTCCTTGGGCGCTGCTTTTGCAGGCGCAGCATCAGCCTGATGCGGCGGCAAATCTTCTGCATTGGACGCCATCATCCACTGATAGGTTAAGAACAGTGCGATGACAGCAATTAATCCCCCAACAATCCCGATTAAAAGTTTCGGGCTATGTCTTTGATCTTCAAACATATAAAAGCCTTGTTGTTATTTCGGCTGGCGAGGCTTGAATTGAATGACGCCGATGTCATCTGGAACAGCCGGCGTTTCCGGTTCTTCCACATGCGTCGGGCGGTTTTCACTGTAACCGCAGTCAATGCATTCAATCCATTCATCGTCGCCTGAAGTCAGCATGACGACTCGATCTAACGCCTGGCATTTTGGACATTTTGCTCCAGCAATGAAACGGCGTTTAATGGTCATCCTGCTACCCTCAATCAAACTAAGGCAACTAGTTTAAGCGTTTTATGATGCGTTCGTCCAACCTTGATGACGAAGCAAAGCATCTATTTTTGGCTCGCGTCCGCGGAAATTGATAAATGCGTCAAGGGCTGTATCTTTTCCGCCAACTGCTAGAATAAACTGCCGAAACTGTTTTCCAGTCTCTGTGTTGAAGATGCCTTCTTTTTCGAAACGGTCAAAGGCATCACTGGCTAAAACTTCTGCCCATTTATATGAATAATAGCCGGCCGCATAGCCGCCCGCAAAAATATGGCTGAATCCGTGCTGAAAGCGGTTATAGCTGGCATTGGGCGCAACTGCGTATTTTTGACGGATTTCATCCAGCGTGGCTTGAATTTGCGCCGCGTTTAGCGCCGGTGTGGTTTTGTGAATATTCAAGTCAAATAAGGCGAATTCTATCTGGCGCAGCGACTGCATGCCGGATTGAAAATGGCGGGCGTCCAGCAGCGCTTTCAGCAGGTCTGCCGGCAGGGACTCATGGCTTTCGATGTGCTCGCTCAGCAGGTCTAAGCTGTCTTTATCCCAAGTCCAAAACTCCATAAACTGGCTAGGCAATTCTACGGCATCCCAGGCGACGCCGTGTGTGCCTGCGACTGCGATATTATCGACTTCTGTCAGCATATGATGCAGGCCGTGTCCAAATTCATGGAAAAGCGTATTCACTTCATCATGTGTAAGCAGCGCAGGCTGATCGCCCACAGGCGGGGTAAAGTTGCAGACCATGTAGCAAATCGGTTTTTGCAGGCCGCTGGCGGTTTGCATGCGCGAACGGAAACCGCTCATCCATGCGCCGCCGCGTTTGCCGCTGCGCGCGTATAAATCAAAGTAGAATCCGCCGACTACAGCGCCCTGATCTTCCAGTTCGAAATAGCGGGCGTCTGGATGCCAAACCGGCGCTTCACGTTCAATAATATTGATGCCGTATAAACGGTTCACGATACTGAATAAGCCTTGCAGGATTTTTGGCGCAGGGAAGTAGGGCTTGAGGGCCTCCTGTGACAAATTGAATTGCTGCATTTTCAGCTTTTCGCTGTAGTAGCCGGTGTCCCATGGCTGCAACTCTGTGACGCCGTCAGCCGCCGCAATCGCTTTGAGTTCTGCAATTTCCTTTTCTGCCGGCTTGCGCGCATGCTCTGCTAAATCGACTAAAAATTGATTGACGGTTTCCACATCCGGCGCCATTTTGCTGGCCAGTGACAATTCTGCGTAATTGTTGAAGCCCAGCAGCTGCGCCATTTCCTGACGCAGGCTGAGGATTTCTTCCATTGCGGAAGTATTGTTAAATTCAGGGTGGCCGCCTAATTCAGAGGCTTTGGTGGTGTAGGCTTTATACAGTTCTTCACGCAGTTCACGGCTGGCTGCATAAGTCATAATAGCCAAATAGGATGGGATATCCAAAGTGGCTGCGGGCTGTTCCAGCTCGCGCTGCTGGCCGTACTGCTTCAATAATTCAATGCTGCTTTGCGGCAGGCCTTCCAGCTGCGCTTCGGTCAAAGGCTTGAAGTAGGCCTGTGTTGCATCTAAAACATGGTTGGAAAAGTCAGAAGACAATTGGGACAGGCGCGAAGAGATCTCTGCATAGCGCTTTTTGGCTTCACCCTCTAAAGCGACGCCAGACAGTTTGAAGTCACGCAGGGCAAGTTTAACTGCGCTTTGCTGCGCCGCAGGCAACGTGCTGAAAATACTGTTGTCATGGACCTGCTGATAGGTTTGATACAGCGCAGCGTGCTGGCCAAGCGCTGTGTAATATTCACTGAGCGCAGGCAAAAGCGCTTGATGCACTTCACGAGTCTCTGCATTGTTCATCACAGCATTTAAATGCGACAGTACGCCCCAAGACTCGCTCATGCTGTTTTCGAGATGGTCGACGGTGTCTAAAACCTGCAGCTGCGCTTGAATGCTGTCTGGAACTGCCGTCAGTTTATTTAAAAAATCCTGTCCATGCTGAATGGCCTGTTCAATTTGTAATTTCAGCTGATCTAATTGAATTTGATCGAATTGCGGAACGGGCAGAGTCGCCTTTTCTAATGCCATGATGCTAATGCCGTATAAAAATATTCTGTGTTATGTGTAGATGTAAGGCTTAAGTGCAGGGAAATCAAGGCAGAACCGGAATTTATTCAAAGATCGGCAGGGGTTGAAGTGCTTTGACCGCATGCTCAAGATAGATCGAACTTGCGGGGACAGGGAGATGCCGCAGGTTATTTTAATGCTGGCGCTGCTGAGATTCGGCAGGTATTGAATCATAACTCGATAGATTATCTTGGATGATTTTCAAATCGTGCTGGCAAGTCAGCATCGATTTTCCGGATGTTTCCGAACGCTGTTTTAAAGATGCTTAGTTTTGCCAGTGCTGTATTTTCCGCACTGGTGGCCTTTATTCGCACTCACCGCATAAATAAAAAAGAGCGCCGAAGCGCTCTTTTAATGGTTGCCGCAATTACTCAGTTTTTGCTTTGGCATTGGCCTTTTTCTTTTTGGCCTTGGCTTTTTTCTTTACTTTATCTTTAGCCTTTGCTTCAGATTTAGCTGCAGATTTTTTATCAGACTTTGCGCCGTAAGAGCTTGGTTTTGATTTGGGCTTTTTCTTTCGAATGGGACGTTCTCCGTCTTCACTGACAGTGGCTTTGCCCTGTTCAGAAAAGACTTCTTCCTTGGCATCACCGCGCGGGGCCGGTCTGGCATCGGCGCGCTGCGCCGGTTTAGCGACGCGCGGCGCCCGGCTGCGTACAGCGCGGCCTCCGTGTGTCAGCTGCTGCAGCAATTCAAAATCAATTTTGCGCTCTTCCAGGTTTACGCCGGCAACTTTCACCTTGACTTCATCACCTAGGCTGAACGTTTGGCCATGGCCTTTGCCAATCAGGCTTTGGCTCGGCTGATCAAAGACAAAGAAGTCATCGCCTAATTGGCTGACATGCACCATGCCGTCAACATATAAGTCTTTTAAGGTAACAAATAAGCCAAACTCTGCGACAGCAGAAATCGTGCCGGTAAATTCTTCACCCAAATGCTGCTGCATATAATGGCATTTCAGCCATGCAGTTACTGAACGGGATGCTTCATCTGCGCGGCGTTCGGTTGCGGAGAAATGCTCACCGGCATCACTCAAGGACTGGCCAGATAATGGGAACGGTTTCTTCTGCAGATGCGCTTTAATCGCGCGGTGCAGCAATAAGTCCGGGTAGCGGCGGATAGGCGATGTGAAGTGCGTATATGCTTCATAGGCTAAACCGAAGTGGCCTGCATTGTCCGGGCCATAGTAGGCCTGCATCATTGAGCGCAGCAGCACGGCATGAATGCTTGGCGCATCAATGCGGTCTTTGGTGGCTTCAATGACGGCCTGATAATCCGCCTGAGTCGGCTGTTCCGGGAAGTTCATGCCCAGCAGCTTCACAAAATCACGGACTTTCTGAATGCGGGAAAACTCTGGCGGCTCATGCACACGGTACAGCATCGGAATTTCATTTTTCAATGCGTAGTCCGCTGCAGCGACATTGGCCAGCAGCATGCATTCTTCAATCAGCTTGTGCGCTTCATTGCGTGAACGCGGCAGAATTTCTTTAATGCCGCCCAATTCATCAAAGGTCATGTAGGTTTCGACCGTTTCGAATTCCATCGCATGGCGTTCTGCCCGCAGGCCTTTTAATACTTGATACAGCTGGAACAGCGTATTCAATGATTTGCGCACATCGCGGTCTTCGGTGACCGCTTTGCTGTCGCCGTCAAAATACTGCGCAACCTGCGTATAGGTCAGGCGCGCTTTAGAGTGCATGACCGACGGATAGAACTCATAGCCTGTTACCCGGCCAGCACGCGACAGTTTCAAGTCGCAGACCATGCATAAGCGGTCAACATTTGGATTCAGCGAGCAGAGGCCATTGGACAGCGCTTCCGGCAGCATCGGCAAAACAAAATGCGGGAAGTACACAGACGTGCCGCGTTCTTGCGCTTCATCATCCAGCGGCTTGCCTACACGCACATAATGGCTGACATCGGCAATCGCCACCACGACGCGGTAGCCTCCGCCAGCGCGTTTTTCTGCATACACCGCATCATCAAAGTCGCGGGCATCTTCGCCGTCAATGGTCACCAATGGCAAATCGCGCAGATCGATGCGGCCTTTGCGGTCTTGATCTGACGGCTCTTTAAAGCTTTCGGCTTCTTTAATCACCGCTTCAGGAAACTCATACGGCAAGCCGTACTCTAAAATGGTTTGCGGAATAATGATTTCAGTATCGGCTTTATCCGCCATCGACTGCACGATATGGCCTGTGGCAAATTCGTCTTTGGTTGGGTAGCTGTCAATGGCGACGCGGATAGAGTCGCCGACTTTGACTTTGGCATGCTCAATCAGCTCTTTTTCTAAGGTAATGGGCTGATGCGCATTGGGATTGGCGGGCTGGATAAAATATTCGCCGTCGTATATTGCTACTTTTCCGATAATTTCTTTCACCCGGTGCTGCAGAACTTCGGTAATAAAGCCCCAGGCTTTGCCTTTGCGGTCTACCGATGTCTGGCGGACTTTAACCCGGTCGCCGTTAAAGACTTGGCGCAGTTCACGCTCCGGCAGCAGCAGATCATCCTGACCTGAGATATTGGCTGTGCCCAAGCCTTTACTGTTAATGTACACCGTTGCTTCATGGGTCGGCTGTTCTTCAGCCAACTGAAATTTAAAGCCGTCTTTCATCAGCTGTCCGTCACGCACCATGGCAATTAAGCGATGGCTCAGGGCGTCAATGCTTTTTTGATCGGCAATTTCAAAATGCTCGACAAGATCTGCATGCGACAGCGCAGTTTCGCGCTGCTCAATGGTTTCCAAAATCAGCTTGCGGCTGGGAATTGGATTTTCGTAACGTTCGGCTTCAGCTTTTGCTTCAGGGTCGACCCAATTTTTCATAATGTCTTTGGCTTCAAGTCAGAAGATTAGGATTAGCATAAGACATGCAGCAGGATACTGCACGTAAATGATTGCAATATTGTGTTCTAAGTTGGCATTTTACGACGTTTGCAGTTTTTATGGCTGGTGAATCGCGTCTTTTTCCAGCGATTACCGTTAAAGTTCCTGAAAATCGTTTAAAAAATATTTAATTGAGCAAAAAAAAGTAAAAAAACAGTGCGCATTGCTTGCAGTGCAGCGGTTAAGTTTGTATTATGGCGCCACGTTACGGTGAGATGGGTGAGTGGCTGAAACCACGTCCCTGCTAAGGACGCATACGGGTAACTGTATCGAGGGTTCGAATCCCTCTCTCACCGCCACGCTTTACTTATGTCGCGCTCATAGCTCAGCTGGATAGAGCACTTGGCTACGAACTAAGGGGTCGGGAGTTCGAATCTCTCTGAGCGCACCAATAAGTAAACACGAAAAGTAACGTAAGCCGTTAAGGCACACAAGTTTAGCGCTCATAGCTCAGCTGGATAGAGCACTTGGCTACGAACTAAGGGGTCGGGAGTTCGAATCTCTCTGAGCGCACCAACTTGAACAAATTACCGCACATGTTGCGGTTTTTTTGTGTCTGAATTTTGGCTTTTGCCCTTTATTTTGAAAATAAGATTAATATAAAAAGAATCGAACGCTGACCCTTCAATACTGGGGGAGTGCATCGCATGAGAACACTCATTGTGCAGGAATTTATCACGCTGGATGGCGTGATGCAGGCGCCGGGCGGGGCAGAGGAAGACTCATCGGGCGGATTTCAGCATGGCGGCTGGGCAGCGCCCTATTTTGCAGAGAATGACGCCGTACTTGCTGCGGTTATGCACGCGTGGATGCAGCCGATGGATATTTTGCTGGGGCGCAAAACCTTTGAAATTTGGGCGCCATACTGGCCAGCGCATGCGGCGCTGTGGCCTGGAATCAATGAGGTGGCTAAATATGTGCTGTCCAGGACGTTGGTGCATTCAGACTGGCAAAATACGGTTTTCCTGCAACAGCTGGAAGATGTGCGGAAAATAAAAGCCGGCCGCGGCGGCGCGATTAAAGTCCATGGCAGCGCACAGCTGGTTCAGGCTTTGCTGGCGCATGACCTTGCCGATGAGCTGCAGCTGATGATTTTTCCATTGCTGCTGGGTCAAGGCAAGTGCTTATTTGCAGCCAATGCAGTTCCAGCGGCCTATGTATTGAAAGATCATGCTGTGACAGCCAGCGGCGTGATTTTTGCGCACTATGTCCGCGGCGGCGCCGTGGAAACGGGCCATTTGGGCTGAAGCGCTGTTGAAAATACGCATGGGTTTTGCTGAATAGCGGAACCGCAGACGCCGTTTTAGCCGGATCTGCGCGGATTCAAATTAAATGCTGCTGTCATGCATGGCTTTGAAATCGGTGAATTTGCAGGGTTTAGCGGGGATTCTTAGCGGATGCGCCTAAATACTAGACGGTCAGTTGGAATTATACAAATAAGCGCTTAACAAAAGTTGAAAATCACGTATAATGCATTCCATCAAGACGTCGCGCTCATAGCTCAGCTGGATAGAGCACTTGGCTACGAACTAAGGGGTCGGGAGTTCGAATCTCTCTGAGCGCACCAACTTGATCAAGACTGAAAAACCGCACATGCTGCGGTTTTTTTGTGCCTGTCATTTATGCGTCGACCTATCGGAAATAAATATTATAGTTATCCAGTTATCCAGCTTTTTGCCGAATTTTTAATGCAAATACCGTGTTGCCGCCGACAGCGGGCAGCATTTCATGATAAGGCATGCTCCGCATAGCGCGCAGCAGAAAGGGCGCACTGTCATCAATTTTCACTGCGCTGGTGATATTCAGCAGGCTGCCTTGCTTGAATGGCATCAGGCGCATTGCCCCGCGGACAAGTTTTAAATCGCCGCCAGTTGCATGAAACTGATTTTGCAGGGCATTCGGGGAATCAAAGCGCATTTTGAAATCGAAAGGAATGCTGATCACGCCTAAGCCGACTGAAATGCGGTAATCGGCATCCAGCTGCCTCTGATTGATCTGTTTGATTTTGAATGATTTGATCTGATTGGGAAACAATTGCTGAAAAGCGGGAGGCGCCAGCCATTGTTGTAGCTGTTCCGGCTGCTGCGCATAGTATTGATAACTGGTGCTGAAGCGCATGATTTCAGTATTATTGGCATACTGGATTTTTTGCGCAGGCAAAATAAAACTGACCGGTTCCTGTGATTTTTGACTGATTTGCGCAACCCGCAGCAGCTGCTCTTCGGACAGTTTTACTGCGGGCAGCGCGGTCATTGCGGGTTCTGCGGCGCTGCTTTTAAAACGGCGCTGCAGGGCTTCCAGTAAAAAGCTGCTGGTGCCGGCTGGAATGCCGAGTTTAGCTTCCGGTACGGCATTTAAAATTTTACTGAATAAAAAGCCTTTGGGCTTATTCAGGTCACCCCATTGCGTGACTGTAATCAGGGTTTGATTGGGGCTGAGTTCAAACCATTCCAGCTTGCCTGAGCCGTAAGGAACAGGGGCATCTAAGACCAGGCTGCTGATGCTGCTGCCTTCAATCTGATGTTGCATGGTGATACTTTCACGGAAATTCAGCACAGGAATTGGCGTAGGGATATGAATGGAATATTGAACGGTGGACAATCCTCCGTGCTGTTCCAGCACTTTTGCCTGCTTTAAGGTGGGAAAGAGCCCAGCATAATTGGCATAATTCTGCAGCAGGCGCGCGACATTTTTGCTGCTGGCGGGCACAACCACCGCCGCGCTGTAATATTTGCCAGAGATCTGCTGACCATATTTCATGGTCGGCAGGCTGATGCTCTGTGCTGGGTGCGCAAAAATGGCAATACTGCTGCCTGTAAATGCCGCCAACTGCTGCGGGCTGTTTTGAAACGGGCTCAGGCTGCTGGGAATTTGCGGCGTCCACTGCACAAAACTGGCATCGGCTTGAATGGCTGCGCTGCAGCAGGCCAAGATAAAAATGGGGAAAATCGCAGTTTTTATTTTAGGGCGCATATCACATCCTGTTTATGCATTTATTATGGGCAGCATTTTTAGCCTATTTTGACAGCAATGAACAGCCTGAATGGGTTGAACGGCAGCGGAAAAAGAATAAGGAAAATGCGCATTTTGGTGTAAGATTTAGCTCAATTTCTATTATTGATGTGCTTATACGCGTATGTCGGACACTCAACCTGCTTTATCGCTGCGTTATTTTTTAAATCTGGAAGAGTCGCAGGACGGCTTTGCTTTAGCGACTTTCGGCAAAAAACAATTGACCCGCTTTGTCACGCCAGTGATCAGCCTGGGCATTATTGCGTGGGGGTTTTATTTAGGGTTTGATGGCGCGGGCCGCTATTATGTCGGGCTCGGCGCTTTTTTCCTGATCATGCAGATTTTGATGCGCTACTGGTTCTTGCCAATGATGTTTAAGCGCCAGTTTGTCAAATATCAATTCGGCAAAAGCGAGCAGGGCATTGACCTGTATCAGGATCATGCTGAACTGCATGCCAATGGCCGCAAAAACACTTTCAATTATGCCGATGTTGCCAATTTTGCATCAGGCAAATTGACTTATATGCTGGAAATGAAAAACCGCACCGTGGTGATTGTGCCCAAGCGCGCGTTTGCGAATCCGGCGGACCAAACTGTGTTTGAAAATACATTTAAGAAATAGCGTTTAACAGGCAATTCGGCGAAAGCCGATTGCAATAAAACAGGAAGGGAAGATTATGACGACACGTCCATCTAAGATTGTATGCGTGGGCCGCAGCTATGCAGACCATGCCAGAGAACTGGGCAATGCGGTCCCAGATCGTCCTGTTTTGTTTATGAAGCCGCCCAGCGCGCTGACATCATTGGCCGATGGCATTGCATGGAACACTGCGCTGGGCAGCTGCCATTATGAATGCGAATTAAGCCTGCGCATTGACCGTCCCCTGAAAGGTGAAACTGATCCAGTCAAAGCGCTGGATGCCATCGGCGCGGTCACATTAGGTCTGGATTTAACCTTGCGCGATCAGCAGGATGAGCTCAAGAAAAAAGGCCAGCCGTGGGAACGCTGCAAAGCCTATGACGGTTCATGCATTTTGTCCGGCTGGGTTGCAGTGGATGATGTGGTGAGTGATTGGAATGATGTGAACTATACGCTGCATGTGAATGATGAACTGCGCCAAAAAGGCGACACGTCGCATTTGATTTTTGATATTGGTTCATTGCTGGCAGACATCAGTCAAGTTTTCAGCTTAGAAGCCGGCGATGTGGTGATGACGGGCACGCCTGCAGGCGTGGCGGCACTGCAGCCAGGCGAGCAGCTGAAAATGACGTTAAAAGGCAAAACACAGGATTATGTGTGGACGACTTTTGTAAAGTGAATCCGGATCAGGATGCATCAAAAAGAGACCGCCGCAAGGCGGTTTTTTTATTGAAACAGCATAAAAAAATTAAAAGTGTATCGATGCAGCATCCGCACCCGCCTGATGCACAATGCTCAGTTGAACTGAGGATGTTTGACGAGACGGGCTGCCGCCAGATCCTCTGTCAGTCATGTTTGAATAGGCTTAAAGTTAATTTTTATCATGTTTTTACGGTTTTGATAGATGATCGGGTGATAAAGCCATCAAACTGCCTGCGCGCCTGCAGTTAATGGTGATGCTCAGGCATGCTGATGATCACGGCTGATTCAGCTTTCTAAACTGGTCTGGGGTCAGATTCATCCAGCGTTTAAACATATTGATAAAGGCTGAGGCATTGGCGTAGCCTAAGTCCAGCGCAATGCTTTCCACTTTTTTGCCTGCAGTCAGCATGCTCATGGCTTTAATCACTTTCAGGCGCTGCCGCCATTCATTTAAAGACATGCCCAATTCTTTCAGGCAGCAGCGGGCAAGAGTGCGCTCAGTCATATTGGCTTGCTGCGCCAGCACCTGCAGCGGGCTGCTGTCGTCGGGATGCTGATGTAAAAAGTCCAAAATCTGCATCAGCGCTGGGTGACTGGAATGCGGCAAATAGCTGCTGACCAATTGCGCCTGCTGCAGCTGATCCAGCATCACCTGCAAAAGGCGCTGATATTCAGGCGAATCTTCCTGCAGAGAGCGCTGCCTTAAATGCTCAAAAATTGCCGAGACCAAGCTGGAACTGAGCAGAATGCCGGGCTGCTGCGGCATGCGGCTGCACAGGCGCTCATGCACATATAAGGTTCCATGTGAAACCGCCGTGCGGTTCAGCCCGCTGTGCTGCAAATTAGGCGGCAGCCAAATGCCGTAAGGCGGCGGGGTTATATAATCGACCTGATCAATATGGACTTCCATTACGCCATTAAAGGCATAGATGAATTCTCCCCATGCGTGCCCATGTGCAGGGTAGGCTGAAAGCGCAGGATCATCGCGGAAACTGACCCACAAGGTACGGGCAATATCATCATTGGTCGGCAGCTGCTTTAAAGCGGCCGGGCCACGCTTGAGGTTTTGCGGCATATCGGTTTGCCTGAATAAAAAGATTTTTTGTCTGGTTTGAATTATATCTTTTATTTAAGACAGTTTTATAGTGTGCGCTTGATGAGCGGCTGAGTAAGCATTGTGGAACAGCGTAAAGCGCTGGATGTTCAGGCATCTGGCTTAATTATTGTATTGTGCATGATTTGGGGCATACAGCAGGTGGTGCTGAAACTGGCGGCGCCTGATATTTCACCCATCATGCAAATTGCGATCCGTTCAGGGCTGTCTGCTTTGCTGGTTTTTCTCTTAATCCGGCTGCAGCAAGGCGCACACCTCTGCAGCAAGGCATACCTGCTGCCCGGCATTTGGCTGGCGCTGCTGTTTTCTGCAGAGTTTCTGCTGGTGGCGGAAGCGCTGCGCTACACCACCGCGTCACATACTGTGGTGCTGCTGTACACTGCGCCAATTTTTGTCGCGCTGGGCCTGCACTGGAAATTGCCTGCTGAAAAGCTGAATGCGGTGCAGTGGCTGGGGATTTTTATGGCCTTTGGCGGCATTGCGCTGTCCTTCATTGGGCGCGGTCAGCATGCTGGACAGCAGATTCTGCAAGCTTTATGGGGGGATTTTCTCGCTTTGCTGGCGGGGGGGATGTGGGCATTGACTACCATTTCACTGCGCTTGACCAAACTGGCAGATGCGCCGCCCACACAGACCTTATTTTATCAGCTGGTGGGCGGATTTGTGTTTTTAATGCCGGTCGCTGTGCTGACCGGGCAAGCCGCGGTTCACTGGAGCGCCATCGCGCTGGGCAGCATGGCCTTTCATGTATTGCTGATGTCTTTCTTCAGCCTGATGCTGTGGTTTTGGCTGCTGCGTAAATATTTAGCCAATGGCTTAGGCGTATTTTCATTTTTAACGCCAATTTTCGGCATGATCTTTGGCGTAATCTTTCTGAATGAGCAGATTGAGCCGAACTTTATTTTCGGGACTGCTTTTGTGATGGCGGGTGTCATGATTGTCAGCCTGCATGCATGGATTAAACGCGCTTTGCATCTGCCGGAATCTGCATAATATTCAGTCAGCAGACTAAGGAATATTCAGCCTTAGCGGATCAAAGCCGATGCCGCGCTGCCCCCATTTTCAGGTTTAGCGGTGCCGGGAAAACGGCTCGGCAGCCATGATTTATACAGCTCAGGGTTTGAATATCAAAATGAAATAAAAGGCCATGCGTTGATGGCCTTTTAGAGAGATGAATTCAGTGAAGGGCTATTTCTCTTCAAAAATTGTCGACAAGGGAATCGCCAGTTTCGCAGCTAAATAATCATCGGATTCAATTAAGGACGGGCCAATGCGTTCCAGCCATTTATCATCAAAGGCATGATTGACATCTTCCCGGCGCGGCAGCGGATAAGGCAGCTGCACATAGAAGCTCCAAAAATCAACCTGAGATAAATTGCGCAGCAGCACATAGTTATTGTCGTCGGTGCGTTTAATCAGATTCTGCTTTTCCAGCATTTGCACATAAGACGGCCAGCGTCCAATCTCTTCACGCCCTAAAACATCCAGAGCTTCAGATTCAGTCACGGTTTGGCCATTTTGCTGTTTTTGATAAAACAGTTCCAATACATCCAGCAGCATAATGACGGCATGGCGCTTGCGGCGGCGGTGGGTGTCTGCGTTAAATGCGGTCAGCGCAAAGCTGATTTCAACGCCGATTAAGACAATATTCCATGACAGAAAAATCCACAGTAAGAAAATAGGCACAGCGGCAAAAGCGCCGTAAATAATTTCATAGCTGGTGAAATTGGACATGACAAAGCTGAATAAATGCTTCAGCAGTTCAAACACAGTTGCGCTGAATACGCCGGCAAAGAACGCCGCTTTAATCGGCACATTGCGGTTGGGAATGGTCCAGTTCAGAATAAAAAATCCCAAAACCGTGAGTGAAAATGAAATGCACCATAAAATAAAGGCGCCATCCAGTTCATAGCCGGCAAAGTTATTGCTCAGCACATTGATGGACGCGACTGTTGAGGAAATGACAAAAGCGCTGCCCAGAAGAATGGGGCCCAGTGAAATAATGGTCCAATAGCGCATAAAGCCTAAGATGCCGCCGCGGGTTTCCCGCACGCGCCAAATACGGTTAAATACGGTTTCAATGCTGGACAGCATCATGACGGTGGTAACGAACAGAAACAGCACGCCAATCACGGTTAAATTGCTGGACTTATCCGTGAATGCGTTCAGGGCTTTGTCAAATGCAATGGTGGTCTTAGGCAGAAAGTTGCTGTAAATCAGCTGCTGCAATTGCTGGCGCGCGGGTTCCAGCGCTTTAATGGATGAAATAATCACCAAAAAAACCGTTAGCATCGGCACAACAGCGAACAGCGTTGTGTAGGTCAGGGAGCCTGCTTGTTCCCGGCAGCGGTCAGCTTCAAAGCGTCTTATTACAAATAAAACAAACTGAAACCATTTCTTGTCATAAAAGGGAAGTCTTTTTAAATATGCTTCGATCATGCGCTAAAGTCTCAATTTTTTTAATCATATTTCTCAATTTTCACTGCCCAGCTTAACCAAAAAAACGGAAAAATACCGTATAGTTTTCATTTTTAATATCATTTATCTAAAATTATGCAGCCTTACGTTCTTGTGCTTTATTACAGTAAATATGGATCGACCAAAGAAATGGCGCATTTGATTGCCGATGGCGCAGAGTCCGCAGGCATGCACGTCAAAATCAGAACGGTGCCGAATATTGCGGCTGTTGTGACTGAAGCGGCGCCAAGCATTCCTGATGAGGGTGATATTTATTGCACCTTGGAGGATTTGGCGAATTGTTCTGGTCTGGCGCTGGGATCTCCGACCCGTTTTGGCAATATGGCTTCCGAAATGAAATATTTCCTCGACCAGACCACCAGCTTATGGCTGAATGGCGCTTTGCATGGCAAGCCAGCCTGTGTCTTTACCGCTTCAGGCTCAATGCATGGAGGGCAGGAAAGCACGCTGCTGAGCATGCTGCCGCCGCTGTTTCATCACGGCATGATGATTATGGGCTTAAGCAATGCAGTGCCGGCGCTGTCCAATACGAAAAGCGGCGGTACGCCGTATGGCGCCAGCCATGTCAGCGGCCCGCGCCATGATCTGTCTTTGAGTCAGGATGAAAAGATTTTGTGCGCATCGCAAGGCCAGCGCCTGGGTGAACTGGTGAAAAAGCTGAACCCTTGATCGGCAGGGTGAAAGCGGAATTTAAATTTGGCAGAGAATAGGCCGTGAAATGGCATAATTTTGCACTTTTCTGTTTTTTTTGTATTTTTGCGTAGCCTTTTTGAGCATTTAATCCATCTGATGACTTAATCAGAGGGAGCTCAATGCAAGGCCTGCTTTTAGGAGATTAAAAGATGCAGCCGCTTTTTTTAAATAAACAGACGCAGGCGCCTGAGCCCTCAAAAGAGCGCAAATTGCGCTCTTTCAATGGATTTGTATTCACTTTTCAGCAGCATGCTTTTCATTGAAGCGGTGTTTGCACTTGGTGCATTGATAGTCCAAAAATACATTTTGATCTACAATCACCCCAGCTTGTTTGCCGAAGCGGTGTCCTAAAAAGCCGCCAGTAATGCCGACGCCAATCGCGCCGACAAAAGTGCCGACTGTGCCGCCCATAATGACTCCCAGCGGGCCTGCAGCCGCGCCGATCATCGCACCGATAGATGCGCCGGACGCTGCGCCGCCTACGGTGCCGGCAGCTGTGCCGGCGCCGCTGAGCAGCACGCCGCCGATTTTTTGCAGGTTTTGTTCGTGATTGCGTTTTTCGACATCGGACGAGCCGCATTTCGGGCAGCTGATGGTATGCGGAATAATTGAAGAATCTGTGGTCATAGACTGTATGCCTGATGTTTGAATAAAACGTTTAAAGCTTAAAAGCAAAGGGCAGCACTTTGTTTTTCAATAATATCTGTACCATAGCGCTTTCCCCGGAACACGGAAGTGCTGAATATGACATTTTTGTAATGATTTTTAAAGTCTGCTGGAAAGCGCCGCATGTCGTTTTGAACCTTTATTTTATCATGATAAAAAAAGAGCGCATAAGCGCTCTTTTTCTTTCCGTTGAGTTGACCTCAGTCACGGACAAATTCAACAGTGCCGTTGGCCAGTGATTTAACACGCGCTAAAGATTCAACACGGTAGCCTTTGTCCAGCAGAACCTGACGGCCAGGCTGGAAAGATTTTTCAATCACAATGCCAATGCCGATGACTTCGGCTTCAGCTTGGTGAATTAAGTCTGCTAAGCCAAGCGCAGCTTGACCATTGGCTAAGAAGTCATCAATCACTAAAACTTTATCGGCTGCATTAATATGCTTTTTAGAAATGGCAATGGTGCTTTCCACTTGTTTCGTGAAAGAGAACACTTTTGAGCGGTACAAATCATCTTTTAACGTTAAAGACTGGTATTTTCGGGCAAAAATAACCGGAACGCCAAGTTCTAAACCAGCCATAACCGCAGGGGCAATACCTGAAGCTTCAATGGTAATAATTTTCGTGATGCCCGCATCTTTGAATAGGCGCGCAAATTCTTGACCAATTTGCTGCATCATGACGGGGTCAATTTGGTGGTTTAAGAAAGAATCGACTTTCAGAACTTCTTCAGATAGAACGATACCTTCAGCTAAGATTTTCTGTTCTAGTGCGTACACGGGAGAATCCTCAAGGGCAGGTGCTTTTTAAAGCAAAGGCGTATTTTAAAAAGCACCGAAAAAAATGCAAGCAAAATTGATCAAATCAATTAATTTGATGCACCTTTATAGCCTGTTAACAGCAATCCATAAGAAGTGCTGCCGTCAAGGTGTGACATTTTCACGGGCGCATAGTCCAATTTAGGCGCTAGCCAGAACACTGTTTCGCGGCCAGGTTTGTCATGCTTCATTACCACTTTAACGGTATCAAAAGTTCCGTAGCTGGTTTTGACTTTTTCCGCACCCTGCTTCACAAATTTGCGCGCTTCGACTTCTTTGGCGTCGGCAATCCAGTAGCTGGATTTTAAACTGCCATTTTTTAAGTCTTCGCGAATCTGCAGCTCAGCATTCAATTCATCCAAAACACCGGCGTGCCAAGCGAATGAACGCGCTTTGTCATCTTTTTTGGTATTGATGGTTTTTGCGCTAGGGTTGAAATTAATGCTCATGGTGTTGTTATGCACCAAAATTTTGCTGGTGCGCTTAAAGCTGTTTGAAGTAATGCTGCCGCCGCTGAAGCTGAAGCTGCTGCTTTCAGTGGCTGAGGCGATGCCGCCGGCTTTGGCGACAAAAACATAAGACCAGTTGTTGCCGGATTTGCTTAATGTGCGGGTTGCTGAACCTAAATTTTTGCCATTGTAGTTAAACTGATAACTGGCTTGGAATGGACTCATGGCAAACGCTTGGCTTGCGAATCCAGTAAACAGCAATGCAGTGCTTACCCCTGCGGCAAAACCCAATGATTTAACAGTTAGCTTAGCCATAAGTATATTGTTCCTATGAATTTAAATTATTGTGAATCAATAAAAAACCGGTATTTCACATTCGCTGTCAGTATGCGCGCAGATTGTGAAGATGAAAGTTAAAAAGCTGCATCAAATGTATATTTACTGCTGCTTTTTATATTCACTGCTGAATCGGCTGCGCGGTCCCTATTTATTTATCTTTCTGCTTGATTGGCGTGACGTGCGTTTCTTCTAAAGGGCTGTCATCCCATGAATCCATTTTTTCCTGCGCCATTTTACTGAACAGCGCGGCTAAATTCACATTGCCAATGATCACCAGTTCCGCTTCACGCAAAAGCGCATGGTTGACATGCACTTTGCTTAAGGTATCAATGATGGAGCGCTTTTTGCCCAGCCAGCGGTTCAAGTCCAAATGCAGCAAGTCGTCTTTGACTTTAATAACGTTCAGCTTTTCTAAAATCATGCCTAAAGGGTCGTCATTCAGCACCTTTTGATAAAAGAACAGTGCGAGCTTGACCCCCCATTTGTAAAGAATATTCGGATATTTGGCATCAATCACCTGCGTATCGCCGATTTGTTCAAAGACAATCAGCTGCGTGTCTTTATTCAGCTCCATCTGCACCAGTTTTAAGTCAACCGACAGGGTGATATTCAGGCCGTTGTAATTCAGTGTGGCATACAGGCGCAGCCAGTCATCGTGCAGGTCTGCGTGCAGGTCTTGCAGCATTTTCACATTGTCGGTCACAAAACGCTGAAAGGTGGCATTCAGAAAAACCTGAGACATCGGAAATTCGCGTTCATCTTCAATAAACCCTTCCGCCTTTTGATACACTTGGCGTATGCGTCGCGAAATATTGGAAATGAGCGTTTGCATAAATAGCGTCCCAGCGAATGAGCTTTTTAAAAATTTTGATGTATCTTGTCGAATTATGTAAAAAATACAAGGTTCCGAGCTTGCAGTTTAGCAAAATTAATTGCACCATTTTTATGATTTTAAATATGCTCAGTCCATTTATTGATGGATTTGTCAGTTTCACTTGAAAAGTGGAAACGATGTTTTATTTTATACTCATTTCGAGTGTTTGGGGAATTCGGCAAATTGTCGTAATAATGTGATGCTGAAAAAAATGACCTTTAAGCCTTTAATTCAAGACTGGTGGAAAGACCCGATTTTTACCGGTGCATTAGGCTTAGCTGCGGTTTTGCATTTAACTGTCTTAACGCTGCAATTTGCCATGCCGCAAGAAAGTGATGTGACGACCAAAGAAATTGCGGTTTCCTTGCGTCCCAGTGAAAGCAAAGTGGATGATGCAGACTTTTTAGCGCAGGCCGATCAGCAGGGTTCGGGCAAGTTCCGTGAAGCGCACCGTATGGCGACGGATATGCCTGCGCCTATGCTGGATCAGGCTGCCGGGGAACAGCGGCAGGAAACGCTGGAAAAAATGCAGCAGAAGCGCGAGCTGAATTTTGAAGAAAAAGTGCTGATGACGACCCTGAGCTGGCAGAAGCAGGCTGAGGAAAATAAGCGTAAAAAAGCGGTTGATGAAATGCAGAGCCAATTTCAGGCGAAAGCAGCCATGATTGCCAGCATTGAAGCGCAATACCTGCAGCGCCAGCAGAATTTCAGCCGCCTGCAGAAAATCAAAACCATTGACGGCATTCAGGCCAAGCAGGACAACACTGCAGCTTATATGGAAAAATTCCGTCAAAAAGTCGAATTTTACGGCAACCGCTATTATCCAGATGCTGCCAAGCAGCAGCGCTTAGCCGGGGAAGTGCGGCTGATGGTGATTCTTAACAGCAGCGGCGGTATCCGCGCAATCCGCTTAATTGACAGTTCAGGGCATGCCATGCTGGATGAGGCGGCGAAAACATCCGTCCGCAAAGCTACGCCTTTTGGCGGTTTTGATGCCAAAATGAAAGACATTTCAGAACTGCGCATTGTGCGCACTTGGCGTTTTGACCCAGCCGAAGCTGAGTTTGAAGTGCATTAAGGAATGTATAATGCAGCCATTCTGTGCAGGCTGCTGTTGCTATTCGGCGCTGTTCTCCCGCTGGGTTAACACATAGCGCCCTTGCTGGCGGCCATCCATCCAAACCGCTTCAAGATTTTTTTCTGAGATGCTCAGCTGAGTGGGGAAAATCTGTAAATGCGGACGATATTTTGGCGCGGCTTTCAGGCCAATGCAGCTTCCATTTTTCCACCATGTGCCTTCGGCATACTGATCTAAAGCGCCTACAGCCAAATACCATTTAAATTTGCCGTTCGGCTCCAGCAGCAGTTCAGAACCGACTTCCATCACGCCTTCTAAATAATAATGCCCAGCCCAAGCTTGATCTGCTTGCTTGAAAGATGTCTCCGGACATGGTTTTGGCGTTTCTGCATGCAGCGCTATAGAAAAACAGCATGCTGTTAACAGCAGGGGAGCCAGCATATATGTCATGCTGCTTTTTTGCCTCAATATTTTTGCTGATAAAAACCGATTCATAAGAAGTACTCCGAGCGCACAGCTGTTCTAGCTATTTTTAACATAAATCCTGCCGGCTGTAAGAGCATTCCCGTTGAGAAGCCGCTGAAATTGCAAATGCATGTGTGCATAACTAGAGAGCGTTCGTTAAATTGCAATTGATCTGTGGTGATTTTATGATGAGAGATCAGTCAGCTTATATCGATTGTTTTGCGCTGGGACTGCTGTAGCGGCGCTGCACTTCACAGACTTCTACACTGAAATGCGCGTACCATCGCGCTTTGCCCAGCTGCTGCGTCGCAATGTGTTCTGCATCGGCATGCCAAGCCTGAATGTCCGATAAATTATTCCAATAGGACAGGGCAATTTCTTGACCTTCTTTACAGAGCGCTTCAAAGTGCTGGCAATCAAATTCTTGTAGCGCTTTTTCACGCAATTTTTGTGCTGTTTGCGCATAGTGTTCATCAAAATGTTTAATTTTTGCTTTGAAAATGACCACGTATTTCATTGTGAACCTGCATTATAATTATTGCGCGATGAGCAAGATGATGTGTAGGCATCCTGCAGGTATAAAAAAGCGGGCCTAAGCCCGCTTTTTTATTTTTTAATCTTCTTTGACGGTATAGGGATTCTCAAAGCCGAGTTTTTTCAGGATTTGAATTTCCAAGGCTTCCATTTCTTCAGCATCTTCATCAGACGTTTCATGGTCATAGCCCATTAAATGCAATGCGCCATGCACCAGCATATGGGTGAAATGCTCAATCGGTGTTTTCTGCTGCTCAGCCGCTTCCTGCAATACCACAGGGATGCAGATGACTAAATCTCCAATGGGAAACACATCTAAAATTTCGGCCATCTCGTCTGGAAGATCACTTGGAAAAGACAGCACATTGGTCGGTTTGTCTTTTTTGCGGTATTCCAAATTCAATTTATGGCTTTCTTCATGGCCTACGCAGGCAATGCCGATTTCGCAGTCGCTTTGCGTGCCGATATAGCGCAAGGCAGTTTCCACTGTCTTTTTGATATAGGCGCGTTTCAGCACCAGCTCAGGCGCTTGAAAGTCCTGCTGCAGGGTGAGGCTTAGTTTCAAAATGAATCCTTAATTCTGTTCATCATTTTGTGCATCGGCTTTGGCGTCATTGTCGGCAATTAATGCGTCCTGAAGCGCTTTGCGTTCTGCACGGGCTGCAGCGCTGAGGCGCTGCTGTTCACTGTCCCATCCCTCATAGGCTTCAACAATTTTTTGCACCAATTGATGACGCACTACATCGCGGGAATGGAAACGGGTAATATGAATTTCTTTAATTTTTTCGATCACACGCAAGGCATGTGATAAGCCGGACTGCTGGCCGCGCGGCAAATCGACCTGGGTAATGTCCCCGGTAATCACGGCGCGTGAGCCAAAGCCGAGCCGGGTCAGGAACATTTTCATCTGTTCCGGCGTGGTGTTCTGCGCTTCATCCAAAATCACAAAAGAATGATTTAAGGTGCGGCCGCGCATATAGGCGAGGGGCGCAACTTCAATCACTTGACGTTCAATCAGTTTGGCGACTTTTTCAAAACCGAGCATTTCATACAGCGCGTCATATAAAGGGCGCAGGTAGGGATCGATTTTCTGGCTTAAATCGCCGGGCAGGAAACCAAGTTTTTCACCTGCTTCAACCGCAGGGCGAACCAGCAGAATGCGCTGAATTTCGTTGCGTTCCAGCATGTCGACAGCTGCAGCCACAGCAAGATAGGTTTTGCCTGTCCCTGCCGGCCCAATCCCGAAGGAAATGTCGCTCTGCAAAATGCGCTGCACGTAGCGTTTTTGGTTGGCGCCGCGCGGGTTAATGCGCCCTTTGCGGGTCTGCAGGTAAACATCTTCCAGCCCGGTATGTTCCTGGCCTTCAAAATCTTCCTGCAGTTCGCGGTCCGTTTGGCTGCCTTGAATCATCAGATGCAAGGTATCCGCGCTGATTTGATTGGTGGTTTCTGACTCTTCATGCAGACGGTGCAACAGACCTTCCGCTCTCTCTACCGCATCAATTTCGCCATCGACAAAAAAGGCATCGCCGCGATGGGAAATTTTGACATCTAAACGTTGTTCGATTTGCTTCAAATGACCGTTATAAGCGCCGAGCATGCTTTGCAAACGGTCAAGTGAAACACCAGGAAAAGTTACTGTACGCCGAATCGCTGCAGTCAAGAGAATTCCTTAAGTTGTCTTGAGTTCAATCCTTACATTACGCCACGTCAGGTTCAAGATTCAATAGCTCGCCGTAAACTAAATTCAAAGTTTTTATTTCAGTGATTTCAACTTCTGCAAAGCGTCCAACCCAAGAGGCGTCGCCAATGAAAGTCACATAGCGGGTATTGTCTGCAGTGCCGACTAAGAGGTTTGGATCTTTATCCGAAACTTTTTCAACCAGCACGCGCTGAATACTGCCCAGCATGGCATTTGTTTTATCAATGCTTGAGCGCTTAATCCATTTTTGAACTTTGGCTAAGCGTTCTTTTTTCACATCCTCAGGCGTGGTGTCTTCAAGTTCTGAGGCAGGCGTGCCCGGGCGCTTTGAATAGATAAAGCTATAAGAGTGGTCAAAGTCCATATCTTTGATGAATTGATAGGTTTCTTCAAAGTTTTCATCCGTTTCCCCCGGGAAGCCGATGATGAAGTCTGAAGACAAGTGCATATCTGGGCGCACTTGGCGCAGCTTGGCAATTTTCTCAATATACACATCAATGGTGTGGTTGCGCTTCATGGCCTGCAGCACATCATTTGAACCGCTTTGCACCGGCAGGTGCAGATGTGAAACCATTTGCGGCAGATCACGGTAGCATTGAATCAGATCATCATTAAATTCAAGCGGGTGAGACGTTGTGTAGCGCAGTCGGCCAATGCCTGGAATTTCTGCCACCAAGCGCAGCAAGTCTGCAAATGTGCAGATGTCGCCGTCAAAAGTTTCACCGCGGTAGCCATTGACGTTCTGGCCCAGCAGGGAAATTTCACGCACGCCTTTTTCGGCTAAGGTCGCAATCTCTGCTAAAACGTCATCCAGCGGACGAGAAACCTCTTCGCCGCGCGTGTAAGGCACCACACAGAATGAGCAGTATTTCGAACAGCCTTCCATAATCGAAACAAACGCTTTGTAGCCTTCGACACGCGGTTCAGGCAGGAAGTCGAATTTTTCAATGTCCGGGAATGAAATATCCACCAGTTTGATTTTTTCTTTCTTGGGTTTTTCGATTTGATCAAAATGCTGATCCAGCATTTGCGGCAGGCGGTGCAAGGTTTGCGGGCCAAAAATCATGTCGACATAGTTGGCGCGCTTTTGAATGTTGTCGCCTTCCTGTGACGCCACACAGCCGCCCACGCCAATAATCAGATCCGGGTTTTTGTCTTTCAGCTTGCGCCAGCGGCCTAACTCAGAAAAGACTTTTTCTTGGGCTTTTTCGCGAATTGAGCAGGTATTCATCAGCAGAATATCGGCTTCTTTCGGATCATTGGTCAGCACATAACCGTGCGAGTCGCCCAGTAAGTCTGCCATACGGTGACTGTCATACTCATTCATCTGACACCCTTGCGTTTCGATATACAGCTTTTTAACTGATCCATCGATGGCGGGGGTGTGCTGTGGCTGGGTAACAGTGTTTTCTGAGGCAGCTTTGGCACCATTCGGAATGAAGGTTTGAACCGTCATGTAGGCTCCTGAAGGAAAAACGGCAAATATTAACGGCTGGCCGCTGGCGTGCAGATGAGCAAAAAGGCATCAGCAGCAGGGCTGGCTTAAATTAATATCTATAATTTATGAAAGGCGCGTATTTTAACAGTAATTCGATATAAACTTATAGCCCCAAATATCAAGCATTAAAGATTGATTTGTGAAGTAAAAATGTTTGAAGATTAATATTGTTTAATCATAAGGTTACATAACACAACAATACAGCTGGTTTAGAGTTATTAAACTAACGGAATAATGATTAGCACACTGCAATTACGGCTAAAAGTGAATCAAAGAAGGCGCGTGGATGTTAAATAAAGTCTGGAAACTCAATAAATACTATCAATTGCTTGCTTTAGGCGCAGTTTCGGCCTGCATCTCCTTTACAGCGCAAGCAGCGGATGAGCAATTTAATGAGGCGCTGCGCGCAGCCAATTCAGGCGATACCGCCCTGCTGCAGCAATACCAGTATTCAATGCAGAACGACGCTTTAGGATATTACCCAGAATATTGGATATTGAATACAAATTTGGCCTCACAGCCTGCTTCTCAAATAGCCAGTTTTGCGCAGCGCTATCCGCAATCAGCCATGGCTGAAAAACTGGCAGCCGATTATGTCGAAGAAAAAGTCAAAATGGCGGATTTTTCATCTGCGCAGCCGATTTTACCGTACGTGACCAATCCAGATCAGGCTGAGACCTGCGCTGTGGCGCAAGTCCGCGCCCGTTCAGGTGATCCGCTGGTGTTTGCTGAATTTAAAGATGTCTGGCTCACCACCAATTCACAGCCTGAATCCTGTACAGGGCTGGGACGCATGATGCTGTCCAGCCCGCTGATGACGGAACAGGACCGGCAGCAGCGCCTGTGGGGGCAATTGCGCGCCGGACAGTCTGGACAGGCGATCGCAACGGCGCAAAGCATTAATATGAATTTGTCGCTGGCGCAGCTGAACAGCATTCAGTCAGACCCGATCAATTATCTATGGTCTGCACCTAAAAATACCAAAGAAGATCAGGCTTATTTGATTTATGCCCTAGGCCGTTTGGCCGACAGTGACTTAAGCGCGGCCATGGCATCCGCTAAGCGGGCCGCAGAGGGCGTGCCTGCGGATGTGCAGCGGGCATTGTACCGGACAGTCGGCTATATCGGCGGCACCACAGTGATGAAGAATAATTTCAGCCGGGATGTGCTGAACTATTTGGATGCCAGCTACGGCTTGCCATTCAGTCCAGAGGAAGCGGAAATTTATGCGCGCCAGGCCATCCGCTTTAGCGCATGGGAAAGCTTAATCCGCGCCATCAACAGCATGAGCGTGACACAGCGGCAGGAAGATCGATGGCAGTATTGGCTGGCGCGGGCTTCAGAACAGCGCGGCGATGCTTCTTCAAAACGCACTGCGCAGGAAATTTATAAGCGTTTGGCGCAGGGTGATGATTATCATAATCTGCTGGCAAAAGATCATGTCGGCCAAAGCTACAGCAGCGTGCCAAGCAATGTTCAGCCCAGCAATGCCGATGCGCGGCGTTTGAGTCAGGACATTCACTTCCGCCGTGCATTTGCGCTTCGCAACGTCAATGCGCCGGATAATTATATTAACCGAGAGTGGAATTGGGCGGTACGCCAGGCTTATTTGAAGAAAGATGACGGCTTGCTTTTAGCTGCGGCGAAACGCGCAACCGATATGGGTTGGTATGACCGGGCGATTTACGCTGCTGACCGAACCGTAAATCAGCATAACTACAGTCTGCGCTATGCAATGCCGCACCAGTCCTATGTGGTGAGCCACAGCCGCAATGCCGGGATTGATCCGGCATGGGCTTATGGCCTGATGCGTCAGGAAAGCCGTTTTGTTTCCAATGCGCGGTCTCATGTGGGTGCCGGCGGCCTGATGCAAATTATGCCGGATACGGCAAAATTGGTGGCAAGGCAAATGGGTGAAACCTACAATCCGGCAGCCCTCACGGATATGAACACCAATATCCGCTACGGCACGTTCTATTTGTCAATGATTCAAAGCCAGCTGAGCAGCAGTCCTGTCCTGGCGACAGCAGGCTATAACGCGGGTCCAAACCGTGCGCGCCGCTGGCAGCCGGAGGAGCAAGGCATTGCTGCAGACCAGTATGCAGAAACCATTCCTTTAACCGAAACGCGTGATTATGTAAAACATGTAATGACCAATGCAACGCATTATGGGGTGCTGCTGGGGCAGGGCGCGCAGTCCATTGGCAAGCGCATGCAGATTATACCGATGCGCGGTGCGCAATAAACAGAAATGCCTGAAAGCTGAACGGATCGATTATTGGGGGAAAGCTGAATGCGGTTGATGAACGGCGGTATTAAAGCACGATGGCTGGCTCCGCTTATAGCGGCGGGCAGTTATTTTGCTGCACCTGCTGTTTTTGCGGCCCCGGCCGTGCAGGGCTATATGATGAATGTGCAGCTGGTGCCGGCGGTATGTTCACTAGATCCGCAGCGCAATAAAAAACGCAAATGCCTTGAAGGCTATTCTCTGAATATCACGGGTTTATTTCCGGAAACCCGTTCAAAGGACTGCGTTACCGGCAGCGCAGTGAAACTGTCGCCCATTCAGGCCAAAGTGGTTGCACGGGTAATGCCGGATGAAAATGCGCGCAATGCGCTTTGGCATGAAATTGGCGGCTGTGTGCCGATGAACGCCAGTCAGTATTTCCGCACCATCATTAATTATGCAGAGAAGCTGAAAATTCCTGAAGAGCTGACCAGTCAGGAAACCCGTCAAATGCAGTCTGCCGCATTGCGTAGCAAAATGGTCCGGCTGAATAGCGGCCTGCCGGTTAATGGCGTGCAGTTCAGCTGCCAGCCGTCCTATGCCGGCAGCATTTTGACCGACATTAAAATCTGCTACAAAAGCAATGGCGCCTATAGGCCATGCACAGGCATTGTCTCGAGCAACTGCCCATCTTCATTCATTATTAAAGGCTCTTTCTGAACGTTTAAAGAGATTTAATTTATATTTCCTATCATACTTTTGTTGAAAAGCATTCTCTTTTACATGCAACTGCCAAAGGATTGGAGTACAATCTTCGGCGTTTATGATTATTAGATTAAATGGACTAACTATTTAATCGCATTGAATATCCTCAATTGGAGATAATTAGATGAAGCAAGCAGTTCGTGTTGCCGTTACTGGCGCCGCAGGTCAAATTGGTTACAGCCTATTATTCCGTATCGCAAGCGGTGAAATGCTAGGTAAAGATCAACCAGTTATTTTGCAATTGCTCGAAGTTCCTTTTGAGAAAGCTCAAGCTGCGCTTAAAGGCGTAATGATGGAACTTGACGACTGCGCATTCCCATTGTTGGAAGGCATGATCGGCACTGATGATCCTAAAGTTGCATTCAAAGATGCTGACTATGCGTTATTGGTTGGTTCACGTCCACGCGGTCCTGGCATGGAACGTGCTGACTTGCTTAAAGTGAATGGCGAAATCTTCATTGGTCAAGGCCAAGCGCTGAACGAAGTGGCTAGCCGTGATGTTAAAGTGCTTGTTGTCGGCAACCCTGCAAACACAAATGCTTACATCGCAATGAAATCTGCTCCAGATCTTCCAGCGAAAAACTTCACCGCTATGCTTCGTCTAGACCACAACCGTGCGTTGACTCAGCTTGCTCAAAAAGCGGGTGTTGCAGTTTCTGACATCGAAACTATGACTGTTTGGGGCAACCACTCTCCAACAATGTATGCTGACTACCGTTTCGCGACTGTAAACGGCGAAAGCTTAAAAGACAAAATCAACGATGCAGCTTGGAACAAAGATGTGTTCCTTCCTACAGTTGGTAAACGCGGCGCGGCGATCATCGAAGCGCGCGGTTTGTCTTCAGCTGCGTCTGCTGCGAATGCTGCAATCGACCATATGCGCGATTGGGCTCTTGGCACAAACGGCAAATGGGTAACTATGGGTATCCCTTCTGACGGTTCTTACGGTATTCCTGAAGGCGTGATGTTCGGTTTCCCTGTAACAACTGAAAACGGCGAATACAAAATCGTTCAAGGTCTTGAAATCGATGAATTCAGCCGTGAGCGTATCAACTTCACTCTAAACGAGTTGGAAGAAGAACGTGCAGCAGTTGCTGACATGATCAAATAATTTAATCTTTCTAGATTAAGTTGAAAAAGCACTCCATTCGGGGTGCTTTTTTTATGCCTGATGGGGGCGGCTGAGAACTGGTTGAGGATAAAAAATAAACAAAAAATAACATGCTTTACAGCCTTGGCAATTGCAACAGCTGCGGCTTCAAGCTAAGTTTAAGGAGAAACATTCAGGCTTGGAGAGAATCGTATGTTTGATCAGCAGCCGACGTTAGAACTTTTTTTTGATCAGCTGGGGTTGGATTCAAGTCCTGAAGCCATTGACCAGTTTATCGAAACCCATCAGCTGACGATGGATATTCCGCTGCACAAAGCTGAATTTTGGAGCAAGTCGCAGCAGGACTTTATCCTCAGTCATTGGAAAAAAGATGATGACTGGGCCATGGTGGTGGATATTTTAAATGAGCAATTGCACACGGAAAACAAGCTTTCAGGGTCGTGCAATTTATAATCACAAATTGAAACAACAAACCTGGCAAAAAGCGCTAGGTTTTTTTATAAATATCATATAAGTTAATTTAATAATAAATGACAGATTTGTTGATAAGGAGGGCGAGATGCTCAATCACAATACACCATCCTTAGCTTTATTGTTTTCTCAATTGGGGTTGGCCAGCAGTCCTGCAGCGATTGAACTGTATGTCAGAACGCATCAGCTTTCCGCGCAGGAAAATCTGCATGACGCGCCGTTTTGGAATAAAGCGCAGCGTGATTTTTTAATCAGCCATTTGGTGCAGGATGATGACTGGGCCATTTGGATTGACGAGCTGAACCAGCAGCTGCATATGGATGCCTATAAACTGCAGACTGCTTAAGTTTATAAAGGTTGACCGGAAGTTGTGAACTTGTTTTAAGCGAAACATAAGCCGAAAAAAATGCCTCATCAGAGGCATTTTTTTGAGCAGCGGCATGCAGGCTTTCATTTGAATATCAGCGGGGATATTTCCGCAGCGCGGCTTAGTGCAGTTTGCTCTGAAGCATTTGACTGAACCACATATCTTGATGAAAAGTTTCGAAAGCAGGGTGCTGGCGGAGCAGTTCTAAATCAAAAGCCTGCGTTGCGCTGTATTTTTTAAGCCAATGGCGGGTTAAGGAGGGTTCCTTTTTTGAAGCGGCAGCATAAGCCAGAAAGAAGTAAATATCGCCGAAATCATCATGCGTGATCGGCTTTAAAATCTGCTGGGTAATAATGGCAAAACGCTCTTCGCGGGTGATTTCAAAATACAGCATATAGGCTTTAGCCAAATGCAGAGACAGGTCGACGTATAAGCGCAGCGGCATTTCCTCAAACTCCAGCCGGCCTTGCTCTAATAATACGACCGCTTCTTGCAGAAAATGAATCTGCTCTTGGCGCAATTGGCTGAGCGTCACCAGCTGCAGGCGCAGATCTGCGCGTTCCAGGGCGAGTTCAGGGGTATTGCCTTGCAAAAACAGCTGATCGGTCTCACCAATGCGCTGGATGACGGGTTTAATATGGTCAGACATGGAGGCTTCCTCTTTTTGCAATGAGTGTTATATGAGGATGAATCCTTCAATTAAAAGCTTACCAAATCGAATTGCCGCTGCGCAGCCATGCGGTAATCGATAAGCGCTGATGTTTCGCTTGCAGCACTTCATGCAGCAAGTCGCTTTGAAAAATTGCAATGCGGTTGGTTTTGGGCGCAATGATGTGCCATTGATCATTTTTGTCCTGCAGGCGAAGTTCGCCGCCCCAGTCTTCCTGCCACTCTTCATGCAGATAATAGACGGTTGAAATAATCCTGCCATTTTTCCCTTGCGGATTATCGCGGTGCAGGGCGTAAAACTCCCCCGCGTTGTAGCAGGCAAAATGCGCTTCAGCTTCTTGAATGCCCAAAAAAAACGCCTGATTCATGCAATTTGAAAGGGCGTTTAAATGCTGAATGTGCTGCTGAGCAGTATTCAGCTCCTCATTAATCCATAAAATGTGGTCACTGCGGATATTGCTGACCACGCCATTTTGAATGGCTGCATCGCGGAATTGGTTCAAGTGCGAAGTGCATTCATCAGCCAATGCATGCACATATTCTGCGGCATAGGCATGATCAATGATTGCAAATCCATGCTGATCCAAATCATTTAAGATGTGATCAACATTCCAGGACTTTGGGAGCTGAACAGCGTCCATAGGCAAAACCGTAAAAGATCAGAAAAAAGGTCAGCTATTCTAGAGCAAGATAAGCATCGGAATGAAACTATTTTTCATGCTAAAATAGCAGTTGAAATCAGGAATTATTGAAACATGAATTACCGTCACCACTTCCATGCAGGCAACTTTGCCGATGTCATGAAGCACGTATTGCTGCTTCAGCTGCTGACTCGACTGAATGCAAAAGATAAACCATACCGCTATATTGATACACATGGCGGTGCGGGTAAATATGATTTATCTACAGCTGAAGCGCAAAAATCTGGTGAATTTTTAAACGGCATTCATCGTCTGGTAAAGCTTGATGATTCAATTAAGCGCAATGCGCCGGAAGGTGTGCAGCAATACTTGAAAATTGTTGAAAAAATGCGTGAAAACTTTGGCAAAGGCGCTTACCCGGGCTCGCCATGGTTTGCTTTGGAAGGCATGCGTGAAATAGATAAAGCGACCATTTTTGAAATGCAGCGGGATGTATTTCAGCAGCTGCGCCACAATATTTTCGATAAGCGCGCCGGTCTGCACGAACGGGATGCGTATGAAGGCTTATTGGGGGTGATTCCGCCGAAAGAGAAGCGCGGCCTGGTGATGATTGACCCGCCTTACGAATTGGAACGCAAAGATTTCCCGCAGTTGGTAGAATTGCTGGCAGCCGCTTACAAAAAATGGCCGACAGGCGTGTTTGCGGTATGGTACCCAATTAAAGACCGCGCGATGATTGAACGCTTTGAAAAGAAAATGTTCAAAACAGGCATCCGCCGTCAATTGATTTGTGAAGTGTGCGTGTGGCCGGATGATACGCCAGTCGGCCTAAATGGCTGCGGTTTGCTGGTTATTAACCCGCCTTGGAAATTTTCTGAAGATGCAGATGAAGCATTGCAATGGCTGTTCCCGCATCTTCGCATGAGTGAAAATGGCGGTCATGCTGCTGTTCGCTGGCTGGTTGGCGAATAACCAGCGGTTAAAGATGTAAAGCAACAAAAGGTCACAGTTAGGATCTGAGAATGACAAATATAAATAAACCTGAGCGGGACATTTCTTCAAAGGAAGAAAGTGCTTTTGATGGCATCACTTTTGAAGTGGAAGAAGAGGAGCATACCCATGAAGGCCAGAAGGTCAAACGTCGCGGCATCTACCTGTGGCCAAACTTAATTACCACGGCAGCGCTGCTGTCGGGGTTTTATTCCATTATCGCCAGCATGAATGGCGAATATACCCAAGCCGTCTATGCCATTTTTATCGCTGCTCTGTTTGATGGCCTTGATGGGCGTGTTGCACGCGCAATCGGCGCTCAAAGCCCCTTTGGCGAGCAGTTTGACTCTTTGTCTGACCTGCTGGCTTTTGGCGTAGCGCCTGCAATCTTAATGTACAGCTGGAGCCTGCACGATTTAGGCCGCATTGGCTTGGCCGCCTGCTTTGTCTATACCGCATGCGCAGCGTTCCGTTTAGCGCGTTTTAATGTGCAGATCGGTGTGGTGGATAAGCGTTACTTTATCGGTGTGGCCAGCCCTTTGGCGGCAGTGATGATTATTTCACTGGTGCTGGTTGCCCGTGATTTCCCGGCGGTGTTTGATTTGCGGGAAACCGGCATTCAAATCACCAATGCTGTGATGATTATTGCTGTTGGCTTATTGATGATTTCCAACATTAAATACTATTCCTTCAAAACGGTAGACCGTAAGCGTGTGCCTTTTGCAGTCTTGCCAATCATGGTGTTTGTCTTGGCGGCGGTAACCTACAACATTCCTGTCGGCATTTTAGTGATTTCCCTGATTTATGCGCTATCAGGTTTTGTAACAACCTTCCTTGCGCGGAAAAATACGGCAGCATAATGATGTAAGGAGTTTGATATGCAGTTGTTTAAAGGTTTTTTAGATCAATCCAAACAGCTGAATCAGACTCCGGCAAAACTTCCGCGCCGATTGCCTCTGCATGCGCAAACATCCCAATACAAAACCGTTCTTTTGGGGCTGAAAATCCCCAATCTTCCTGCACCGCTGCATTATTTAAATTTTATCAGCGTCATTGGCCGGCCAAATGCCGATATTTTTTGCCAGGAAGACGTCAAAGCCAGTTTAAATCAAAATACCGCAACAGTAATGTCCAGCTGCAGCATGCATATGGCTGGGCAGTTCAGCGGCTATGCCATAGACCGTGACTGCAGTTTTCAGGCCAATGCATTTCATTTTTTAGACCGGGAAAGTTTCAGTGGCCATTTCCCTGAATTTAAATTGCAGCGGGCCGATAGTGAACTCAGCTTCAGCTTAAATATTAAAACCGCAGGCGCATTGTGCTATTTCAATAAGCTCAGGATGGGGCTGGCAGAGTATTGGTCACAATTGTGCGAGTGTTCGGGAGAGCTGAACTACAAGGGGCAGCATTTTTCAATTCAGCAATTGGGTTCATTAGAATTTGCCCGCGTGATGAACTTTTCTTTTATTCCAATCGCATTTTATACCGCGCAAATTGTCAACTTGAGCGCTCAGCGTCAGCTGATTGTGATGCAAACCCGGGATCGAATGAACCGTGTTTTACAATCACGCGCATATTTGAAAAACTTCAAAGACAATCATGTCTGGATGTGTGATGACGGCGTGCACTTCCATGTACATCGGCTTTACCCGGCGGTAATAACGCCAAACTATAAAAAAATGTATTTGCCGAGAGAGTTTGAGTGGAATATTCAGGGTGGGGGAGTCCATATTCATCTTCAGGCGCAAAGCCGCGGAGACTTTAAGTTTGGGCTTGGGGCTGGCTATGCGGGAAGTTTCAGCTACCAAGTGAAAATTGATGATCAGTTTGAGGAAGGGCAAAGCGGTTATTGTGAATATATAGACTGCAGGCCTTTAAACTGGCAAGAAAAGAATAAAACTGAAAAATTATTGGATGAATTGCGGGATTCAGTACCGATTTTCTTAAAAAAATAGGAAAACAACACAATTTTGAAGAATAAATAAACAGTTGAAGCATTTTTTTTGAAATATTAAGAAAAAGGTATTGCGTGTGGTAGGAAATGCTGTAGAATGCACATCCATCGGCGGTGATGAAGATTAAAACTTCTTAAGAAACAAAGACTTGATTGAATTGATTGAGTTTGGTTTTAAAAAGAAAGTTTGAAAATAATCTGA
>NZ_JAGFEU010000005.1:0-240277 GCF_039655955.1 Acinetobacter sp. CWB-B33
TGACATTAATTTCTCAAATAAACTTCGAGTAATTTCTACCATCAATCAATGAAAATAATTTCGATCAATCAACCAGTAAAAATCCACACAAGTTGTTCTTCATAATCTCTTAATGATCTTCTTAATACTTCGTCAGTATTAAGAATAACACTTGAAAACAGCAACCTTACATCGCGCTTTCCGTGTTGATGGTGGCTATTCTATACATAAAAAAAACTAGCGCAACCCTTTTCCTCATTAATTTTAGAAAAGAACGCTCTAATGTTTATTTTTTATCCTAAAAGAGTATTTTTAGCTTAAAAACATCTATTTTTCTAGTCTTTTTACACTTTCTCACACTTAATTATTACGAACTTTATCTCGCACATGAAAAAAGCCAGCAATAGCTGGCTCATTAAAAGTTTACATTTCCACGTTGACGGTTATGTTAGTTTGACTGTTCTGCGAGCCAAGCCATAAATTTCTGACGTTCAGCCTTAGAAGACTGCTGCCATAAGTGAATCAATGGCTGGCCTTGATTTCCTGAAGCTGATACTGGCTGCACAGCTGTATTTTGATTGACTGCAGCTTTGTCATTGGTCAAATCAACAGATTTATTATTAAAGAGCCCGTCACTGAACCAATTTCTTTGCTCTGATTTGATACCTGCTTGCTGTACAAGCAGCTTATTTTCCTTGTTATAAAGCCCAAAAATAGGCTGATCCTTATATTTTTGCGCTTCATCAAAATCTTGTGGCGCCTGCACCAATGCTAATCGATAGGTTTCGCCATCCACTAAAGCAGGTGTTTTTAATGCAACAATGCCCGATTTAAGAATATCGTGCGAGTTATCAGCATGCTGGAAATACCCAGAATAACGCACATTGATGGTATTTTCTCCAGCTTTAATTTTGTATTGGCTTTTTGCTTGCAATAGGCCGCTGCTGACTTCCTGATTATTGACGGCGACAATTTTAATTTCCTCTGGAACTTTTACTGTAACTGCAGAAAATGCAGTGCTGCTGATCATCAATGCTGAAATTATTGCAGAAACTCTTAAAGGCATAGTAAGCCACTCGTTCATTGCTAAGTTGCATGCATACTGCTATGCATGCATGACATTTTGATGACAGCGGCGGTTTAGAATATTTTTTACCTTTATTCATCTATTTTTAATGCCATTCTGACAAAAAAAGAGCACCCAAGCGCTCTTTTTTAAATCTTTACCGCAATATTGATGCATTCTAATCAGTTAAAACTTTTAAAACGCTCACTGTCTTCCATAAACGTTTTTTCACCCGCCGGCGCTTCTATTGAACCAAATACCAATTGAGCACGCAGCTTCCAGTTTGCTGGAATATCAAAAGCGGCCGCAGCCTCATCATCAATAATAGGATTATAGTGCTGCAAAGATGCGCCAATGTTTTGCTCAGCCAATGCAGTCCAAACTGCAAATTGAGCTATCCCTGTAGAGTGTTCAGACCACACAGGAAAATTATCAGCATACAAAGCAAACTGTTCCTGCAATGCTTTTACCGTATCTTGATCTTCATAGAAAAGAGCAGTTCCAAAACCTGCTTCAAAGCTGTTGATTTTTGCATCGGTATTTGCAAATGCCTCTGCTGGAACGACTTTGCGTAAAGTTTCACGAACCATATTCCAAAATTTTGTGTGCGACGCGCCATACAAAGTAACAACACGCGATGTTTGCGAGTTGAATGCAGAAGGGCTGTGACGCACGGCATCTTGAATGATTTGTTCTATTGCGCTTTGTTCCTTCGATACATTTTTACCAATTGCATAAATGGTGCGGCGCTGTTTTATTTGATCTAGAAATGACATATTTAAATCTCGCTCTTGTTTTCAACTGCTTTCATCTGATGAACTCATCATATGCCAAACTATAGATAATCACATGACTAAAACTATGACATAGTGTCTTATATATAGAACAGCTGGCGTAAAAATTACAGCATAATGCCAGAGAAACCAAACGCCAAAAACGAACGCCCTATCAGTTCATTTCAAAAAATTTCATTTATGCTTAAGCATAAACACGGAATTTATCATAATCGTCCTGTTCTTCTTTTTCTGCCGCCTTCTCTTCAATTGACCCAAAGACCAGCTGAGCGCGCATCAACCAATGCGGCGCAATACTGTAATGATCAGCAATAGCATTATCAATTAAGGGATTATAGTGCTGCAATGATGCCCCCATCCCTGAATCCGCTAATGACGTCCACACCGCAAACTGCGCCATGCCAGAGGTTTGCTCTGACCATACTGGAAAATCAGCAGCATTGAATGGCATTTTTTTCTGAAGTTGCTGAATAACCTCCTGATCCTCATAAAACAGCACCGTGCCAAATGCATGCGCGCACTGATCAATTTTCATTTCAACACTTTCAAAAATAGCATTCGGCACATTGCGTTTCTGCGCTTCTTTTGCAATATCCCAAAACTGCTGATGAGACTCCCCAAACAGCACAACAATCCGAGTACTCTGTGCGTTAAAGGCAGATGGGCAGCTTCGTACAGATTCCTGAATAAGTTCTGCAATATATGCTTGGCTGAAATGAACTTTTTTCCCCAGTTTGTAAATACTGCGTCTTTTCTTCAGCTGATCGACAAAAGTGATTTCGGTTGAATCATCCTGCTTTCTTTTAAATTTAAAATCTTTGGTCAAATCCGCAGTCAGCACATGACCTATTTTATTGAATAATTCCATCATGATCCCCCAATATTCAAAATTAATAAACAACTCATTATTTGCTTTATTTTAATAAAATTATCCGTCAGTTAATTCGCTCAACCTCCCCTTATGATGTTTTTTAAATCAACCAGTTATAATTAAAAATAAAAAACTCCGCACTTGGCGGAGTTTATGTGACTTATCACACACTACAGCATTTTAAAGCAATGGCTCTATTTATCCGTTTCAAATAAAGCAGCAACAAAGGATTTGGCCGAGAATGGACGCAAATCGTCAATTTTTTCACCGACACCAATAAAGCGGATTGGCACGTGTGTCCGGCTGGCAATATTGAACAAGACCCCGCCTTTGGCTGTACCGTCTAATTTGGTAATGGTAATCCCGGTTAAGCCCACTGCTTCATCGAACATTTCAACCTGATTAATTGCATTTTGACCTGTACCTGCATCTACTACCAGCATGACTTCATGGGGCGCAGTTGCATCAATTTTTTGCATGACGCGTTTTACCTTAGTCAGCTCTTGCATCAGGTGACTTTTATTGTGTAAACGACCGGCAGTATCAGCAATTAATACATCAATGCCTTTTGCACGCGCGCTTTCAAAAGCATCAAAAATCACAGAAGCGCTGTCGGCCCCGTGACCTTGCGCAACCACAGCAATATTATTGCGCTCACCCCAAATTTGCAGCTGCTCTGTGGCCGCTGCACGGAATGTATCACCTGCAGCCAGCATGACTTTCTTGCCTTCGCCCTGCAAACGCTTAGCCAATTTGCCAATTGTGGTGGTTTTGCCTACACCGTTTACGCCAACAACCAAAATAACATATGGAGTTTTGTTTGGATCGATATGCAAAGGCTTTACACGCGGCGCAAGCAAAGCAACCAACTCTTCCTGCAGCGCTTTATACAGAGAATGTGAATAAATCAAATCACCGCGCGCTGTCCGTTCAGTCAAATTTGCAATAATTGTTTTGGTGGCTTCTACACCAATATCGGCAACCAAAAGCTGCTCTTCAACCTCTTCCAGCAATTCATCATCAATTTCTTTACCGCCGATCAGGATGTTCACCATGCCGTCTGTAAAGTTTTTGCGGGTTTTCGTCAAACCGTCCTTCATGCGGCCAAAGAAACCGCCTTTTGATGGCGCTTCTTCCTGCTGCGGCGCTTCTGATGCTACAGGCTCAGAAACAGCAGCTTGCTCTTTTGGAGTTTCAATAATAGGCACATTGACCGCAGGTAAACTCGGTAATGTGACATCATCATCTCCGATATCAGCATCAATCAAAAAATTATTCTGCCCATTAGATTGCTGTTGCATGCCGAATCCTTGAAAAGCATTGCGTTAAAAAAGCTGATTCTAGCATAAGTTCTTTATTTTTGAGCCTTTCACCGCCGCCCTATCCTCAACACACCAAAAAACAACAACCTGAACTTGCGTTCAAACTGCAGATTCTAAAGAATAGAATAAAATCATGAGCTTTTATTTGGGATTCCATGTCCAAAAATATAATGCGCTGCACACAGTTCAATTTTCAGATTTTATCTGCCGGATTGCTCAGCTTATGTATGCTGAGCACAAATTTACATGCAGACACCCGCGGCCAGTTAGCTCGAACCGCGTTTGAAACCACCCTGAATAATGGTTTAAAAGTCATTATTCGAGAAGACCACCGCTCACCTATGGTGATGACGCAAATTTGGTATAAAGTGGGCAGCAGTGATGAGTCAGGCAATCTTTTGGGCATTTCTCACGCACTTGAGCATATGATGTTCAAAGGCACAAGCAAAGTGCCCAATGATGAACTCACCCGCCTCAGCCGAATTTACGGCGGCAGCATCAATGCAGCCACATTCACCAATTACACCAATTATTACCAGCTCTACCCTAAAACCTATTTTCCGATGGCGCTGGAGCTTGAAGCAGACCGCATGAGCAATCTGCTGCTGCGCCAGCAAGACTTCGAGCCTGAAATGAAAGTCGTCATGGAGGAGCGCCGGCTGCGCACCGATGACAGCCCCCGCGCTTTAGCTTTTGAACGCTTCAAATGGATTGCCTATCCCACCAGCCATTACCGGCAGCCCGTGATTGGGCATATGAAAAACCTCCAGAACCTTCAGCTGGATGATCTAAAGACATGGTACAGAAAATGGTATACGCCGAATAATGCCATACTGGTGATTGTTGGTGACGTTGAATCAGAAGCTGCCCTTCACCAAGTGCAAAAATATTTTGGAGATATTCCTGCCAAGAAAGCGCCGCCCCGCAATGATGTGCTGGAGTTTGAACGGGTGGGCTACCGGCACATGGAAATTGAATCCACCGTGCAAGTGCCGAATTTATATATGGCATGGAATGTCCGTTCATTGGCAACCGCCAAAGACCCTCAAGATGCCTATGGCTTAAACATTATCCGAAGCATTTTAGACAGCGGCATTTCTTCACGCTTTCAGGACCGCTTAGTGCGGGACAAAAAGCTGCTGACCGCTGTCAGCGCGTCTTATGACCCTTACAACCGCGGTGACAGCTTGTTCTCTATCTCAGCTTTGCCGGCAGACGGTGTTTCTCTACAAGAGGCGCAAAAAGCCATTCAGACGGAAATTGATCTGCTTAAAAATGAACTGGTGGATCCCGCAGAAGTTTCCCGCATCTCCACCCGATTTATTTCCAGCTTAATATACAGTCAGGATGATATTGCAGGTCAAGCCAAAATGATTGGAAACTTAGAGGTTAACGGCTTGAGTTACCGCTTAATGGATGAGTTGCCTAAACATTATGAAAACGTTAGCCCTCAAGATGTTCAACGTGTCGCCAATGCTTACTTTATCAAAGATAATTTAAGCACTTTGTATTTGACCCCTGAAAATAAATCAAAGTAATGGACAGCCTCATGTTGCATAAAACCGTCATCATTTTTATCGCCATGCTTGCCTGTTCATCTTCAATTTCTGCTGAACAGGCAGACAGCTATTTAAATACTGAACCGGATGTTCATGATAATCCAAGCCAGCTGCAGTCAATTCCCATACTGCAAAGCCTGCGCAATTTAAAACAGCTGGAAACACATGCGCCCTATGTTCACGACTTAAAAAACCGCTATAAGGTGCGCACCTTATTTGTCGAATCTCAAGATTTGCCAATGGTTGATATTCAATTGACCTTCAATGCCGGTTCCGCGCGGGATTTGGAAATCGGCAAAGGCCTATATGGTCTCTCTAATATGGCTGCGGGACTAATGAATGAAGGAACTGAAAAATTTACAGCCAGCCAAATCGCCAGTGTTTTTGAACAAAGCGGCGCACAATTCAGCATCCAATCTTATCGAGACATGTTTATTGTCAAGTTAAGAGTACTTTCAGATCCGCAGAAGCTTGAACCCGCTTTAGCCATGATGATGGAAGTCCTCAGCAATGCCGTTTTCAAAAAAAACAGCATCAATATGACACTGAGCAACTTGCAAACAGGACAAAAACAGCTGCAGGAAAGCCCCGGCCGTTTAATGGGCATTCGATTTTATCGTGAAATTTATGGGCAGCATCCTTATGCTGAACCGGTGACGGGCACCAATGGCAGCCTCAAAAAAATAACAACAGAAAACCTTAAGCAGTTCCGAGATAAATTCATTGTGGCGAAAAATATGAATATTGCCATTACTGGCAAGCTGACTGCGAAAGAAGCGCTAAAACTGTCAGAAAGAATAGCGGGCAATATTCAGCAAGGGGAACACGCGCAGGCTTTACCCGATCCGGAAGAAAAAAACACACTGAATATTGTGCATATGCCATACGACTCTGCGCAGGCGCATGTCATGTTTGGACAAATAGGAACAACTAGAAATGATCCTGACCGTTTAGCCCTGGAGATAGGCAATAAGCTGTTTGGCGGCGGCGGATTTAACGCGGTGCTTATGCAAGAACTGCGGGTGAAGCGCGGCTATACCTATAGCGCTTACAGCGCATTCAGTTTCAGCCAGTCGCCAGGCATATTCAGCTTCAGCTATTCAACGCGCCAAGACCAGCTGATCGACAGCATCCGCGTTGCTCACAAAGCATTAACTGATTTTGTGCGGCAGCCCATAGACACCAATCAGCTGAATGAAGTGAAAGCCGGCATGCTGCGGGCCTATCCAAACAGCTACAGCAGCAATGCATCCATTAATGCGCAGCTTGGCCTTTTGGGATTTTACCAGCACCCGGCAGACTACTTAGACCAATATCCTAAACTGCTTGAGAAAATCTCGGCGGAAGATGTACAAAACGCGGTACGCCGTCATTTGCACCCTGATCAGCTCACCATCATTGTGGTAAGCAAAGCGCTGGATAAAGCAGAATTAAATGGCATTTTGCAAAGCAACCTGCAGCCAAATGCAAATACCCCGGTTAATACCGCACCTGCCATAGCGCCTTTGCCTTCTAGGGCTGCTCCTCTGCCAGCGCCGGAAGCTGATGAGCCCTTGCAGTCTCAGCTTGATAAGCATGCATCAGCTTAAGATACTGCCCCATAGTCACTTCATGCTGCTGGCTCAAAGCCACGGCTAAATTTTGTGAATCTGGACAGCTTTGCTGCTCAGAGATGATGAGGATATTGTGCATTTTTTGTGTGGAAATAGGCCGATTCAAGGCAAGCAACCCCAAAACCAGGATGAGCGCAATAATAAAACTGACAAATATGTTGTAGACCTGTTCTAGCCCAATTTTTGATTTGAATTGAAGAATTTTTTTTAGGTCAATAGACATACACTACCTCGAATTCAAAGTAGTGTATGACCGCTATTCAATAAGTTCAAGTCAGCCTGTTTATTTCTCATCCAAACCGCCCATTCAATACAACAGTATTTAAGGCAGGATGCTCTGGCCCGACAATTAACTGCTCAGGATGCGCTGAATAACCGCGAAGTACAAAATCAGCGCAATGATGGCCATGACAATAACGACTGCAAAAATACTGACCCCGCCTTCTGCATATGCCGGATGCAATTCATCATCATCCGCAATCCGCAGCAGCTCGCCATTGTACATCTCGTAAAAATCTTCACGCTGCGCAACATCCAGTTCACGAGTAAAATCATAAACCCGCTTGCGCTGCGCCAAACCAAAATCCCCCAAATGAATTTCCTGATGAAAAATAGCTTCATCCAGTCTTTGCCGATGCAAATGCGCTAAAGCTACAATCTGTTCTGCCGTAGGAGGCATATCAAAATTCAAACCATCTAAAGTTCTAGTCATCATACTTCTCCTTATTGTTAACATCTTCTTATCTAACTATATTAATAAAAATTAAAACTGTTCATTGTTTAATCATGTAAACTAGCAGACATAGAAAATAATTTACATGTTTTGTTGACAATTCAACTTAATTGTAATATTACTTTAATAATACTTAACTATAGTAGTTATTGATAGGTCGAAATAGGCACCTATCTGAAGTAGGCAGATGTAAGCATAATTAGAATAAGGAGTAACTTTAATATGATGCAACAAATCTCTCAACATGACTTAGAGCATGTGTATGCAAATGCAGTAAATACTATTCAATCTCAAATGAACTTTGTAGATGCAGTTGAAGAACTGGAAAGCGCAGCGCGTGCTGGGCATGGTAAAGCAGCATTGTTTCTTGCGGAACTTTATTATCAAGGTTTCCGTGTCGAACGCGATTCACTCAAAGCGCAATACTGGCAGAAGATGGCCACATTGCAAGCGTAAACAAACGTCACCTAGGTGGCGTTTTTTAATGCCTGAAGATTGTTAAGCAAACATATTTGCTTACGATTTTCAGCAAAGCTTACACAGTAATTTCATCTGCTTTTTCTACAATAGATCAAACCGCATCAAACAAAGCACCCATGACAAAAATCAATCAATTGCAGCCTATCTCCAAAGATCTTTTTTTTAAAATCACCATTTTAAAAACCATGATGTATTGCGGTGTTTTATGGGGCTTGTACCATGAAGGCTGGGCCATGAGCAAAGATGGGGATGATTTTATTTTTCCATTTTGGCTAAATGGCCTGCAAGCGCATAAATATGCAAAAAAGCACTGGCCAAACTATCAGCCGAAGAAAATAACATCGGCAGATTTTGAACAGTCATTAATGCCGACACTCACACGGTTAAAAGTGACGCCGGCGCTTTATAATGCATACAATCACAAGAAGCTAAAACTGTCGACACAGCTCATGCGCCATTTCTTTTTCTCAGGAAAAACAGCGCACTTTGCATAATATTCACATTATTTATTGAATTGTCAAAATAATGAACGCTGAAGTATTTGCTTTTTTTTGTATTCGCGTTAAGTTAAAGCAAATAATAACTTTAAGGGACATACGATAATGACCACAGTTGCACAAGTTTTACAAGATAAGCCACAGCACGCCATTCATACCATTGCCCCAGATGAAACGGTTTTAAAAGCGATTTCGCTTATGGCGGATAAAGGGATTGGCGCATTGGTCGTGACCCATGAAGATAAAGTCGTCGGCATTCTTTCAGAACGCGACTATACGCGCAAAATAGCCCTGATGGAGCGCACCTCATTCAATACCACTGTCAATGAAATTATGACTGCAAAGGTGCTTACAATTACCCGCACAGCAACTGTAGAAGATTGTTTAGAATTAATGACTGACAAGCATTTACGCCATTTGCCTGTAGTTGAAAATGAACGCTTAATTGGCCTGATTTCCATTGGCGATTTAGTTAAGGCAGCCATGGAAGATCAGAAGAAACTGATTGATCAGCTGCAGCAATATATTTCAGGCTAGACAGTTAAACGGCGATACTATAAATAAATCGTTGATTTTCATTAGACATAAAAATCAGCCAAAACACATTGTCATTACAATAAAATGACAATGTGATACCACCATTCAAACCCAAGCTCCCAGCTGACGCCTTCATATCCAGAGATTTGGCTTAAAACGGTTAATTCCCTCAGTTGTTTAAACCGCATTTGGATGACGGCAAAAAAATATCCCTATAAAAATAGGGATATTTTTTTAGAACTAAACTGTATGATCAGATCAAACTCAATTTAACCCAAGTTTTGCCGCTACATAATCTGCATCTTTATCACCGCGGCCAGATATATTGACTACGATTTTAATATCTTTGCCAAGTTTAGGCGCTTCACGCAGCGCCCAAGCCACTGCATGCGAACTTTCCAGCGCAGGCACAATGCCCTCTACACGCGACAGCGTCATAAATGCATCCAAACATTCTTGGTCCGTTGCCGTAGTATATTCCACCCGCCCTAAATCTTTCAGCAGGCTATGCTGCGGGCCTACGCCTGGGTAATCCAGCCCAGAAGCAATAGAATGCACTGGCAAAGGTTCACCTTGATCATTCTCCAGCACATAACACGCCATACCGTGAATTTGGCTAGGCTTGCCTAATGTCAATGTTGCAGAGTGCATATCTGTATCCAAACCATGCCCTGCAGGCTCAACCCCAACAAGCTTAACATCCGGATCATTTAAAAATGCCGTAAATGCCCCCAGCGCATTAGAACCGCCGCCAACACAGGCCACCACATAATCTGGATTTGCGCCAAAACGCGCACTGGCTTGCACTTTAATTTCTTCACCGATAATCGCCTGAAAATCCCGCACCATCATTGGAAATGGATGAGGCCCAACCACAGAGCCAATGGCATAAATATAATTTTTCGGATCTTTTAAGTATTCTTCAAAGGCGCTGTCTACTGCATCTTTCAGCGTTGCTGTACCGCGCGTCACCGAAATTAAGCGGGCACCCAAAATTTTCATTTTCACAACATTTGGATGTTCTTTTTCGATATCCACTTGCCCCATGTGAATTTCACACGGAATCCCCACCAGCGCACAGGCTGTTGCCAAAGCTACGCCATGCTGCCCTGCGCCTGTTTCCGCAATGACTTTGGTTTTGCCCATATATTTAGCTAACAGCGCCTCGCCAAGGCAATGGTTAATTTTATGTGCGCCCGTGTGGTTTAAATCTTCACGCTTTAAATAGATTTCTGCGCCGCCTAGTTGATCGGTTAAACGCTTAGCAAAAAATAATGGACTTGGACGGCCGACATAGTTGGCAAACAGGTCTTTAAGTTCATCTTGGAATTCTGCTGTATGGCGGATCTGCTCATAGGCTGCATTAATGTCATCCATCGCCTGTTTTAAGTCTGGCGGAATAAACTGACCGCCATACACGCCAAAAAAACCTTCCCGATTTGGCAATGCGATGCCATTAATTTGATGTTCCATATTAGTTCCCCCGTTTATAAGCGTTTATGCAAAAGACTGCCCTGATACTAACGAATTTTAATCAAATACAACAAGCCAAATTTCAGTTTCTCAGGCAGCAGCCTTTTAGGATATATTCAAGGAGTTAACGCGCTAAATACTTGGTCATATCCTCAATGCCCTTCAGCGTCATTGGGAACATATGATCTTCAAAAATCTGTTTAATTAAGCCAATGGTCTGCGTGTAATGCCAATAGCTTTCTTCTTCCGGATTCAGCCACGCGGTTTTATCAAAATGCTGACGCAGGCGCTGCAGCCATACATTTCCGGCTTCATCATTCATATATTCGACAGAGCCGCCTGCGGATGTGACTTCATACGGCGCCATGCTGGCATCACCCACCACAATTACACGGTAATCGCGGCCATAGGTATTGAATAAATCCCATGTGTTCATACGCGTATTGGAACGGCGCACGTTATCTTTCCACACATAATCATATAGGCAGTTATGGAAGTAAAAATATTCCAGCGTTTTAAATTCTGTCTTAGCCGCACTGAACAGTTTTTCGCACTGCGCAATGTGTGAATCCATCGAGCCGCCCACATCAAACAGCATCAATACTTTAATACGGTTGCGGCGTTCAGGCACCAGCTGCACATCTAAAATGCCCTGCTTGGCGGTTTCACGGATGGTGCTGTCTATATCCAGCTCATCTGCTGCGCCTTGCCGGGCGAACTTGCGCAAACGGCGCAGCGCCATTTGCATTTGACGGCTTCCCAAAATCTGATCATCATCTAAATTGCGGTATTGGCGCTGTTCCCAAACTTTCACCGCAGATTTTTTACGGCCCGGCCCACCGATGCGCACGCCTTCCGGATGGTCGCCATAGGCGCCAAACGGCGATGTGCCGCCGGTACCAATCATGCGGTTGCCGCCCTGATGTTTTTTATGCTGTTCACGCAGACGCTCTTCCAGCATTTTCATCAGCTCTTCCAGCGAACCCGCTTTTTTTAATTCTTCTCGCTGTTCTGGCGTCAAATGCTTTTCCAGCAGTTCTAAATCAAACCAGTCTTTTGGCAGCTTATGCACCTGATTCAGCAGTGCATCCAAATCAAAGGTTGAAATGCCGTCAAAGTAGTCCTTCATCGCGCGGTCGAATTTATCAAAGAAGCGCTCATCTTTGACCATGACTGTTTTAGCCAGCTGATAGAACTCATTCTGATCGGCAAAGACCAAACCCGCCGCCACGGCTTCATTCAGGTCAATCAGTTCACGCGTCGAAACAGGCACGCCGTATTTTCTAAGTGTGTAAAACAATCGCACAAACATAGTCGGATAAAATCCAATAAAAATTAAATATTCGGGAGGTCAAATCAGTTTAGCTGCATGTGATCTTGTTATTTCATCTGCAACTGAGCAATGCCTTTTCTATCCACATTATGAGAAATTGATTTCAGCAAGTAAAGCCTAAAGCATCTACTGGGAATTCAGGCTAATGCATTATCACACTGCAGCACGTTTAGCTCACTGTTCACAAGGATAATCGGTCATATGCAATTCTTGCTGCAGCACCAAATATTTAGCCTGAACCGCACTTCCTTCCTGGGTCATCTTTTGCGCTGAATATAGCTTGGTAAACCCCTGATTGCGCATATAGCTTTGGTACTCGGAAAATCGGGCATTCACAAATGCATAGAATCTGTTTTCTTGCGCCAAAGCAAGGCATTGCTTTTGTTTTAATAACAATTGCTGCGCTTCATTCAATGTTTGTCCTTCAAGCAGCTGCCTCATCTGATATTCAGCAACCTGCGCCCAATAACTGTCATCTATTATCTGCAAATAGGCTTTCTCAAACTCAGCTTCAGCCTGTGCATAGCCAGGCAAAGAAAGCGCCCCCAGCATGACGCCAATACCCGGTTGAATAAATTTCATGGCGAATCTGCTTATTTGACGCAAAATAGTGGCCTTTAATTCAAAACAGCTCTTCATGGAAGCAAAATAAAAGCTGGTCTAGCCAGCTTTTATTTTGTTGCGAGGACACGCTTAACGGCGTGACATAAATGCCAAGCGCTCAAGAAGCTGAACATCCTGCTCATTTTTAATTAATGCGCCATACAGCGGCGGAATAGATTTAGATTTGTCAGTATTGCGCAGAATATCTTCCGGCATATCATCCGCCATCAGCAGGCTCAGCCAATCAATCAGCTCAGATGTTGAAGGCGGCTTTTTCAAACCAGGAATCTGGCGCAGTTTAAAGAAAATCTGCAGCGCTTCAGACACCAGCGTATTTGAAATATTTTCAAAATGCACATTAATAATTTCGCGCATGGTCGCTTCGTCAGGAAATTCAATATAATGAAAGAAGCAGCGGCGCAAAAATGCATCCGGCAATTCTTTTTCATTATTTGAAGTAATAATGACAATTGGCCGCTGAACTGCAGTAATCGTTTCACCTGTTTCATATACATAAAACGACATTTTATCGAGTTCATGCAGCAAGTCATTTGGAAACTCAATGTCCGCCTTGTCAATTTCATCAATCAGCAAGACACAGCGTTCTTCACTGGTAAATGCTTCCCACAATTTTCCTGGCTTGATGTAATTTTTAATATCATAAACACGGTCATCACCCAGCTGACTGTCACGCAGGCGCGATACGGCATCATATTCATACAAGCCTTGCTGCGCTTTGGTTGTCGATTTAATGTGCCATGTAATCAGCTTTAGGCCTAAACTTTCAGCTACCTGTTCAGCCAATAACGTTTTACCTGTACCCGGCTCGCCTTTCACCAAAAGCGGTTTTTGCAGGCTGCGGGCTGCTTTCACAGCAAGTTTAAGACTATCAGTCGCAATGTACTGATCTGTACCAGAAAAGTGTTGAGCATCAACAGACATACGAACCCTTATTTTTTTACTTTAAAGTGGTGAACTTTTTTTGTTAAGCGAGATCTGCGCTTTGTTTGCATTGAACTTTGACCAGAAATAGCCAATCACAAAACCAATGCCGACAACAAATAGAATTAAAGACAGATTGGTCCAAACCAAAGGCTGATCTTTAGTCAACAAGCCAAACAGCAGGCCAAAAATCGCTGGCGCAATCGATGCATTGCTGCCTTCAGAGACCGTTGGTGTCAATAAAACAGCAAAAATGATAATCCAGCTAATACTGCCAAAGAGTTTTGGCAAGCGTTTCGCAATTGAATACCAGCTTGCCAAAATAATCAGGCTTCCTAAAAGATAAACCGTGATTGCAATGCTATCTTCAGGAATTGAGTCCAATACAGCCCATAAACTATTCATTTCACAACTCCTGAAAGGATTTATGCACCGCGCAAGCCTTCTGGCGCAGCTGCATTAGGATTAATCAAACCTTCCGGCGGCATTTGCAAGAAAAAGCCTTTGGTTTCTAAGGAGTCAATGACATGCATAACGTTGACACGCGCCAATGTACGCGCTTCACTGAGTTCCAAATGCATTACAAATGTTGCGCGGCCAAAAGCGACACGAACAGGCTCAGCCAATACTTCTAAAGGATTGAAATCTTCAGCTTCATTTTCAGTAGGACGGGCAACATAAAGATACATTTCATCTTTTTTGCTCGATTTGTAAATAGAACAATGCATTTTGAATCGGTACTCATAAAACTCAATGCAAAGGATACATCAAAAAAAAGACCGATACATTAATGTTTATTAACGCATCAGTCGTGAATTTGTACAAATGCTAAATCTTTAATCAATCAAATGCGGTTTCAATCAACAACTTTCATTTGCATCGATAAATAGGATTCATCCGAATGCAGCACATCAATCAGCGGCTTAGCCAGCAAATCATAGCGCCAGCCCAGCAGATACCCTGGCAAATCCTGCTCATCATTATGAAACACTACATGCTGATACAGCGCATTCAGCCATTTCTTACGCATCAGCACTTCTTTCGGCACTGCTGTTTCCTCTGACACATTGGCAATGACAGATTCCACCCGATCAGCAATATCTTTAGATGAATGGCGGATTGGGCGCGCCATGCGCAGCGGCCATTCATCCTGCTCAGGCAGGAATTTAAGCAGATCTAAAATAGTCTTGCCGTGCTCCCGTACAATATTAGGACGGATGCCTTTTACCGCGCTAAGCTGGAAATGATTTCGAGGATTTTTTTCAACTAAATCCAGCATCGTTGCATTTTTAAGGATAAAACTGCGCGGCTGATTCAATGCCTTGACCATTTGTTCGCGCCATACGGCCAGCTGCTGCAGCTGCATAAGCTGCTTGCGTGAATTCCGATAATTGCCGACATCATGATAAAGCATCGCCATTGGCGTTTCCTGACCAATTTCATGCGTTAAATTCCGGCAGTCTTCCAGCGCACAATCCAGCAAATGCTTTCCGGACAATTCAGCTTTTACCTTATCTGACAGCTGCATAATGTATTCAACATCATTCGCTGCATACATCAGCTGCTCAGGGCTTAATGGACGCGCCAGCCAGTCTGAACGGGTTTGATCTTTTTCAATATCCACATTCAGCATCGTTTTCAGCGCATTTTGATAACTGACTTGCAAACCATGCCCCAAGAAAGACATGCCCACCTGCGTATCAAAGACATTCTTCAGCGTTTTTTGCTGCGCATAATGGTAGATTAAATCAATATCTTCACTGCAGGCATGGAAAATATTTTGCTGCGCATTAAACAGCTTGTTCCAAAACTCGGATAAGTCTAAAGCTGCGCCATCAAGCAAATACACTTTTCCACTAATATTTATTTGAAAAACGCCTAATTTGGGCCACAATGTATCTACCTTGATAAATTCGGTGTCCAGTCCATAAATGGAGCTTTGATCCATAAGGTTGAGTACATTTTGCAGATCTTGCTGCTGATGGATAAATTGATACATAAATGCTTGAGGCTATTGCTAGAGGCTCTTTTCGGCTATATTAACCGATATCTTATAATTATCGATAAAAAATAAAATATATTCACTATATCTTTTCGATTATAGTTGTTTTTCAAAATCAAAATACCATTTAGTCATATAAAAAAGCTATTAATAAATGATATTTTGAGATTCAATCTTACTTCATGCGCATGCGGTTATGCACTGCTTGGCTTAAAGTATGGCTGTCAACATACTCCAGCTCTCCGCCTTGCGGAACACCTTGCGCAATCCGAGTCATCTGCACGGGCAAATGCTTGGCTGCTTCTACAATATAATGCGCTGTCGCTTGCCCTTCTACGGTTGCATTGGTGGCAAGAATGACTTCTTTGACCTTGCCGTCAGCTAAGCGCTGCAGCAGATACGGAATGCCGATTTCATCGGGGCCAATGCCATCCAGCGGAGACAGATGCCCGCCAAGAACATGATATTTGCCGCGGAAACTGCCGCTTTGCTCTATGGCCATCACATCGGCTGGAGACTCAACCAAGCAAAGGATTTGCTCATCACGCTCATGTGACAGGCAAATATTGCAGACCTCTTCTTCAGTCAATGAATGACAAATTGAGCATTCATGAATATAGCTGGTGGCTTCATTCAGCGCATGCGCTAAACCAACGGCCCCCTCTTTATTCTTCATGATTAAGTGCAGCGCCATGCGCTGAGCCGATTTCGGCCCAACGCTTGGCAAAATGCGCAATGCTTGAACCAGCTGATCAAAACGATCACTAAACATGCACTGCTGTTCCTTAGAATAAGCCGGCAAGGCCAGGCGGCAAGCCCATGCCAGAATTTGCTGACTTCATGCGCTCTTCTGAAATGGCTTCAGCTTGACGCGCAGCATCATTCATTGCAGCAGCAATCAAATCTTCAATCATGTCTGCATCGTCTTGAAGCAATTCAGGGCTGATTTCAATGCGTTTAACCACATTGCGGCAAGTCATGGTCACTTTAACCAAACCGCCGCCTGCTTCCGCATGCACTTCTGTTTGAGCAAGTTCTTCTTTTGCCTTTTTGGCATTGCTTTCGACTTCTTTCTGCATGCGCTGCGCTTGCTGCATCAACATGTTAATGTTCATAAAATACTCCGAACACAAAATCTTTTAGTGCCTAAGTTCTGCTCACTGCAATGAACTCAGGCTGGATCATTTAAAGCTGAATGAATTTGAATTAAATCAAATCTAAACCGCGGGAAATATCGCGAATAATATCATCAATATCTTCTAAACCAACAGATACGCGGATTAAACCTTCAGAAATTCCAGCAGCTTGTTTCGCTTCAGCTGACATTCTGCCGTGCGATGTGGTTGCCGGATGGGTAATTGTTGATTTTACATCGCCTAAATTACTGGTGATTGAAAGGAAGCGGGTATTGTCGATCACTGTCCACGCCCCATCACGCTCACCTTTTACCACAAAAGAGACTACGCCGCCAAAACCAGACTGCTGTTTTTTCGCCAAGTCATGTCCAGCGTGATTCGGCAGGCCCGCATAGTAAACTTTTTCCACTTTCGGATGCGCATCCAGCCATTCTGCCAATTTCTGCGCGCTGGCGCAGTGCGCTTTCATACGCAGGCTCAGCGTTTCCAGGCCTTTCAAGAAAATCCAGGCATTGAATGGGCTCAGTGAATTGCCGAGTGTACGAATTACACCGGTAATTTCTTCCATCAGTTTTGCGCTGCCCACCACTGCGCCGCCCAATGCACGGCCTTGACCATCGATATATTTTGTAGATGAATACACGATTAAATCCGCGCCAAATTTAAGCGGCTGCTGCAAAACGGGGGTGCAAAAAGTATTATCAACCGCAAATAATGCGCCCTGTGCATGCGCAATATCCGCAATAGCTTGGATGTCGCCCACTTGAGCCAAAGGATTAGACGGTGTTTCAATAAACAAAAGGCGTGTATTTGGACGAACCGCTTTTTTCCAGCCATCTAAATCTTCTAAATCAACAAAAGTGACCTCTACGCCAAATTTAATGACATATTTTTCAAAGAGAGAAATGATTGAACCGAATACTGCGCGTGAACACACCACATGGTCACCGGCTTTCAAGTAAGCTAAAGTAATCGCATGCACGCCCGCCATGCCCGAACTGGTCGCTACAGCAGCTTCAGCGCCATCCAATACCGCAAGGCGTTTTTCAAATGCTTGCACCGTTGGATTGGTATAGCGTGAATAAGTATTTCCTTCAATTTGTCCTGAAAACTTAGCAGCCGCATCCGCAGCGCTTTCACAGACAAACGATGACGTTAAGAAAATTGGTTCACTGTGCTCGCCTTCAAAAGTGCGTGTATGGCCGGTACGAATCGCTAAAGTATCAAGCTGGTATTCAATGTCGTCTTGTTGGCTCATCAGCATTACTCAGTCTTATGACTGCCTTTTGTTAATAATTGCCAATATTTTGAGCGTCTAAGCTATTTCAGGTCAAGGCATAATAAGCAAATATCGCTTAGACTTCGATCAAACCTGCAAAGACATAGGTCAATTACAATCATGCATCCATTAAAAAAAAGACTTTTAAGCCAGCAAAAAAAGCTGAAACACCTGTCTACACGTGTTTTCAATGCAAAATCGCTGGTGCTGTCACAAAGCAACCCTTACGAAGTAATTGAAGAATATAAATATTGCCGCATCCGCCATTATGCATCGCCGAATAAAAAATACGCAGAACCGCTGGTCTTTGTTGCGCCGCTGGCTATCAATATGGCGATTTATGACCTGTATCCATACCGCTCTTTGGTTAAGCATTTTCAGCACAGCGGTTTTGATGTGTATTTGCTGGAATGGACTAAGCTGAATTATCAGGACCGCTTTCTGAATTTCCTGTCTTTTATTAATGATGCCATTCCGCATTGCATAGACACGATCAGCCGGCATGCCAACAGCAAATATATTTCCCTGCACGGCTGGAGCATCGCAGGCGTTTTTGTCACGCTCTATACCGCACTGCATCAGCCTGAACATGTCAAAAACCTGATTGTGGTGGGCAGCCCAATTGACAGTTATGCGTCTGGGCGTGTCGGAAAACTTTTTCAGAACGCCAATAAGCTCGTATCGCGGAGCAAATCTGTGCGGGATACCATTTACTCTGGGCAAATCCCTAAACGCATGATCCATACCCCCGGCCTGCTGAATGCGCTGGGTTTTAAAATTTTAGATCCTAAAGGCTGGATTGACAGTCAAAGGCAGCTTTTATCCAACTTGTCCGACACCCGCACGGTCTATGAACATGCCACCATGGGCGACTTTCTGAATAATATGATTGACTACCCGGGCGGCATCAATCAGGACATGGTGCTGAATCTTTGGCTGCAAAACCCGTTAAAGCAAGGTATTATTCAATTAAAAGATAAAGTTATCAAATTAAAAAATATCAACTGCTCTTTGTTGATTGGCGCAGGCTCCAGCGATCAGATTGTAACAGCCGAAGCGATTCAGCCCTTAGGTGAATTGACAAGCAGTCAAGATGTCACGTTTACTCTCATCCCAGGCGGGCATTTGGGCTTAATGTCCAGTCAGAAAAGCGCCGCTGAATTTTGGCCAAAACTGACGGCTTGGCTAGTACAAAGATCGACATTATTAGAAACACACGATTAGGGTTTAATCATGATTCAATCAGTTGCATTCATCGGCTTGGGCGCAATGGGCTACCGTATGGCCGCGCATTTGCCTAAACACTTTGACAGCGTTTATGTCTGGAACCGAAATTTCGACAAGGCGAAACAGCATGCAGCTGAGTACGGCACACACGCTGTAGAGTTAAATCAGGCAGTACAGGCCGATGTTATTTTTTCCTGCCTGCCGACCAGCGCCGACGTAGAGGCGCTGATCAGCACCTTAAGCATCAAATCTGGCTCAATTTGGGTAGACTGCACCAGCGGTGTGCCTGAATCAGCTCAGAAGCTGGCAGCCGCGCTCAAAGCGCAAAATATTGATTATCTGGATGCACCTGTCAGCGGGCAAACTATTGGCGCTGAAAATGCCACATTAACCGTCATGGCGGGCGGCAATGCCGAAGCCTTTGAAAAGGCCCTGCCTGCCATGCAGGCTGTGGGCAAATTAATTAAGCATGTGGGTGCATCCGGCGCAGGCTTTGCAGTAAAAGCTGTAAACAACATGTTAATGGCTGTAAATCTTTGTGCCGCCGCCGAAGGCGCTTTGACATTGAAAGCCCACGGTGTAAATCTCACAGAAGCATTAGACTGCATCAATGCATCCAGCGGCAAAAGCAATGCCACTGAAACTATTTTGCCGCAACGCGTGATCAACCGCACATTTCCGCTCACCTTTGCCCTGCCGCTATTAGCCAAAGATACAGGGATTGCTGTAGACTTGGTCCGTCAGGCCAAACTGTCTGCGCCGATCATTGGATTGACGCAAAGCTTAATTCAGGCTGCCAGCGATACCGCTGCGCCAAACAGTGATTTTTCCACTGCTGTAAAAATGTACGAATCATGGAGTAAAATTACAATCGAGTAATAAGCCGCCATTGAATAATCATAATGAAACCTAATATTGTGATGATATGGTCATACATATTGTTACAGGTACAGAGGAAACTCGCATGAACAAATTTACTGTTGCCGCTCTGATCAGTGCAGTAACTTTTATTGGGGCATCTTCAACCGCATTTGCTTCTGAACAGGAATGCCAAAAGCTGAAGAATGACCATGATGTAATTTACGCGTCTAAGGGCTTCTGTTTTAAAGACCCTGAGGCCAAGGCAAAATTTGGCAATGACAATTGCTATACAACCAAGCCTAAATTCTCAGAAAAAGAACAGCAGCGGCTTGACGCCATCAAGGAACGTCAGAAAGAATTGAACTGCAAATAACTGAATACAATTCAATTCACTCACGCTTAAGGAATTTAGCCATGGCTTATGATGACCAAAACATTTTTGCAAGAATTTTACGCGGTGAACTTCCGGCAATTAAAGTCTACGAAGATGACCAAGTGCTTGCATTTATGGACATAATGCCGCAGGCAGAAGGCCATACGCTGGTAATTCCCAAAAATCCGGCTGTTACATTGCTCGATTTGGCGCCAGAAGCTGCGGCCTACACCATTCAAATTGTACAAAAAGTTGCGCAAGCCATGGAAATTGCGCTTGGCGTTAAAGGCATTGTACTCATGCAGCTGTCTGGCACTGTCGCAGGCCAAACTGTGCCCCATGTGCATTTTCACTTGATTCCAACCAATGTCCATGAACTTGGCAAACATGCAGCGACTATGGGCGACCAAGAAAAAATTAAAGCGCAGGCAGAACTCATTAAAGCGGCCTTGGCTGCGGCATGAAATTGAACTGATTTTGCATGCAATTCAAATGGAGCTTCGGCTCCATTTTTTTGCACTGAAAATTACAGATCAAACTTAATCTGACATTTTATATAATCATGGCCGCCGCAAAAAAACACTCTGCACGCTTCCTAAACGCTCGTTTAATAAAAGCTTTTCTTTTAAACATTATGAAACATACTCAATAACCCACTGATTAATTTTAATATTTTTGAAATATTTCCTTAATATAAATGACTTATTTGTAATGAATACTTAGCGCCATTAGATAGCGAAATTATTTTTAGCAAAGCTACTGATAAATCGAATTGATAAAACGCAAGTCTTTATGGAGCTGCAAATGAAAAAAACACTCTGTGCATTAGCAATCGGGGCAACTATCCTTACACCGATAATGGCATCTGCTGCTGATGTCAAAATTTATGGCCGTGCACATGTTTCTTTAGACTATTTAGACGATGGCAAAGACTACAATGAAGTTGGTTTATCATCAAACTCATCACGGCTCGGCTTTAAAGTTGATCAAAAAATTAATGATGACTTAAATGTTTTCGCACAAATTGAACAAGAAATTAACTTTGCCAGCGGCTCTAAAGACAGCAATGGCGTTAACTTTTCAACCCGTGATACCTTTGTTGGCTTAAAGAGCGGCACATATGGCCAGGCGCGTGTAGGCCGTTTTGACAGCCCGTTTAAAGCGGCCCGCGGCCCAGTCAATTTCTTTGGCGACATGGTCGGTGATGTGCGCAATGTCACACGCGTCGGCAACTTGAAGTTTGATGAACGCAATGAAAACACCATTGAATATAAATCACCAAAATTTGGCGGCGGTTTTAACGTATTAGCCGCAATGTCGATGCATTCGGGCACTCAAATTGCTCAGGATGCAAATGGCGAAGGCGTTGACGACAATAAAGCCTACGACTTAGCGCTGACTTATAACGCTGGACCTATCGATGCTGCAGCTGCATATGAAAAATATGATGAAAATGCAGCCAATGCGGCAGGCGGCGCAAGCCGTGATGCCTTCCGCATTGCCGGCGCATATAAATTTACCGATACATTCAATCTGGGCGCCATGTATCAAATCGCAAAACACGATAACGATACAGCCAATCCAGACGCGCAAGTATTTGGCTTAGCGGGTGAATACAAAATCACGCCAAAAACATCGGTACGCGGTGAATATTTCTACCGTGATGTCGATGCGGATGATGCCAATGCCAGCTTAATCGGTGTAGGTGTGGAACACAAGCTAGACAGCACTTTGCGCGTATATGGCAACCTGGCAACAGTGTTGAATGATAAAAACTCTAAGCTTAACCCTTGGAAAGAAGGCCGCAGCTTTGGCAACAGCATCAGCGGTGTTGCAGATGAAAACTCAACAGCCCTTTCTCTAGGCTTGCGTTACGACTTCTAAGCCTAGAAATAAACTCCCCCAACACAAAGGAATATGCGCGCATGTTCCTTTTTTTATTTGCAATACTCCGGTTGTTTTTTAAACTATTTTGTGATTTTATAAAGTATCAATACATTATCAAGAAAGCATTAATACCCAATTAAAATAGTCGGATTAAATATAATTATATCCATACCAGCCATTAAATATAAGTAAAATGGTCGGAATTATTTATTATATACAAGCGTTTTAATCAACATTAAAAACCGTGATATTCAGTTTTATTTTCACCCGGAATACACATTAAACTATTGTTTTAAATCACCTTAATAATATATTTTTATTTTAACTGTTTAACCTATTTATTTTTAGTTAACTTTTGTCAATAATAGGTCATGAGTTTAAAACATAGGCTTATCACTATGAGCTTAGTCCCCAAAGATATTAACCGGCGTTCAGTCATTGAAATCACCGCTATTTTAATCATTAAAGTGGCCATTTTACTCACCATCAAACATATCTGGTTTGATGCGCCGACAATTCCCAAAGATTTTGATAACCAAGTTGCTGAGCATATCGCTGGCAGTCCTTCCCAAATCAAGGAGACACGTTGATGATTTCTGAAAGCGTGGTCGATTTATCACGGTTCCAATTTGCAATGACCGCGATGTATCACTTTATATTTGTACCGCTTACTCTAGGTTTGGCTTTTATTCTTGCCATCATGGAAACCACATATGTGATTTCCGGCAAAGAAATTTATAAAGACATGACCAAATTCTGGGGCAAACTTTTCGGTATTAACTTTGCCTTAGGTGTAACCACTGGTCTAACCATGGAATTCCAGTTCGGTACAAACTGGGCGTACTACTCTCACTATGTGGGTGATATTTTTGGTGCGCCGCTTGCCATTGAAGGATTGATGGCATTCTTTCTAGAATCAACTTTTATTGGTTTATTCTTCTTTGGCTGGGATCGCCTTTCAAAAGTTCAGCATTTATGCGTGACATGGCTGGTTGCACTGGGTTCAAATCTATCCGCATTATGGATTCTAGTGGCCAATGGCTGGATGCAAAACCCGGTCGGTTCAGAATTTAATTTTGAAACCATGCGTATGGAGCTGGTCGATTTTGGCGCTTTGATTTTTAACCCAGTTGCTCAAGTGAAATTTGTTCATACAGTGTCTGCAGGTTATGTCACTGGGGCAATCTTTGTTTTAGCCATTTCAAGTTATTACTTATTGAAAAAACGTGATTTACCATTTGCGCGCCGCTCTTTCGCCATCGCTGCAATCTTTGGTTTAGCGTCTACGCTTTCTGTGATATTACTTGGTGATGAATCTGGTTATGAGCTTGGTGATGTTCAAAAAACTAAACTGGCTGCCATTGAATCTGAATGGGAAACACATCCGGCACCTGCACCGTTTACTTTATTTGGTATTCCAAATCAGGAAGAACAACGCACTGACTATGCAATAAAAATCCCATATGTCATGGGTATTATTGCCACACGCTCATTAGATAAAGAAGTCACAGGTCTTAAAGATTTGATGGTTCAACATGAGGCGCGTATCCGTAATGGTATGGTGGCATACAGCGAACTCGAAAAACTTCGCGCCGGCGACCGTTCTCCTGAACTGATGGCGTCATTCAAAGAAAACCAAAAAGATTTAGGCTATGGCTTACTTCTTAAAAAATATACTGAAAATGTAACTGATGCGTCTGAAGCGCATATTCAAGCAGCAACAAAAGATACAATTCCAAATGTAACCGCATTGTTCTTCTCTTTCCGTGCAATGGTGGCTTCTGGTTTCTTAATGCTCCTTCTGTTTATCCTGGCAACTTTTGCTGTAGCAAAACGAAATGCTGAAAATAAACCTTGGTTACTCAAGTTTGCACTGTTTGCCCTGCCTTTACCTTGGATTGCAGCGCAAACAGGCTGGTATGTGGCTGAAGGCGGCCGTCAGCCATGGACCATTGGTGAAGTGCTGCCTACACACCTTTCTGCATCTAGTTTGAGCACTGGCGATGTATGGGGCTCAATCATCGCATTAGCAGCGTTCTATACTGTGCTGTTGATTATTGAAATGTATTTAATGATCAAATTCTCACGCTTAGGACCAAGTTCTTTACATACTGGTAAATATCACTTCGAGAAACTTGAAGCTCAGCAAGCTCAAGCTGGGGAGAATCAATCATGATCGAATATGAACTTCTCAAAATTATCTGGTGGGTTTTAGTCGGTGTTTTACTGATTGGCTTCGCCCTGACAGATGGTTTCGATATGGGCTCAATGGCATTGATGCCATTTGTAGGTAAAACTGATGACGAACGCCGCGCTGCAATTAACACCATTGCACCGCATTGGGAAGGCAACCAAGTTTGGTTCGTGACTGCTGGCGGCGCACTCTTTGCAGCTTGGCCAATGGTTTACGCAACAGCCTTCTCTGGCATGTACTGGGCCCTGTTATTGGTCTTATTTGCACTCTTCCTGAGACCCGTAGGCTTTGACTACCGCTCTAAACTTCAAAATACCCAATGGCGCAACTCTTGGGATTGGGGTTTATGCATTGGCGGCGCTGTACCAGCGCTAGTCTTCGGTGTTGCTTTTGGCAATATGTTCCTGGGCGTCCCTTTTACCTTAGATGAAACTGTACGATCAACCTATACCGGCAGCTTCTTTGCCTTGCTTAATCCATTTGCTTTAGTTTGCGGTCTCGTGAGTTTATCAATGCTTTGCGCACATGGCGGCGCTTGGCTGATGCTTCGTACTGACGGTGTATTACGTCAGCGCTCTGCAAAAGCGACTCAGCTGATGGGTGCAATCTTCTTAGTGTGCTTCTTGGGCGCAGGCGCTTGGTTATATTTTGGCGGCATCGAAGGCTATACTTTGGTACAGCCATTTAATACCAATGCCGTTGCAAATCCATTAGCAAAAGAAGTTTTAACTACAGGCAACCATGGTTGGATGAATAACTATTCAATTTACCCAATCACAATGCTTGCGCCTATTTCTGCAATTCTTGGCGCAATCCTGATTATCTTTGGCGCTGGTAAAAACAAAGCGGGTGTGAGCTTTACAGGCTCTACCTTAGCGGTGACTGGTTCCATTTTAACTGCGGGTTTTGCACTGTTCCCATTCTTGATGCCATCAAGCATCAACCCAACTGTAAGCTTGACCATGTGGGATGCGGTTTCGAGTAAGAATACACTGACAGTAATGACTGTGGTGGCTTCTATCTTTGTACCGCTGATTTTAATCTATACCACATGGTGTTATTACAAAATGTGGGGCGTTATTACCAACAAACATGTTCAAGACAACTCACACAGCCTGTACTAAGGCTGTGTCTAAGCAAATAGGAGAATATTTATGTGGTATTTCGCTTGGATTCTTGGGATTTTGATGGCATGTTTTGCAGGTGTACTCAGTGCACTTTATATAGAACATCATCAAGATTTGGATGAGGAATAAGCCATGACTGAGATCGCAATGACAGCAGAAAAAAAGAAGCCGAATAAGTTTGCAATGGCCGTTTCATTTTTGATGGCATTGCCTCTTGCAGCGGTCTTATTGATTCACCCTGGTGCAATGCTGGATGCCAATGGCCACTATAGCCACAGCGCTTTAATGATGATCATGATTGGCATTTCAGGCGGTTTTATTCATGGTGTCGGTTTTCAGCCACATTTCTGGCTTTGGAAATGGCTGTTTAGCCCAATTGTTGCATGGCCTCTCATGCTGTGGGGCTACTACACCTGGTTTATTGCCTAATTTGCAATACCAGTCCAGTATATAACAAAGCCCTCAATTGAGGGCTTTGTTATATTTACGATCAATTTCAGGCTTTTGCTCAACTGTAATATCCAATTGCATTTGAAAACAGTGCCTGTATTTTTCATTGATATAATGGATGTATTTCTCTTTAGCTGCATGTCTTAACAGAATTTGGGCTGCCATCATAATAAAGCCATTGACCTGCTTGGCAATCACCAACCTTTGATTGGCTGCTAAACCAGCTTTTCTTTGAATAAGAGAATTTCGGCCTGAATGCACAATTGAATGTAAATGGTGCAGTGAATAGAATTTAAATGCTTTAAAACTTTCTACAATCTGTTTTGTTTCGGCCACATTTTATAATTTATTAATCATGCCTGATGCTGTTGTAATTTTGACCTTTTCTAATAATTCATCTTCATTTTTAATGTCAAAATGTTGAATTTCATCATTGGACGCAACCATTAACAGCCAATAAGCTCTAACAGCTGCCTCAAACTGAACCCTAAATAATGCAAGTGCAGAGACATCATGATGAGTCTGCAACAATTGCAAAATGGCTCGGCCATGCTCAATAGACAATTCACAGCATTCATAAACTAAATCTAGTCTTAAAATCCCGTCCATGAATATCGAGTGGTTCAATTCCGCATTTAACTCACTCAACATATCTGCAGAATCACAAAAAATATCAGCCAAATAAAGCTCCTGCTGCTTTAAAAATATATCAAATTAACATATAAAAAAAGCTGGAATCAATCCAGCTTTTCATTATCCCAATTTAACGGTGCGTATGTATCGACATCACAATCCCCATGCCTGCCAGCATCGAAATCACTGCGGTACCGCCATAACTCATCAGCGGCAATGGATCGCCGGTAACCGGCAGAATGCCGCTGACCATGCCTGAATTTAAAAATACGAAGAAAAAGAATGTTAAGCCAGTTGCACCCGCATACAAACGGCCAAAATTATGGAAGCTGTTCATTCCTATCATTAAACAACGAATGATAATGGCGGCAAACAAACTAAACAGCAGAAAAACCCCAATAAAGCCAAATTCCTCTGCATACGTCGACATAATAAAGTCCGTATGGTGTTCAGGCAAATATCCCAAATGAGACTGAGTTCCCTCTGTAAACCCCTTGCCCGTCATGCCGCCAGAACCAATTGCAATCTTCGACTGAATAATATTCCAGCCTGCGCCTAATGCATCAGATTCTGGATCAAACAGCGTTAAAATCCGCTTTTTCTGGTATTCCTGCAAAAAAAACATCCAAAGCAGCGGCGCTGCAATAGCAAAAACACCGATAGCGCCGGCAATTAGGCGCCAAGACATGCCGCTAAGAAAAAGCACAAATATGCCGGGAATAATTAAGCCAATGTTCAAATCGGGCTGCAGCGCGACCAACACAAAAGGCACCATCATAATTACCAAGGCAATAATAATATGGATAAATTTAGGCGGAAAAGCCCGATTTGAAAAAAACCACGCCATCATCAGCGGCATTGCAAATTTCATCACCTCACTGGGCTGCATGCTGCCGATACCCGGCAAAGTAATCCAGCGCTTGGCGCCCATGCGGGTTTCACCAACCACCAGCACCAAAATCAGCATAAATAAGCCAAAAATATAAAAATATGGGCTGATGGCCTGATAAACTTTTGGCGGCACTTGCGCGCACAAAAACATGATAATAAAGCCTGCGCCAAAACTGATGGCTTGACGCATCACCATCCCTGAATCACCTGCTGTCGCACTGTAAACCACCATCAAGCCTAAAACGGCATTCAGAAGGAGAAAACCAAGCAGCCAGGGATCTAAATGCAATTTAGCCCAGCGTGACGAATCGTGCTTTATACTCAATCCATCGCGTGCGGACTGGCGTAAAAAACGATACTGCTGTGAAGGAATCATTAGCGGCGCATACTTAACAAAAAAGTGGGGAAATTATAAGTTAAAGCCGCAAAGAATAAATCGCAGCGGCTCAAATTATTCCAGATTTATTTTACAGCTGGCGGCTGTGAAGCCAAAATCAGTTTTGCCAGCTCTAAATCATCTGGATATGTAATCTTGATATTGTCTGAACGGCCCTGAACAACCTGAACAGTTTGATTCGCATATTCCAGCGCACTGGCTTCATCCGTAATATTGACCTGCGCCAAAAGCGCTTGCTCAATCGCTTTTTTCAGCACACCCAGTTTCGCCATTTGCGGTGTTTGCGCTTGCCAAAGCTGTGAACGGTCTACGGTGTTTGCAATCTCAGCGCCATACCCCACCGATTTCAGGGTATCCCGGACGGGTATTGCTAAAATAGCGCTTTGCTGAGATTCAACAGCCGATGACACCAGGCTCTCTAAATTGGCCTTTGTCACACAAGGCCTCGCGGCATCATGCACCAGCACCCAATCATCCTCTGAAGCAAAGCCTGAAAGGTAATTTAAGGCGTTTAAAACAGAATTAACCCGCTCTGCGCCGCCCAAGCAGAAATGCGCCTTATGCAAGTCTGAAAAGTTCAAAGTTGCAGCAAAGGTATCCTGCTCACCGATAGCCAGCACATAACCGGACAAAGGCAAGTCATTCAGCCTTTGTACCGTATGCTCTAAGACCGTTTTATTGTGAATGGCTTGATATTGTTTAAGTTCTGATTTTGAAAAGCGGCTGCCCGACCCAGCTGCAGGTATTACAGCCCACAACTTAAGGTTCTGGGGGAGCTTCAGCGGGTTCTTCATTCGTGCGCAAATCTGCTTGATTAGGATTAACGTAAATTGGTCTGTATTGCGTGTTGACCGTGCTCATTTGAACAAAAGTTTCGTGTGGTTTCACCAAACCTAAATCTAAACGTGCATGCTCTTCTATGGCTTCTACACCATTTTTTAAATCATAGACTTCCGCGGCTAAGACGCGGTTGCGTTCTTTTAATTCTTCATTCAGTTCAATCTGCTGCTGAACTTTCTGTGCCAGTTTCTGATGGTCTTTATGGCCACCTTCACCAAACCAGTATAAATATTGAAACCCTGCGATCAATAAGATCGCAAGGCCCAACAATGCTTTACTCGCTTTGGAGTCAAATACATTTAACATAGATGGCATGTACGCTTAGTTTAAACCTTTAAACTCAGCTTTACCGCGATATGCAGCATTAGTCAATTCTTCAATGCGAAGCAATTGATTATATTTTGCTACACGGTCAGAACGGCAAAGTGAACCGGTTTTAATTTGGCCGGCTGCTGTACCGACTGCAAGATCGGCAATAGTAGAATCTTCAGTTTCGCCAGAACGGTGTGAAATCACAGTAGAGTAGCCATTTTCTTTCGCAAGATAGATCGCATCCAGAGTTTCAGTCAACGTACCAATTTGGTTGTATTTAATTAAGATAGAGTTACCTACTTTCTCATTAATACCGCGTTGAAGGATTTTCGGGTTTGTAACGAACAAGTCATCACCCACCAACTGGATTTTGTCACCAAGGATAGACGTCAAGTAAGACCAGCCTTCCCAATCAGATTCGTCTAGACCATCTTCAATTGAGATAATTGGGTATTGGTTTACAAGACCCGCTAAATAGTCAGAGAACTGGTTGCTTGTGAATGCTTTATTGCCTTCGCCCGCAAGAATGTATTGACCATTTTTGTAGAATTCTGAAGATGCACAGTCAAGCGCAAGCATAATGTCAGAACCTGCTTTGTAGCCAGTTTGACCAATTGCTTCAAGAATTACAGTAATTGCTTCTTCGTTCGAACGCAGGTTCGGCGCGAAACCGCCTTCATCACCCACTGCAGTGTTTAAACCTTTTTTGTTTAAAACTGATTTTAAAGAATGGAAAATTTCAGCGCCGGCACGAAGTGCTTCAGCAAATGATGTAAAGCCAACTGGCTCAATCATGAATTCTTGAATATCAACGTTGTTGTCTGCATGTGAACCGCCATTGATGATGTTCATCATTGGCACAGGCATCGTCAAGATTTTGTTATTGCGTAAATCTGCAATATATTGGAACAATGGGATTTTTTTCTCATCAGCCGCCGCGCGAGCCGCAGCCAAAGAAACAGCCAAAGTTGCGTTAGCGCCCAGTTTTTCTTTGTTTTCAGTGCCGTCAAGCGCAATCATTGTATTATCAATGTCTTTTTGCTCGAATACTGATTTACCCAATAAAGCATCACGAATCAGCGTATTAACATTGTTAACTGCTGTACGAACGCCTTTGCCTAAGTAACGCGCTTTATCGCCGTCACGAAGTTCTAAAGCTTCACGAGAACCAGTTGAAGCACCAGAAGGTGCACATGCACGGCCTACAACGCCAGAGGCTAAGATTACGTCAGCTTCAATGGTAGGGTTACCACGAGAGTCCAAAATTTCACGTGCACGAATGTCAACGATTTGACTCATGAACAGTTCCTCAGTTAATTAATAAAGACGATGCGCCTAAAAGACGCATCAATGTAAATCCAATTTAGTGTGTGTCCAGCTTCTGGAAGCTTTTCACCAAAGTATCCAATTCTTTCAGCTGCGCCAAAAATGGTTCAAGCTGAGAAATGCGAAGCGCACACGGCCCGTCACATTTCGCTTTTTCAGGGTCTGGATGCGCTTCTAAGAACAAACCTGCCAATCCTGTTGCCATGCCCGCACGCGCTAAAGTCGTAATTTGGGCACGGCGACCGCCGGCAGAATCTGCGCGGCCGCCAGGTGTTTGAAGTGCATGTGTCACATCAAAGAACACCGGCACGTTCATTTCCTTCATGATGTCGAAGCCCAACATGTCTACAACTAAGTTGTTGTAACCAAATGCTGAACCGCGTTCACATAAAATCAGCTTGTCATTCCCCGCTTCCAAGCACTTGTTCATGATATGACGCATTTCATGCGGTGCAAGGAATTGAGCTTTCTTAATATTGATGATGGCATCTGTTTTAGCCATCGCTTCAACTAGGTCTGTCTGACGGCTTAAAAATGCAGGAAGCTGAATAATGTCAGCAACTTCCGCCACAGGGGCAGCTTGATACGGCTCATGCACATCGGTAATGATCGGCACATTAAAATGTTTTTTAATGTCTGCTAGCCACTCAATGCCTTTTTCCAAGCCTGGGCCGCGGAATGAGTTCAAGCTTGAACGGTTGGCTTTATCAAAGCTTGCTTTAAAAACATAAGGAATCTCCAAGCGTTTGCAGATATCCACATAAGTTTCAGCAATTTCAAAAGCGAGGTCTTTTGATTCCAATACGTTCATGCCGCCGAATAGTACAAATGGCAAGTGGTTTGCCATTTGTATATCGCCTAAACGTACAATTTCTTGTGGTTTTAATTGTGACATTTAAACTTCCTAGTTGATTCCGATACCCTGCTTACTTGGCTTTTTGGTGCTGCTTTTTAGCTGCATCAATAAAGCTAGCAAATAATGGGTGCCCATCACGTGGTGAACTTGTAAATTCTGGATGGAATTGTACAGCAATAAACCAAGGATGTTGAGGAATCTCAACTGTTTCTACCAAACGCTGTACTGGAGAATAGCCTGAAATTTTCATGCCTTTTTCTTCAAGAACTGGAATGTAGCGGTTGTTCATCTCATAGCGGTGACGGTGACGTTCAATAATTTCTTCTGAACCGTATACATCACAGGTTTTCGTTCCTGCAACCAACTCAGATTTTTGAGCGCCAAGACGCATGGTGCCGCCAAGATCTGAATCTGCACTGCGCTGCTGCACTTCACCGCGTTCATCCAGCCATTCTGTAATCAAGCCAATAAGCGGTGATTTCGTTGAACGGTTGAACTCAGTAGAGGTTGCATCAGGAATTCCCGCAACATTGCGCGCATATTCGATCACAGCCAGCTGCATGCCTAAGCAGATGCCAAGGAATGGAACACCGTTTTCACGCGCAAAACGAATCGCTTTCATTTTGCCTTCGGTACCGCGCTCGCCAAAGCCGCCTGGAACCAAAATTGCATCAGCATCTTTCAATACGTCTGCAACGTCTTGGCTTTCAAGTTCTTCAGCATTGACATAGTCAATCTGAACTTTAACACGGTTCTGGATGCCCGCATGAAGCAGCGCTTCGTTTACAGACTTGTAAGCATCTGGAAGTTCTACGTATTTGCCGACCATCGCGACACGCACGGTGTACTCTGGATTTAATAACGCATCAACTACATTATCCCAATCTGTAAGATCAGCTTCCGGAAGATTGTCATAGCCAAAACGCTCACAGATTAAATCATCGACGTTTTGCTCATAGAACGTGCGTGGAATTTGGTAAATGCTGCGTGCATCTTTACAAACAACTACAGCACGCGCTTCTACGTTGGTAAACAGCGCAATTTTACGTGTCGTGTCCGCATCAACATCATGCTCTGTACGGCAAATCAGGATATCTGGCTGAATACCAATTGAAAGCAACTCTTTAACAGAGTGCTGTGTTGGCTTGGTTTTCAGCTCAGCTGCAGATTTGATATATGGAAGAAGTGTTAAATGCATAAGCATTGTGCGCTTATGACCGAGTTCTACCATCAACTGACGTACAGATTCCATGAATGGGAGAGATTCAATGTCACCTACTGTGCCGCCAATTTCAACAATCGCAACGTCATAGCCTTCGCCTGCGCGAAGTACACGTTCTTTGATGTTGTCTGTAATGTGTGGAATAACTTGAACAGTTCCGCCAAGATAGTCACCGCGGCGCTCTTTATTTAAAACGTCTTGGTATACACGGCCAGAAGTAAAGTTATTAAGCTTGGTCATTTTCGCACGACGCAAGAAACGTTCGTAATAACCCAAGTCTAAGTCAGTTTCGGCACCATCCTCTGTGACAAAAACTTCACCATGCTGGAATGGGCTCATTGTCCCTGGATCGACATTAATGTATGGATCCATTTTGACCATGGTCACTTTTAAACCACGGGCTTCTAAAAGTGCAGCAACTGAAGCAGCTGAAATACCTTTACCTAGTGATGAAACTACACCACCAGTCACGAAAATAAAATGGGTCATTGGGTTTCTCGTACAATCGAGCCTAAATAGGCCTGCAATGTTGCGCAATTTTACTTTACCTTGCACCAATAAAGCAAAGTCATTCCGCATCAATTCATAGAACAATAAACAATTGGCTATTCTATCAGCATTTCCGATATAAAATTAGCTAAAATTTCGGTGATTTTCATAATCTATTTTATGGTTATAATATGGATATCCGTTTAACGCTTAATTTTGTGCAATTATGAATAAAAAACTTTTAATTTGCGGTGCAATCGCGACAGCCCTACTGATTACTGCCTGTGTTAAAAAAGAAGAGCCAAAGCAAGAAGAGCAAGAACAAGTTGATACTTCTGCTTCTGACGCACAGCCAGCTGAACCGGCAAAATTTGAAAGTTTAGACTCTGCTGACAATCAGCCAATTGAACCGGTACCTGCGCATCAAGACGTCATTCGTGAAGAAACACCGAATACAACCACTGAAATCCGCCGTGAAGTCCGCGATACAAAACCTGCTGAAGAAGCGCCAAAATCTGCTACGCCTAAGGCTGAAGCGCCGAAAGCTGAAGACAAGCCGACACAGGCTGCGCCTAAGCAAAACAGCTCCTCAGCTCAAACTGAAGATGATGCGGTTGCTGCAGCCATTGCAGCCGCAACACCAGCGCTTGATAATTAATTCAAGCACTTAGTCAAAAAAGCTCAGCATCAGGTCTGAGCTTTTTTTCATCTGGCGCTTTTATCTTTGCAATATCAGCTCACTATACATAGTGTTTTAATTTCTCAGCCAAAAATTCAATAAATAAGCGCACCCGCTTTGGCAGATGTTCTTGCAGATAATACACCGCATGAATTTTCTGATAATGCATAATAATTTGATCTTCAAATAATGCAATTAACCGTCCCGCATTCAAATCTTCCTGCACCAAAAAGCGCGACAAACAGGTAATGCCAATGCCTTCCAAAGCCAGCTGCCTCACAGTTTCTCCATTTGATGCCTTAATTTTAGGCTGTGCTGTAAAAGCTTTTTGATTAAGATGGATAGGCCACGTATTCAAATGCTGCGTTTGGCTAAAGCCAATCAGCTCATGCACCAGCAAGTCTGCTGCCTGCTCCGGCTGCCCATGCCGCGCTAAATATTCTGGACTTGCCACTATGTACAGACGGCTTCTGCACAGCAGCTTTGCGTGCAAAGTCGAGTCATTCAGCTCACCAAACCGTATTGCAACATCCGTTTGATGTTCCAGCAGATCAATCACCTGATCATGATTATTCAGCTCTATTTCAATATTTGGATACTTGCGCATAAATTCATGCATTAAAGGCACAATCACATGCAGCACAAAGGGCGTCGCCGAATCTACCCGAATTAAGCCCGAAATATCCTCATCTGATTTCAGCAGCGAATCTTCCGCCTCCGCCAGATCATTTAAAATGCGCCTGGCTTTAGTTAAGAACAGCTGCCCTTCTTGCGTCAGTTTAAGTTTGCGGGTTGTTCTTTCCAGCAGCGTCACATTCAGTTTCGACTCCAAACGCTGCAATGCGCGGCTAACGCCTGATGCGGTCTGTTTTAACCGATCCGCCGCCATCACAATTGAACCGCTGTCCACAATCGCCGTAAAAGCCTGCAATTCTTCAATGGTAGATTTCATGTAAAACCAACTATTCATGACTTTCAATCAATAATATATTGCAAATTACTGCATTTTTCTGCTGTAAATTTTTCTGCACTATAGCGCTGATCTCAAAAAACTGTTGAATAAACCATGATTGTTCCAAAATTTGGAGTCGGCACTTTCCGCCTAAGCGGTCAAACGGTGATCGACTCAGTTAAAAATGCACTTTCCGCTGGCTACCGCGCCATTGATACGGCGCAAATTTACGGCAACGAAGCAGAAGTCGGACAGGCCATTGCTGAAAGCCCCGTTCAGCGTTCAGAACTGTTCCTGACTACTAAAATCTGGGTCGACCATTACGCGACTGACCGGCTGATTCCCAGCCTAAAAAACAGTTTAAGCCAACTGCGCACTGATGCCGTTGATCTCACGCTTATTCACTGGCCAGCGCCTCAAATGAATGTCGATATTCCTGAATTGATGCAAACACTGCTGGAAGCTAAAAAACAGGGGCTAACACAGCATATCGGCATTTCCAATTTCAATATTGCGCTGACGCAGCAAGCCATCGACAGCATCGGCGCTGAGCATATTGCGACCAACCAAATTGAACTCAGCCCCTATTTGCAAAATGAAAAACTGGCTGATTTTCTCCAAACCCAAAACATTGATGTCACTTCATATATGACTTTAGCTTACGGCAAAGTGCTGAACGATCCTGTTTTAATGCAAATCGCGCAGCAGCATCAGGTATCGGCTGCGCAAATTGCTTTGGCGTGGGCGCTGCAAAAAGGCTATTCCGTGATTCCATCTTCTACAAAAATTGAACATTTAACAGCAAATCTGCGCGCACAAGACATTCAGCTCAGCAGTGAAGACATGCTTGCCATCGCTGGTCTTGAACGCAATGGCCGCGAAGTGGATCCTGAGAACTTAGCGCCAGAGTGGGACTAAACTGGAAATGAAAAATACCGGACAGAGTATCAACCTTCCTCTGCTTGCGCTTGCGATCGGCGCTTTTGCCATTGGCACCACAGAATTTTCACCTATGGGCTTTCTGCCGGAAATCGCCCATGATCTGCATATTGCAATTCCCCAAGCAGGCCTGCTGATTAGCGCCTATGCAGTCGGCGTGATGATTGGCGCGCCATTAATGACTTTATGGTTTTCACGCTATTCAAAGCGTAACGCCCTGATCTTATTGATGGCGATCTTTACGGTTGGCAATTTACTGGCTGCGGCAGCGCCAAGCTATCTGAGCTTAATCGGCTCGCGGCTAATAACCAGCCTCAATCACGGCGCATTTTTTGGCATCGGATCGGTCGTGGCCGCCAGTGTCGTGCCTAAAGACAAGCAGGCTTCTGCCGTCGCCATGATGTTTATGGGGCTGACCATTGCCAATATTGGCGGTGTGCCCTTGGCCACCTATATTGGCCAAAACATTGGCTGGCGCATTTCATTTATCGCCATTTCGGGATTAGGCCTGATTACCATGCTGGCACTCTGGAAAGCCTTGCCGCAAGGCGTTGCATTGACCCAACCGAATGTAAAGGCAGAGCTGAAAGCATTGACTCGCCTGCCTGTGGTTTTGGCGCTGCTGACAACTGTCATGAGTTCAGGCGCCATGTTTGCCCTTTATACTTATATTGCGCCAAGCCTAAAAGCACTGACCCATGCAGGCCCCGAATTCATTACCTTCATGCTGGTGCTGATTGGTATTGGCTTTTCAATCGGCAACCACTTTGGCGGCAAAGCTGCGGACCGCTCTGTAGAAAAGACGCTTATTGGCTTTTTACTTTTGCTGATGCTGATGATGCTGCTTTTTCCACTTTTGGCGCAAACAGCCACTGGCGCCGCTGTTGCTTTAATCATTTGGGGCGCAGCCGCTTTTGCAGTAGTGCCGCCATTGCAAATGCGGGTCATGTCGGTTGCACATGAAGCGCCGGGGCTTGCATCATCTGTCAATATTGGCGCATTTAATTTAGGCAATGCTGTCGGTGCGGCCGCTGGCGCTGCCGTGCTGAATGCAGGATGGAGCTATCAAGCCGTATCTTATTCGGGCGCGGTTCTGAGCGCTCTGGCCTTGGCGTTGGTCATTCTGCAAATGAAGGTTTCCATCCCTAAAAATGCAGCGCAGCATGGCTGAAAAACTAAAGATATAACCGAAAGCGCGGCTCAAACAGCAAAAGGCCCATCATTTTCGCAAATGACGGGCCTCTGCTTCATCTCATTAAGCCGCTGTTTTTGAAGCGTCCAGCAAGAAGAAATCGGCCGCCAATTTGGCCGCCCAAGAACGAGTTTCCTTTAAGCCTTCATAAAAACCGCAATGACTGCCTTTTTTGGTCGTCACAACCGCCACACTGCGCATTTGGCAGACCACAGATTTGTAGGGTTCAAAATTTCGGATATGGCAAACAGGATCATCTTCAGCATTCAGTACCAAAAGCGGTATCTCAATCTTTTCAAAAACATAAATAGGATTAGTTGATTGATTATAGCTGTCGTAATCTTGAAACCCCGCCATCTCAAAATAGGCCTGTTCAAAATCCAGCAGCGTTTTTGACTGCATGACTTTAGATAATGATGCTGTATTTTGCCAAGTCTGCCGATAAGGTTCTACAAACTTTTGGAACAGTTTTTTGGTCATCATTTTGCTGTAAAAAGGATGTACATGCTTAAAGCCCAGCTCTGTGTTATAGCCTGGACATAAGGCAAACGCCGCTTTGAGTGGAGTATCAATACCCTGCTCACCCAAGTAGCGCACCAGCAAGCCCGTACCGGCAGAAGAACCCATCCCGTACAGCGGTGATACTGGATACTTCTCCTGAATATAATCCAGCTGTTCGCGCAAGTCTGCAGTAGAGCCAAACAAATTGATTTTAGCCACAGGCATTGGCAGTCCCGCATGACCGCGGCGCAGGCATAGCGCAATACGCCAGCCGGTGTATTGATGCAGATCTTGCACCAGCTCCCGCATGCTATCAGGCGTACCTGTAATCGTGTGCATTACTGCAATGGTTGGCGTTTCTGGCGGCAAATCCATCCCGAACCACGCAATGCCCGTAATGCCGCCATCTCGCATCGTCAGTTGATCAATTTGGTCATATTTCAAATGAATACTGCGTTTTTTGATCAGGTCAAAATACAGCAAATGCGCATGTGTATTGGACAGCCACGGCGTCGGCCTATATTTGCGGTGAAGCTGAGGAAGCTGGTCAAAAATCGCTTTAAATTCGCCTTGCGGATTAAAATAAAGCTTAGGCTGCTCTGCACCTGTCGCCTGATCCAGCAGCGCCAATGCACGGCGGCTGACCTGATTCAACACACTTCTCATAGATCTACCCTTTTACACTTAGACCGAATGATGGACACAACATTCATAACATTAACGATGGCACTGGCTGCAAATTACTTAGGCAAAAAAGCGGCCATCCGCTGCCCCATTTGCGCAGCCAATGCTTCCAAACCGCTTTTTGGACGAATCATCACTTCAAAATCAATAATCTGTCCCTGCTCATTAAACTGTATCATATCAATGCCTTTCAGCTTTTTCTCACCCACATTCGCTGAAAACTCAAGCACCACACTCTGTCCATTTTCAGTGTAAAACTCACGGTGATATGTAAAGTTTTCAAAAATTTGAATCACATTGGTCAAAATAAAGGTGACTACCTGCTTGCCTGGATAAGCGTTGTATGCCACAGGTGAACGGAACACCACCTCATCTGCCAGAAGCTCATCTAAGATGCTCATATCACGGATTTCCAGCATGTGATGCCATTTTTGAATTGCTGATTTGGTATTTTCGATACTCATTTTTCTGTCCTTGTTTTTGTTAATAAGCCTCCCTTTAATAAAGGGAGGTTGGGTGGGGTTCTTTGAGATAATCCCCCTAAATCCCCCTTTTTCTAAGGGGGACTTCCATTAAATCACCGCAGCCAATTCAGCGCCTTGACGGATTGCGCGCTTCGCATCCAGCTCGCCCGCTTCTTTTGCGCCGCCAATCAAATGCACATTTTTACCATCGGCTTTTAACTGATCGTACATAGCTGTATATTCTTCCTGCCCTGCACAGATAATCACGTGATCCACTTCTAAAACCGCTGGCTGATCATTCACCGTAATGTGCAGGCCTTGATCATCAATTTTGTCGTAATGTGCGCCTGCAATCATTTTTACATTGCGGTGTTTTAGCCCTGTCCGGTGAATCCATCCCGTGGTTTTACCTAAGCCTGCACCGACCGCCTTCGCTTTACGCTGCAAAAGGTAAATTTCACGGTCTGACTGCTCCAAGACGGGCTGTTTTAAACCGCCAACATGGGCATAGCTGGTATCGATGCCCCATTCATCATAGAACTTTTGCGGGTTTAGGCTGCCGCTTTCGCCTTCATGGCTTAAGTATTCTGCCGTATCAAAACCAATACCGCCTGCGCCAATAATCGCAACACGCTTGCCTACAGGCTTACGCTCTTTCAGCACTTCTAAGTAATTCAGCACTTTAGGATGATCAATTCCCTCAATGGTCAGCTTACGCGGAGTCACGCCCGTTGCCACCACGATGTCATCAAAATCTGCCTGCGCTAATTCTTCATAAGTTGCGGTATGATCCAGCACCAGCTTAATACGCGGCTGCAGCTCAATTTTGCGCTTAAAATAACGCAGCGTTTCGTAAAACTCTTCTTTGCCGGGAATAGTCTTCGCAATATTAAACTGGCCGCCAATCTGACTGGCTGCATCAAAAACAGTCACCTGATGCCCGCGGTCAGCGGCATAAGTGGCAAAGCTTAAGCCTGCAGGCCCGGCACCAATCACCGCAATATTTTTCTTTTGCGCGCTTTCTTTAAAGATCAGTTCAGTTTCATAGCATGCACGCGGGTTGACTAAACAGGTCGCAATTTGCATGGAGAAAATTTGATCTAAACAGGCTTGGTTACAGCCAATGCAGGTATTGATTTCATCACTGCGGCCTTGTTCTGCTTTGAGTACAAACTCAGCGTCTGCAAGCATTGGGCGCGCCATCGACACCATATCCGCATCCCCCTGAGCCAAAACATGTTCAGCCATTTCTGGTGTATTAATCCGGTTAGACGTCACCAAAGGAATTTGAACCGAACCTTTTAGCTTCTTGGTTACCCATGTAAATGCCGCGCGCGGCACTTTGGTTGCAATCGTTGGAATACGCGCTTCATGCCAGCCAATACCCGTGTTGATAATGGTTGCGCCGGCTTTTTCAATTTCTTGAGCAAGCTGAATCACTTCCTCTAAAGTCGACCCGCCTTCAACCAAATCCAGCATTGAAAGGCGGTAAATAATAATAAAGTTTTCGCCGACTTCTGCACGGGTGCGCTTTACGATTTCAATCGGGAAACGGATGCGGTTTTCATAGCTTCCGCCCCATTCATCATCACGATGGTTGGTCCGTGCTGCGATGAATTCATTAATTAAGTAGCCTTCTGAACCCATGATTTCAACGCCATCATAGCCAGCGATTTGCGACAATTTTGCACAATTGGCAAAGTCCGCAATGGTCTGATTCACTTCAGCAGACGTAAGAGCATGCGGTTTTACAGGGTTAATCGGCGCTTGAATTGCAGAAGGTGCTACATTTTCAGCCTGATAAGAATAACGCCCTGTATGCAAAATCTGCAACGCAATTTTACCGCCCGCATCATGCACCGCTTGTGTGATGACTTTATGCTTTTCAGCTTCTTCTAAGGTATCTAATTTAGAACCGCCGTGAAAAGTCACGCCATGATCATTCGGCGAAATACCCCCTGTTACGATTAGCCCTACACCGCCAGCCGCACGCTCTGCATAAAATGCCGCCATGCGATCATACCCGCCTTCAACTTCTTCAAGTCCAACGTGCATAGATCCCATCAATACGCGGTTTTTTAATGTGGTAAAGCCTAAATCTAAAGGCGCAAGTAAATGCGGATAATTAGACATGTTTTCTCCTTGGCGTGCTTTCGCTGGCTGTTTGTATGATGGCTACGCATTGAAATCAAATCTGCGCAGCCATTAATGCAACTTGTTGCATACTTTTATATTCGAGATTTGATTTTTATGCAACATGTTGCATAATAAAACGTGTAAAAAATTGATAAGCAGCCTATTTATGTCTTTAGCCCATGTCTTACTGACCAGCTTGATTGAAAAACCCAGTACAGGTATTGAGCTTGCACGGCGTTTTGACCGCTCCATGGGCTTTTTCTGGAATGCAACGCATCAGCAGATTTACCGTGAACTCAGCGCCATGCAGCAAAAGGGCTGGATTTCACCGATAGAAGAAGATGATGCGCAAAGCCGCAAAAAAACCTATCAAGTTGAACAATTAGGCCGCAGCGAACTCGCCAGCTGGATGGTCAAGCAAAGTCCGCCTGCGCAGCTGCGGGAGGAACTGATGGTGCGGCTGCGCGCAGAAGCGCAAATTGGCGGAAATACCGTGCTGCCTGAGCTGGAACGCCATTTACAGCTGCATCAAGATAATTTAAAACTTTATCAGGCGATTTACAGCAAAGACTTTGCCAATGCGGAAGTGCAAGACCGTACCCTGTTTATTCATAAGCACATTCTGCAATTGGGGATCGACTTAGAAATTGGCTGGATTCAGTGGCTGGAAAAACTGATTCCCGCTTTAAAGGCCTTTGATGAGAATCATGAATCACATTGAAACAACATAAATACAAGGAAGCGTGATGCCGCATTACCGCATGTCAGATGGCGAAAATCTTTTTGTCCGCGAATATGGAACAGGCCAGCCTGTATTGGTTTTGTCCGGCCTCGGCATGCAAAGCTGGCAGTGGCACCCTTTTTTATACCGCTTCCGCAAAAAATTTCAATTTATTGTTCCAGACTGGCGCGGCTTTGGCGGATCCAGCCAATGTAAAATTCCTGCCTTGGATGCAATTTCCAGCCATTGGCAAGATCTTCATTGCCTCATGAATCAGCTGAATATTCATCAATACCATGTGATTGCTTATTCCATGGGGGCAACAACGGCTATGCATGGCATGCAGTACGGCAATTTTGCATATAAAATCCAAAGCTACTTACATATTGACCAAACACCGAAAATCCGCTCCAACCCAGACTGGCCTTATGGACTATTTGGCACACGCCACCCTGAATTCATTGATATTTTAGAAAGCATCTCTGAGGTGTTAGCGCGCAATACCAACGCCCTATCCATCGATCAGCTACATAGCGCAGACCGCGCAAGCTTATTGCAAAGCTGGCTGGCTTTTATTGACATGCAAGCCAGCAGTCAAGTTGCGCCTTTTTTAATTAAGCAGGCATTCAAACACCCAAGCCTGCAGTCTCATATTTTGCCTATTCAGCGCTTAGATTATTTGGCATGGTATATCAGCAATTATCTGCATCACCAGGAGGACTACCGCACCGCCATTGCCCAGCTGGATAAACCCGCCACTTTCTTTATTGGCGAACAATCCAAGCTGTACCCGGCTGACGGGCAGAAAATTATTGCCAATAGCCTGAATGACGCAACAGCGGTCATCTTTAAAAAATCCGGGCATACGCCTTTGCTGAGCGAACCCTTTAAATTCAGTAAAGAAATCGGCAAATTCCTACAGAACTGCGAAGGAACAAAAGCATAGCGCTTTCGCAGCGCAGGCACAGCGGCTCAAATCTGTTTTTTAAATGATAAACGAACTAGAAGACACGCCGATCATATTCGATGGCCTCTAAATCATAGACTTGATATACACAGTCGAATAATGGGCGCGTATATTGCCCCTCATCATCATTGCGGACCATCAGGTAAATTGGGCTTTGCGCGGCGCTATCCGCCAAAGCAAGATAATTTACATGCCTGAACTGCATCATCTTGACCGATTCAGGCACAATGCAAATGCCTTCACCGGCAGCCACCATGCCTAAAGACTGCTGCAGCCCATCCAGTACATGAAAGCGCTTTGGTTCTAAACCAAACTCCAAAAACAAAGATTTAATTTGCGCAGCATAGCCCAAACCTGACTGTGACGGATAAGTGAAAATCTGCTCATCCTTCAGCTGCATCAGAGAAATAGGCTGCTTGCAGTTTGCAAATGCATGGCTGGAATGCACGGCCAATACAAGCCTTTCTTCACGCAGCATCACGCGCTTTACCGCCTGATCGGAAACTCTCACCCGGCCAAAACAAGCATCGACCCGGCCCTCCTTGAGCGCCTGAATCTGATCCATGCCGTTAAGTTCGACCAGCTTTACATTTAAATGCGGGTGCTGCTGACGGAATAGATAGACAATCCTCGGCAGCAGACCGCACATCAATGAACTGCCGTAACCAATTTGAATCGTCCGTTCAGTCATCCCTGCGCGCTGAGTAATCAGTTTGATTTCTTCTGCATTAGACAGCAGCTTCAACGCCTGCTGATAAAAAAAACGGCCGATCGGCGTGGTGCGCAATGGGCGGCTGCCCCGCTCAAATAATTGCGCGCCCAATTCCTGTTCTAAATTTTGGATTTGGCGGCTTAACGGCGGCTGCGCAATAAATAATTTTTCTGCCGCTTTGGTAAAGCTCTGTTCTTCTACGACCGCAACAAAATAGCGTAAATGTCTTAACTCCATGATATATCCTCATGGTTTAGGGCTTGTTGCTCCGCCTATATGCTAGCTGCCACAGCTGATATAGGCGCCGAAATTGGCCCTATGCTACGGATAACATATATTATTTCGAAGCAGACTTTAGTCTTGAAAAAGCGCCTGACACGAAACCCGCCGGTTCAATCTTTTACAAATTGCAATTGACAATTTGCAACGATCGTTTTTAATTCTCCAATATTGTCTCAAATATGGAATACCCATTATGCTTAGCGATTTGGATGACTTTTATTGCTTTGCTCAAGTCGTCGAACACGGCGGTTTCAGCGCTGCTGAACGTGCAACTGACATTCCAAAATCAAAATTAAGCAGACGCGTCTACAATTTAGAAGAACGTTTAGGCGTGCGCCTGATTCAGCGCAGCTCGCGGCATTTTGCGGTTACAGACATTGGCATGAATATTTACCGCCATGCGCAAGTGATGATGAATGCCGCCCAAGCCGCGCATGATTTGGTCGATCATCTCAGCACCAAACCGCGCGGCGTCATTAAAATCAGCCTGCCGGTCTCTATTGCGCAAAATGAAATTGCCAAAATTTTGCCAAAGTTTTTGAAAATGTACCCTGAAATTAGAGTGCAAATGATGGTGACTAACCGCCGTGTCGACATCATCAATGAAGGTTTTGATTTAGCCTTGCGTGTGCGTGACAATTTAGACGATGACCCGAACTTAGTCATCCGCAAATTTTCGTCGATCGAGCAGCATTTATTTGCCAGCCAAGCCTACTTGAATCAATATGGCGATTTAAAACAGCCTGAGGATTTAGCGCAGCATCAGATTCTCAGCATGGCGGATGAACATCTTGATCAGCACATTGTGGTTCATGATGATCAGCAGCATCAAAAGAAAGTCCGTGTAAACCCCGTCATTATGGGGTCCGATTTAAGCATGCTGGCGCAATTGACATGCCAAGACTGCGGCATTGCCTTATTGCCCGATACGATTGTGCAGGATCATTTAGCGTCAGGCGCGTTGGTGCGCGTCTTGCCGAAATGGAAAGCGCCGCATGGCATTTTCCATGCAGTCTATCCATCACGCCGCGGACTGCTGCCGGCTGTGCGCGTTTTTATTGACTATCTTGTAGAACACCTAACGCACTCTAAAATTTAGGCAAAAAAAAAGCCTATCCAATGTGGATAGGCTGAAACTCTTAATACAGAAACTACAGCAGAATCTGATGGAGCAATCATACGTAAAACCAAACGACTCAATAAATAGAAATTAATTCTAACTGGAAATTTAAAATTAGCTGAAAGCCTGACAAATAAAGAGCGCATCAAACATGACTTATTGATAAATCATATTTGTATATTTTTTATACCCTCAATACTAGACTAAAGTCGTAAACATATTAACTAATTTAAAATAGATCAATCAGCCGCTGTTTCTGACCATTTTCTCGATTCTGAAATTAAATTTCAGCATAACTGCCCGTACCTTCCGGCCATGGCGACAGCAATTCAAAACCATCATCCGTTACCAGCACCATATGTTCCCATTGCGCAGACAATGACCGGTCAGCAGTCACAACTGTCCAGCCGTCTTTCAGCTCTTTGGTGCGCGCTTTGCCTGCATTAATCATCGGCTCAATGGTGAAGACCATGCCTTTTTTTAATTGCACACCTTGACCTGGCTGGCCATAGTGCAGAACGCTTGGCTGTTCATGATAAACCTTGCCTATGCCATGACCGCAATATTCACGGACAATGGTATAGCCTTCACGGTGCGCTACAGTCTGAATAGCATGCCCCACATCGCCCAGGGTTGCCCCAGGCTTTACCGCATGAATCCCGGCCACCATCGCTTCATAAGTCGTTTCAACCAAGCGTCTCGCTTCTGGCTTAATTGCGCCTACATAGTACATGCGGCTGGTATCGCCAAAGTAGCCGTCTTTAATAATCGCCACATCAATATTGATAATATCGCCATCATTCAATACTGTTTTAGATGATGGGATGCCATGGCACACCACTTCATTCGGTGAAATACAGGTGGTTTTGGTATAGCCGTAATACCCCACATTGGCAGGAATCACTTTTAAAGTATTCACAATAAAATCATTGCAGATATCATCCAAATACTCTGTAGTGACACCCGGCTTGACAAACTCCCCAATCATCTCCAAAACTTGCGCAGCTAAACGACCCGAAATTCTCAGCTTTTCGATATCTTGCTCAGTTTTAATTGTGATACTGGAAGCTTTCATTGCAACATCCTCAAATAAGATTCAGCGATTATAGACCTTTTAAATTTTTTTTGTTTTTTATACGCAAAAACTTGGCAAATATGAGGCTTTACAGCGTCTATACCCCGCCGCTTTATAAACGGATACAGCCTGCGCAGCTTAAATTAAATGAGCAAAGCAACGCATATTTTTTAGAATGATTTATATTTTTTAACGATAATCAGTGATATAAATTAAACAAAAATTTATCCAAAGATATATTGAGTTTAAATATTATAAAAAAAATGAATAGTATTTATAAAATAAAACCCAAAAGCCACTGAAATTGCACTAAAATTGCCGGCTTCAACCGTTTCATCTCCCTTTTACTTATGACAAATCTCCGTACTAGAGATATTGTTGCCTTAGGTTTCATGACCTTTGCCCTCTTTATTGGCGCAGGCAATATTATCTTTCCGCCGATTGTTGCTCAGCAAGCCGGCGAACATGTGTGGCTAGCTGCTTTTGGTTTTTTAATCACTGCAGTTGGCTTACCTGTTATTACTATTGTTGCGTTGTCGCGTGTAGAAGGCTCAATTCAGCTATTAAGCTCCCCCCTAGGAAAAGCAGCCAGCATTATGCTGACTGTAGTGTGCTATTTAGCCGTTGGCCCTTTATTCGCAACACCCCGTACTGCAACAGTTTCTTATGAAATTGGATTTTCATCATACTTTGGTGACTCATCCAGCAGCCTGCTCACCTACAGCATCATCTATTTTGCTTTAGTAACAATTATCTCACTGTATCCAAACAAAATTTTAGATACGGTCGGCTACTTCCTGTCGCCATTGAAAATTTTAGGCTTAGCCATTTTAGGCTTGTCTGCATTTTTTATTCCTGCTGGACAAATACAGCCCGCAATCAACAACTATGTCACCAGCCCCGTTTCTGAAGGCATCGTCAATGGCTATCTCACCATGGACACTTTAGGCGCATTGGTCTTTGGTATTGTGATTGTTAAAGCGATTAGTTCCCGCGGTGTAACTGATAAAAAACTCGTCACTAAATATGCTGTTATTGCCAGCATCATTTCAGGCATCGGTTTAACACTGGTATATGTCAGCTTGTTTAAGCTGGGCATGGGCAGCCACGAACTTGCTCCAAATGCAGCGAACGGCGCAGTGATCCTGCACGCATACGTTCAGCACGCTTTTGGCGACATGGGCGCTTACTTCCTTTCCGCCATGATTTTCATTGCCTGCATGGTAACTGCAATTGGCCTGACATGCGCCTGCGCAGAATACTTCTCAGAATTGACAAAAATCCCTTACAAAGCATTTGTCTTTATTTTAGTGGGTTTTTCCTTAATTATTTCAAATTTAGGCTTAACCAAGCTGATTGCTGTATCTGTACCGGTTTTAAGCGCGATTTATCCGCCAGCCATTGTGGTGATCTTACTCAGCTTCTGCAATAAATTCTGGAACAAGCCATCGCAGGTCATTACCCCTGTTACTGCGGTTGCGCTGATTTTCGGTATTTTTGACGGCTTGAAAGTTGCAGGATTTGAACTGCCCGCCTTACTGCAAAATTTGCCTTTGAATGAACAAAGCCTCGCTTGGTTTATTCCTTCTATGATTGTTTTAGTTATTGCGACAGTGATCGACAAAGTTAGAAAATAAACTTCTAGCCATGTTCAGTATACAAAATTTGATATTTACCCAGTTGATAATTTTATAAAACGACCGATAATTGCCATGTTTTACCCAAATATGCTTTTATTTGTCTCACTGTTCCTATGCGCTTCTTTTAAATTCTGCAATCGCCGCCAAACGCTCAAAAAAGAAACAAATTCTTACAATAAAAACAAAACTAAAACATGATTTTTAAATAATTAAAATTCAACTACTTTAGTCTAAAAACCGCTTACATTTTATCCATTTTTACTGCATAAATAGCTTATATAATTTTCTGTTCTGCACTGCTATGTGCTTGGTATATATATTGCTTTATATACACTGGGCTAAAGAACTGCATATTTTTTCCTAAGCGCCATATGTTAAGACCTATATGCAATATTTAGAAAATTGATAGCCATATAATCTATATACCATGATCTAACATAGATATATGACAAAATCATGACATTTACTATTGAAATGTTTCTAAATAAACAGTACAAAGTAAATGTATAGCTTACTAAAACAATCAGGTTTTGGTAAAAACAACAAAAGGAGGGGTGGAGATGTTATCAATACATTTCAATAAAGAATTATTCATTAACGCTCTGAAAGCCAATAAAAATATGGTGACCTTTTTAAGCACCACTATTGCGCTGATGCTGACGTTATTGATTCAAGGCTTAATGCAGGGAAACTTAAGGCTTGAATATTTTGGCTATGCGGTCATCGTCTCATTTGCCTTTTATTTATGGGCTGTGATTGACGCAAAGTACCGTAAGCAAAAATGCTCTGATTATCTAGAATAATAGATGGATGGATGATTCGTCATCCATCCCAATAAGACACCTCATATTTACAATAACAACAATTCTTTTACACATTCACTCAACCGCTTCCGATGCCGCACTTTCCTCATGCCCTGTCAGCTTGACTGCCCCTGTATGCAAAAAATGGAATAAAATTCAGGTTGATATCAGTCGTTCAGCATCGCTCTACACTTTCAGTAAACGCAATGCTCAATCCAGTTTCGCCAAATTTAAGCAAATAAGCTCAATCCTGCACCCAGCAGCAGCAGCCCTGTTGCACCCAGCTCACCAGCTATAAGCAGAAACATTGCCAAACTCATCAGCCCGCTTGGCATTATGTATGTTGCACCCAGCTGATGCGGCTTTTTAAATTGATTTGAAGTGTCTTTGAGAAAACCGTGCAATATGTAGCTAAAAATTGAGAAACTGAAAAAAACGAGATTAATCAGCACACAGACCAAATTCACAGCAGCAGAAAAACTGGAGAAATATGCCAATACTGCCAAAATCAGTGATGCTGGCGCATACAGCAGACTGCTCCTATGCGCGATATCCACATAATAATGCGCCCTTGCCTGTACTGAGTGACGGATCTGCCAATACTTCCACACCCCTGTCAGCATGCCTGTCCATAAAAAAATACCGCTAAACACAATCGCCCAGCGCACCCCAACATCCAAATATTCAATACCCATATGTACTCTTCCCTTTTTATATGCTTCCCATCATGAGCCGCAAGAACTGACTTTTTAGTCACTCTTTTAATCAAGTTTCTTTTTAGAACTCGTGTAAAGTAAAGTTAAAAGAATTCACTTATACAGCAAAATTATGTCGCAATTTGAAGCATTGAATATTACCTGTAAAGATGGCTATAGACTCAGCGCACGCTTTTATGCCGCCCAAACAAAGCAGCATGAGCACCCAGTGCTCATCTGCCCAGCCACAGGTATTACCAAGCAGTTTTACAACAGCTTTGCCAGCTGGCTCAGTGAACAAGGATACGATGTTTTAGTCTTTGATTTCCGTGGCATTGGTGACTCTTTACATGGGCCATTGAGCAAATCAACGGCCAGCATTGTGCAATGGGGGCAGCTGGACATTCCTGCAGCCGTCGATGCATTGCTGCAAAAAACCAGCGCAGCGCAAGTCATTTTGCTTGGCCATAGTGCCGGCGGCCAACTGCTGGGCATTGTTCCCAATTATGAAAAAGTGGCTAAAGTCGTGGCGGTTTCTGGCTCTACAGGGCATGTAAAAGGCTTAAAAGGCCGCACAAAAATTCTTGCGCCGCTTATGTTCAAGGGCATCTTTCCGATTGCGCGCTATACACTGGGCTATGGCCCAACCCATGCCATTGGCATGGGCGAGAATCTGCCAAAAGATGTTGCGCGTGAATGGGCGCAGTTCTGCAGCAAGCCGGGTTATGTGATGAATGCTATTGGCAAAACTGTGCACACAGACTTTCATTATGAGATTCAAGCGCCAATCACTGCCTTATGGTCTTCTGATGATGAAATTGCCACGCGCGCCAATGTCAAAGATTTACTGCGCCTGTACCCGAATGCCTCTACAGCAATGATTGAATTGAAGCCGACTGAGTATGGCCACAAAGGGATTGGCCATATGCTGATGTTTAAAAAATCGCACCAGAACCTTTGGCCCGTGATTAAGCAGCAGCTCGCTGTTTAAAAGCACTCATCTCAATAACTTTGAGTTTACCCCGCCTTTCCCGTAATCCGGTCAGGCGGGCTTTTTTATTGCTGCGATCATAAAGGTGAAATAAAAATGCACACAGCAGCTTTACAGTACCCCTGTTCAGCTGCTGTGTGCATTTAACCTTGGCAAGCAACCCAACGAGCCAAGGGTGCATGTGCTTATATTAACGGCAATTGTCTGAATGTATTTACTGTTTTTCTGAATAATCAGCTCATTTGCAGAATAATCATGCTATAAATAACAATAATTCAGAAAATTCTTTTGCAGACTGTTTCATGAGCGAAAATAATTACAGCTTAGATAAGATTGACCGCCGTATTCTTTCTGAGCTGCGTCTAGATGGCCGTTTGACTGTCACCCAATTAGCTGAAAAAGTCGGCCTCTCCTCCTCTCCCTGCTGGACGCGCCTGAAACGCCTTGAATCTCTTAATATTATTGAAGGCTATACGGCCAATATTAACGCCAAAGCGATTGGCATCAATGAACTGTTCTTTATCGAAATTACGCTTGAACGGCATGATGATGAAATTTTGAATCAATTCAGCGAAGCTCTGGCGAATATGCCTGAGGTCATTGAAGCACATCTCGTAACTGGCGATTATGATTATTTAGTTAAAGTTGCCGTGAAAAATTCGGAACATTATGAACGCTTTTTACGGAAAAATTTGTATAAGATGAAGGGAGTCCGTCATACCCGTTCTATTTTCGCCTTGAGGCCGCTTAAGCTGGCGAACAATGCAGATTTGATGATGATTGAGTGATTTTAAAAATCTTGTGCTGAAAAATTTGTGTAAATGTGCTTTAATGCACTCAGTATGAGATGAGCCTCTTACAGTATGTGCCTTAGATGTGCATACGAATAGCCCCTAACCATGGGGCTTTTTAATGCCTATAGATTTCATTTCCAACGGTTTTATGAAAACCGTAAAAAAAAGCACCTTATGGTGCTTTTTTTTGGAAAATGCTAAACAGCCAAATTAACTCAAGATGCCAATTGAAAATTGGATCACAAAGGCATTCACAATATCCACAAAGAATGCGCCAGTCAGTGGAATAATTAAAAAAGCTTTATGCGATGCCCCATAAGTGTTCGTCACTGCTTGAATATTTGCAATGGCTGTGGGCGTTGCACCCAAATTTACACCACATTGGCCTGCGCACAATACTGCAGCATCATAGTTTTTGCCCATAACGCGGAAGGTCACAAAATATAAATACAGCGCCAAGAAAAGTGTCTGAACAATCAAGATGATCACCAGCGGCCCAGCCAAATCTGCCAGCAGCCACAACTGCAATGACATTAAAGCCATCGCTAAAAACAGCGCTAAAGACGCATTGCCAAATACATCTATGCAGCGCTCAAACACTTGCACCTTCAAGCCGTGTTCTAAAAGATTACGTAAAACCACGCCGCACATGAGCGCCCAAACAAAAGTTGGAAGCTCGAACCATTGCCCTTTCGCAAGTGCAGTCATGAAATAAGCAAAACTAATGCAAATTGCAAACATACCCATGGTTTTTACGGCATCATCTGCAGTAATAAGACGGGTTTTTTCTGGGTACTCAAATGGTGCCGTTTGCGATGCTGGCGGCGCTTCACTACGGTCCGTTTCAGGAGATATTTCTTCTGCCAGCTGATAGCGGCGAATCAGGAATTTAGCGACCGGCCCGCCCATCATACCGCCAATCACCAATCCAAATGTCGCACTGGCCATACCCAAGGCAATAGCACCTTGTACACCATGTTCCTGCTCAAAAATGGTTCCCCATGCCCCCGCTGTACCATGCCCGCCAGTTAAGGTCACCGAACCCGTGATTAGACCAATCAGCGGATCCAGACCTAAGGTTTTGGCCAAGCTAACGCCTACAGCATTTTGCAGCAGTACAAAAATGACCACGCAAACCAAGAAGACCAGCAGGGATTTACCGCCTTCTTTAAGCTTAACCAAGCTCGCGCTTAAACCGACAGAAGTAAAGAACATCAGCATAAAAATTTGCTGAATATTGGTGTCAAAATTGACCGTAATATTTGAGCTTTCAAACAATATATATGTGATGGCAGCCGCAACGAGGCCGCCTGCTACAGGTTCTGGAATGTTGTATTTTTTTAAAATGCTGACTTTATTAACAAATACGTAACCAACCAATAGCACTGCAACTGCAGCAACTATGGTCATGAATGCATCGAATTGATAGTTCATGTCATATCCAAAGATGCTTATTTATTTAATTTTAAACAGAATAGTCAGCAATGAATAGGCTCTAATTTATCAATGTATAGTTTCTAAACTATATTTATACAAATACTATTTTCTCTAAAATACATATCTTAAATGTAAAAAAATCAGGCCAAGTAAATCTGGTCCGATTCATTAAAATAAAATTAATAAACAATCAACTCTATTCGATGTCATACACCCAATTTTTTGCTTGCTTATCCGTTGTGGTTTCACAGACGTAGTAGTCATGATCCCACGCATCTGGATGGAAAATTTCCTTTTTTGTATAGGTCGCGTTTTTACCTTTTTCGACACAGACAAAACTATCACCTTGGTCTTTGACTTGTGTTCCATTGAGGAAACCACCTATACAGAGGAAGCGGGATTGTTTTGCCATTGTTACATCAACTTTTAAACTCTTAAATTCCGCAATTATAGAACAATTAATCAAATTAAATACAAGCTAATTAAGCATTCATAAGATATTGAAATATATTTCAAAAAAATTAAAATAAGATCATAAATAAATCCTCAAAAAAGACTGGTGTATGACTAATTTAGAAAAGAATATTCATCAAGAAATCCTAGACTCTAGAGGAATGCAATATATAAATCGCATGCACTCAAGGACTTTCTCTGTAAATATTTTTAATATTAATACAATTGAGTTACTTGAACTTATTTCTCATATAAATGATCCTAATGAAGGAATAAATATTCTAATGCAGGATAATCGTCAAGGGAGCGATCAACTGCATAGAGAAATTAATAGAAAAATTCATAATTTCGTAGCATCAGCTATGACACTCGTGGAACACACACGTAACTTTATGCGTGAATATTACTCAGAAACAAATATTCTAAAAGATTATGAAAATAAGATAAAGAATGAACTTGGTCAGGATACATTGATTAAATTTATCCAAGATCTTCGCAACTATATGGTACACAACGGGCTTCCCCCTACTCAAATGTTTATGGAGTTTAAAAGCCTTATGGATGGAAGTGGAACAGGAATTACAACTACAGGCATTAGAATAAAAACAGATAAATTACTTGAATGGTCAAGATGGACAAATCCAGCTAAAGAATATCTTCAATCATTAGGCGAATTCATTGATATTAATGCCATGGTAACCGAATATCAAAGTAAAATTTTAGAGTTTCATCAATGGTTGGATGCAGCTCTTGAAAATCATCATTATCACGATCTAGAAAAATTGGAGTATTTACAAAATATTTCGATTTTAAAAAACACACCGCCATCACACCCCAATAACAAAATTAGCACGATAATGGAGAATAACTCCAAAGATTTTCTTTTAATTAGCGAGAATAAAAAACAAGAATTAGAAACATTAGTATCTTTACTCATAAATAATATTGAAACACTAAATCATGATGTTATACCTCAAAATTCTTTCAAAAGTGAACGTCTTGCATTTGAGATTCACCAGAATGATTTATTAGAAGAACCCACTATGTGGATAAATACTAATGAAATTTATAAGTATTCTTTAGGATCTAAAGAAGGTAAAAGTTTATATATATCAGGAAAGTATTTAGAAAAAATTTATGATTTTATTAATAATTTAGAAAATTCAAAATTTATTAAAGAGTATGTTAGTGACGAGTTCTTGCGAGAATACATACTTAGATGGTTAAAGGAATATTTACAAAATAATAATGCTGATTTATACGCATTTCTTACTAAAGCTATTGAGGATAATGTAAAAGAATATGATTTCTATGCTCCTATAGCGAATTTAGAAATTGAAGATTCTATTATTTTTTCTGATTTTAAAATAATCCCCTTAAAAAAAGAAATATTCAATAATTTTGAGGATAATATACTTATGGATGAACCTTCACAAATTGAAAAGAAACATATTTTCTTTCAAGATATCAGAAAAAAAATGCAAGGACTCGCAGCAATATATATTAGAGAAAAAGGAGAATTAAAAAAGGTTCAAGAAAAAGGGCAATCTATTGCTAATGTAATTATAAGTCTATTTAGATTTTTATCTCCAAATTCCACTGATTTTACAACCCATTCCTCTGTAGATTTACTAGGTTTCGAATATTCACCAATTTCAAATTTAATTGTAGCAAATTCAGACAGTTTCACATATCAAACAAAGTTAATAAATAATCACATGCCTATTTTGCAAATTTCAAAATCGCAAATAAACGAATTAGAGCCAAGAATTAAGATTATATCTAAATTAGTTTTTCCTGAAAATCTAAATAATTTTGATATTAATGCCCGTACAGCAATACTACACTTTAGCAGAGGTAGTACTTCAGTTAACTTTATCGAAAAATTATCTTATTGTATTTTAGCTCTTGAAACAATTTTATTAAGACATAAATTTGAACACATTACATCTTCTATAAGCGAAAGAATTAATAAAATAATTAACAATCAAAATTTTGATTTAATTTATATTATTAAAGAAGTATATAGAATTCGAAGTAGGAACTCTATTGAACCATTATCAATGAATGAGTTAGAAACATTAAATATTTTTATTAAGATTACACATAATGTAATTGATACCGCTATACATAATATTGGTAGATTTGAAAATATCAATTCCTTTCTTGATGCTCTTGAGCACCAGAATGCTTAAATATTTTTATAAAATAAGGGCTGATTAATCAGCCCTTATTTCTAACTCAACTAAAATTATTTTTCAATAACTTAGGTTAACTGAGCAGCAGCAATTTTCTTAGTATCAACATCTTTAGCAGCGTCAGTATAGTCGCCCATTTTATCGAAGCTTAAGTATTGGTAGATGTCAGCAGACATGCTGTCAATTTGAGCTGCATATTGTTGATATTCTTCTGGAGAAGGTAATTTACCCAATACAGCAGCAACAGATGCAAGTTCAGCAGACGCTAAGTAAACGTTAGCGCCTTGACCTAAACGGTTCGGGAAGTTACGAGTAGAAGTCGATACACAAGTAGTGTTCGGCGCTACACGTGCTTGGTTACCCATACATAATGAACAGCCTGGCATTTCAGTACGCGCGCCAGCTTTGCCATAAGTATTGTAGAAACCTTCTTCCATCAATTGACGTTCGTCCATACGCGTAGGTGGAGCAATCCACAAACGAGTTGAAAGTACGCCACCAGGAACTTTCTCTAACAACTTACCAGTTGCACGGAAGTGACCGATGTTTGTCATACATGAACCAACGAATACTTCGTCAATTTTCACGCCTTGAACGTCAGAAAGCAATTTCGCATCATCTGGGTCATTCGGGCAGCAAAGAACTGGTTCAGTAATTGTCGCAAGGTCAATTTCATACACTTTCGTGTATTCAGCGTCTGCATCAGCTTTAAGAAGTGATGGGTTCGCTAACCATTTTTCCATGTTCTCTACACGGCGAGCCATAGTACGCGCATCGCCATAACCTTCAGAAATCATCCACTTCAACATTGTAATGTTTGATTTCAGGTATTCAGCAACTTTCTCTTCAGAAAGCGTGATAGAACAGCCCGCAGCAGAACGTTCAGCAGATGCATCAGAAAGTTCGAATGCTTGCTCAACAGTGAGGTCAGTTTCCATTTCTGTTAAGTCGATCTCAAGGATACGGCCAGAGAAGATGTTTTTCTTACCTTTCTTCTCTACAGTTAAGTCACCTTGCTGAATCGCAACGTAAGGAATTGCATGTACTAGGTCACGTAGTGTGATACCAGGCTGCATTTTACCTTTGAACTTAACAAGTACAGATTCAGGCATATCAAGGGGCATAACACCAGTCGCTGCAGCGAACGCTACAAGGCCAGAACCCGCTGGGAATGAAATACCAATTGGGAAACGAGTATGCGAGTCACCGCCAGTACCAACTGTATCTGGAAGAAGCATACGGTTTAACCAAGAGTGAATAATACCGTCACCTGGACGTAAAGATACACCGCCACGGTTCATGATGAAATCAGGAAGCGTGTGCTGCATTTGAACGTCAACTGGTTTTGGATACGCAGCTGTATGACAGAAAGATTGCATAACAAGGTCAGCAGAGAAGCCTAGGCAAGCCAAGTCTTTCAATTCGTCACGAGTCATTGGACCTGTTGTATCTTGAGAACCAACAGTTGTCATCTTAGGTTCGCAGTAAGTACCTGGAAGTACACCTTGACCTTCAGGAAGACCACAAGCGCGGCCAACCATTTTCTGTGCTTGAGTGAAACCTTTGCCAGTAGCAGCAGGCTGAACTGGAGTACGGAATAAAGTCGATGGAGCAAGACCTAAAGCTTCACGCGCTTTAGTCGTCAAACCACGGCCAACGATCAAGTTGATACGGCCGCCAGCGCGAACTTCGTCAAGAAGAACTGGTGTTTTCAGTTCAGCTTCAGCAATCACAGCACCGTCTTTAGATGCAGTTACTTTTGCAGCAGCGTGATCAATGTTAAGAACGATTTCGTCACCCATGTTCATGTTTTGAACATCGATTTCAATTGGCAGCGCGCCAGCATCTTCCATTGTGTTGAAGAAAATCGGAGCGATTTTAGAACCTAGGCAATAACCGCCGTCTTTTTTGTTCGGGATGTGCGGAATGTCGTCACCGAAGAACCAAAGAACAGAGTTTGTTGCAGATTTACGAGATGAACCCGTACCAACAACGTCGCCAACGTAAGCAACTTGGTTGCCTTTCGCAACAAGTTCTTTAATTTGGCTAAGTGGACCAACTTCACCAGGAACTTCTGGGTTGATACCGTCACGTACGTTTTTCAGCATTGCATTTGCGTGCAATGGAATGTCTGGACGGCTCCATGCGTCTTGTGCAGGTGACAAGTCATCTGTGTTGGTTTCGCCAGTTACTTTGAAAACAGTAAGTTTGATTTCTTCCGGAACGTCTTTACGGCTAGTGAACCATTCAGCATCAGCCCAAGATTGCATAACTGCTTGCGCATTTGCGTTGCCCGCTTTTGCTTTATCAGCAACATCATGGAACGCATCAAATACTAGAAGCGTTTTTTTCAGCGCTTCAGCAGCTAATTCAGCAAGCTCTGCATCATCAAGAAGAGCAACTAAAGGAGCAACGTTATAACCACCAAGCATAGTGCCCAGTAAGTAAACCGCACGTTCTTTAGAAACTAATGGTGAAGCCGCCTCGCCTTTAGCCAAAGCAGCTAAGAATGCAGCTTTAACATAAGCAGCTTGGTCAACGCCCGCTGGAACGCGGTTTTCAAGCAAATCAACTAAGAATGCTTCTTCGCCAGCTGGTGGATTTTTTAATAACTCAACTAATGCTGCTGTTTGAACATCATCAAGTGGCTTCGGCGGGACTCCGAGTGCGGCACGTTCTGCAACGTGTTGGCGGTAAGCTTCTAGCACGGTTTATTCCTCTTTTTTAAAAAATTACCTGCGAATTCCAGCCATTCTCAGGCTTCGCAAATAATATGGACTGCTTAATTTTACTAAAATTCCAGTTAAAAGTTAATGCAAGTAAAGTGTTTCTTCATGATGTCCATTATTTAGCAACTAAATGATGGTTTTTTGATTAATCGATAATCAAATCCTGAGCTTACAGTACTTATTTTTGGAAAGATTTTAACTTTTAACTGAATTCTCACCATAAAAAAGGCAACTTCATGCTGCCTTCTTTGTATCAAAAAATATATTCCACCTTAGTGGACAGTCGTTGCTGTTAAATATTGATTTAATTCTGCGCGATTGCCGCTGAACTTCATCTGGCACTGGTCTTCAAATAAGCCTTGGTACTGGTTGCTGGCAAATGAAATTTCGATAATATACCGATTCGGCATACCATCGACCTGACGTTTTAAATATACGCGATCCCCGATGCTCAAAACGTAATTTCCGCCACCGATAATGATCAGGCCCTGATCATCTTCCAAGAGTAAATCTGCATGATGCATATAGCCGACAACATCCATTTGCTGCTCCTCTTTTCTTCTATTGTTCTGCACTCATTATTCAATAAAAAGATAAGCTTTTCTATATTTTAGATTAATAGATTTGTCACAAGGTGTATTTGAATACCGCTTAGGCTATTTCTTTTAATTTGGCAATAAAAAACCGTTCCTTAGAACGGTTTGTAATCCGGCATTTGATCATGCGGTGTCGCTATGCATTTTTCCGTAAATTCGCTGCGGATTTTTTCACGGGACGCTTCCACATCGCCTTTAATTGACGCTTCAGGCAAAGCATAAACTTCTTCAATAATGCTAATGATGAATTTTTTGGTGGTTTCATCTTCAATTTTGCTGGCATGTTCCACTGCTTGCGCTTTAGGAATCGCGTTTTGACGGTCCAGCATAATCGTGCGCGCCGCATTGCCTACACTGCGGCAATAGCCCTGCCATTGTTCTTCAGGCGTCAGCGGCTTTTTCTCTGCACAGCCAGCCAGTGCAATCAGAACAGATAAAGCGAGTAACTTTTTCATGAAAATCTCCTACATGGCTGCACTATAAAAGATCACTGCGCATTTGTCATTTAATTCCGCCCATGACGCATAGCCTTACCCTTGCCGCCCATAGTATTTAACCATGGCTAGGCGTTTCAGACTGATGCGCAATATCTTCCGTAATTTTTTTAATTGAGTACAGCAGTTGGCCCAAGAGTACATTTTTTGACGTTAAAACCACCAAAAGCATAGGATATTTTTCATTGGGTATCGCCGTCAGCAGCACCTTACCATTAGCAGCATCCAGGGTCAGGCTTTGACAGCCATCCAGATTGATTTCCCCCATAAAGGCTTGCACCATCGCCAAAATAGAACTGCTGACTGCTGCGAGTTTTCCGGCATTTGTAATATTCTTTTTAGCCACTGAGGTCAATTCAAAACCATCTGTGGAACACACCATCACAAATTCAATTTCAGAAATCTCGGTAAGCAATGCACGAATATGAACCTGTATGAAATTGACAAGTTCTTCTGGCGCTTTTCTTTTTAAATTATGAGTTAGCATGAGTTTTAACCTTAAATTGAGAATTGAGCTTCGGCATTGGCAATTAATGCTTCAAGCAATAAAAGCACATCATTTCTTTCCCGAGCGTCTACAAAGAAAAGCGGATAGCGTGCATCCGTCTGGCTTTTTTCCCAATCACGGTAAATCGCAGCATGATTTGCCGACTTTACATCCAAATGCGTGATTCCAATAATGATATTGTCACTAACCGTCTTGAAATAATCTAAATAAAAATTCAGCTGCTCAATCGGATGATCAACACTGTTATCAATTAAAATAATGGTGCCTAAAGCGCCCTTGCAAATCATATTCCAAATAAAATCAAACCGCCCTTGGCCCGGTGTACCGTACAAGCCAACTTTTGTTCCATCCTCTAAAATTAATTCCCCATAATCTATGCCCACTGTGGTGAACATTTTGCTGTGAGACTGTGTATCGGTGTTGACTGCCTCAGTAGACACGACGTCAATACTCGATAAAGATTTAATCGCCTCGCTTTTTCCGGCACCCATAGTTCCGGCAAAGACAACTTTATATTGATGTAAAATCATAATATTCCATTATAAACCCAGCTTTTTGCGCAAGCTGTTGAAAAACCCCCGCACGCTGCTGACTTCATTCACTTCAGCAGAAAGCGCTCTAACATCCAATGCGTCTGTTACTGGAATTTCAGCAACAATTTGAGCGACCTCACAGGCAAATAAATAGAGATGAATCGTATCCGCACGGATATTGGTTTTTTGATGAATAAATTGAGCCGTGCAGCCTTTACTCAAAAAAGCCGAAATTTTGAATAATTCGCTTCTGCAAGTCAGGGATGCCGGCTGCGGCCAATGAAGCAGCCTGTACGCATGTGTATATTCGGGCACCTCATTAGGCGTGTGATCCCAAACAAATTGCCAAATTCCGCTGCTCAGCTCTTTACACTGAAAATATTTCTTAAAATTAACAATGCTGTTAATGTCTGCAGGAACAATCGAAAAACTGCCCTCTGCAATTAGGCCCAGCTCTGGATTGCGATAAAACTCTTTATTTTTTAAATCAAAACAAGCCATGATGTTTTGATTATTTTCAATTACAAAGTGGCTAATACCTGCATATTTTTCATGCACATTACGAAATGCTAATGAAATTTCTTGGTGCGCTATTTTTTTAGAAACACTTTCTGTTTCCAGTAAAAAGGGCTGATGCATTGCCTGGAAATTTGCCGGCAAGGTACTCCTTTCCAAAGCATGCGCCATCCAGCTGTCCAATGAGTTCGAAAACTGTAATGGCAAATACAGCGTATTGTTAATTAATTCCCCGGATAAACTTTCATTTTTCTTTAATTTTAAAATCTGCACATCGGTTTTACTCATTTTCACAACATGATCAATATCAATAAAATCATCATTAATTAATAATATCTGCACCCTAATATCTGTTATATGAGTCCAATTAATTTGATATTGATCACAAAATTTCGTAAATATGATATTTTTTATTTCATTAATAGTGGAAAGACTTAAACCAAATATTGAAATATAAATAGAGTTATTCATAGTTTTTTGATGGTTATACTGAGATAAAACAATTAAGGTTATTACTTTTAGTAATAACCTTAATTTTTAATTAAGAGAAATCGAGTTCTTTTTCAAAATGCTTCAACTCATGACGAGCCATCGCTAAATTTGCTTTGCTTCTATCCAATACTAAGTATAAAAATAAAGCATCGTTTGAATCTAATGGACGAATCAAATGATATTGCTTGCCCAGTGTAATTAGAATATCTTCAATCGAATCATTTAGATTCAAAGCTCTTGCAACTTTCCGCTTAGCACGGATTACTTCTGTGTTTCCTGCGGCTGCCAATTCTAGATCAATTGTACTATTGCCTTGCGCTGCCAAAGCCAAACCGCTTTCGCTGTCTACAAGCGCACTCGCAATAAAACCGTCAATTTCTAATAATGAGTCTAATGAAACTTTAGCCATATAATATCCCCCTAAAACATTAGATGATGTATTGATAATATTTTATTAAAGTTAATTATCGCAGGAAAAGTACCACTTAAGCATTTAATCAGCATTGGCAAATATAATCTTTTTAAAGTATCCGCTCACAATTCAGCATGCTTACCCTTTTCATATTCAACTTATGAGAATTATCAATATAAAATACACAATGAAAACATTAAAAACCAGCAAACAGTTTAAAAATAAAACATTTTCCTCTTTAATGTGAACTGCAAAAACATAATCCGCACTGGTGCTCTCTCATATTGCTTAAAATTTAATTTGCACATTTCAGACAAACACATCTGCCAGTACCCATTTGTACAAAACTTAGCTGCCGGAATTTGCATTAACTATCAACTTGATCAAACAAAACCCAGCATCTTTCGAGCATAAATGCACGTAATACAGTCAAAACTGCTGTCAGCCGCCATCCCCACGGTCCAGAAACCGCCAGCGATCAAATCATATATGCATGTGTTAAAGATGTTCTTGCTTTCAAATGCGCACTGGATCAGCGAGTTGCATAAAGTGCTTCATGCTTTGCATTCCCTCTACAAAATTTCCATTTTCATCCCGCCTAAACAGCCTATAATTTCATTATTATTTTCATGATTTTTACCTTATATCCCCATGCCTGGTTTACAGCTTTCGCTGAGTGAATATCTGTCCGCTGTTCAAGAAGTCATTAAACTGGCTTTTGATGATGCGGTATGGGTCAAAGCTGAAATCCGCAATTTAAACATTAAAGGCGGTCATTACTATATTGAGCTGGCAGAAAAAGAGGCCCGCAGTGACAAAGTCATTGCCAGTTGCAAAGCGACCATCTGGAAATTTTCTGCGGCTAAAATTGTAGGAAAATTTGAGCGTGAAAGCGGCGTTGAACTCAGCCGCGATTTGAATGTGCTGATTAAAGTCAGGGCGCGTTTTGATCCGCAATACGGGTTTTCAGTCAATATCGAAGAAATAGATTCCAGCTATACGCTGGGCGATATCGCAAAACGTTATCAGCAAATTGTGCAGCAGCTGAACAATGAAGGTTTGCTGTACAAAAATCAGCTGCTGCCAGCGCCATTTGATATCCAGCATGTTTTGGTCATTGCGCCCGAACAGGCTGCCGGTCTAGGTGATTTTAAAAAAGATGCCGATGCCCTGCAGCAGGCGGGTGTATGCGAGTTCGTCTATCACAGCGCTACATTTCAAGGCAATACTGCAGCGCAAAGCATTATATCGGCTTTAGGGCAAGGCCTGCGGCAATGGGCCTCAGATTTTACATCCCCGCCCGATTTGATTGTCATCATCCGCGGCGGCGGCGCCGTCAATGATTTAGCCTATTTGAATGATTTTGATTTGGCCGCTCTGCTGTGCAAACGGACAGTCCCCGTCTGGGTTGGCATTGGCCATGAAAAAGACCGGACGATTTTGGATGAAATCGCGCACCGTTCTTTTGACACCCCCAGTAAGGTCATTGCAGGCATCCGCAATCACATCGCTTCACGCGTTCAGGAGATTTTAGATTTCCGCCAAAACATCCAGCTGCTGTCGCAACATCAAATAACGGCATATCAAAGCCAAAATGATCAGCTGATGAAAACCATTGAGACTCTATCTAAAAGCCAGATTTCTGATGCCTATAAACAGCTGCAACAAGTAAAAGACCAAACCCAGAATTATGCGGCGCAAATGATTAAATTTGCACAGCACCAAGTCGAAGCGCTCATGCGAGAAACCCTGCTGCAGAATCCGCTGCATGTTTTAGCCAAAGGCTATGCTGTTGTCCGCCAGCATGGCCGTGCGGTCAGCAGCTTGCAGCAGCTCAGCCAAGACACTCCACAAATTCAAATTGAAATGAAAGATGGCATTATTCATGCTGAGATCCTTTCTATTCAGCCACATACAGGCAGCAGCTCATGAGCAAGACTAAAGATTCCCTAAGCTTTAAAGAAGGCTATGACATTTTGAAAAAAAATGCCGAACTGCTTGAAAATCAGCAAGAACCAGATATCGATAATTTAATGAAAATTGTTGAAGAATCTATGCAAGCTTACAAAGCGTGTAAATCACGGGTAGATGCTGTACAGGCTGCGTTGAATGAGACGTTTAAAGAGTAATTTAAAAAGATGGTGTTTGATAGCAAAAACCATCTCTTCGTCTCTATTTATTTTAAGAGATTAATCTCCTCCTAAATTTTTTTCGTGAAAGTTAGCTTGGTTTTCAACAGTTAACTTTGATTTTTAGGCGGAGAAATCGGTGTTGAATAGCAAATATGCATTTTCCCACGAATTTGCTGATAGCAATTCCATGCACCATGTTCCCATTTGGGAATAATTTTGTTGTTTTTAATACTGCGATAATAGCTTCTCGCTTCTTTTGAATTTTCATAGCTATTCCCAACTAAGATATGACAGTTCACCTCTTCATCGCAGAAATTAGATTCTTCAATGTAATAATCTTTTTTATTTACCACAAATTGAGTAAAAGTCCCGCCCGCACCACCGCCGGATGCGATTAAACACTTTTGAATTATACTCCGTCCATCAAGAATCCAGCACTTCCCATGTTCATTGGGATAATCATAGGCAAAAGCATTGCAAGACAAAATAGACAAACTAAGGATTAAATTATTTTTCATTTTATGCATTTCTTATTGTTTCAAATATAAATAGGGCTTCTTTCGAAGCCCTATTTATATTCATATCTGTAAATAAATTCAAGATTTTAGAAGCGCCAATTATAGAACAAATCGATTGCGCGTTCTAAAGACTGGCTCGCTTCCAGATACAGACGCTGGTTCATTTGGTAACGCAAGGTCAGTTTATTGACTGGCGTAAAGACTCCAACACCGTAACGGATAAACAAGTCTGGAGTAATATAGCCTGTCACAGATACTTGCGTGTCATCTCCTGTGCCTTGAGCGTCCAGCGCCAAGCCGCTTAAGCCGAATGTACGGCCAATTTGATTGGTGAGAGCGCGCGTGCCGCCCAAGCCCATGCTGATACCCGCTGCTGCAATGGTATTGTTGACATCAGATTTAAAGCCTTCTGTTTGACTTAAGCCGCTCGTGCCCTCATTGATGCGGCCGGTAATTAATGCATTCAGCGCTTCCTGTTCAGATAGGCCGGCATCGTTATAGACCTGAATATTCGGACTGGATACTGTACCGGTAACACGGAAACCGACCGTACTGCCCTGAACAGCTTTATTGGCATCGATATCCAGTGTTGGATTTGCAAGCGGCCCATTAAAACGCGCAATCGCCCTGTTTAAATCTAAACTTTGACCATACGCTTCAATTTTTACGCGCTGCGGCACACCAATAGCACCATTGGCGCGCATGGCGGTTTCCAGACCGCGCTGAGACAGATTTAAACGGCCAATTAAAGGAATACGGCTGTCAAAGCCTTGAAAAATAACCTGCTTGCCCAAACTGACCGCAACATCCGCACGAATATCCCACGGGCGCGCAGATTTTAAAATTTCCAGCTGATTATCGCCTTCATGCACAATGCGCACATCAGAAGAAACGTTAACCACAGGCTCAGATGCTTCCGGTATTGAAATCAATGCCCGAGGCACATCGACAGAACCGGACAATGACAGTTTTTTCTTAAATGGTAAAACATCCAAGCTCAGATCTGGCGTTACCAATGCTGTAATCAGCGGCGCCTGGCGGATCAGCATATTTTGACCTTTCAGCTGCAGCTGCACGCGAGGCTCATCTTTCCAGTCAATATTGCCGGTTAATTTGCCCACGCCTTGACCGCTGTTGAATGCGCCGTTAATGGTGGCATAATTTTGACGCACGGCTGAATACAGCTGAATATTGGTCAGATTCACGGGCAGTGAAATCATACTGATGGAGCCGTCTTTCACCCGAACCTCGCCCTCCATTAAAGGATTGCCTAATGTTCCGCTGATTTTGCCTGCATAAGATAATGTCCCTCCCATTGAACGGACATCTTGAATAAATGGCTTCAAGATTTTCAGCTGCACTTGGTTAAAGGCTACTTCACCGCGCATTGGCTTGCTGTCTTTATATGGATCGATGATGACATTGGCATAACCCGTACCAATATCAGGCGCTTTGGTATCCAGCCGAATTTGCAAACCGTCCGCGACACTCTTGGCAATCAGGCTGACTTCATCGTATTTCATGGTCGAACCTAAATACTGAGGATCTTCCGCAGCCAGCCCAACCACGCCGTCACGCGTCAAGAAACGCGCATCAATCTTCGGACGCGCGCCTTTTGCCCAAGACGCTTTAGCATACCCATTAACCTTGCCTGTAATGGCTAGGCCTTCTGGCATAAAGGCCGCGAAGTCGCTTAAATCTAAATTGCGGGTAATAAAAGAAACATTTCCGCGGTTTGGATTGACCCGAATAGGCTGATCAAAGCACAGCTCACTTTGCTGGCTCATCCAGCAATGCGCACCGATAAATAAATCCGATTGAGCAGAGGTATAAATGATGGATGCATTTTGGCGCTGTACTAAACGGGTACGCAAGGAGTCAAAATCACCCTTTTGGATTTGCCCCAGCCAGTTATTTTGCGCATTAAAGCCGCCTGCCAGCTGCACTTTAAATTTAGATAATTTGTTTTCAGCGCTGACTTTCAGCACATGCGCACTGCGTGTACCCGCCAAAGAAATTTCGCCCTGTTGAATTTCACGCGTACCGCTGCGCAAACTTTCCAAACGGGCAACCAGTAAGGCTGGTGTGGTTTGCGAAGTTGGCAGCTCACCCTGTACGCGCATTTTTTTCACGCTGAATAAATGATTAAAGCCAAAATTATCGACAGCCAGGTTAGCAGAAGCCTGCAGACGGGGCTGGACTTGCATATTCAAGTAGCCATATGCACGGCCGCGCAAGCCGCCGTAAAGCTCGTACAGTGCCGGCGCATTAACCTTCAAACGTAAGCTCTGCGCATTGCCTGTCGCTTGAATTTGGTTGCTGGCATAGGCCAGAAATAAGTCATTGGCTTCAAACTGCTGCGGCATAAAGCCTTTTTGGTTTGAATTGATGACCAAAGCCAAATTGCCTTTACCGCGCACAGGCTTATTGTTGATGATGCCTGCCAAGTTTAGGCGCTGAATTTGAATGCGTTTTAAAGCATCGGACCAAAGCCCTTGCGTTTTCAAGGTGCCTGACAGTTCACCGCGGACATTCGATGCAAAGTAATGCGGTTTAAAATGCACCAGTGATGCGTTAATATCCCAGCCAATACCATTTTTCAAGTTCACCAGACCGCTGGCAAAAATTTTGCCCGCAACACCATCATGCTTTAATTCAGCAACATGAATCAGTTCTGACGTACCTGAAACGCGCAGCTTTAACAGGCCTTTGCTAGCTTCAATTTGACTGGCGGATAAATTGCCGTCGTAATTGACTGCGAAGCTTTTAAACCCGCCGCCTGCTTTCACATCATGGAAAAGCAATGCTGCAGTGCTGCTGCCTGTTAAGCGAATCATTTCGTTTTGCTGCGCCAGGCGTCCCGTTAAATCAATTGCGCTTAAATGGATAATTTGCTGATTCGGCTTGGCATAGCCGTTGGCCCGGATTGAGCCATTCAGCAGATTAACTGGCGCAGCCGCCGCAACGGTCTGCGGGTTAAAGTCTTTGGCATTCAGCAGCGCACTCCATTTCAGCTGACGCTTGTCAGTCGGCAATTGAACTGCTGCACTGCCCGTTAATTGGCCTTTATCTGCAAGGTAGCTGAAGCTTGGCACGTTCAAATTATTATTTTTTAAATTCAGCTGCGCTTGATACATTCCCGACGGCAGCATGCCTTTTTCATGGCGCGCTACTTTAGTGGCTACATGAATATTCTGCTGATCTGCAACCAATGCGAGTTTCGCATTGCCAGATTCACTGCTGAGCCAGCCCACATACGGTACAGCGCGGTCAATATTTTTCCAAGACACATCCAGCAGCATCGGCTGCGCTTTTTTATTCTTTTCCGGATCCTGATCGAGTTTGAGATTCCACGTTTCATAACGGTCAAAATCTACCAGCGCTGTTAAATGCATCCCTTTTTCTAAAGCGCCTTTAGATGCAATTTTAGCATCTAGACTTGGCGGCAGAAAATCCTGCACCACTTGCGGAATCAATTTATCTTTAGGGTTCAGTTTGTCTAATCGGCCTTGCATGTCCCAAGTGACATGATCTTTCCAGCTCACCACACCCGATAAGTTTACGGCGCCTTTCATCAGCTGGCCATTCACATGATCAATATTCAGCTGATGCACAAGGTCTGTATGCATTACAGCACTGTACTGGCCTTGTGGAATATTTGCACCGGTTAAGTCTGTAATGACATTTAAGTTTAAACGCTGGATATCGCCATTAAATTTCCCCACACCGTGTTTGATAAACAGCTTTTGCTCAGTCAATAATGGCAAATGATAGTTTTTAAATTTTAACTCGCCCTGCATCGGCACATGCGGGCGCATTGGATGAACAACGGCCCAGCCCGCCAGTAAATCAGGCGTATTGGTCGCAATACCTGCCTGAATAGTATCTAAAGTACCGCGGGCATTCACGGCAATATCTTTAATATTTAAGCTGTCATTTAAAGACGGCAAATTTACGATGCCAGTCGCATTTAAAGGATATTTTCCTTCAAATTTCATCTTGCCTGTGGCATTGCGCACGCTTAAGTAACCCATATTCATGCGCGAGTTTTCAAACTTTAGTTCTGTACCTGACCACAGCCCTTCGTTCAGTTGAATATCATCAAAATTTACACTGGCTGCATGGGTTTGAATCAGCAGGTGATCGACATCCGCTTTGTCTACACGCAGCACAAACGGCAGGCGGATTTCATTAAACTTAAACGGTTCATCACTGGGCGGGCTTTTGGTAATAATTTGCAGATTTCGGACATCTGCACTGTTCAAATGAATTTCTTTATTCAGAATTGCGCGCCAGCCCAGAGTCACGTCTGCACGGTCAATTTTGACATCTACCGGCTTTAAGCTGACCAAAACATTGCGCAGAATTAACCCGCGCCATAAATTGCCGCCTTCATACTCGTAATGAATGATTTTTTGGCGTTCCAAAACCCGGTCCAGCAGAAATTTACTGCCTTTGTCCGTAGAAAACATGACCGCAAGCGCAGATATCAGCAACACGACCATAAACAGCAATGACAATAAGACACTGCGCAAAATGCGGCGTTTTTGTGGCAATACGTCAGGCGCATTTTCTGGTTCAGGATTTTGCTGCTGTTCAGCCATAACGGTTAAATCACCTTAAAATTATAGTTGTGAGCCAATAAAGAAATGTACGCGGATCGGGTGGTTATCATCTGAAAGCCCTGTCGCCACGTCAATACGGATTGGGCCAATCGGTGAAGCCCAGCGGATGCCGACACCTGCGCCATAAGCCGTTTCAGTATTAAAATCCTTGTCATATGCGTTGCCGAAATCACTGAAAACAGCCGCGCGCCATCCTTCTTTAAATTGATAATTATATTCTAATGAGCCAATAGCTAAAGCCTGGCCGCCCACTTTAAAACCGTTCTCTTCCGCAGCAAGGCTCTTGTAGTCAAATCCGCGAATACTTTGATCGCCGCCCGTAAAGAAACGCAAGTTATACGGCACCTTGTTAAAATCTTTCGTAAAAATATAACCGAGATCGCTGCGTCCAACAAACTGGTGATTGTCATTTTCACCCAGCGAGTAAATAAAGCGCCAGCCTGCATTTAAAATCGCCATATCGGCATCAGACAATAAACTTTCCGAACCCAGTTCAATTTTATAGGTTTGCTTAAATCCTTTGCTCGGATTGACGCGCTTATCGCTGATCGTGCGGGAGGCTTCATAGCCGAACAATAAAGACTGCTGCTGATTGTTGGTATTGACCAAAAACGCTTCTGGAATTTCCGCAGGGTCGATGATCCCATCCTGAGTAATTCTGTCTAAACGGTAGCGCAAGCCAAACGTATGCTGCCAGCTGCCGCGCGGATTTTTAATCACACGGTCAACTCCGGCAACAGCAGATTCAATCATCAAATTGACATTCTGCCCGACATCATCGCGCTCTTCACGCTCATAACCGCCAACCAAGCTAATATAATCATTCAATGGATGATTATATGGAATGTTGTAGTGGCCTTCCAAAGACTGGCGGATTTGCGACAGTTCCAGGTTGGCGTCAAAAGTATGACCGCGCTTATTCACAATTGCCCGGCGGTACTGGCCGCGTAAACGTGCGCCTGTATCTGTACCGAAACCGGCGCCAATTTCGGCGCTGTTCAGCTTATCCGCATTCAAGGTCACAATCACAGGAACTACCTTGGTTTCACGCGCCTGCGCTTTTAAGATATCCTGTTCCTGCTCTTTTTCATTCTGACTTTTTTGCAGGCTGCGGATATTGGCATTCTGTTCCTGATCTTTCACACCGGCAAACTGCTCTTCATTGACCACATTTTGTGAAACTTCCTTGCTGGATGCGACGGCTTTCTTATCCTGAACGCGGGTGGAACTTTCTTCCAGCTGGTTTTGATCGACCAAAGCCTGAATATCCGGCGGCAGCTCCAGCTGCTTTTCAATCGGGTCTGGGCGCACGGCATCGACCAGCGTATAGTTAAAATAGCGGGAGTTGGTGAGGTTATTGGCTAAACCATTGACACGCCAAAAGGTAAAATCTGCGCCGTCTTCCCAAGTCACAAGGCTTTCAAGAATATCTGGGTCCAGCGGGAATTCATCTGCAGGATTGCTCATGCGGAATTCCACATCGCCAAGTTTATAGCGCTCACCTGTTTCATAGCGCAAATTGATATCTGCAGTATTTTGCGGCTGCGCGACTTTGACATCATGCAGGCGCCAATAAGAATCAAAATAACCGTTGTTTGAAGCGGCATCCGTAATACGGGTTTTCGTCGTTTCATAAGCGCCATGATTGAAAATATCACCGACATCCTGATCTGGCAAAACACTGATTACTTGGAACTGCGCCTGATTTGCGCCAGCACCGCTGAATTCAACATTATGTTCTTTCACCTGTACAGGTTCATTTGGCGTGACAGAAACTTTGACCTTATTGTCACTGACTTTTTCAAACTTAAAGCTCGCATTATAAAAACCAACCGCTTGCGCCGCCTGATTCGACAAAGTTCTTAACTGCGGCAGAGCCGAGGGAAAGTCACTGAAAGACTCTACGGTATAACTCGAAAGCTTGCCTTTGATATTGGCCTTTAAATTATCCAGGGCCGCCGCATAAGCTTTATTGCTGGCCTCACTGCTGTTGCTGACTGCGGTAAATATCACATCTGCACTGATGCGCGGCACTTTTGCTGTATTCAGCTCACGCGGCGGACGGATTTTATAGAGCATCCGCTTAAAGAAATTCAGATCCTTGTCATCAATCGCCTGTTCCTCTGGAAAAGCCGTACTTAAGGTAGTAGCATTCTCATTTTGAGAGACTGCAATTTCACTGTCAGCGCGAATGCTGCTCATCAGCTGATCAACATTGACCGGCGCCTGATTAATCTGAGCGAGTTCCTGCTGCGTCATATCCGCAACAGTATTTTCAATATTTTGAGTTGCCCTGTAGTTCTGCGCTTCACGCTTCGCATTTTCCGCGACCTGTAGAATTTCATTGGCCATGCTTTGATCTACAGGCTCAATTGGCAAATCCTGCAAATCTTCAAACTCAATGGGCTTAAATGCTTCAATAGATGCTGCAGACTGTTCCTGCTGCTGCAGCATTTGCATGCTGTCCGGCTCAGGGGCGGCCTTTTGGACTGATTCTATATTTTGAATCGCGTCTAAGTTAGACTGGGAATCTAGCCCCTGCTTTACAGCTTCACTCTTGAGTTTCTCGACCATCTCTGCTTGAGTCGCATCTGCAACCGGTGTCGCTTTTTCATTTGTTTCAGCCATGCTTTGCTGCGTCAGAAGCGTTAAAAAGATGCTCATCCATAAGCATTTATTGCTATGATGCCTGTGTATGAGGTGACTCATACTGAGGTGAAGCATTGTCTTTTTAAAATTAATTTTTGCAGGCATAGCAAACTCTAAAGAAATTCTTTATGTAATGGACTATTTAATCAACAAATTATGAGCTAAAGAACTTAAATCTATTGGTTTTTACCATTCCCTAAGCTGAAAAGTATCTTACATGATTTTTTTCGATGTTTTACCAAACACTCACATTTCTTAATAAAACTTAATTGCAGTATTCATCATATGAAGAACAGTGAACATCTTCTAGGTACCCGCCGATTTCTGCCCATGTTTCTCACTCAATTTTTTGGGGCATTGAATGACAACGTGTATAAACAGGCTTTACTTCTGGTCATCACCTACGGATGGATTCAGCAGCAAACAGCAAGTATCAGCACATTAAATAACTTTGCCGCGCTGCTGTTCATTTTACCTTACTTTATTTTCTCTGCGACCGCTGGGCAGCTGGCAGATAAGTACGAACGCTCACAGCTTGTTCGAATGCTTAAAATTGCTGAAATTGTCATCATGCTGATTGGCGCGGCGGGCTTTCTGCTGGGCAATTTATGGCTGCTGCTGCTGGCATTATTCCTTATGGGAACACATTCAACCTTCTTTGGCCCGATCAAATATGCCATTTTGCCTGAAATCTTAAAGCCCAACGAGCTGATGTCTGGCAATGCGCTGTTTCAATCCGGCACATCTATGGCGATCCTGATTGGCATGATTCTAGGCGGCGCAGTTATTTCAGGCTCTGACGGCAATTTGCTTTGGATCAGCGTGACCGTACTGACGATTGCAGCCTTAGGCTATTTATCCAGCACGTTTATTTTAAAGCAGCAAGTCACTGCAGCTGATTTAACAGTGGACTGGAACTTTTTCCGCACCAGCTTCCAAACACTAAAACACGCCAAAAGCCTGCCGCTGATTTTTACTATTCTATTGGGCAACTCTTGGTACTGGTTTTACGGCGCAACCTACCTGACTCAAATTCCGCAGCTCACGCAGCAAAATTTACACGCTTCAGAAAATGTCGTAAGCCTGCTGCTGACCTTCTTTTCTGTCGGAATTGGCGTGGGTTCTTTGCTGTGCCGTAAATTAGGCGGTACGGAAGTCAATATTAAAATGGTGCCGATTGGCGCCATTGGCTTAACGCTATTTGCTTTTTATTTGGCAGGCAGTTTGGCTTTTGTGCCGGAGCAAAGCGGCAAGCTGCTCGGACTCTATGAAGTCTTCCATGGCGGCTGGAGCTATTACCATGTGATGTTTGCGGTGACCCTGCTTGGCATCAGCGGCGGTTTTTATATTGTTCCGCTGTATGCCATGATGCAGGCCTTTTCACCCCGCTCACACCGCGCGCGCATCGTCGCCGCCAACAATATTTTGAATGCCGTTTTCATGGTATCTTCTGCTATATTCTCAATTATCATCTTAAGCATCCTAAAGATTGATATTAAAATACTGTTCAGCATTACTGCAGTGCTCAGCGCAATCTTCAGCTTCTGGCTGCTGCGCCGCTTAAAGCCGATGCTGAACACTGCGCAAGTCTTACCGGAGGATTAATCCATGCGTCAATATACAGGCCTCGACAAGCTTATTCATTCTTTTGACCAAGCATTGCGCAGCTTAGTGCCAGGCTCGACATCAGCGCATCGTGAAAATCCAGGCAATCAGTCTGAAGCGCCATTGGCCGTGAGTGAAGCGCGCCATGTTGCGGGCCTCATGCGGGTGAATCACAGCGGTGAGGTCTGCGCGCAGGCGCTTTATCACGGCCAGGCCTTAACCGCAAAACTGCCGAATGTGCGTAAAGAGATGGAACAGGCTGCCATTGAAGAGCAAGACCATTTGGCATGGTGTGAAGACCGCTTAAAAGAGCTGGACAGTGTGCCAAGCCTGTTGAATCCTGTTTGGTACAGCCTGTCTTTTGGCATGGGCGCCATTGCAGGCATTGCCGGCGATAAATACAGCCTGGGCTTTGTCGCAGAGACTGAACGCCAGGTCAGCATGCATCTGCAGCATCACATCAGCCAGCTTCCAGAACAGGATGAACGCTCACGTAAAATTTTAGTGCAGATGAATGAAGATGAGCTGCATCACCGCGATACGGCGCTCGATGCCGGCGGTGTCGATTTGCCGCTTCCGGTTCGCATTACCATGACCGCAATTTCAAAGCTCATGACCAAAACCAGCTACTATATTTAAGTCTCAGCCCATTGCTCAAAAGCCCGCTAAATGCGGGCTTTTTTAAGAAGAAGATGCGTATTATTTCTTCTTGGCTTTTCTTTTGGTAAAAAAATTCAGCGCCTGCGCATAATGCGATGGCGCAACACGCTGCACCAAGTCTAAAAGCTTTGCGTCATTGCCTATCAGCACACGCGCCTTATTGTCTTTTACGGCATCTAGAATAACTTTGGCCGCCAGTTCCGGCGGTGTTTTTAAGACTTTGTTGAATGAACGGCTGGCCTTTTCAGGATTCATGCCCAATGCCCGGATACTGTCACTCATGCGCGCTGCATTGGCAATATTGGTACGGATCCCGCCTGGATGAACTGACGTTGCGCTAACACCGCAATTTTCCATATCCAGTTCTTGACGTAAAGCTTCGGTAAATCCGCGCACTGCAAATTTCGTTGCGTTATATGCGCTTTGCGTCGGCTGTGCAGTCAGACCGAATAAACTCGATGTATTGATAATATGGCCTTCACCGCTTTGCTTTAAATACGGCAAAAAGGCTTTGGTCCCATAAACCACACCCCAGAAATTGATATTGAAAATCCATTCCAGCTCATCATAGTTCATGCCTTCAACCGTGCTGGCTAAAGCCACGCCTGCATTATTGAAAATGAGGTTCAACTGACCAAATTCATTAAAGCTGCTTTCCGCCCATGCATATACAGCTTCGCGGTCAGCGACATCCAATTTCGTTAAGGTCACTTTAATGGAATAATCTTTCAGTAAGTTCAGCGTTTCCAGCAAGCCCTGCTCATTCATATCGCTCAAAGCCAAATGAGCGCCCTGCTGCGCCAGCTGCAAGGCTAGCTGACGCCCAATACCTGAACCGGCACCCGTAATGGCAGCAACTTTTTCTTTAAAATTTTTCATTGATAGCGTCTCTGAGTTACAGCCGAGCGATGCGCTGTGTAAATAATTTTGAATATCCTTACTAAGATTACAAAAGAAAAATATATGAATAAAATGATATTTAATAATGCTCCGCTATGCATAATATTCATAGCGCAAACATTTAGGCTGCCCGCCTGCCAGCCTTCATACTGTTATGACAGCATTGCAGAGCAGCCTTTTAGGCGCGCAGTTTTTTAACCGCCATATAAATGATTCTGCCGAATGCAATACAGGCAACAACAGCAATCACTGTGTAAATATCATCGTCATAAGACAGCATTTTTGCCCAAAAGATATGCAGCCCATGCGTAACTTTCAGGCCCACCGTGACGACAGCCCAAGCCCAAATAAAACAGGCCCAAATATTAATGAATATATATTTCCAAATTGGATAAGCTTTAATGCCAACAGCAATTGGAAGTACCGTTCTTAAACCCCAAGCAAAACGCATCAGTAAAATCGTTAAAACTGGAAAGCGTTCAATAAATTGACTGGCTTTATCAAATTTTTTTGCAAGCTCAGGCTTGCTTTGTATCAATTTCTGCCCATAACGGCGGCCAACTTGATAATAAAATTGATCCCCAGTAAAACCGCCGAGCATTGCAGCAGCAATCAGCAGCCAAAAATTTAAAAGATGTTGATGAACCGCATATGCGCCCAGCATCAGCACGGTTTCGCCTTCAAACAAGCTGCCCGCAAATACTGCGAAATACCCATAATGCTGAATAAGATCCGTCCAATTCATACGATCTTTATTTCTTTTTGGCTGAAGGCTTATCATAGCATTCAGACTGGCATATCAACTGAAATGCACAAAATGATGCATTTTCTAACTCAAACGCCCTGTGATGAATGATTCTTTTGGCATCGTACTGTCCACAGCGCAGCAGAGGCCGAAAAACATCAAGATGATCTAAAAAATTGTGAGCGGAAAGCAAAAGCGTCGATGAGAATCTTGATTCAATTCATATGAATTATTAATTTTTTGAATGCGGTGAAAGCAATCATCCCGTCAATTTAAATTCATTGATTAATCCCTCACAGATCAAGCATCAGAAAGCTTTCTCTTGAGATTATCCAAGGCAATCACTGAGGTTTTCTTCATGTTTTTGACTAGAAAATACGACATAACACGCAAATGACCTTCCACCTTAAAACTTAAGGTTCTTTTAAATAACACACGATTTTCTGAAATTTGTTCAAAATCATATTGTATCCGCAATGCACCATTATTGGTTTTCCCCTCGACAATCCATTGCGTATCAGGCTGACTCACTAAAACCGTATAGGACGTTTCCCGATTGAAAATAACAGGCAAAGGGTCAAGCGGCTTAAGCCGAATCATTTCCAGAAAAGTATCACCCACTTTAAGCCCATTTGAACTTTCTGTTGCAGAAATAGAGTTGGGATGCCATTCATGCCATAGCCAAGGCTGTGTCACATAATTGAACAGCGCTTGCGCGCTGCATTGTATTTCCATTTTATTTTCAATAATATACATTTGATTTATCTGGTCTTATTTTTATTTTTAAGATAATTAAACTGTCTCAATGTTTCAAGTGATATTTCAAAGCGATGTTTCAAAAGACTGTGCCGGCAACAGTATTGCCCAACACTCCTATTTTAAATTTTCACAATCCGTCTACCTGCACCACAGGAAATGCATCATGCTGATGTTGGAACAGCTCATTTTCCCAAATGTCATACATTGGAATTTTTACGTCCAAGGCCAAGGGCATTTTTTTAGGATTAAACTGCATGTGCGTTAAATCACTACCCCATGCAATCAGGTCTACATCCAGCGAAATATTATGCGATGGGCGAATTCGGCCAGAATCCGCTTCCATCTGTTTCAAATAGGCCGTAACTTCAAAAGCCGTTAAATGACTGCGTACCAGACACGCGGCATTCCAGTATTCGGCACCAATACCGTCACGGCATGGAATCAGATAAATTTTTGAAAATTTAAAATCACCTAATTCAGAGATTTGCGCAATTGCACGTTGAAAATGCTGTTTCGGATTGCAATTACTCGCCAGCGCTAGGGCGAAAATCGTTTCGGTGACGTTCAAGACGAATTCCTACAGAATTTGCTTGCGGGATAATGGCAGGCTTACGGATGGTAATCATAATAGATTCCACCACAGGATAGGTAGTAAAAAGTGCATTTAACACCAGCTTTGCCGCATGTTCGATCAATTTAGGCTGCGCATCCTGAATCACTTTGGCTGAAATTTCACAAATTTCTGCATAGTTCAGCGTATCTTCCAGCTCGTCCGAATTCGACGCCTGTTCCAGGCTGGTGCCAATGGTGATATCCAGCATTAAAGGCTGAATAATTTGACGCTCCCAATTGAAACAGCCGACCACTGTATCAACCTTTAAGCCTTCAATAATAATTGCGTCCATGTGCTTGCTCAGAAATAGAAGATTTATAAATAACCTCCCTAAATCCCTCTTTTAAAAGAGGGACTTGCCATCGTTATCGATTTAAAAATGGCAAAACGCCTCCCTGAGCAAGTTTTAAAGTATTGCTTTAAAAAAGTGCAAGAAAGGCAAGCGGGGAAGGATTGTTATGCTGAATTAATGCTTCAATAGCACATTAGGATCGATTGTTTGCACCATTTGCAAACGCTGATCTGCATAAATATCGGTATACGGCGCAAGAATACGCATGAAACGGTCAAAATACAGCATTTGCTTAAACAGCAAGGCAAAGTCACGCGGGAAGCGGATGCCGTGGCGTTCGCCTACCCCGACCATATCCATCATAATGTCATTTAAATCGGCAGGATTAGAGCTTAATAATTCTTGCGGATCTGCCAGCAATACGCCGCTGAACAACCGCTCCAAATCATCCGCCAGCACTTTAGTATCAATTTTCTTATCGGTCATGCCCATCTTCAGCATGTTTTCCGCCATCAAGGCATAATCCGTTTTTTGCAGCGCATCCATAAAGGCAATACAGGCGGTCCAGACTTCGGGCTTCAACTGACCCACAATGCCGAAGTCAATAAAACCAATACGGCCATCTTCCAGCAGCATCAGATTGCCGGCATGCAAATCTGCATGGAAGCTTTCACACATCATCAAACTGCCAAACCATGTATTCATGGCCGTCACTAAAACTTGTGATGGATCTTTTGATACTTTTTTCACAACCTCAAAGTCGGTCAATGGCACGCCATAAAAGCGTTCCATGGTTAACACGCGGCGGGTAGAAAACTGATGATAAACTTTCGGCGCAGCCGCGGCTTTGTTATTGGTAATATTCAGATAATTGACAAAATCATCAATATTTTGCGCTTCTTCAATGAAGTCGACTTCACGCACCATACGGGTTTTAATTTCTTCGACAATATCGGCCAATGACGCAAATTTAACTTTGGGTACGGCTTTTTCTAAAATTTTTGCAGCCCAATGCAGCACATTTAAGTCTGTGTAGAGAATGGTTTCTACACCCGGCTTTTGCACTTTAAGCACGACACTTTCACCAGTAACCAGTTTTGCGGCATGCACTTGCGCAATGGAAGCAGATGCTAAAGGTGTTTCGTCAATCGAGGCAAAAATTTGCGATAAATCGCGGCCTGCAAATTCTGAAGCCAGCACTTGCTGTACATAGCTGAAAGGCAAACTTGGCGTTTGGTCCAGGCAGCCCTGAAATTCTTCGACGTATTCACGCGGAAATAATGACGGCGTGCTGGCAATAAACTGCCCCAATTTAATATAGGTTGAACCCAGCGACTCAAATGTCTCGCGCATGAGTTTTGCATTGCTTGGTTTTTCTGTTGCGTATTTAATGCCGGCTTTTGCCGCCACGACCGCCGTTTCACCCATACGGGCCACCGAGCGGAATCCATCAAGCCAAATATTGTTTTTCATAATGTCTGAGGAAAAATAAATTGTAGTGAGTGTAGCAAAATTTCAATCTTTTGCAGGACTATCTTGCCTGACAAATTGGACAATTTTCATCATGCAGAAAGCCTAAAACACGCTGTTTCATGCTGAGCCCATCCCAAAGCAGCAGTTTTTGCTTTAATGGCGTGGCATTTAAACCTAAAAACAGCAAGGCATGATGCGCCTGCAAACTGGCCATTACATTTGGCGTGGTGGCCAAAACCCCAGAATCTGCACAGCGCAGGCTTTCATTGGCCTGCTGCTCTTTCGGAAAGAGGCATTCATAGCAGGCCGAGTCGCCTTCCACCATAAACAATTGGCCTTGAAAACCAATGGCCGATGCACTGATTAAAGGCACATTCAGCTGTTTGCAAATAGCATTGACCAAATAGCGTGTGGCAAAATTATCACAGCCATCTAGCACCAAATCTTGCGGGGAAATCAGTGATTCCGCATTGGAAGCATCCAGTTTAGAAACCACACTGTTTACTTGAATATAGGGATTAATGCTGGCTAGGCGTTTGGCTAAAACCTCTGCTTTATAAAAGCCTAAATCAGCTTCAGTAAATGCCATTTGCCGCTGCAGATTGCTGATTTCAATCGTATCAGCATCGATCAGGGTAATTTTACCCACGCCTGCACGCGCCAAAAGTTCGGCAGATGCGCAGCCAATACCGCCACAGCCGACAATGAGCACATTCGAGAGTTTTAGCTTTTCCTGCGCATCAATATCCCAGCCATCCAATAAAATTTGGCGGCTATATAAATGCATTTCAGATTCGCTAAGTTCCAAGTCTAAATCTGTGGGCTGATTCACTGTTTCAATATCCGTTTAGAAGAAGCGCTGCGGCGATGTTCAGGCTATTATCAGCATTGCATCGACAGTCGTGTCAATGGTTTGATGTATTTCAGCCAAATCCGCGACCTTATCGATCAATAATGCATCAAGAAATGGCTTTGCAATGGATGCACCAAACAGCATGTCTGCCAAAATCTCTGCCGTTAATGCTAAACGCCTTTCTGCGGGCGCAATCTGCTCAATGGCTGCAATTAAATGATTGCGGCTAGACGCGATGCCCATCTCATAAAATGTATTTGAGATGCCGTCCATATCGGCATGCTCCGCGATAGATAAACGGCATAATTTAATATGGCGCTCTGAAAGCACATGCTCAGCAATGGTTTTTAAATGCTGTTTTAACACCGCCGCGCAATTGAGCTGATGATCTGGAAATGCTTCCTCTGGCCAGATATAAGAGGATTCGACCAAGGATTTTAGCAATGCGCGTTTATCAGAAAAATATGCATATAAGGTTTTTTTTGACATGCCTGTTTCCGTGGCAATTTGAGCCATCGTGACATTTTCAAAGCCATAATTTCCAAACAGTTTCTCTGCAGCCAAGAAAATTTCTTTACGGCGCTGCTCCACGGTCATTGCCAAAGGTCTGCCCAGTTTAGCCATGTATTCCTCCTTGACTTAGGAAACTCATAGGTTTCATAATACGCGCCGTTTTACCAAATTCAGATTTATTATGACAGCATCACCAAACCGTGCAATGCCTCTGCTCATTGCATTGCTGGCAACCCTTGGCCCTATCGGCATTGATATGTATCTGCCCAGCATTCCTGCAATGGCAGAAGCAATGGGCAGCAGTGAAGGTTCAATACAGTTTAGTTTAATGACTTTCTTTGCCGGTTTGATGCTGGGACAATTGGTTTACGGCCCGCTTTCAGATAAATTTGGACGCAAACCGCTTATCTACACAGGGCTCAGTATTTTTATACTCGGTTCGATTGGCTGCGCCTTGGCAGCAACGGCGACGCAACTGCAAACGATTCGCTTTGTACAAGGCTTAGGCGGTTCGATTGGCATGGTCATTGCCTTCGCTATTATTAAAGATCAATATGAAGGCCCTGCGATGGGTAAGATGATGTCGATGGTTTTAGCCATTTTGGGCTTATCGCCCGTGGCCGCGCCTTTAATTGGCGATGGCTTGCAGGCTTTAGGCTCTTGGCGCAATATTTTCATCTTTCTTGCCGTGTATGGCGCAATTGTAATGAGCGCTGCTGCTTTATTCCTGCCGGAAACACGCAATACCGAACAGCGTAAACAATTTCAGCTTTCACAGACCTTTAGGCTGTATGGTCAAATTATCACTGACCGTAAATTCATTATTTATGCATTCGCCTTATGTATTGCTCAAGCGGGGTTCTTTGCCTACATTGCAGGTTCTGCCAGCGTCTTTATTTCTGAATATCAGCTCACATCAACTCAATTCAGCCTGCTGTTTGCCTTAAATGCGTTTGGATTAATTGCTGCTGCAATTTTAAATCCGAAAGTGCATGAAAAAATGGGTCTGCTGCAGGCCTACAAATGTATGAACTTTGGCTTTTTTATTGTCATTGCTGCGCTTTTCGCCTGCTTAGCATGCGGCATAGACAGCTTAATCATTTTCTGTATTGCCTTATTTATTGCTGTGGCTTTACTGGGTTTTATTATGCCGACAGGAACTCAATTGGCGTTAATGTTCCAACACAAAAATACAGGAACCGCTTCGGCCTTATTGGGCTCTCTGCAATTTGGCTTTGGTGCAATCGTCACAGCCATCACAGGCGCATCTTCTTCTGCAGGCGGTTTTGGCTTGGTCAGTATCATTGCTGTTTGTGCGCTGATTGCTGCTTTGGCTTGCCTGATATTATTGCCAAAACATTTGCCGCTTGCCAGCCGCTAGATATTCATTAGTGAAACCCAAATAAAAAGGCGGTCATGAGACCGCCTTTTTATTTGAATGCATTTAAGATAAACCTATTTTAAAACCAACTAGCCTACTTTATGCAGATTTTCCGCTTTGGCAATTTCCTGCTGTTTCAGCAAATTGCGCTGAATTTTTCCGCTGGAGGTTTTCGGCAAATTTGCCACAAACTCAATTTCTTTTGGATAGGCATGTTTCGATAGGCGTGAACGCACATAGTCCTGTAATTTCTGCATCAGTTCCGGCGTCGCTGGATATTGTGCTTTAAGCACCACAAAAGCTTTTACAAGCTCTGTGCGTTCTGGATCTGGCTTGCCCACTACAGCAGACTCCAAAACCTCCGCGCATTCCAATAATGTGCTTTCCACATCAAAAGGGCCCACACGATAGCCTGACGTTGTAATGACATCGTCAGCACGCCCGATAAAATCGATGCCCATTTGCTCATTTAAACACACGGTATCGCCCGTTAAATAATAGTGCCCCACAAACGATTTACGGTTATTGCCGCCATAGCCATTAAACCAAAATAATGGCGATTGAGAGCAATCTATGGCTAAAGTACCTATGCTGCCCGCCTCAACTTCCTGATGCTCTTTATTCAACACCGCAAAACGATGCCCCGGGATTGCGTAGCCCGCCGAACCGACTTTTTTATAGTGATCCAGCGCATGATGATTGGCGATGACCATGCCTAATTCTGTCTGCCCATATTGGTCATAAATATTCACATCTAAATCATGATTGAACCAATGAATCACTTCAGGCGTTAACGGCTCGCCTGCACTGCTTACCACACGCAAATGCTCTTTAATGGATGGATCAAACTTTTCTTTAAAGCCAAAAAACATGCGGAATGCCGTTGGTGAACCCGTCAAATTGCTGACTTTATATTTTTGAATAATCTGTAAAGCGTTATCAACGCTAAACGCACGCTCATCCATAATAATGCTATGGCCTAAACTTAATGGGCCAGTGATGCCGTAATACAGGCCATAGGCCCAGCCGGGATCGGCCAAATTCCAGAACGAATCCTCATCACGCAAATCAACCGCATGGGTCATATAGCCCTTAAAGGCTAAGACCGCTTTTAAGGGCACCGGCACCGATTTTGCCAGTCCAGTGGTTCCCGAGGTAAACATCATCAGGAAATCATCTTCCAAACCCAGCATTTCAGGTTCACAAACAGCAGACTGTGATGCAAGCACCTGCCAAAAACCGGCATCTGATGGTGATCCTTCATCTGTGCTTAAATGAGGCTGCACCGTTAAAATATGCGGCACTTTTACGCTGTTTAACTTTGGACGCTGTTCTGTATTGGTCACGATCAACTGGGTCTGTGCCGTGTCTATGCGGTGTTCAATGGCTTTCGACTCAAAAGCGGTAAATAGCGGCTGATAAATTGCGCCTATCCGCCATGCAGCCAGCACAGTTATCAGCAGTTCTGGCGTTCTGGGCAAAAGGCCAGCGATGCAGTCGCCTTTTTTTAGGCCCAAACTTTTAAAATAGTTCGCCAGTTTGCCCGATGCTTCATCCAGCTGTTCAAATGTCCATTCAGCAGATTCGCCATGTTTGCCTTCCCAAATCAGCGCGGTCTTTTGCTGTCCGACATAACGCTGGCAGCATTCCACATAGGCGTTCATGCGCTGCGCTGAACCTGCCAATTGCGCCGTCATCAGCTTTTCAAAATCAAAATCCAGATAGGCCTGTTCCAATGTTTTCATTTTTAAAAACCTCTTATTCGATAGACAAAATGGCAAGGCATCCGCGCTTAGCGCATTCATCATTGTTTTATTTCTGCTGTGGCCTTTACTCAGCCCCAGCTGTACATCCAGTACTAAGATTTGCACCGATCACTCAGTGCTTTTTTAAATATAAGATAAGCAAAGCATGTTCAGATGCCGCCTGCAATTTCCATAACCGTCAAATGCATTGCAGGCTTTGGGCATCGACTAAAGTCTGATCAATCAGGCTTTAGCCACTTCACGGGCAATCACCAGACGCTGAATATCCGATGCGCCTTCATAAATTTGGCTGACACGCACATCCCGGTAAATCCGCTCAACAGGAAAGTCTGAAACATAGCCATAGCCGCCATGAATCTGAATCGCATCAGAACACACCCGCTCGGCCATGATCGATGCAAACAGCTTAGCCATAGAGGCTTCTTTTAAACACGGTAAATGGGCATCTTTTAATGCCGCAGCGTGCAAAATAAGCTGACGCGCCGCTTCAATTTGCGTGGCCATATCGGCCAAACGAAATGCCACCGCCTGATGCTGCACAATTTCAACACCGAAGGCTTTGCGCTCATGGGCATATTCCACGGCCGCATCCAGGGCTGCACGCGCCATACCGACACATTGCGCGGCAATGCCAATCCGCCCAGACTCTAAATTTGATAAGGCAATTTTATAGCCATCGCCTTCTTGGCCCAGCAAATGGTCCGCTGGAATGCGGCAGTCATCAAAAATGATCGTCGCGGTATCGGAACAATGCTGCCCCATCTTTTCTTCTACGCGCGACACAATATATCCCGCAGCATTGGTTGGCACCAAGAAGCAGGAAATGCCCTTTTTGCCTGCAGCTTTATCGGTGACAGCAAATACAATGGCGATGTCTGCATATTTGCCTGTGGTAATAAACTGCTTTGTGCCATTAATGACCCACTCATCACCCTCGCGTACCGCCTGGCATTCCAGGGCACTGGCATCCGATCCTGCCTGCGGCTCAGTCAGGCAGAAACAGCCCAACATTTCACCTGTCGCCAACTTGGTTAGATATTTTTTCTTTTGCTCTTCTGTGCCATAACGCTGAGTAATGCCGCAAGGCAGTGAATTCTGTACGCTCACAATTGTTGAAATTGCGCCATCACCGGCTGCAATTTCTTCTATAGCCAAAACCAGTGAGACATAGTCCATGCCAGCACCGCTCCATTCCTCAGAAACGGTCATGCCCAGCGCACCCAGTGCACCCAGCTCTTTTAACTCTTCAGCAGGAAAGCGCGCTGTTTTATCCCTTTCCGCTGCCGTCGGCTTCAGCTTGCTTTGAGAAAAATCCCGCATCATGTCCTGAACCATTTTCTGCGCTTCATTTAAAATCATAGAGCATCCTTCTCATTACTATTCTTAAAATTTGATCTTTCTTTAAATTGGAAATATTAAAAACTCTGCGTTGCATGGCAGTTCCATTCGCAACCTTTATCGCTTTTAAAAATTAATGTATCTGCGAAACAAAAACACGGTAATGTCCAGTAAACATGGTTTCGCGAATGGCAATGATTTTGCCTGCTTTTCCCTTAAGAAAAGCAGGTCGAACCGAAGGTTATGCTAAATTTTGAATCGATAATAAAAAGACTCTGCATTTAACCCTCAGATCATCTTTCCATTATTTCGGCTGCATCCGAATAGCGCCATCCAGCCGAATCACTTCGCCATTCAAATAGCCATTTTCAAAAATATGCCCCACCAAATGCGCAAATTCCTCAGGTTTAGCCAAACGCGGCGGAAACGGCACCATTTGCCCCAAGGCATCCTGTACATGCTGAGGCAAGCCTTTCAGCATAGGGGTTTCCATAATGCCCGGTGCAATAGTCATGACCCGAATCGATTCCCGCGCCAATTCACGGGCTAGAGGCAAAGTCATGGCAGCCACAGCGCCTTTTGATGCTGCATAAGCAACCTGTCCAATTTGACCGTCAAAAGCAGCCACCGAAGCGGTATTCACAATTGCGCCACGCTCTTCTTCGCCTGCCTGCAGTTCATATTTTGCAATTAAGCGCGCTCCAAAGCGGATCATATTAAATGTGCCAACGACATTGATATTAAGGACTTTCTGGAACATGGCTAAATCATGCAAGCCATCGCGGCCCAATACTTTTGCAGAAGGCGCAATACCAGCACAGTTCACTAAACCATTCAGTTGGCCATATTTATTTTCAACGTGCTGGAAAAAGGCTTCTGCATCAGCTTCACTGGTCACATCCAGCAGCTGAAATTCTGCGTGCTCACCTAAACGGCGCTGCAAGGCTTCACCCAGCTCTTGGTTCATGTCGGCCATAATGACTTTAGCGCCTTGACCCACTAAATACGTGGCTGTAGCGGCACCTAGCCCAGACGCGCCGCCAGTCACCACGAACACCTTTCCTTGAATTTTCATTTTATTTTTCCTTTAAATCTATTTTAAATAATCTGTGTTTTGAAATTCGACTTAAGACACAGAGTAAACATAGAATAAATTCAGTACAATTTCCAAAGACTGCATTTACCGTGATGTATTTGAACAATAGAAAAATGAAATCAAGAATACATGGATGAAGAGATTGGACAGCGATTATTTTAAAGGCACGATTTCAATTCGCTTGGTTAAAGAAGCGCTGCACAATGCAGAACGCCAAGGTTATGAAATAAACGACTTACTGACTCAAGCCGGCATCGCCCCTGAATTGCTGCACACCAATAAAACCCGTGTTTCAGTTATACAATATGCGCAATTGTGGATTGTTTTGGCGGATGCCATGAATGACGAATTCTTTGGCATGGATCATCACCCCATGCGCAGAGGCAGCTATACTTTTTTATCCAAGTCGGTGTTGCAAGCTGCTGATTTAGGCAAGGCCTTGTCCCACATTCTGCAATTTCTGAATTTGGTGCTGGATGATTTCAGCAGCACACATTTTGTGCAGGAAAATTATGCCTATATCGTGATTAAAGACAGCCGCCACCCTAAGCGCATGTTCAGTTATGCCACCTACCTCATGCTGATTCATGGCATGATGTGCTGGCTCTGTGGTCAGCGCGTAATCTTAAACCGCATACAGCTCAAATGCGCAGCGCCTCAGGATGACAGTGACTATAGAATGCGTTTTTGTGATGATATTCAGTATCATGCTGATGAAAACTACATTCAGTTTGATGCCAGCTATTTAAAGATCGCCATTAAACAAGATAAAAAATCATGGCATCAGTTTATTCAGCATACGCCCTATAATTTACTGGTGCGCTTTAAAAACCCGCATGCCTTAAGCCACCAGATTCGCAAGCATTTTTCCCAAATGCCGGCTTCTGAATGGGCTGAACTGCCTGAACTGGCACAGCTGTTTAATATGTCTGAAGCCACCATGCAGCGCCGCCTCAAGCAGGAAGGCATCAATTTTCAGCAGCTGAAAAATGAAATACGGCGTGATTTGGCCATTAACTTGCTTGAGCAAACTGCGCTCAGCTTGCAAGACATCAGTGAGCAGCTGAATTTTCACGATGCCAGCGCTTTTCATCGCGCTTTTAAGAAATGGACGGGGGTCAGCCCAGGCGCATATCGGCAAAACAGCAGTGATAATGCGCAAGAAGTCTAATATTTTTCAAGTCTGGCATTATAACAATAATTTAGTTTTACTAAATAATATTTATATTTCATTTACTTATGAATATAACAAAAACCGACTGGACGTTCATCTGTAGAGTATTGCCTGCCCAGTCTAAATAGGTTATTTTTCCATCAATTTAAAGCGCTTTGCTTTCTTTAATTTTTCTTGTATCTCCACTCCCGTTTAATCACCTTGAAGGGCTTTCCCATGCTTAAGATGATTGATGTACTCGAGCACAGCTTAGTACAAAATTTCTCCGACTCTTTGTTAAGCGATGCTGAACACAATGAGGCGCAATTTCATCAAGAACTGCGTGACATGTCAGATATCGACTTAGCCAATATCATTTCTGTTTTTTTCTTAAATGATCAAGCCGTTGACATTGCGCACGCTTTAGATATCTCTGCAGACTCTTTGCAGCAGATTCAAGCAGGTGCAAACCTGAAAGCAGAAAGCTTGATTGACGCAACTGCAAAAATTGCAGCATATTGCTTAGCAGTTGAAACAGATATGCTCAACCGTGTAGAAATTGCAGACTGTCTGCAAGATTATCCAATGTAAGCGTCATTTTCAGATTTAAAAAAAGCGGTCTTTAGGCCGCTTTTTTATATGCCGCGCTTTTTAAAGCTTCACATTGATGTGCTGCTTTTGCACTTTTATAGACTTAGCATTTTAAACGCATTCTATCCTTCAAATAATTCATAAGCAGAAAAACCGCCAACATAGCAATAAAAAATAGATAAATATCAAATAATTAAATTTATAATTTTATATTTTTACAATTTCATCTTTGGTTATCATTTTTTCTCTTTTGCAGCATCCGCCTGGCCCGCGTATTAATTGCGCATTCTTTTTTATATGCTTTCAGGGGCTCAAATGAAATCACTGACTCGAATTTCCGCACTGCTATTTTCCGCGCTTTCTGCAGGCACCGCGATAGCCGCCATTCCGGCAGAAATCAAACTGGATTATGCCTACTACGCACCCACCAGCTTAGTGGTGAAAGACCAGAAACTTTTAGAAAAAGCCTTGCCTAAAAGTGAAATTAAATGGGTGTTCAGCCAAGGTTCAAACCGTTCCCTCGAATATTTAAACAGCGGCAGTGTCGACTTCGCCTCCACAGCAGGTTTGGCCGCTGTGCTCAGCAAAGCGAATGGCAGTCCAATTAAAACCGTTTATATTCAAAGCCAGCCCGAATGGACTGCGTTACTTGTCAATAAAAACTCAAATATTAAAAGCCTGAAAGATTTAAAAGGCAAAAAGATTGCAGCGACGAAAGGCACAGACCCCTTTCTATTTACCTTACAAGCCTTAGAAACTGCCGGATTGTCCAAACGTGATGTTCAATTGGTTCATTTACAGCATCCGGATGGTAAAACAGCGTTAGAACGCGGCCAAGTCGATGCCTGGGCAGGATTAGATCCACTCATGGCGGCTGCTCAACTGCAGTCGGGCGCAAGGCAGCTTTATCGCAATGTGAATTTCAACAGCTATAGTGTACTCAGCGTAAAAGACCAATTTGCAGCTCAAAGCCCCGAAGCGGTAACCGCTGTAATCACAGCCTATGAACAAGCCCGAAAATGGGCCAAAGCCAACCCTGAAAAACTGGCCGCGCTCTTAGCCAAAGAAGCGAAACTGCCATTAAACGTTGCAAAGCTCCAATTAAGCCGCACCAATTTTGACCAAAATATTCCAACGGCTAAACACATTGCGGCCTTGCAAAAAGCCGGAACCATTTTGACAGAGGAAGATTTGGTCCGTCCAGGCACCAACGTCAATCAAGTTGTTAACCAGCTATTTGATGCAAAGTTTGCGCAAAAAGCAGTGAAGAAATAAGGCTTCCAGCACATAATGACTCATCCCACCGCATTTCAAAAAATTCAGGCCGAATTAGTACAGCACAGCAAGGCGCAATCCTCAGCTTTGCCCAAACTAAAAAGCCTGATCAAGGGGCTCACGCTTCCTGCCGTCTTAATCTTAGTTTGTGAATATCTGGTGCGCGCCGGTTTTATTGAACCCTATTTACTTCCAGCGCCAAGCAGTCTTTGGCTGACACTCACTGAATTAGCCGCTAGTGATTTATGGCAACACATTTGGGCCAGCAGCTGGCGTGTATTTGCAGGCTTTGCCATTGGAAGCTTTCTTGCTTTAGTGTTTGCTGTGCTTGTTGGCCTGAATAAGCAAGCTGAAGATTTTTTAGAGCCGAGTTTTTCGGCCATCAAATCTATTCCAAGCCTGGCATGGATTCCGCTGCTTTTGCTTTGGCTGGGTATTGATGAAGCGTCTAAAATCACCCTCATTGCCATTGGTGCTTTTTTTCCTGTTTATACCAACACAGTGGCCGCAATTAAGGGCGTTGACCGCAAACTGATAGAAGTCGCACAAGTGTATCGCCTGAAATACTGGCAACGCGTGCAGCAGATTATTTTGCCTGCAGCGGCGCCCGGTATTTTAACAGGCCTCAGAAATGGCCTCAGTTTATCCTGGATGTTTATGATTGCCGCAGAGCTGATTGCAGCGACCCAAGGTATTGGCTATTTACTCAGTGATGGCCGCGAAACTTCACGGCCAGATATTGTAATTTTAGCCATTATTTTATTGGCGGTATTGGGCAAGTTAACCGACAGTTTAATGAAAGCGCTGGAAACATGGGTACTTCGCTGGCGCGATGTCATCAAAAACTAAAGACTCAGACAAAATAAAAGCGCATTGAATGCGCTTTTATTTTGCGTCCAGAGCGAGCTTTAATGCGGCCACTGCCCCAACGTTACGCGGTCATTACCGCCATAATCCTTTAAGGTACGCACCTGCTTATAGCCTGCTTGCGTAAAGATATGGCGTACTGCCTCGCCTTGATCATAGCCATGCTCAACAACAACCCAGCCATTAATAGTGAGATGCTTTTTCCCCTGCTGAATGATCTGCTCTAAATCAGCCAAGCCATGATTATCTGCAACTAAAGCGCGTTCAGGCTCTGTTGCCAAATCCTGCATATGCACATCATCTGCATCAATATAGGGCGGATTAGATACAATGACATCAAAAAAAGCGCGGTTCAAAGGCTTATACCAAGAACCGCAAACAAATTTCACATGCTCTAAATCATGCTTTTCAGCATTGAACTGAGCGACGTCTAAGGTCGGTTCATAGATATCGGTCGCAGTCACAGACCAATCGGGACGCTCACTGGCAATCGACAGCGCTACAGCGCCAGTACCTGTGCCCAAATCTACAATGCGGGCATCCTCAGGCACATCCAAATGCAGGACGGTTTCGACCAGCACTTCTGTATCTGGCCGCGGCACCAGCGTATCTTTAGTCACTTTTAAATCCAAGGTCCAAAATGGCTGCGACCCTGTGACATAAGCCAAAGGTTCGCCATTGGCAATGCGCGCCAAGCCGTCACGGTACTGCTGTTCCTGCTCAGCTGTCAGCGCCTGATCTTTTTTCATCACAAGATCAAAAGAATCAATTTTAGTGATGTGCTCGAGCAGCCATGCATTTTCTTGACGCTCATAGCTTTCAGGTTCACCGCGTAAGGCCAAAGCCTGTGCAATATTCATTTAGCCACCATTCTGCTGTGCAAGCATGGCAAGCTGATCGGCTTGATATTCACGGTGCAAACTGTCCAACAATTCAGTCAAATCGCCTTCCATCACCGCTTCCAGCTTGTATAGCGTCAGGTTGATGCGGTGATCCGTCATCCGCCCTTGCGGATAGTTATAAGTACGAATACGTTCAGAACGGTCGCCCGAACCTACTAAATCACGGCGCATTTCAGAAGTTGCGGCATCGGCAGCTGCGCGCTTGGCATTTTCTAAACGCGACACCAAAAGCGCCATGGCTTTGGCTTTGTTTTTATGCTGTGAACGCTCGTCCTGACATTCCACCACAGTTCCGGTTGGCAAATGTGTAATACGCACCGCAGAATCTGTTTTGTTGATGTGCTGACCGCCCGCACCCGATGCGCGGTAGGTATCAATACGCAGTTCAGATGGATTAATTTCCACACTGGTGTCTACATCTATTTCAGGCAAAATTGCAACCGTGCATGCCGAAGTATGCACACGGCCCTGCGATTCTGTTGCAGGCACACGCTGCACCCGGTGCGCGCCGCTTTCAAATTTCAAACGGCCATAAACGCCTTCGCCATTAATGAGGCAAATCACTTCTTTATAGCCGCCATGTTCGCCGTCATTTTCAGATAAAATTTCTAAACGCCAGCCTTGTGATTCAGCATATTTGCTGTACATGCGGAATAAATCGCCTGAGAAAATGGCGGCTTCATCACCGCCGGTTCCAGCACGGATTTCCAAATAAGCGGAGTTCGCGTCATTGGGATCTTTGGGAATCATCAGAATGTTTAAGTCTGCTTCTAAAGATTCAATCAAAGCTTTATTTTCTTTAATTTCTTCTTGCGCCATTTCCTTAAAATCAGGATCGGACAGCATCGCTTCAGCGGTTTCTATATCTTCTTCGGCTTGTCTGTATTTTCCCCATACTTCTGTGATTTCACTTAGGTCACTGTGTTCCCGAGAAAGCTGACGGAAACGTTTATTGTCTGAAATCACTTCAGCATCTGCGAGCAAGGCATTTAATTCTTCGTGACGGTCAGACAGCTGATCCAACCGTAAACGCAGTGATTCTTTCATTGTTCAAAATATCTCAATACAGCCTGTTCCAAAGCTTTCACCTGAACAGATCATTCTAAAAATTGCGCTTAGTTTAACGATTCTGTGTTTTAAATGACATCTTTATTGATGCTGTTAGCCAAACTGAAGCAAACTGCAATAAATGCAGCCTGCGATTGCAGTGAAACATTGCAAAATTTAAGTGTCATTTCACTTTTCAGCGCAGCAATCAAAAAAATGCGCCAATGTTTTAAAACACCTAAAGCGCTATTTTCTGCTACTTTCTTCCACAATTTTGTGAATTTGAGTGTTTTTAAATCGACTTTTTCACAATTGTTACAAAGCGAAACAATGTGGAAACTAAAGCACAGCAATTCAATGAAGACTCTCCACACTTTCAGAGAATCATCTTGTTACATTGGCCCCATCGTAGAAATGACACAGTCCGCATATATGGACATGGAGTAAAGCATGAAACTGAATGCTATTTTATTAAGTACTGCTTTGGCAGCAACTTCAATGTTTACTGTAAGCGCACATGCTGACAGTACAACTCGCGTAGCAGCTGCAAGTGCTTTAGGCAGTGTAGCAGGTACAGCTATTGGTAAAAACATGGGCGGCAATACTGGCGCAACGATCGGCGCAGCATTAGGCGGCGCTGGCGGCGCAGCAGTAGCAAGTGACCGCCGCAACCGTACAGAATCAGCAATCGGCGGCGCAATTGGCGGCGGCGCGGGCTACACAGTCGGTAAAAGCATGGGCGGCACCAACGGCGGTTATGTCGGTTCAGCGTTAGGCGCAGCGGGCGGCGCAGCTTTAGGCAACAAAATTTCTAAAGACAAGGCCAGCAGCTACAGCAAAAAACATTATAAAAAACATCGCCGTCATTGAGACCGCAACATTAAATGAGCACCTTCGGGTGCTTTTTTATGGCTGATGGACAAATACGCAGCGGCATCATATGCATGCATTCCCGTCCTCAGCATTCAAGCCGGCACAAGGTTTGCAGAATTATGAAGAAAACTGGCAGAAGATTTACACAGCCATTACCAAAGGCTTTATTTTCGCAATAATGCCCTTCACGATGTTTTCTACATTTTTGCTTACAGTTGTATCAAGACAAAGATGATGTGCTCTCAGGAGTTAAAAATGAAAATCAATAAATTAATTTTAGGCGCTGTAATTACGGCCTCTGCATTTACAATGACCACAGCAAATGCAGGCAATACCACAAATACAGCCTTAACTTCTGCATTAGGCGGCGTTGTAGGCGCTGCAGTTGGCAAGCAAATGGGCGGTACAACTGGCGCAATGATTGGTTCTGCAATTGGCGGCGGTGCAGGTGCAGCAGTTTCAGCCGACCGGCGCGACCGTAATGGTGCAATCATCGGCGGCGCTTTAGGCGGCGCTGGCGGCTATACTCTGGGTAAAAATATGGGCGGCACCAATGGCGGTTACATTGGCGCAGCTGCAGGCTCTGCCGGCGGTGCAGTCTTAGGGAAAAAAGTAAGTGAAGACCGCCGCTATGATGATGAACGTTATGACCGCCGCTATAATGACCGCGGCTACCGTTCAAACAACTACCGCTACAATGACCGCAATTACTACAGTAAAGACAATGGCCGTCATTTAGGTCATTATAAAAATGACAAACACCGTTAATTCACTGTTTTAACCGCAAAAAGATACATCAATTAAAAGCGCCTTCGGGTGCTTTTTTTGCATAGCACAACTGATTCATTTTACTGCTGCTCTGCAGCCCTTCAATCCATTTGCTCAGCTGCATCTGATCTGTATGCATCCGATGAGCAACGTATTCATCAAACCGCATTTCCTTGATTCAATCTGCTGCCCTAAAATAAATTTAGATGCTTTAAAAAATAGAATGTGAATGCTTCCGGTTCTTGCCAAAGCAAAAAGGGTAAAAGCGCTTAGATTTTCTTCATCACTCCGCAATCAGACACAGTCAGCCACTGATGATATTAAGAAGCCGGCCATATCTCTGTGACAAATAAAGCTCAATATCGAGTTATTTCGATATACACAACGCCACTTATATCGTATTATTTCGATATAACCTATTGAGAGAGCTATTATGCGTTCCTTAGAAGAAACAAAATTTTCTATTCTAGAACTTGCGCCAGTCCGAGAAGATAAAAGCATTCAAGATGCCCTGCACCATGCACTGCAGCTGGCTCAGCATGCTGAAAAATTAGGCTATGAACGCATCTGGGTCGCAGAGCATCACAATATGGCCGGCATTGCGAGTTCAGCAACTTCAGTATTAATCGGCTACCTTTTGGCAAATACTTCAAAAATTAAAGTCGGTTCAGGCGGCATCATGCTGCCCAATCATGCGCCCTTAGTCGTCGCAGAACAATTTGGCACGCTGGCGACGCTTTATCCAGACCGCACAGAATTAGGACTTGGCCGCGCACCCGGTACAGATCAAGCCACGATGCGCGCTCTGCGCCGCGGCCATCAAGAAACAGAAGATCAGTTCCCGCGTGACGTTGCCGAAATATTGCAGTATTTTAAAGATCCAATGCCAAATCAGCGCATTGTCGCTACGCCGGGGCAAAGTACACATGTGCCAGTCTGGCTGTTAGGTTCAAGCTTATTCAGTGCCCAGCTGGCCGCTCAATTAGGCCTGCCCTATTCTTTTGCATCGCACTTTGCGCCCCGCATGTTAGGGCAAGCGATTCAGCTTTACCGTGACAATTTCACGCCGTCTGAATACTTGGATAAACCGTACGTCTCGATGGGGGTTCCCACCATTATCGCAGAGAGTAATGAAGAGGCTGAATATTTAGCATCTACACCGTATCTGCGCATTTTAAGCATGATTCGCGGCACACGCGGCAAGCTTCAGCCGCCTGTCAGCAACATCAATGAATTGTGGTCGCCTGCCGAAAAGCAATATGTCGATAGTTTCTATGCTGTTGCACAGATTGGCTCGCCAGAAACCGTCAAAAAGGGCTTGAATCAATTATTAACCCAGTTTGATGTAGATGAGTTTATTTTCACCTGCGATATTTATGACACTGAAAAACGCTTGAAAAACTTTGACTATTTAATGGAAATTAAACACCAAGCTGCATAACAGCTTCATCCCATGTCTAAAAGCGCGCTTCCATGCAGCGCTTTTAGACATGATGAAGATTCAGCGCCATTTCAATACCTCAGCGTTGCTTTCCTAATGCTTTTCCGCATAATGAAATTATAACAACGAAAAACTGAATTAGGAAAAAGGCATGAATCAGTATATTAATAAACCCACACCTGCATTTGTTGCAGCCAGCTGGGTGGCCCTGCTGGCTGGCGCCGCTGCCTATTGTATTGGCCTGTTCAATGCCGATATGCTGCTGAATGAAAAAGGCTATTATCTAATTTTAATTCTCTATGGGCTATTTGCATCGGTTTCCCTGCAGAAAATCATCCGCGATAAACTTGAGGGCACCCACGTCACTCACATCTATTTCGGATTGTGCTGGGCATCTGTTGCCATTTGCATTTTTCTTTTGGCTATCGGCTTATTTAATGCCAATTTAGCTTTAAGTGAAAAAGGCTTTTATATTATGGCTTTTTTGCTCAGCCTGTTTGGCGCAGTTGCGGTGCAGAAAAATATTCGGGATATGGAATATTTGCGGCAGCACAATAAAACTGACCATTTGGAGCTGACAAGCAGCACTTTGCCTGAAAATAAAGAACATTAAAAAAATAGCGAGCAGTCATCACTTATCGCCAATAATGCCAGTTCAAGACAGACTGAATTGCCAATTCACAGCGATGACTGTTCAGACTCAAATCTTTACTTTACCTGCTGGGCTTTCTTCGCTATCAATATATCTGCAAATAACTCGAACGATATAAAACGAAAATAGCAGATTATTTTATGGACACATTTCAAAAAGATGCCCCTTGCCCCGTCTTCAAAAACCTGCCGGAAGACTATGCTGAATTTCAGGGTGACTTAATTCAATCAGATGAAATTAAGCAAATGAATTTCATGGGCAAAAATGTCGCAATTATCAATATCGACCAAAATTCAGCATCGCTTCTCTCAGAGCTGTGTGATCAGGCTTCCCAAGTGGCGGTATTTCAAATTCATCCGCATTTTGTTTTGCCGAAATCTGAACGCTTCACACATAAATTAATTCAGCACCCGCTGTTTGCTAAAAATCGCCGCCTTTTTAACAACCGGATCAAAAGCCTGCTCGCATTGCGGTTTTTAGAAGACCAAGTGAAAGACACCTGGCTGAAGCATTTATTGATGCCCAATACAGCCATTCAAAATAAAGTTTTTCTGAAGGCTGATCATTACTATGCTTCACTGCAGCGCGCCAACTGCACGCTGGTCACATGGCCTATTGTGAAAATTCACAGCCATGGCATTCAGGCAGTAACCGGCCATATCTATGCCTGTGACTGCATTATTTATAATTTAAATGAAAAGATGTAATGACAAAAGAATTGCGCAAGCAATTCCCCTCATTGCCGAAAAAGAAATTTTGGATACTGCGCTGAATGCACAAAACCTTTCTGTTTACCCATTTATATAAAGCCTACCTCTAAATTTGCTGAAGAAATATTCTTTAGGTTCAATATTCGAGCAATAAAATAGTATTTATATAAAAAATGGGTGAAATTAGGGTATTTTTTTACAACATACTCATACTATTTACATATGAGCAGATAGCTTATTTTTATTATAAATGAGCTGCATTGCGCAGCCCATTTATCCTGATCAAGCTCAACCGATGCGGCGCTTCAAGCCAGTCATCTGCAGGACGCGGGTCGAAATTTCCTCAATTGACATCTCAGAAACGTTCAAATATTTAATGCCTTCTGAAATATAAATGCCTTCAATAGCGCGCAATTCCATCTGGCATTGATTAAAGCTTGCATAGCGGCTGTTGGCTTTTCGCTCACTGCGAATGGCAACTAAACGTTCAGCGTCAATCATTAAGCCAAAAAGTTTCTGTTTATGCGGACGCAGTACTGCCGGCAAGCGATTATCGTCCAAATCTTCCTCAGTCAGCGGATAGTTTGCTACGCGAATGCCAAATTGTAATGACAAGTAGATTGATGTTGGTGTTTTGCCTGAACGCGACACCCCAATCAGGATCAAATCCGCCTTGTCATAATGGCGTGTACGCGCGCCATCATCATTATCCAAAGCAAAATGCACCGCATCAATACGCGCCTTATAAGACTCAGAATCCGTCACTGCATGGGTCTGCCCGACTAAAGTTGTAGGCGATGTCCCCAACTCGTCTGACAGCTTACTAATAAGCCCTTCAAATACATCAAGATTTACAGCATCAGCAGTGTTAATAATATCGCGCACATAGGGGTCAACCAAAGTATCAAACACCAGCGGCTTCTGACCGTCTTTTTGTGCCCGCTGATTGATTTCTGCAACCACATTCATTGCGGCCTCTTCCGAGGTAATATAAGGGATAATATGAATGTCAAAATCAACATGCGGAAACTGCGCCAGCAGTGAGTGTCCAAGGGTTTCAGCCGTAATGGCCGTACCGTCGGAAATAAAAAAAACACTCCGCTGAATCTGGTTACCTTCCGACATTAAAAATCTCCTCAATTATTTGTCTAAGTGCTATATAATCTTTATAGTGAACCATCTTACATGACTATCACTTAGTTGAATCAAAATGCTAAGTTTTTTGTTATAATTTCATGCCAAGATAGTGATTAATACTGCAAAAGTGGAGTAACAACTTTGGAAGCGCGCGTAATCGGTCTAGAAAAATTAGGGAAACACGACGTAGAACTCGTGGGCGGCAAAAACTCATCGCTCGGTGAAATGATCAGCCATTTAGCAAATGCTGGTGTTTCCGTACCGGGCGGTTTTGCTACTACCGCTGACGCTTATCGTGAATTTCTCGAGAAAAGCGGCCTGAACGCTAAAATTAATGCAGAGCTTGCTGCGCTTGACGTTGATGACGTAAATGCTCTTGCTGAAACTGGCGCTAAAATTCGCCAATGGATTGTAGACTCTCCGCTTACCCCTGAGCTAGAAAATGAAGTTCGTGATGCTTTTGCAGAACTTTCTAACGGCAACCCTGAAATCGCGGTTGCCGTTCGTTCATCAGCAACTGCAGAAGATTTGCCAGATGCATCTTTTGCGGGACAGCAAGAAACCTTCTTAAACATCCGCGGTATCGACAATGTCCTGATCGCAATTAAAGAAGTTTTTGCTTCGCTTTACAATGACCGCGCCATCTCTTACCGCGTACACCAAAACTTTGCGCATGACGTTGTAGCATTGTCTGCAGGCATTCAGCGCATGGTTCGCTCTGAAACCGGCGCTGCAGGTGTAATGTTCACCCTGGATACAGAGTCAGGCTTCCGTGATGCTGTATTCATCACCGCTTCTTATGGCTTGGGTGAAATGGTTGTTCAAGGCGCAGTAAACCCTGATGAATTTTATATTTCTAAACCGCTTCTGAAAAACGGCAAGCACGCGATCCTTCGCCGCAACTTAGGCTCTAAACACCAAAAAATGATTTACGGTGAAGAAGGCGCTGCAGGCAAGTCAGTTGTTGTTGTCGATGTAGACAAAGCTGACCGCCAGCAATTTGCATTAAACGACCATGAACTTCAAGAACTTGCTAAACAAGCATTGATCATTGAAGAACACTATCAAGCGCCGATGGATATCGAATGGGCGAAAGACGGTGATGACGGTCAAATCTATATCGTTCAAGCGCGTCCAGAAACAGTAAAAAGCCGTGAAAACGTTGGCACAATGGAACGTTACCTGCTGAAACAAAAAGGCACTGTAATCTGCGAAGGCCGTTCGATCGGCCAACGTATCGGTTCTGGTAAAGTACGTATCGTGACGTCTATTAAAGAAATGGACAAAGTACAAGACGGCGACGTGCTTGTATCTGACATGACTGACCCAGACTGGGAACCAGTAATGAAACGTGCCGCTGCAATCGTTACTAACCGCGGTGGCCGTACGTGCCACGCAGCCATTATTGCGCGTGAATTGGGTGTTCCAGCAATCGTAGGCTGCGGCAATGCAACTGAAGTGCTTGTAGACGGTCAAGAAGTGACTGTTTCATGTGCTGAAGGCGATACAGGATTCATCTATGAAGGTGCTTTAGATTTCGAAATTCAAAAGAACTCTATCGAATCTATGCCTAAGCTTCCGTTCAAAATCATGATGAACGTCGGCAACCCTGACCGCGCATTTGACTTCGCTCAAATTCCGAACGAAGGTATTGGCCTTGCGCGCTTAGAATTCATCATCAACCGCATGATTGGTGTGCATCCTAAAGCGCTTCTTAACATCGACAGCCTTCCGCGTGAAACCCGCGCAGCTGTCATGGCGCGTACAGCCGGCTATTCTTCTCCAATCGAATTCTATGTAGAAAAATTGGTTGAAGGTATTTCTACTCTTGCTGCTGCTTTTGCTGACAAGCCAGTGATTGTGCGCATGTCTGACTTCAAGTCTAACGAATATGCAAACTTGATTGGCGGCAAACTGTACGAGCCAGAAGAAGAAAACCCAATGTTAGGCTTCCGTGGCGCTAGCCGTTACGTGTCTGACAACTTCCGTGACTGCTTTGAACTTGAATGCCGCGCATTGAAAAAAGCGCGTGACGAAATGGGCTTAACCAACATTCAAATCATGATTCCATTTGTCCGTACAGTTTCAGAAGCGAAACGTGTTATTGAGCTGTTGGCATTAAATGGCCTTAAGCGCGGTGAAAACGGCCTTAAAGTGATCATGATGTGCGAATTGCCAACGAATGCTTTGTTGGCTGAACAGTTCCTTGAGCACTTCGACGGTTTCTCTATCGGCTCTAACGACTTGACTCAGTTAACATTGGGTCTTGACCGTGACTCTGGTATCGTTTCCCACCTGTTTGATGAGCGTGATGCGGCAGTAAAAGCATTGCTTTCCATGGCGATTCACGCATGCCGTAAAGCAGGCAAATATGTCGGCATTTGCGGCCAAGGCCCTTCAGACCATCCAGACCTTGCAAAATGGCTGATGGAGCAAGGCATTGAATCTGTTTCACTGAATCCAGACTCAGTTTTAGAAACATGGTTCTTCCTCTCTGAAGAAAAAGCTCAACAAGCTTAACAATCTGTGTTAAAAAAAGACCCACATGTGGGTCTTTTTTTTCATCTATACTTTTTATATACGTTTTTGAGATTTTAGTTTTATGCAAATTTACTTGGCGCGAAATAATCAACAAGCCGGTCCATACAGCCTCGAGCAAGTCAATCAGATGCTTGCCGACCAGCAGGTTCTACTGACAGATCTGGCCTGGCACCAAGGCATGACTGAATGGAAAGCTTTAGGTGAACTCACTCAAGGTAAAACCGTATACCAGCCTGAAGGCTATATCGCACCAGCCAGCGAGCAAAGCTCATCCGCTCAAAGCAGTCAGCAAATGCGCAGTCCTGAAAAACAGGCTCCCCAGCAGGTGCTGGCCTCCATCCCTAGCCGTGTTTTAGCCAAAATCGCCGATTTACTGCTTTGGGTGCCTGCCACATACATCCTCACAGGCTTCTTTTCTAAAGAAGAAGCGCAGCAATTCAATGCATTAAATGTTCAATTTATGGACGCGGTGTTTGGCACAGCAGCCAATCCTGTTTTGGCGCAAGAACTGCAAACCAAAATGATTGAGATGTTTTCACAGCAAGCCTGGATTGCGATGGGCTCATACATTTTTATTATGCTCGCCGTACAAGCCTTTCTGATTGCCAAAACAGGTCAATCCATCGGAAAAAAGCTGACTAAAATTAAGATTGTCGATGCCGAAACCGGTGAAAAAACCTCGCTGATGCGTGCATTTACACTGCGCAGCGTACTGTTCATTTTCTTGAATTTTGTTTTTTTATTCATTGCAATTATTGATCTGGCCTTTGGACTTGGCGCAAAGCGTCAAACTTTGCACGACAGAATCGCTAAAACCAAGGTTATAAAACAATAATTTAATGAAATTCAAAAGGGATGATTTTTTCATCCCTTTTTTTTCCAGCATATTGAAATTAAAATAAAATTCTTATAATAAATCCGCAATTCCGACCAGTAAAATCGGTTTTTATAACAGTGATTTAAAGCATCTTTATGTATAGCTTAGTTGAATGATATGAGGCATAATGCCCTACAACGTAGCGGTGTCTCATGATTGAGAAGGATTTTCTATGTCTAAAAGAAAAGTTCTCAATCATGCGACACTATAATCGCTATCCCATAATTTAATTAGGGAATGGGACTCTTCACCGAGGTTGTAAAATGAGACAAACAATTTTAGCTGTATTGTCTTTATCTGCGATGGCTGCACTCTTGACTGGGTGCGGCGGTGATATGGTACTTCTAAACTCAAAAGGTCCAGTCGCACAAGGTCAATCAGACCTCATGATGACTGCGATCTATTTAATGCTTCTAGTGGTGATTCCATCAGCACTTATGGCAGTTTGGTTTGGCTGGAAATATCGCGCGTCGAATAAAGATGCAGACTATAAACCTACATGGGCACACTCTACTGCGATTGAAGTTGTAGTATGGGGCATCCCTGTAATCATTATTGGTATTTTAGCTTGGTTAACTTGGTGGGGTTCCCACAAGTATGACCCATACCGCCCAATCGAGTCAGACAAGGCTCCTTTGACTGTTCAAGTTATCGCTGAACAATTCAAATGGATCTTTATCTACCCAGAACAGAACATTGCGACTGTTAACGAATTACGCTTCCCAGAAAAAACTCCGGTTAGCCTTCGTTTAACATCTAACTTCACAATGAACTCGTTCTTTATCCCTGCATTGTCTGGTCAGATTTATGCAATGGCGGGTATGCAGACTCACCTGAACTTCTTAGCAAATGAAACTAGTCCAGCCGAAGGCTACCGCGGTTTCTCGTCTAACTATTCAGGCTATGGCTTCTCACAAATGCGCTTCCGCGCTCACTCTGTGACAGATGCTCAGTTCGCTGAATGGGTGAATGCAGTTAAGGCTGGTAACGGTACTTCAATTAACCCTGAAGCAGTTCAAAAAACTGTTTTAGACCAAGCTGAATTTGCAACCTTACGTGATGGCAACCGCTCTAAGCATCAAATTGAAGCGATGCTTGCACACGCTGAAACTGACAAGCAAAAAGAAGCAGCTGCTCTAGCTGAAGCAGAAGGTCCTTATCCTACTAAGCCACACCCTGTGACTTATTACTCTTCAGTAGAACCTAAATTGTTCGAATCTGTGATTAACAAATACATGAGCAACTACCATGGCGCTGATCATTCAGCTGCCGGTCATGAAGCTGCTGCTTCAGAAGCTCATGCAAATGCTGGTCATGCGACTGCTTCTGTAGGGGAATAAGACATGAGCTTATTAGGTAAGTTAGGTCCAGATGCAATTCCACACGATCCAATCGTGCTGGTCACTGTTGCAATGATGGTCCTAGGCGGTATCGCAGTTTTTGCGGGTATCACCTACTTCAAAAAATGGAACTACCTGTGGACTGAATGGTTCACGTCTGTAGACCATAAAAAAATCGGTATCATGTATATCTTCGTATCTATTGTCATGCTGGTGCGTGGCTTTGCTGATGCGATCATGATGCGTCTTCAGCTGTTCCTTGCAAAAGGCGGCGGCGAAGGCTATTTACACCCAGAACATTACGACCAAATCTTCACTGCCCATGGCGTGATCATGATTTTCTTCGTAGCAATGGGTCTGGTTGTCGGCTTAATGAACGTTGCTGTACCGCTTCAAATCGGTGCGCGTGACGTAGCCTTCCCATTATTGAACTCTTTAAGCTTCTGGCTGTTTGCTGGCGCTGCTGGTTTGATGATGGCCTCTCTTGCAATTGGTGAATTCGCTGCGACAGGCTGGATGGCTTACCCTCCACTGTCTGGTATTGAATACTCTCCAGGCGTAGGTGTGGACTACTATATTTGGGCACTTCAGATTTCTGGCCTAGGTACACTTTTAACGGGTGTTAACTTCTTTGTTACCATCATTAAAATGCGTGCGCCTGGCATGAAGCTTATGGACATGCCTATTTTCACTTGGACTGCACTTTGTACAGCTGTACTGATCATCGCTGCCTTCCCTGTGTTGACTGCAACTATTGCAATGCTTTCACTTGACCGTTACTTCGGTTTCCATTTCTTCACAAACGACATGGGCGGAAGTCCAATGCTGTATGTGAACTTGATTTGGACTTGGGGCCACCCAGAAGTATACATTCTTGTATTGCCTGCTTTCGGTATTTACTCAGAAGTTACATCTACATTTGCTCGCAAAACTTTGTTCGGCTACAAATCAATGGTGTATGCAACTATCGCGATCACAGTATTGTCATTCGTTGTATGGGTTCACCACTTCTTTACCATGGGTGCTGGCGCCAACGTTAACGCGTTCTTCGGCATCATGACCATGATCATTGCGATCCCGACTGGTGTGAAAATCTTCTCTTGGTTATTCACCATGTACAAGGGCCGCATCACCTTTACAACTCCAATGCTTTGGACACTTGGCTTCCTTGTGACTTTCGGTATTGGCGGTTTAACAGGCGTGTTGATGGCAGTTCCGCCAGCGGACTTCCTGGTGCACAACTCTTTATTCCTTATCGCTCACTTCCATAACGTAATTATCGGCGGTGTAGTGTTCGCAATGTTTGCGGGCATCATTTTTTACTGGCCTAAAATGTTCGGCTGGAAGCTTAATGAAGCTTGGGGTAAAGCATCGTTCTGGTTCTGGTTCTTCGGTTTCTACTTTGCATTCATGCCGCTTTATATCCTTGGCTTCATGGGTATGACTCGCCGTCTGAATACATATGACAACCCTGAATGGGATCCGTACTTGGCAATCGCGTTCTTCGGTTCTGTCCTTGTTGCTATCGGTATCTTCTGTTTTGTTATGCAAATCGTTGTCGGCTTTCTTCAACGCAATGACAATATGGACCTTACTGGCGACCCATGGGATGGCCGTGTACTTGAATGGTCTACTTCGTCTCCTGCTCCGTTCTATAACTTTGCTTATGTTCCTAAGATCAATGGTATTGATACTTTCTGGACTGACAAAGAAAACGGCATCGCATATGCGAAACCAACCAAGTATGAAGACATTCACATGCCAACAAACCGTGCTGCGGGCTTTGTAATTGCAATGTTTATTACAGTTATGGGCTTTGCTTTAATCTGGCACATTTGGTGGTTAGTGGCGATCACTTTCGTTGCAGCGATCATCAGCTTCATCGTGTCTTCTTTCACTCAGAAAGTGGATTACTATGTTCCAGCTGCTGAAGTTGAACGCATCGAAAATGAACGCTATGCGATCCTTGAAAAACACTTGAAGAAGGATTAAGACGATGGCTGAAGTACTTCATCACGACAACCACGGACACGATGATCATCATCACCATGATGATACAGACATCACTGTCTTTGGTTTCTGGACTTACTTGATGAGTGACTTGATCCTATTCGGTACACTCTTCATCGCATTCGCTGTATTAAGCAGCCACGTTCCAATGGGAACTCCAAGTGCAAAAGAATTGTTTGGCGAATCTTTAAGCTTCGTTTTAACTGAAACTTTTGCCCTGTTGATTTCTTCTGTAACGTTCGGCTTTGCTGTTCTTGCTGCATACAAGAAAAACGTTGGCCAAGTTCTGACTTGGTTAGCGATTACTTGGGTATTCGGTGCTGCCTTCATCGGCATGGAGCTTTATGAGTTCAATCACCTTGTACACGAAGGTTATGGTCCAAGCACCAGCGCGTTCTTATCATCGTTCTTTACTCTAGTAGGTACGCATGGTATTCACGTAACATCTGGTTTGGTATGGATGCTTGTGTTGATGTTCCAAATCAAGAAAAATGGTTTGACACTTCCAAACACTCGCCGTCTTGCTTGCCTAAGCTTGTTCTGGCACTTCCTAGACATCGTTTGGATCTGTGTATTCAGCGTAGTTTACTTAATGGGAGTTCTATAATGAGTCACGATCATAACTCAGCTGGCGCAGCGCACGGCAACACTAAACAGTACACGATCGGTTTCATTCTGTCAGTTGTTCTAACCATTATCCCTTTCGGTATGGTTATGGCTGGCGGATTTGGCCGCGGTCTGCTGGTTACTGTGATTGCAATTACAGCTGTAGCTCAGATCCTTGTGCAGTTAATTTACTTCCTGCACATGAACTCTTCATCAGAACAGCGCTGGAACGTTATTGCATTCGTGTATACGATTCTAACCGTTGCTATTCTGCTTGTAGGTTCTGTTTGGATTATGAACTACTTGCACTACAACATGATGATCTAAACTGGTCATCATGCTGAAAAAGTATTTATTCCTGACTAAGCCAGGAATTCTCTTTGGTAACTTCGTTACCACTCTGGGCGGCTTCTTTTTAGCCGCTCAGGGATCTGTAGATTTCCTCCTCCTTCTCATCACCCTGCTTGGTACAACATTAGTTGTCGCTTCTGGCTGTGTCGTCAATAACGTCATTGATCAAGATATTGATCAAAAGATGGAACGGACGATGAACCGCGCATTGGTCAAAAAAACCATTAGCCCTTCCGTTGCTCTGGCATTTTCTGCTGCGCTTGGAATTGCAGGATTCTCCCTGCTGTGGTTCTTTGTCAATGCCTATGCTTTTGGCTTTGCTGTACTTGGTTTTGTGGTTTATGTTATTTTTTATAGTCTTTGGAGCAAACGCACTTCCATTCACCAAACCGTGATTGGCAGTATTTCTGGCGCAAGCCCTCCTGTGATTGGCTACACTGCTGTTTCAAATGAGTTTGATGTTGCCGCGCTGCTGATTTTCTTAGCATATGCGCTTTGGCAAATGCCGCATTCATGGGGAATTGCCGTCTACCGTTTTGATGACTATAAAAATGCCGGCATTCCAATTTTGCCTGTAGCGCGTTCAATTTTCCGCACGAAAGTTGAAAGCTTGATTTATGTCTTGCTGTTCGCTGCCGTGTTAAATGGTTTGTATTGTTTTGGCTATACCAATATGTTTTTCTTAATCACCTTTAACGCTTTATGCGCATATTGGGTGTATTTATCAATTATTGGATTTAAAGCTGAAAACGATCAGGTTTGGGCGAAAAGCTATTTCTTATATTCAGTCATTTTAATTACTGCATTAAGTTTCAGCTTCAGTTTCAGTTACGTCTCACCTGCGCCGCATTTGCCGCTGTTTTAAAAAAGATAGAGTTCTCTCTATCTTTTTTTTATTTCCGCTTCACATTCTTTAATTTACAAGCAACACTTGCTAAGATTGCGCGCACAATAATAAGACCGCGCACATCATGAAAAATTATTTCCAATGGCCTAAAACTTTACTTGCCGCACCCCTGCTGCCACTCAGTTTTGGCTTTAGCGCCACAAGCTTTGCAGGTATAGATGTTTCTTGCTATCCATCGACTAACATTCAAACCAATGCCTATACAGCCTGTGACAATTTGCCTGCGCTCACGCCCGCCAATGACAACCAAACCAATATGCTTCTACTCCTAAGCGATATGGGATTGGCCAAATTGAATTTTAATCAGCCAAATAGTCCGCTTTGGGAAACTGAATATAGCAATGTACCATTTGCGGCTAAAACATTATTTAATAGCGCAACCAATAAACGACCGAATGCCCGATTAAAGCCAAACAATAAAAAAACACCCTACCAAGAACATTGCAGCAGTCTAGACAATGGTGCGGATCAATTTAGCCAGCAGGTGAAAGCCGACAAAAATCTCAGCAAAGCGGAAAAAGATTTTCTGATTCAAGAAAGACAAATGATCTCGGCCTGTGACCGTGATCTTGCCCTTATCCAAGTCAATCCGAACTGGTCTATGCAAGCACGTCAGTATGCGTCTTATTTAAATGCAACCATTGCCTTTTACAATAGTAACTTTTTCACAGCTACTAAAATTTACTCAGTTTTAACTACGGTTGATCAGCCTTGGATCAAAGAAACATCGCAATATATGCTGATTCGCAGCAGCCTCAATGAAAGCTATCAGTCGGGTGTCGGTGAATATGGCGATTTAAAAATCGATAAAGTAAATCAGACTTTACTCAAAAACACCTATGAGCATATCACTACTTATTTCAAACGTTTCCCTGAGGGAAAATATGCGGCAAGCGCACGCGGTTTGCTGCGTCGTTGTTATTGGCTGATTGGAAATACCGAACTCCTGACCAGCGAACTCGCATGGCAAATCAATCATCCTAATTCCAAATACTATAATTTAGAGCTCGATAATCTAGCCTTTGAAATGGATCGCCATGTTTTTCAAAGCCGCTCATTCAATGCAAAAAATCTAAAAGATCCTTTCTTTCTGGCCATTTCAGATTTAATGCAAATGCGTCAGGCAACATCAGCAGAAGATAAAGTCTTAAGCTGGCCTGAACTCAGCAACCAAAAAACACTATTTAAGAGTCAGCCAGAACTATTCCAATACCTACAAGCCAATCACTTATTCTTTGTGCAGAACAAGCCAGCCGAAGCTTTAAAATATTTGCCAGAACATTCCTCTAATTCAATCGATAGTTACCTTCAACTCAGTCAAATATTGTTAAAAGGTCGTATTTTGGAAAAACTCGGACAAACTCAAAATGCGCAGCAGTATTGGGAAGTTTGGCTTAGTCGATCAAAGTCCATCGAACAGCGTGGCTTATTTGAGCTGATGCTGTATCCCCATTATGCCCAACAACAAAATGCCAGCGCCTTTATCAGTTCAGATGCTAAAATCAAACAAGCTGCATTGCAAAAAAGCTTTATTGAAAATGAAGCCAATGAAAAAAGCTTAATGCAAATTGTACAGAGCAAAGCATCAAGTACAGATCAAAAAAATCTAGCTTTATATAAAACTTTGCAAAAGTCATTGATACATCAAAACTTTAAACTGTTTAATCAAGCCTTTGCACTGCTGCCACAAGATGCCGCGAAGTATAAATATGACTCAGAAACATATAAAAACTATAAAAATCAACCGCCCCTTAGTGATTTCATTTGGGCAGGAATAAAAATCACGCCACAAATGCAATGCCCTGACTTATCCAGCCTGACGCAAAAACTTGAAAATTCACCTCAAGATCTAAAGCTCCGACTTTGTTTGGGCGAATATGCACGCTCGCCTCAAGGCTACAACATAAGCTATGTCACCGTTTTAGAAAAAGAAACTGCCCGCTTCCAAGGTGCAATTTTTACCCGTGGCCAAGTGTATAAAGACATCATCAAAACCAGTTCTGTACCCGATTTAAAAGCGTATGCGCTTTATCGCTCAATCATGTGTTATTCACCAAGCGGGATGAATGACTGTCAGGATGCAGAGGTTGAAAAATCCACCCGTAAACAATGGTTCGACCACATTAAACGCGACTATCCAAGTACCTCTTGGGCACAATCTTTAAAGTATTACTGGTAAGACGTATATGTTGAAGCAGATTTTTTCAGTTGTTATGACGTTGATCTGTATGCTGGGCATCATGGCTTGTCAGCCGAGTCTGTCAGCTTCAACATCTGGTCGGGTAGATGCCGAAGACTATGATGCATTTTGGATTTGGGGCAATATTTCATCTGCACCGTATTTAGCAAAAGCCAAAGAACTGTATATTTTACAGGGTGAGTTTAGGCTTGACCGGCGCACGCATCAGCCCCAATACCTTTACCAAGGGGTATCAGTGCTCAATATTCCCCATCAAAAAGTCTGGCTTGTGTTCCGCAACCATCATTTAAATTGGTCAAAAAACGAAATTGATATTATTTCAAAACGCATTCAACAATGGGAAAAAAAAGGCAATCATCTTCAAGGCATACAAATTGATTTTGATGCCAAAACACAAAATCTTCACGCTTACGCCCTGTTTCTAGCTCAATTAAGACAGCAGCTTCCTGCAAAATACAAACTCAGCATCACCGGCTTGATGGGCTGGAGCAATATGCAGGATGCCAAAACGCTTCTATTATTCCGCAATAATATTCATGAAATGATCATTCAAACTTATCAAGGCTCAGCGACCATTCCGAATTATGAAGCCTATCTGCATAAAATTTCCAAATTGAAGCTGCCGTATAAAATTGGCATTGTGCAACATGGGGAGTGGAACCCCGGGCTTAATTTTTCTGCAGATCCAAATTTTAAAGGCTATGTGGTTTTTCTTTTACGCAATCCATCTACACCGTAAATACCATTAAAAAATAGGGGCTTTTTAAATGAATGCCTTGTATTTATACCCTAAACGCTCTAAAATTCACGCTTCGCAAATATTGCGGCACAACTCCGGTTGTGACTCCTTGCCCTTAATAATTACGTTATGGGCTGTATAATCCGTAAGGAGCTGACAATGCGTCATTACGAAATCGTACTTTTAGTACACCCAGATCAAAGCGATCAAGTGGTTGGTATGGTAGAACGCTATATCTCTCACATCAAAGATGCTGAAGGTCAAATTCACCGTCTTGAAGATTGGGGCCGTCGTCAATTGGCTTACCCAATTAACAAAATTCATAAAGCGCACTACATTTTAATGAACGTTGAATGTGGTCAAACTACGCTTGATGAGCTTGAAGAATTGTTCCGTTACAACGATGCAATCATTCGCAGCTTAATCATCCGTCGTGAAAACGCTATCACTGAAGAGTCACTATTGGCTAAGAGTGCTGAAGAAAAACGTGCGCGTAAAGCTCAACGTGAAGAAGCACAACAAGCTCAAGACTCTGCTGAAGCATAAGGAGAACATAACATGGCACGTTTCTACCGTCGTCGCAAGTTCTGCCGCTTTACAGCTGAGAACGTTACATATATCGACTACAAAGATATCGACACTTTAAAACAGTACATCACTGAAAACGGCAAGATTGTTCCTAGCCGTATTACAGGTACTAAAGCTCGTTACCAACGTCAATTGGCGCTTGCTATCAAACAAGCTCGCTACTTGTCTTTGATCCCTTACACTGACAATCATAAGTGAGGTTGAGCTGTGGATATTATCTTATTACAACGCATTAAAAACCTTGGTAAATTAGGCGATAAAGTTTCAGTTAAAGCTGGTTACGGCCGCAACTACCTTATCCCTCAAGGTCAAGCAGTAGCCGCTACTGAAGCTAACACTGCTGCTTTTGAAGCTCGCCGCGCTGAACTTGAGAAAGCTGAAGCTGATGTTTTAGCTGCTGCTCAAGCACGTGCTAGCCAATTAGACGAAGTTAACATCGTAATCACTGCGAAAGCTGGTGACGAAGGTAAACTATTCGGTTCTATCGGTACTCGTGACATCGCTGACGCGTTAACTAATGCTGGTCTAGCTGTAGACCGTGCAGAAGTTCGTTTGCCAAATGGTGCGCTTCGCAACACTGGTGAATTCAACATCGCAATCCAATTGCATCATGATGTTGCTGCTGAAGTTCTCGTTACTATCGTAGCTGAGTAATTTTCTGCAAAAAAAAGAGCATGCTTTTGCATGCTCTTTTTTTATCTTTAATTTTTGCATATTTTTCATTGAAAACCGTTCAGCTTGATGCTGAGCTTCATCATTCATTTCTGCTTGAGTGAAAATATCTATTCGCATTTCAACCTCAATAGCGGGTATGATTTGCCTTGCAATGATGATTGAAATTACGTTTCCATACCCCATTTTTATTTAAGCACTGACTGTATCAAAAATCAGGGATTTATATGTCACAGGCGATTGCCAGCACGAAAGCAGAACCCCAAAATAGCGAATCTGGCCAGCTGAAAGAGTTCCGCACGCCTCCGCATAACCTTGCGATCGAACAGGCGGTATTGGCAGCGTTAATGACCGTTGCTGAGTCATTCGAACAAGTCGGCGATGTGCTGACAGAAAATGATTTTTATGCCACACGCCATAAATATATCTTCCGCGCGATTGATCAGCTTTCTAAAGACAGCTCTCCTTATGATGCCGTTTTGGTGCATGACTGGCTGACCAAGCAAAACCTGCTGGATGCCATTGGCGGTGAGGAATACCTTATGCAGCTGATGTCTGACTCCCCTTCCAGTTTCTACAACTTAGAAACCTATGCCAATAAAATTAAAGAATTCTCTACTTTAAGAAGCATGATTAAAGTCAGCTCAGAAATTCTGCAAAATGCCTATGACACCAAAGGCCGCACAGTCAGTGAAATTTTAGATCTGGCCGAAACCAATATTTTTTCCATTGCCGAGCAGCATAACAATAACGCGAAAGCGCAAGGCCCAAAACCCATCAACAGCGTTGTCGCTGATGTATTTGATAAATTAAATGAACTGTCTCAAATGGAAGGCAGCATCACCGGTTTAACCACCGGCTTTGTAGAGCTGGATAATAAGACCTCAGGCATGCAGGCAGGTGACTTGATTATTGTCGCTGCCCGCCCATCGATGGGTAAAACCACCTTTGCCATGAATTTGGTTGAAAGCGTGCTGTTTAATAATAATTTGCCCGCACTGGTTTATTCAATGGAAATGCCGGCAGACTCTATTGCCATGCGTTTGATCTCCTCTTTTGGCCGCGTTCATCAAGGCCATCTGCGTGCCGGTAAAATGGATGCTGATGAATGGTCCAAAGTGACCAGCACCATTGTGCATTTGCAGGAAAAAAACCTGTATATTGATGATTCATCCGCCCTGCCGCCGACAGAATTGCGTTCCCGCGCGCGCCGAATCGCAAAAATGCACGGCGGCAAGCTGGGCTGCATCATGGTCGACTACTTGCAATTAATGAAAGTGCCTGGCATGGGCGATAACCGTGTCGGCGAGATTTCGGAAATTTCTCGAAGCCTCAAGGCATTGGCCAAAGAAATGCAATGCCCTGTCATTGCGCTGTCCCAGCTTAACCGTGCGCTGGAAAACCGTCCAAATAAACGCCCTGTGATGTCGGATTTGCGTGAATCCGGCGCAATCGAGCAGGATGCCGATTTGATCATGTTCATTTACCGTGACGAGGTTTATAACAAAGAATCAAAAGAAGCCGGCACTGCGGAAATCATTATCGGCAAACAGCGTAACGGTCCGATTGGTACTGTCCGTCTAGCCTTTGAAGGCCAATACACCAAATTTAGCAATCTTTCACCTGAGTTTTATGCTCAATACGATGATGAAGAATAAGTCTTCTTCATCACCGCTTTTTCTTCCATGACCCTGCAGGAGTAATTAGGGTGCGCCAAGCAACAGTTTATATTGACAGTGAAGCACTGCAATATAATTTAAACCGTGTCAAACAACTTGCCCCAACCGCTAAAATCGTAAGTATGGTGAAAGCCAATGCTTATGGACATGGAGTTAAAGACTGCTTAGCAGCCTTAGCCGATTCCGACGCCTTTGGTGTCGCCTGCCTTGAAGAAGCCATCGAAATCCGCGAACAGGGTTATCAGCAGCCCATCACACTGATTGAAGGCATTTTTTCTGATGATGAAATGCAAGCCGCAGTTGATAACAGCATTGAAGTGATCGTGCATCAGCAGCAGCAATTAGATTGGCTTCGCGCTTATAAAGATGCCTACATTGCCAAAGGGCTGAAAGTTTGGGTCAAACTGAACAGCGGCATGAACCGCCTTGGCTTTAAAGTGCCGGAAATCATTGATGTGATTAATTCACTCAAAGCCGAAGGCTTCACTTGCGTTTTAGCCATGCATTTTGCCAATGCCGATGCTGATCACCACCCTTTAAATGACCAGCAGCGCGCGCAATTCCTGCAAGTTAAAGAAGCTTGTGCACCAGTAATGGGCTCTTGCTGCAATTCAGCCGCCATTTACAAATGGCCTGAACTGAATTTTGATTTTGTCCGCCCCGGCATTATGCTGTACGGCGCTTCGCCTTTTGCAGATAAATCCGTCCATGACTTAGATTTAAAGCCAGTCATGACCTTTACTGCCGAAGTGATTGCGCTGAATTCCATTCAGGCCGGTGAATCTGTCGGTTACGGCTCCACTTTCGTCGCTGACAAAGCGATGGATCTTGCCATTGTTTCAATTGGTTACGGCGACGGATATCCGCGCGCCTTTCTAAAACAAAACTATGTTGCGGTCAATGGCCAGCCAACCCGCGTGATTGGCCGTGTCGCGATGGATATGATCGCGATTGACGCAACTGGACTAGACTTAAAATTGGGCACTGAAGTTGAACTTTGGGGCAAAAACCGTTTAGTGGATGATGTTGCCGAAGCCAATGGCACGATTGGCTATGAATTGCTGTGCCGCCTTAGTGCACGCCCTTTGCGTAAAACAAAATAATTTCATGCTTGCCATAAAAAAGCCCAATCCTTGGGCTTTTTTATGCTTAAAATTTTCTCACTAATCAACTATTCAAAATAATCGATTGTCGGTACAGGAAGCTCCTGCAGCCCCCGCTTCAATAAGGCCGACCACTGCTTGCTGATATTGGAAAAATAAGGATCTTCTTCATAAATCCGCTTGCCAATCGGCACATGCAAACTGTCTTTATGATAAACCAGCGCATCTAAAGGCAAGCCCACAGATACATTGGAGCGCAGCGTTGAATCAAATGAAATCAAAGCGCAGCGCAAAGCCTCATCCATCGGCATATCATAATGCAGCGCCCGGTCTAAAATCGGTTTGCCATATTTACTTTCACCTATTTGAAAGAATGGCGTATCTGAGGTTGCAGAAATAAAATTCCCTTGCGGATAAACATTATACAGCTGCATGACTGCGCCTTGAATTTGCCCCCCTACCAGCAAACTGCAGTAGTAATTGCTTTGTTCCACGGTATCTGACGTGACATCCGCAATGACTTTACGCAAAGTGTGCCCGACCAGTTCTGCAATTTCAAACATAGTATTTAAACTGTACAAATTCGGTTCTTGCTTGGTTTCCAGCTGATTTTGCAAGTGCCCGATAACGGCCTGTGTCGTCGCTAAATTTCCAGAGGTTTGAATCACAATCATACGCTCGCCCTCTATGCCAAAAGTATAGAGCTTGCGGAAAACGGAAATATGGTCTACCCCAGCATTGGTTCTGGTGTCACTGATAAACACCATTCCATCTTTTAAGCGCAATGCACAGCAATAAGTCATTTCCTATCCTTTTTTCCTAACAGCTGAGTACCTGAACTATAGAATTCATGGACTCAAAGCCTCCTTTTTCACGTACGCCGCGGACTGGCGCGACATCCCAATAATCCCGCCCGATTGCCACATAAATATGCGAATTGGGTGTAAACAGCTGATTACTGACATCAAAACAATACCACGCATTCTGTAAAAATACTTCTGCCCAGGCGTGGCTTGCCAAATGCATCGTCTGAGGCACAAACAGATAGCCTGACACATAACGGGCGGGCAATCCTAAATATTTGCACATTGCAATAAACACATGGCTATGATCCTGACATACCCCCTGCCTGCAGCTGAATGCCTGAATTGCTGAAGTATTGACCGATGTTGTGTGCGGCATATAGGGAATATAATCCAGTACCGCGCGCGCTAAGCGGATGAGGCATTCATGCCGAAGCGCGGACACATGCGACAGCGCAAATTGCTTCATTTCCTCATTGCATAAAGTGCTTGCGGTCGGCTGCAAAAACAGATGGGGATTCAGCGGATTCAAAGCGCCAAATTGGCTATCTGGATTCATTTCCACCAGCCCTTGCGCCATGATGGTCATTTGGCTATAAGGCTCCCGCTGCGAGCTGGTCAGCCAAATATTGCTGAATGCATCCTTCTGAGTTCCCTTCTGCCCTGGAATGCTGATATCCCAATGATGCACGCGCTGATGCGTATTCGTCGATGGAATCATCTTAATGTATTGAATGCTGCTCTGCACAGGCGCACTGTAGGAATAATGCGTTTGGTGATTCACCATTAATTTCATGCATCCGCCTCAAACATGGTTTGGATGTGGTCGCTAAATTGATACAGCTGCACGCTGCAAGGCGCCGTTTCCAACTCTGACAAGGCCTCTATCAAACCATTCCAGCCAACTGCTGTTAAAGCGGCGGTAAGATGCTTAATTTTATCCATTGTCAGCCGTGCATCTTGATTCAGGCGGAATTGACGGTCTAAATCCTCCACGCATTGCCCTAAACTGAAAAACAGGAAGACCGCCTCCGATTCAGCTGAAAGCACCTCATGGCAGTCTGCCGCCACATCACAGATATAGCCTGCATTTTCACTTGCATTTTGAATCAGCTTATTCAATTCCGCATAGCCTTGCGCAGACAGGACCCCGCGCAAATCTAAAATATTGTTCTGCGCATACTGAAACTGTGAAATAAAGGAGATGGACTGCTGCGGGTCTAAAACCAATTCATTCAAAGAACTGGCATCAAATGCCGGCAGGCAAAAGGCATGTGCATAATCACGGGCGGCCTCGTCCTCCTGAAATGGAAAAATGCTGCATAAATACTGTGTGCGTGTTAAATAACGGCCTAGCCAAAAAATATGTTCAGCATTGCTGTTTAATAAAATCATTTCCGCCCCTTGTATGAAGTTCTAAGAATGCAGATTGTCGACAATCCAAGTGTCCTTAATGCCGCCGCCTTGAGAGGAATTCACCACCAGCGAGCCGGCCTGCATGGCTACGCGGGTTAACCCGCCCGGAACAATCTCCGTGCGGTATGGCGAGCTCAGCACAAATGGCCGCAAGTCAATATGACGCTCTGCAGCGCCAAAATTCGTCAGCGTAGGGCATACCGATAAATCCAAAGTCGGCTGAGCAATGTAAAGATGCGGCGATGCAAGCACTTTCTCTTTGAAAGACGCAATCTGCTGCCGTGACGCCTGCGGGCCAATCAGCATGCCGTAGCCGCCTGAACCTTGCGCTTCTTTCACGACAAGCTGATCCAAATGGGCAATCACATAATCAAGGTCCTGCTGCTCGCGGCATTGATAGGTTGGAACATTCTTTAAAATAGGCTGCTCAGCCAAATAAAAGCGGATCATCTTATCCACATAAGGATAAATCGATTTGTCGTCTGCCACGCCAGTCCCGGGTGCATTCGCCAATACAACATTGCGGCTTAAGTAGGCGGACATCAGTCCGGCAACCCCAAGTGTACTGTCTGGCTTAAAGCACAGGGGGTCTAAAAATGCATCGTCGACCCGTCTATAAATTACATCAACCTGCTGCCGGCCTTTGATGGTTTTCACATAAACTTTATCGTTTTCTACAAAAAGGTCACGTGATGTCACCAAGGGTACATCCATTTCCCTTGCCAAAAAGGCATGTTCATAATATGCGCTGTTATAGCGGCCAGGCGTCAGCACTACAATAAAGGGATGATCGCTATAGGCATTTTCCGCCAGCACTTCCTTAAGTAATTTGGGATACTGCTCAATGCCTAGAATTTTGCTTTGCCTGCATAAATTCGGCATTAACTTTTGGCTGATTTTGCGGCTTTCCAGCATATAAGATACGCCGGACGGCGTTCTTAGATTATCCTCCAGCACATAAAACTCACCGCGGTTGTCCCGAATGATATCTATTCCGCTAATTTGACTGTAAATATTTCCTTTCAGCGCATGCTGATACATATGCGGCTGATAAGCTTCATGAGTCAGCACCTGCAATTCAGGCACAATGCCTGCTTTTAAAATATCCTGCTGATGATAAATATCATGCAAAAAAAGATTTAGAGCTTTCACGCGCTGGGCGCTGCCCGCTGCAATTGTATTCCATTGCTTTTTTGCAATCACACGCGGAATTAAATCAAAAGGAATGGTGCGCGCCGCACCCTGCTCATCCCCATAAACAGTAAATGTAATCCCCTCATATAAAAAATGTTCTTTAGCGCGCAAATTCAGTTCATTTAATTCATCTATCGTATGCTGAGACAGCCAATGCTCAATTCGGCTGCAAGCTTCACCGCAAATTGCCTGATCATCGCGCATTTCATTAAAAAAACTGGATTTTAAATGCTCAAACAGCGCGTATGATTTTGCAGCCGCAGAGTCTTGGGTTAAAGTTAAATCCGCCCCTATACGGCCTGTGGCTGTATCGGCTGCATACGCTTCTAATGCAGCGCTGGAAGTTGTATCTTGATTTTCTTTCAGCATACCAACCTCATTCATTGTTCTTAATTGTAAGTTAGATAAAGCAATTAGCATGCCACTCAAACTGGCTGGCGCTTCGTCTATTTATTAATCAAATCAATTTGCGCTGCAAGTGCATTGCTGTACCAACATGTTTCAAAATATAGACCTAAAAATTGATGAAATGCTTGCGCTGGATTTATAGATTTCATATTGTGTATAACGACCAATTTTCAAATTACCTGAACGCTTTCATCGACTATGCCCTCACAAGAAAAAGAAACATCTAATAGCCTCTATCGACAGTGGCAAATTCTTTCACGCCTCTCCATCGGAAAATGGATGGGTACCCGTGAATTGCAGGAAATTTTAGTCCGTGAAGGCATAGACATCAGCCTGCGCACTATTCAGCGTGATTTAAATCAAATCTCGCAGCGTTTTCCGATTGAAAGTAGCAAAACGTCGCCTCAGGGCTGGCGCTGGCGTTCTGATGCGCCGATTCAGAGCTTGCCGCACATGACCAGCTCACAGGCCGTCACCTTTATGATGGTGGAAGAGCATTTAAAGCATTTGCTGCCGCCCAGCCTCATTGAAGAAATGAACCCATGGTTTGATTTAGCGCGCCACAGCCTTTCGACACAGAATAATGTCCGCCAATGGATTAACCGTGTCCGGATTGTGCCTGCAACACAGCCTTTAATACCGCCGCTGGTAGAAAAAAATGCGCAACAGGCCATTTATGAAGGCTTGCTTCAAGACAAGCAGCTGGAATGCATTTATCAGGGGCGCGGTCCAGCCAGTGAAGAAAAAACTTATATTTTAAACCCGCTGGCATTGGTGCAAAAAGGTGCAATTATTTATTTGGTCTGCACAAGGCATGACAAAACAGATATTCAAACCTTTGCCTTGCACCGTTTTAAATCAGCGAATGTACTGAATTCCCGCGCCTTGCACCCTGTTAATTTTGATATTGATGCGTATATTGAATCCGGAGCCTTGGGCTTCCGTGTCGATTTCAGCAAGCCGACAGAAAATGTGCATTTAAAACTGCTGATGAAAGATCAAGAAGCCTATTATTTTGAGGAAACACAGCTCAGCAAAGATCAGATCATAGAAAAGCGTGAAGAGGGCCTTAGCAGTGTCTCTGCCACAGTCCCCTATACTTCACAGCTGGTATGGTGGCTGCGCAGCTTTGGCAACCGAATTCTTAAGATTGAGCCTATAGAGGTCTCAGATGCAGTCCGCCAAATTGAACCTCATTAATATGCAGCTGGAAAAAATGCCGTCCCAGAACTGCAAATGCCTTGATTTGCGCTGCAGAAATAAGAAAAGTCCCAACAGTGCGGGACGATAATTTCTTAGAGTAGTTTTTATGATTTTTTTACAGTGCGCCTTGTGAAATGCAGCAACAGCGCGTGTACCCGCACTGCCGTCTGCATGCTAAGTTCAGCCGCTATATTCATTGCATGCATCGGCAAGCCAATTCTGCATTGTTATAGCGAATGGATTTTTTCGTCATATTGGAATCCTCTTAACTATGAAAGTATTTTTAATGTAAGAGATTTTTCTGCGGCTGTGAAATCATAAGATTTGCATTATTTAACAATTTTTTTTATTAGCAGATTAACTCATTTTATCATTCAAATTAGCCATAAAGCACTCGGATCAATTTTTAAGCTAAATGCATGGTTTACCTTGAAAATTGTTGCATTGCGTTAACAAGCGGATGCTTCTGCTTCATTTTTTATCTTGGCGCATTTATAGTCTGATCATCAGCGTCAGAAAGTTAGATAATAATGCCAGATACATCACAAGCTATTCGCCATAAATTGCTGAATACATTTTTTTCCCGCCATTCTATTTGGTTCGCCTGTATTTTTATTGCACTGCTGATCACCACCTTTCATGTGGGTTATGAACCGCACTATATTTATTATTTCCTCCCTGAAACACTGCTCAATAGCATCTGGGTCATTACAGCACTGCTCAGCCTGTTAGGCTTATACGATGTCCTGCAAAATAAGCATTCTATTTTAAAAAATTACCCCATTATCGGGCATTTCCGCTTTATTTTTGAAGAATTCCGTCCAGAAATCCGCCAGTACTTTATCGAATCCGATCAAGATGCCCTGCCTTTTTCGCGCATGCAGCGCAGCCTTGTCTATCAGCGCGCCAAAAACGAAAATGCCGACAAGCCCTTTGGCTCAATCATTGATGTGTATCAGGAAGATTACCGCTTCATGACCCACTCAATTACTCCTTGCCCGCCTGCAAACACCGATACTTTCCGCATTACCATTGGCAATTCTCAATGCAGTCAGCCGTACAGCGCATCCATCTTTAATATTTCCGCGATGAGTTTCGGCAGTTTAAGCGCCAATGCCATCCGCGCCTTAAACAAGGGTGCCAAGCTGGGCAACTTTTATCATGACACTGGCGAAGGCAGCATCAGCCCTTATCATTTAGAACATGGTGGCGATATCGTCTGGGAACTCGGCAGCGGTTATTTTGGCTGCCGCACCCTCGATGGAAAGTTCGATCCTGTACGTTTCGCAGAACAGGCTAAACTGCCGCAGGTCAAAATGATTGAAATTAAAATGTCGCAAGGCGCGAAACCCGGCCATGGCGGCATTTTGCCTAAAAATAAAATTTCTGCTGAAATTGCAAAAATTCGAGGCGTCAGCCGCGAACATGACTGCATTTCCCCTTCCAGCCATTCCGCCTTCACCACGCCAATTGAAATGATGCACTTTATTCAAAAGCTGCGTGAATTATCCTTAGGCAAACCCGTCGGTTTTAAACTCTGCATTGGTCAGCCTTGGCAATTTATGGGCATTGTTAAAGCCATGCTTGAAACCCAAATTGTGCCTGATTTTATTGTAGTCGATGGTTCCGAAGGCGGCACTGGCGCTGCGCCCGTTGAATTGATCAATCATGTCGGTACGCCATTGCGCGAAGGCCTGCTATTTGTACACAATACTTTAGTTGGGGCTGGATTGCGCGATCAAATTAAAATCGGCGCCAGCGGCAAAATCATCAGCGCTTTTGACATTGCCAGCACCATGGCCATCGGTGCAGATTGGGTCAACTCTGCACGCGGCTTCATGTTTGCCGTCGGCTGCATTCAGGCGCAAAGCTGCCACACTAACCAGTGCCCTGTAGGCGTCGCCACACAGGACAAAGACCGCCAAAAAGCCATTGATGTGCCGTCTAAGGCGATGCGGGTCTTTAACTTCCACCGCAACACCATGCATGGTTTATCTGAATTGATAGCCTCTTCGGGACTGAAACACCCTGCCGATATCAAAGCGCATCATTTGGCGCAGCGGATTAACGACCGCGAAATTAAAAACTATGCGCAGCTGCATTTTTGGTTAAAGCCCGGCGAACTGCTGGATTGTGAAAATAAGGATGCCGAGAATTTTTATTTCCGAATGTGGAACTTAGCCTCTGCAGATAAGTTTTGAGTCATTATCACCAAGCAATAAAAAGCAGCCGATGGGCTGCTTTTTATTGCTTAACGCCATAGCAGGCATATCAATAATAGCCTTTGCCGCTGTGCGCATGCAAAAATGCAGGAATTAAGCCCGTGAGCGCAGCCCGGATATCCGCCCGTTCATTAATCAGCTGATGAGAACCTTCTTCCAGCATCAACAGTGTCTGCAAACGGAATTTGCGGCGGATAAACTCAATGTTATAGCGCCAATCCACAGTCTGATCCTGCGCGCCCTGCGCCAGCCATACTGGAATGCGGCAAGCGGGGCGCTCTTCCATCTCCTGCATCCATTTAGACATGGCGAGGATCCAATCCATCCCCATCATTCTCGGCTGCAGCGGATCTTTTAAGCGGACAAAGCGTAAAAATTCGGGGTTATGATTATTGCGCCTAAAATGACGCGGCACTTCCCGTTTAATTCTGCGGATAATGCCCAGGCCAACCGAATTATGCCACCAAGCCGTTTTTGCCGGGCGGATTAACGGTGACAGCAGCAGCACACGGTTCACATACGGATTTTCACGGCGTTCCGCAAATTCCAGCAAATGATGCAGCCAAATAGCACCTCCCGTACTTTGGCCAATCCCCAGCCAAGGCTGCGGCAATTGATCCGCAAGGCGGACATATTGGTGCACAGCATGCAGCACTTGCTGATAGTGATCAAAATTTTGAATACTGGCAGGTGAGCCATTGCTTAAGCCATGCCCCGGCAAATCATAGGTCAGTACACTAAAGCCCTGTTCTAAAATTTCACGGATAATCGGCTGATAAATGCCGCTATGTTCTAAATAGCCATGCAGCAGAAATACCGTCCCTTTTATTTTTTCATCTGCAGATTCAAATTTCGGCTGAAAAACCTGTACATGCAGCTTAAACATCGGCATTTCTATATAGCCTTGCCAATGCTCGCAGTTTAGGCTGTCTAATGCATACAGACGGCGGTATGACTGTATTTCCAAAGAAGGCGTATAAGGCTGATTCAAATTCAGCGCTTCCAGCAATAAGGGAGTGGTTTCCCGGCTGGGAACAGGCAGATCCAGCTGCTTTAAAATGGATGGATTCAAAAATGGGATATCAGCCATTAAGGCACCTCACGGCATTCAGAGCCAAACCACATATCACGCATGGTTGCCAGCATTTCATAATTTGCGCGCCGGCTATGATCATAATTTTTCTCACTGGGCTGCCAGCGGGTCATTTCAGATGGCATCGGCGCTTCAATAGGAATCGTTTCAATGCCATTCAAAGCAAATAAACGCCGTGTTCGCGGCATATGGTATTGATCTGTAATTAAGATCACCGTCGGCGCGCCGCCTTTCTTCTGCAAAAGCAATGAACTGAATCGGGTGTTTTCACAGGTATTCATGCTGCGGTCTTCTAATAATTTTGCATCAACATTATGCTGTTTTAACCAGCTTTGCATATAAGGGGCTTCTACACCGCTCAATACAATCGGCAATTGATAATCTTTTTCTACGGCCAGTGTGGTTTCCAATCGCAGCCGGGTATAGTTGTTGACTACAATATCTTTGCCATTTTTATCTAAAGTTAAACCGCCGCCCAATACAACTATGGCATAAGGTGCAGACTTCACTTCTGTCTTTTGCTGGTTTTGATCATGAATTAAAGCAATGTCTTTAAAAATTTGCTCATCAACCGGTTCAGATGCAGGCTGTTCCACCTTGTGTGTTTTCAGAAAATCAACATATTGCGCCATCAATTCTTGATTTGCAGAACTGTTCAGTTCGAGCAGCTCTTTCACTTTTTGCGCAGCGTCTGGAGGATTTTCTATATTTGCTTCTGATGCAGAACTCGCCAGCAGCGGCACAGCCGGCTTCTCTTTTTTATCCAATTCTTTTTGCTGATCATCTTCAATTAAAGCTTGCAGCGCTTTATAGCGCGCTTGAATTAAAGTCAAATTCTGAGAGTTGTCCGACTGGATCGCTTCTTCCATGACTGTTAAGTAGGATTGACGCGCAATCCACATGTCAGAACCCGGTTCATAGCTGTCCTGATCGCTCAGCGCCGCCAATTTTTGGCTTTTTGCAGCAACTTCATTCACTTCAACCGGAACAAAATAATTCAGGCCTTTCACAATCAGCTGAGAATAAAACGGGGTGTAGATAAAAACCATCAGGCAGGCCAACAGCACAAACAGCACAGCGGCTATTTGCACCAATCGAACCATCCAATGTGTTTTTTTCATCATTTTTCCTGATGCCATCCGCCGTTTTAGTGTGAGCAAATCATACCATTTTCATCAAACTGTACAGGTTCTGGCTCGAGTGCGATATTAAATTTTGCAAATACATCTTGCTGTACCGCATGGTACGCGGCGCGCACGTCATGCAGCGCAGCGTTATCATAATTCACCAGAACCAGCGCCTGTTTATGAAACATGCCCACCATATTCAGCTTTTTACCCTTCCAGCCCGCCTGATCAATCAGCCAGCCAGCCGCGATTTTAACCTGATCATTTGGCTGAGGATAATGGGGCAAACTTGGAAATTGCAGCGCAATTTGGTCATATGCCTTTTGACTGATGATTGGATTTTTAAAGAAACTGCCTGCATTTGGGTATTCTGCAGGATCCGGCAATTTGCTTTGGCGGATATGAATAACTTGATTCTGCAAATTTTCAGCCGTCAAATTATCTCCTACAGCAGTTTTCAAATCGCCATAATTCAGCTTCAAATCCGCTTTTTTCAGCAGCTTGAACGACACATGCGTAATGATATAGCGGTTTGGGTCATCTTTAAAAATACTGTGGCGGTAGCTGAATTTGCAGTCAGATGCATCTATATCGATAAAAGTCTGCTCATTACGATCATACACATGCACAGACTGAATGAACTCGCCAGCTTCTACCCCATAAGCGCCAATATTCTGCACAGGAGATGCACCGACTAAGCCCGGAATCAAAGCTAAATTCTGCAAGCCAAACATATCATGCGCTGTCGTCCATAATACAAAGTCATGCCAAACTTGCCCTGCGCCCACACGCACCGTTGTACTCAGCGCATCTTCCGCTGCAACGTCAATGCCCTGAATATCCATATGCATCACCAGCGCATGAATATGCTCTGGCAAGAGCATGTTGCTGCCGCCAGACAAAATCAATAGATTTAAACTCTGCTGTTCAGCGTAATCAATAGCGCCGAGCAGATCATCTGTATTTTTAATTTGGGTATAGTGCGATGCCACCGAATTTAAACTGAGCGTATTAAAAGGCTTAAGCTGTACCTGTGTTTGAATCTTCATAACTTAAACCTTATTGCTCCGATTGCGGGTTAAATTGTTTCTGAAAGACTTGCACCCAAGCCTGACTGCTGGATTCACATTGATTCAGCACATGCTCAAATCCCTCTTGACCGCCATAATACGGGTCAGGCACTTCCTGCTGGGGATAATCAGGATCATGCTGGCTCATCAGTGAAATTTCAGCGCGAATCCTTGAGGCGCCAAATTCCTGCTGTGCCTGACGCATCAATTGCTGAATGTTCTCTAAATTTTCATAATCCATCGCAAGAATTAAATCAAATTCAACAAAATCACGGTGAATCAGCTGTCGGGCGCGCAAGGCAGATAAATCATAGCCGCGTTGTTTTGCATGCAGCTGACTGCGGCTGTCAGGCGCTTTATTCGGATGGTAATTGCTGGTACCAGCGGAATCAATCATCACATTTAAGTTTGCTTCATCACAATAATGTCTGAGTACGATCTCCGCTGTCGGAGAACGGCAAATATTGCCTAAACACACACACAACACCTTATAGGGCGTTTTGGATGACATAACAACCTCAATGTACTTTTATTTCAAGCATCTTATGTTAAGTTATTTAACAGCTGAATCCTATATCAAGTCTCAAGAATAATGTTCATTTAGGTATATAAAATAAGGATAAAACGATGAGTAATTTTCAGTTTCAAACCGTCAGCAGCATTATTTCTGGACTCGGTTCAATTCTTGAACTCAAAACCCTGCTCAATGCATTTAACCCCAAACGTGTTTTGCTCGTCACCGACCAAGGCATGATCCAGCAACAGCTGCATTTGCCTATTTTAGAAATTTTAGAATCGCATCAACAGGACTACTCTATTTATTCCAATGTACAGGCTGACCCTGCAGAACGCATCGTGCTGGATGCAGTGCAATTTGCCAAAAAAGAAAAAGTAGATTTAATTCTCGGCTTTGGCGGAGGCAGCTCTCTGGATGTAGCAAAGATCATTGCCGTTTTAAGCCATCCTGAGCAAAAACAGCAAATTCAGGACTTATACGGCGTCGGCAATGTCAAACATCCGCGCTTGCCGCTGATTTTGGTCCCGACAACGGCTGGCACGGGCTCCGAAGTCACGCCAATTTCAATTGTAACGACTGGCGAAACCACCAAAACAGGCATTGTTTCGCCAGTGCTCTATGCCGATGTGGCCATTTTAGATGCCAGCTTTACTGAAGATTTGCCCGCACACATTACTGCAGCGACAGGCATTGACGCCATGGTGCATGCCATAGAAGCCTACACTTCAAAAATCAAGAAAAACCCCTATGCTGATATGCTGGCTAAACAGGCGCTTCGCCTGCTGAACAAGAACTTGCCGCTGGTGCTGAAAAACAAGAGCGATATGGAAGCCCGCCAGAACATGCTGGTCGGTTCCATGCTGGCAGGCCAAGCCTTTGCCAATGCGCCTGTAGGCGCTGTGCATGCTTTGGCTTATCCTTTAGGCGGGCACTTCCACCTTTCGCATGGCCATACCAATGCACTGGTACTGACGGAAGTTATGAAATTCAATGCGCCTGCGGCTAAACAGCATTACGCAGAACTGATGCAATGGCTTGACCCGCACAGCACTGGCTGTACCGATGGCCTATGTGATTTATTTATTGACCATATGCAGAATCATTTGGACCGCAGCGGCTTAACACTGAAGCTGAATCAGCTCAATGTGCCTAAAAATACACTGGAACAGCTTGCGGATGATGCGCTGCTGCAAACCCGCCTGCTGCAAAATAACCCGCGGGCCTTAAAAAAAGAGGATGCTTTGCATATTTATTCATCGATATATGAATAGTGTGTAATTATTAAATGAATTTTGATTGTTTTTAAAACACTTAATTATTCATTACTATTTTATAAAAATCAGAAACCTTATAGGAAATTTACTTAAGCCTGAACTTGGAAAAATGAAAGTAGATGATGCGTTCACGCCAGCTGCAATTGCTGGCGTTGATGTCAATATTAATAAAAACTGCTTTGGAACAGCCTCTTTCAGCTATGCCCGCCTTTGCACTGCAGCCCAATGAAATGTCCTTGGTCAAACTTGGCTTACGTCAACGGCGCCATGGGATATTCTTTTAGAAGGCCGCAGAAAAATCGAAATCAATCTGGTTTCATTTATCTAGGTATTCGCTATCGTTTTTAATCAATACTTTAACCCTTTGCTCCTTACAGGCATTCAATTTATTTGAATAGCTTTTTTATGAAGAACTTCTCAATCTTGCTATTGAATGGCTGCATAAAATTCAGTACAACTGAATGAAGAGCGCAACTTAGCCAAAAATATGAAACCGCCTGTAAGAAATAAACATCTCTTTAAGTTCATTTTTCCGATCCAAACCCGCTGGTCAGACAATGACATGTACGGCCATGTGAACAATATTATGTATTACAGCTTTTTTGATACTGCGGCCAATGCCCTGCTCATTCAAAAAGCCGGCTTTCAGCTTCAAAACGCACCGATTATTGGCTTAGTGGTCAATTCATCCTGTAATTTTATGCAGGAATTGAGCTACCCAGAAGTCATTGAAGTGGGTGTCAGCATCGCTAAAATTGGCAATTCATCCTTGACTTATGACCTTTCCATTTTTAAACAAGGACAAAATGATGCCGCGGCACAAGGAAGTTTTGTACATGTTTTCGTAGACCGCCAAACACGAAAAAGCACCCCGATTCCAAACGAAATGCGGGATGCTTTGCATGAATATTTATCGCCAGCTGCCGAGCTTATTTAAGCTGAATATTCTCCAGCTTGCCGTCAAAGGCCGCGAGCAGCGAATCCACCACCGGCTCATGATGTAAAAGTTCTGAAGCGCGCTGAAAAGCTTTTCCCTTGCGTTCATGCTGCAGTGCATAAGGCGTCAGCTGCTCCAGCTCTTCATATTTCACATCAAAACGTGTTGACGGCCATTGCGTATGCAGCGCCTGTTCAAGCAAATGCTGCATTTGCGTCACCAAACGCTCATATTGCGTTGGAACATGAAAAGTTGAAACACCGCCAATATCACCCATCATCAAGCCATGCTGCGCAAGCTCCTGCAAGGCTGGCGATAATTCACTGCTTCTGAACCAATACTCCCACTTATCGACGGTCCACTCGCCTTCCAGCTGCTGAGGCTGCAGCTTCAAAATATCCTGCGGCATAAGGTTGGATGATTCTGATAATTCAGGATCCATCGCTGCTGCATGATGCTCAGTAACTGCCTCAGCGTTTTGCAAAGGCTGTTCAATCACATCTGCTACGTTTTCAGATGTATCTGTAACGTGCAGCGTCATGTCATCTAAAGGCGCAATGGCCTCAAACAGTAAGTCATCTGAGCTTTCTTGCGCATTCACGCGCTGATCTTTTTCGTCTTGCTCAGGTTCCAATCCAAACAGTGCATCACCGCTGCCGGCATCAAAAACAATTTGATCTGCCGCTGGCTGTGGTTCAGCTGCAGCAGCTGGCGCCTCCGGCGGCACAGGCTCATCTAAAAAATCATCTGAAGATGGATCATCAGATGCAGTTTGATGATGCTGGTCATCAAATTCATCGTCATCTGAATAATATTCTTCATCGATTTCTGAAACTGCTGGCACTGACGCCATTGGGCCTGCAGATTGCTGATCTTCGATCTGTACATTTTGATGAGATGACAGCTGTTCAGGCTGATTCAATGCGGCAGGCACAGGCGCCTGCATACTGTCCTGAACTGGCGCTTGAACTGAAGGAGCATTATTTTGCTGTACAGCCTGCGGTGCCGACACTAAACGCTCATTGGGCTGCATAGGACGGAATGCCAGCAAGCGCAGCACGCACATCTCAAAACCCTGCTCTTGCGTCACCGCAATTTGCAGTTCTGCGCGGCCTTTGCAGGCAATTTGATAATACAGCTGCAGATCCTGCGCAGAGACCATTTGCGAAAGCTGCATAATTTTGGCATTGATTTCTGCGCTGTATTTTAGGCTTAAATTCGGCAGGTATTGCAGCATCGCCAATTCATGCAAGGTCGAAATCAGCTGATCCAATACTAAAGATACATCTAAAGCTTGCTGTCTAAATTGCAGCAATAATTCGCTGATGCGTTCTTTTTGATTTTGCTGAATGGCCGCAATCAAGTCATAAATAATGGTTCGGTCAATCAGACCCAGCATTTCTTTGACATCTTGATGAAGAACTTCGCCCTGTCCATAGGCAATTGCCTGATCCGTCAATGACAATGCATCACGTAAAGAGCCTTGTGCAGATTCAGCAATTTGCCAAATGGCATCTTGCTCTGCCGAAATGCTTTCTTTTTCTAAAATTGCCGTCAGGTGCGATGTAATTTCATCTACGGCCAATGGACGCAGTGTAAATTGCAGACAGCGCGAAATTACAGTAATTGGGAGCTTTTGCGGATCAGTCGTCGCAAACAGGAACTTCACATGTTCTGGCGGCTCTTCCAAGGTTTTCAGCAACGCATTGAAAGAATGCGTGGATAGCATATGCACTTCATCAATCAGATAGACTTTGAAGCGGCCTTGCGTCGGCGCATACGGGACGTTATCCAGTAATTCACGAGTATCTTCAACTTTGGTGCGCGATGCCGCATCAATCTCGATCAAGTCGATAAAACGGCCTTCATTGACTGCTTTGCACGTTGCGCATACTTCACACGGCGTTGAGGTTACACCGGTTTCACAGTTCAAGCACTTCGCCAAAATACGCGCAATTGTGGTTTTACCGACACCGCGTGTACCCGTAAATAAATAGGCATGGTGCAGGCGCCCACGTTCCAGCGCGCTGGTTAAGGCACGGGACACATGGTTTTGACCAACCAATTCATTAAAATTGCGGGGACGGTATTTTCGCGCAAGTACTTGATACATGTATGCTCCTTTTCACATGCATAAGGATACTGTTTTTTTGGCTAAGAGTGAATGAAAACTCTTAATTTGCAGAGTCTTTGGCTACTATCCTTTCTGACCGGTCTGTTTTCAAATTGTTAAAGCCGTTTCGGTGCGCTTTTACTGAAAATAATTTTTTGCCTCATCAGCAAAGCTGTCCCAATTTTCGAGTCACCGACCGTCTTTAGTGCAAATCTTTGACGTACCGTATACATATAAAGTTTTAAGGGTGCTATTCCAAAGTTATTTTTCAAACTCTTCTGCCGTCCACCATTTAATATCGTGAATTAAAGGTTCTGCTTCTAAAATCTGCTTTAAAGCATCGGTCAGCTGTTCCAATTGCTGAGTCAAATCGATATTTGGCTTAAACCATCTTTTAATTATGGCTTTTTTGGGTTCAATTATCAGTAAATAGCCATCTTTATATTCTTCATATTTACCGCATCCAATCCAAATATTTGAATCAAAAGGTGCTCCAAAATTTACAATATACCCCCAATCTTCTGCACAAATTCCCGCACTTGGTATTCCCGATTGTTTTAATTTTTCATCTAAGTAAATAGCCAAAGATCGGCCCCAAACCGCCCCTTCCCATTCATCTGTATTTTCAGAACAAGGGGGAAATAAGTCTGTTCGGAATTCCACATAAGATTTCAATACACTGCCCTCGATTGAAAACACTTAGATTCGCGTTAAATATGAACAATATTTTAAGTTCTCTCAAGCAGAAAATCATCTTGTGCGACATAAGGCTGCGCTGTTTGATCTTCACGGATTTCCAGCATTTGGCTTTCTATATCGACCCAAATAAGATTGCGGTTTTTTACATTCAGCAATTCTAATTGAGTTTGCTGCGTATCTTTAAAATGCATTCGGCCTTTCAGCACTTCCACTGCATTATGGCCGCTTAAGCTTTCACGCCGCAGTTCATAAGTCTGATCTTGATTTAAAACTAAATCGACCGCCATGCCAGGACAGTCTTCACAACGGGAAGCACAGCTCATGCATGGTGTCGTTCCGCTGTAACTCCCAGCCCACAAGGGTTTTTGCATTTTTTGCTCTATGGCGGATGCATCTTTGGCCTGTGACTGATTCGCCTCCTGACAGCCAAGCAAAACACCTGTTGCCATCAATGGAATAAAAACGGTTTTTTTCATAATACAACTGCATTCAAATTTCTGGCGCAACAGTATCACAAATCTCAGCAGCCGCGCCCGCAGCGTACCTTATCTCAACCTTAAAACCAGCCTTTATGTCCTGTTAAAATATTATCGGCGCATCTTAAAGTTTCTTGTGTCAATGTCCATAGCCGATAATCCCCAGTGAGTGAACCTGTCGCAAAATTATGGGTATACGCAAAACTCAGCTGGCGTTCCGGATCACACCAAGCGCCTGAGCCATTAAAGCCAATATGCCCAAAACCCTTGGATGATTTTCCTAAGCTTAATACCCGGTGATAGCCGAGACGCCAATGCATCGGGATTGGCATAATCCGGTCGCGCTTGCGGCTTTGCACTTCACTCAGCTTGGCAAAAGTTTCCGCATCAATCAGCTGCTGACCATCCCAAACGCCGCGATTGGCCATCATGGCATAAATTTTAGCCAAGCTATTTGCTGTAAAAGCCCCATTCGCTGCTGGAATAACTGCCTGAATGCCTTCGTCACTGAAAAAGCTGAATTTCTTCATGCCTTTGGGGATCATGGCATCTTGAAAGTCCTGAGGGTTTTGTCCGCTCAGCTCAATAAGCTTGTCGAATGCCGACATTTTACGGACTGCAGCCTGCTTTTTGTCAGCCGCTTGGTGTGCATCATTCTTAGGTTTTAGCAATGGCCGCGCGACCCGATGCAGCTGATCGCTGGGTACGCCAAAATATGCGCCATCTAATGCCAAAGGATCTACCAGATACAGCTGCATTAAATGCGCTAAAGTCTGCCCTGATGCTTTCTCCAACACCCCGCCGACCAGCCAGCCAAAGGTTAAAGGCTGATAAGCCAAGTCTTCCCCAAAGCTGAAACGCGGTTTGGCTTTTGCCATGATATCCAGCATATGGTGCCAGTCTGCCATTTCCGTGGCTTCAGCAATATTATTGCGTACATCATATAAACCGCTTTGATGGCTTAAAATGTGCCGCAAAGTCATTTGCGCCTTGCCATTTTGCGCAAACTCAGGCCAGTAATGCGCAATCGGCAGGTCATATTCCACAAGTCCTTGGCTCACCATAATATGCGCCAAAGTGGCTAATACGCCTTTGCCTGTCGAATAGCAAATCGACAGTGTATCCGCCTGCCACAGTTCACTTGCAGACTTTTGCCCCGTATAAATATCGACAACTTTTTGGCCTTGGAAATAAACGGCTAGAGCGGCTCCGCCATATGCGGTTCTGGAATCCTGCAATTTGCTGAATAAATGCGCCAAGTCGGCAAAACGCTCATCAACAGCGCCTGTATAGTTGCTGGCATCTGCTGAAAAAAACTGCTTGATCTGCTGAATATCCATATCCTTGGCCTTATTTATTTCCCGCATTATTACATTTAAAAAGCCTAAATCATCTCTGATTTAGGCTTAGTTTTTTCTCTTACAGCGCTTTGACTGAACCAGTCACATGCGGTTTTTGACTCTTCGCATTGCGAATCAGAAACGCGGTATCTTTGCCTTGTTCCGCCGTTAAAAATTCAACTTTAGACGGCAAGTACATCGGCAATTTAAACCAAACGTCTGCTTCATACGCCTCTGGCAAATTCAAATTAGATAGGGCTTTTGCTTTACTCCACATGCCATGCGCAATGGCCTGTTTAAAACCAAAGGCTTTTGCCGTCACGGCATGAATGTGGATTAAGTTGAAATCACCTGAGGTCATCGCATAGCGGCGGCCACTATTTTCAGACACATCCCAAGTTGCAGCCAATTGATATTCAGGCACTTTGCTTTCCGCAGGTTTGGCGCCAGCGCCGCCATTGGTTTTTTGACGCGCTAAATAGGTTGTTAAAGCTTCTACAACAACTTCATTGCCTACTTTTGCAGTGGTAATAAAATCAAACTGCACGCCTTTATCATGCGGTTTCAATTCACCGAATTTGCAGGATAGGCTCAGCTGCTCATTCACACCCACTTTGCGGTGCTGCTTGATTTGGTTGCGGATATGTACTAAACCTAAAACAGCAAACGGAAACGCTTCCCGCGTCATCATGTGCATTTGCAGGCTCTGTGACAGCACAGCTAAATAGATGGCAGGAATATAGCCATTATTTTTAAAGCCGCACACTTCGTTATAGGCTTTGAGATGTTTTGCATCGGCTTGAAATGAATCCACCACATATTCAACTTGCGGCAGAACTTTTTCACCTTTCGGCTTTTTAAAAATCAAACCTTGAATGACTTTTGGATAAGCCAAATAAGGTTTTGGCAGCTGACTGAAATGGCGAGTATTCATACTGAACCTTTGAGAAGTTTTTATTTCAATGTTTTAAAATCCCCTTCTCCCTCTGGGAGAAGGCTGGGATGAGGGTAGCCCCATGTCCCTTTATAGTAAGTTTTTACCTCTCCCTAACCCTCTCCTTAAAGGAGAGGGAATTTTAAGAGGGATTCATTAAGCCCCTAACAAGCTTTGACCGCACACGCGAACCACGTTGCCGTTCAAACCGGTAGATGCTGTAGATGCAAACATAGCAATCGTTTCAGCAACATCCACTGGCAAGCCGCCTTGGCTCATTGAATTCATACGGCGGCCCGCTTCACGGATTGCAAATGGAATGGCTGCTGTCATTTGCGTTTCAATAAAGCCAGGAGCAACGGCATTAATGGTTACACCATTTTTAAGCAACGGCGCAGTAAACTTCACCACACCAATCACGCCAGCTTTAGAGGCAGCATAGTTGGCTTGACCCAAATTGCCCGCAATACCTGAAATAGACGATACGCAGACAATACGGCCATTCGCATTGAAACCGTCATTATTCAGCAAGTAATCATTTACACGCTCAATGGCAGACAAGTTAATGTTAATCACCAAGTCCCAAAGTTCCGGCTTCATATTGGCCAAAGTTTTGTCGCGGGTAATGCCGGCGTTGTGCACAATAATATCCAAACCGCCCTGCGCTGCTGCGGCATCTTTAATTTTTTGACCGGCATCCGCAGCGGTAATATCAATGGCTAGTGTTGAACCGCCAATTTCACCTGCGACACGGTCAAGGTCTGCCTGCTGCTGCGGTACATCTAGGCAAATCACATGTGCGCCGTCACGTGAAAGCACATGTGCAATCGCCTCGCCAATGCCGCGGCTCGCGCCAGTGACAACAGCCGTTTTACCCGCAAGCGGTTTTGCCCAATCCACATCTACAGTGTTTGCTTTAGAGACACGGATGACTTGACCTGAAACATAGGCAGAACGCGGAGATACCGTAAAACGAAGTGCAGACTCTAAGTTTGCTTCAGCACCAGCATCAACATAAACCAGATTAGCCGCAATGCCTTTTTTAAACTCTTTACCGACCGACTTCACAAAGCCTTCTAATGCGCGCTGTGCAATGGCCTGTTTTACCGTAGGCGCAGTTTCTGGTGTTGTGCCGACAACCACTACGCGGCCAGACGCCTGAATTTGACGCGCAATTGGATTGAAAAATGCGTACAGCTCATGCAGCTGCTCAGAATTTTCAATGCCTGACGCATCAAAAACCACGACTTTAAATTTAGATTCTTTGTCGCCTTCATTGAAGGCGCCAAGGTTTAAACCTGCTTTGGCCGCAGCCTGCTGAAGTTCAGGATTGTTTCCTGCATAAGCATTTGCATGAATATTGGCCAACACTTGCGCAATAGATGCAGACAGCGGACTGTTTGACGCTGCGCCTACAAGTACCGCACCTTTTACCACAGGAGTAGCAGACTCAAAACGCTCTAGGAAAGTCGGTGCAGGCAAACCTAAATTTTTGATGACAAATTTACCAATTGGAGATTTTGAGAAAGCTTGGTATTGGTCAGTCATGTTTGTATCTCTCGAATAAATTAATTTTTTGATGGCTTTGAAGATATCCTTTTAACTTCAATATGATGTCAGTGACTTATATTTCAATAGATCCATCAGTGTCGTTAGAATAATACTTGAGTTGCAGTTTTGATGACTTGACCTGAAAGCTTTCTGCAATGTCATTCTAGTCAATTCAGCCCCTCATTGAATATGTTAATGTACTGTCCAGAAATACTTTTACATGCTTGGAAAAGCCTTATGAGCAAAACAACTCAAGAAAATCCAGCAGCCGAAAATTCTGCTGAACCCGCTGTGTCAAAACCATCAAAAACCACAGCTCCGCGCACAGCAAAAAAACCAGCGCCTGCGGCAAAGTCAGCAGCTGCTGCAGCTAAGCCGGCCCGCCCTCGCGCAGCGTCTGCACGCAGCTCCAGCAAGAGCCCAGCTTCGACAACTGCAGTGCCATCAAATACAGCTTTAAAACAAACAACTCAAACTTCTGTTCAACAGGATAAAACCATGAGCCAAAACATTGTCCGTCGCGTTGCTATCATTGGCGGCAACCGCATTCCATTCGCCCGCTCTAATGGCGCTTATTTCACTGCATCAAATACAGACATGTTTACTGCAGCATTAAATGGTTTAGTAGAACGCTTCAACCTGCAAGGCCAGCGTTTAGACGAAGTGGTTGCTGGCGCAGTTTTAAAGCATAGCCGTGACTTTAACATGACTCGCGAGTGTGTATTAAATACTGAACTTGCTCCTGAAACACCTGCTTACGATATTCAGCAAGCTTGCGGCACCGGTTTACAAGCGGCCTTCCTTGTTGCCAACAAAATTGCCTTGGGTCAAATTGAAGTCGGTGTTGCTGGCGGTGTAGATACCACTTCTGATGCGCCAATCGCTTTCGGTGACGGCCTGCGTAAAGCTTTGCTTGAATTGAACATTGCGAAAACTGGTAAAGACCGTTTAAAAGCTTTAACTAAAATCAATCTGAAAGATTTAATGGATGCGCCTAAAAATGGCGAACCGCGCACAGGTCTTTCAATGGGTGACCATCAAGCCATTACAGCGCTTGAATGGGGTATTCCACGCGAAGCGCAAGATGAGCTGGCTGCGACTTCACATCAAAAAATGGCTAAAGCCTACGAAGAAGGTTTCTTCGATGATTTGATTACGCCATTCCTTGGTTTAGAGCGCGACAATAATTTGCGCCCTGAATCTTCAGTCGAAAAACTGGCGAAATTAAAGCCTGTTTTTGGTAAAGGCGACGGCCGCACAATGACTGCCGGCAACTCTACGCCTTTAACTGACGGCGCATCTTGCGTGCTTTTAGCCTCTGAAGAATGGGCGAAAGCAAATGGCCATGAAATTTTGGCTTACTTAAGCTTCCAAGAAACAGCGGCGGTAGATTTTGTAGGTAAAAAAGAAGGTTTGCTGATGGCGCCTGCTTATGCAGTTCCGCGTATGCTTAACCGTGCTGGCATTAAGCTTCAAGACTTCGACTACTACGAAATTCACGAAGCATTTGCTTCTCAAGTATTGTCTACGCTTAAAGCGTGGGAAGACCCTAAATTCTGTAAAGACCGCTTAGGTTTGGACGCACCTTTAGGTTCAATTGACCGCACTAAGTTAAACGTGAATGGTTCATCTTTGGCTGCAGGCCATCCATTTGCTGCAACGGGCGGACGTATTTTAGCTACAGCTGCAAAACTGATTAACCAAAAAGGTTCAGGCCGCGTATTAATCTCGATCTGTGCGGCTGGCGGTCAAGGTGTGACTGCGATTGTAGAAAAATAATCCTTTATGCTTGAAAGTAAAAAACCGCTCTGATGAGCGGTTTTTTACGTATTGATGTTTAGAAGCGGTATCCGACACCTACATAAGTAATTAAAGGATCAATATCAATTTTAGTGGTGCCATGAATCAATTGTTGGCCTGTAGATTCATTCACAACATTGATCGTAGTTTTATTATTCAATTTAGCATAAGAAACTGACGCCACACCGTACCAATGGTCATTCAAATCATAAGTAAAACCAGCGGTAATAATTGGTGCAATTGCATCATCAGCATCAACGTCTACACGCATTGCTCCAGAGGATACTTTGCCATCTAGCGCTGCCCCTGCTTTATTATCTAAAACATTTTGAATCATATGACCCGCAGCTTCCAAATCTGATCGAATCTCAGGATTTAGCTTAATGTCATTAAAATAAGCATACATCAGACCAACACCCACATACGGTCTAAATTTATTTACACCACTTTTACCAAATTGATACTGTGCTTCCAATGCAGGTGTCCACGCACGTACAGTTGCAGCTTTAGACTTATTTCCCAGATTTGTAATAGGAATATCCTGCAATAGATCCAGCCTATCACCTGTGATAGGCTTTACATCGTCTCCAGGAACAGCAAATCCAGATAAAGGTGCTTTAATTTCTCCTACACCCTTGATATCTACTTTGGGAGGAATCCCTCCAATCAACTGCAATGACACATTATCATTGATATAGTAATTTAAGGTTAAGCCTAAGGTATCTACATCCTCTGCTTCCAAGCCAGTTCCACCCTGTGTCCATTGCTCGAGACCATCAATTGTTGCTTCACCAGTAATTTCACTTGCAACAATATTATTTTCGTCGGCAAAACCTAATAGCTGCCCCATTGATGGCACAGGCTTTCCAGTATCAGGATCAATAATATATTCTCCTGTATCTGGATCCTTTGGATTATCAAAGACCATATTCAGAATTTCTTTGGCATTTTCTCCAGTTGTTAATTTTGCGTTTGGATTAATTGAGTTAAGAAACGCTCCTGCTGAAATTGCACCAACGGTTGAAGTCGTTCCATTTGCTACTGCCGTATTAATATTAAATGGATTGGCTTTTCCTTGCGGCATGACATGCAGCCAGCCTGCAGAAACCGAAAAGCGTTTAAAATTCCCCTGTGTGGCTGCGACCCCTGCCTGTGTTACACCCATTAAAATTAATGGCACAGCAACTAAGCCTAATTTCATTGTCTCATTCCTTTTTCGACATGATGAATTCATAAACAAATTTATTTTTAGAATAACCATCACACTAAGTGGATAATTACGCTTATTTTTTGTTTACATTTTTTATCTTATGTTAAAAAAGGAATGGTTTTTATATCCACAAAAACCCAAGCATGTCATTTTGGGCCATTGTGTTGCTTTTACATGAAATTTATTGATATTTAGGCTGATATCCTAAGCGTGCTTCTAAATGGTCATAACACCATTGGAAAATAAATGTATAAACTAAAATGCACATGGTCATGCTGAAATCCAGCAGAATAGCCTGCCAAATACTCATTTCCATGGCATACGCCACCATCGGAATCGTCGCCAGCATTAACCCGCCTTCAAAACCAATAGCATGTAGCATACGCACGCCAACAGTTCTTTTTAACTTTCTTTTTGCTTCAAATTTTTCAAAAAAATTATTGAAAATCATGTTCCAAATCACAGAAGTAAGCGCCATTGCAATTCCCAATGTGCCAGTCACTTCCATCGGAACTTCAAAAATAAAACTGAGCGCGATAGCAATGATCACCAACAGGATGATCTCATAGCTTAGCGCATGAATAATCCTTCTCTTGGAAATCAACATTTTAGACTCTCTTCTAGATCATTAATATGTGATGCATTTTATTTTCATTAAATTGATTAATCCAGTTAGATTCTTTCAATATATTTGATAGATTAGATGCACATGAATGCATAGCCACTGCAGGGTGCCCATGAACATCAATCAAGAACAGCTCCTTATTTTCAAAACAGTCATGCAGACAGGATCTTTTTCAGCCGCAGCGCGCAAACTGGGAAAAGTCCCTTCTGCCGTCAGCATGTCCATCGCCAATTTAGAAATTGATTTAGACCTCAAACTTTTCAACCGTGCTGGCCGTGAACCTGCTCCAACTGCACAGGCCATCACGCTATTTGAAAAGACTGAACAATTGCTGATTGAAATGAACCAATGGAAACAGCATGCTTTGGCGCTTAGTTCTGGCCTAGAGTCTGCATTAAACATTGTGGTGGTTTCTGAACTGCTGCACACCCATTGGACCGATTATATCGCGGCGCTGGAAAAACAGTTTCCTGAGCTGCAAATCAATATTTTCACCGCGCCGCAGGAAGATGCACAAAAAATGCTGGTTAATGGAACAGCTCAATTTGCCTTGATGTTTGAACGAGAACAGCTGGAAAGTAATGAGCAGTTTATCGAGCTTAAGCGCCAGGCTCTGGTTCCGGTCGCATCCAAAGATTATTTACTTGCACAGTATGCAAAAATTAGTTTTGAGCAAATTCTGCAGAGCCGTCAAATTGTGGTGGCCAGCCGCGACCGCAGCATTAAGCCCGAACTGCTTTATTCAAAAAATTACTGGCGCACGGATAATCATCATTCTGCCTGCGCCATGATTTTGCAAAACCTAGGCTGGGGCGTGCTGCCCGAAGCCATGCTGAATGAAAACCCCTTGCTGAAACAGCAGCTGAAAATTTTAAACTTCACAGACTTCACTCCAAAATTTGAATACTTTGTCGATTTAGTCTGGAATCGTGAAAGCCAGCAAGGCGCAGCTGCTCGTTTTTTGATTAATCACATCAGAAATCTGCGAAAAAATACATTTTAGCAACGATGGGTTTATGCAAGGCGCTTGGGTTAAATCAAGTTTGTGATATAAAAGAACGTACAGGCAATAACTTTAAGAATTAGATATCAATGACACAATCTGCATTAAACCAATTAAAAAGCATGACGACGATAGTTGCAGACAGCAGTGACTTATCTGCAATTGAAAAATTTCGTCCTTTGGATGCAACCACGAACCCTTCGCTTATTACCGCGGCAGCCAATCAGACTGAAAATAAAGAACTGATTGAAAATGCTTTTGCTCAAGCCAAAGAAGAAGGTTATGCAGGCGATGAATTAATTGAACGCACTATTGATATTTTGACCGTCAAATTTGGGGTTGAAATTTTAAAATTGATTGAAGGCCGGGTTTCCACTGAAGTCGATGCGGCCCTGTCATATGATACAGAGGCAACCATTGCCAAAGCGAAAGAATTGCTTGCGCTTTATAAACAGTACGGTATCGATCAAAAGCGCATTTTAATTAAAATCGCTTCAACATGGGAAGGCATTCAAGCCGCCAAGGCCTTGCAAGCGGAAGGCATTAACTGCAACTTAACCCTGCTGTTCGGCCTGCATCAGGCGCAGGCCTGTGCAGAAGCCAACGTCACGCTGATCTCACCTTTTGTGGGCCGTATTTTAGACTGGTATAAAAAAGCTGAAAATGTGGACAGCTATCCGATTGATAAAGACCCTGGCGTACTCTCAGTCAAACAGATTTATCATTACTACAAGCAAAACGGCATTAAAACGGAAATTATGGGAGCCAGCTTCCGCAGCACAGCACAGGTGCTGGGCCTTGCCGGATGTGATTTATTGACCGTATCGCCGAACTTGCTTGCCGAGCTGGAGCAGGATCAGCAGCAAGTTGATTTGCAGCTCTCTGATGATCACGCGCAGCCGCATACAGATCACCCTATTGCCTCACTGGATAAGGCGTCATTTAAAGCGCAGCTGGAACATGACTTGATGTCTTTTCAGCTGTTGCAAGGCGGCATTGATGGCTTTATTAAAGCCCGTGAACAATTAAGTACACTGCTGCGCCAATCTTTCGGCCTTGATGCAGAAATTCAAGCTTAATAAATTTCATCTTTTTCTATAGGCTGATGCGGCTATAATGCCCCATCAGCTTTTTTATGCGAGTTTGGCGTGTTCGGCATCACCGATTTAACCACCTATATTATTGGGACAATTTTAATTGTGCTGCTGCCAGGCCCAAACTCAATTTATGTCATGACCATTGCCTCACGCTATGGCGTTAAGGCAGGCTATATCAGCGCTTTTGGCGTCTATACTGGCGATATGATTCTGATCATTTTGACAGCGCTGGGCGCGGCCTCATTGCTGCACGCATTTCCATGGCTGTTTATTTTGCTGAAAGTGATTGGCGCGGCCTATTTAAGCTATCTGGGCATTAAACTGCTGCTGGCATCCTATAAAACATGGACAGCCACTGCCGCGCCTGAGCAGCTTTTGCAGAAACAGGAATCTCTGGAACAGCTGCACCCATTCCGTACCGCGCTCACTATCAGTATTTTAAATCCTAAAGCGATTTTATTTTACTTGTCATTCTTTGTGCAGTTTGTAGACCCGGCTTATCCATATCCAGCGCTCACCTTTACGGCTTTAGCCATTGTTCTGCAAATCATCAGCATGAGTTATTTAACCGTGCTGATTTTTTCTGGCGCCAAACTCGCTTCGTACTTCAGCAACCGCTTGAAACTGACCGCATGCTGTGTCGCTTCCGTCGGATTGCTGTTTTGCGGTTTTGGGTTAAAGCTTGCAACATCTTCTCTCTAAATCAATGATTCTGTTTTTATAGAAATACTCAATTAATATAAGCGCCGGAATAATTTTTCAGCCTTTCAGCAAAAATATGAATCGCGTATGATTATTACGCTTTTCAACCAATAGTAGGCGCTTCAGCAGCAATGGATTATGCAAAAAATTCTAAATGACTTTTCTGTGCCTGCAGTCTTTGCAGGTTTTATTACCTTTTTGGTCGGTATCAGTGTTTCTGCGGTTTTGGTGATTGAAGCCGCACAGACCTTGGGTGCTTCTACTGAACAGATCACCTCCTGGTTTTGGGCGCTCGGTTTAGCCATAGGTTTAAGCGGCTTACTTTTATCGTGGAAATTTAAATACCCAGTGGCGACCTCATGGTCTACCGCAGGGCTGGCTTTAATTTTGGCGACTGGCAGCGGCTACAGCCTGAATGAGGCGATTGGCGCATTTTTCGTTTGCGGCGTATTAACGGCAGCCCTAGGCTTTTTAGGCATTTTCCAAAGAGTTCTATCTTACATCCCGCAAAGTCTAACCAGCGCCATGCTGGCGGGTGTGCTGCTGAAATTCGGCATTTCCTTATTTGCCAGCATGCAAAATGAATGGGCCTTTATTCTTTCATTGCTGGCAGCCTATATTCTGTCAAAACGCTTTTGGCCACGCTACAGCATTGTCATTACCGTAATCGCAGGCATTGCGCTGTGTCCAGTATTTTTAAAATTCAGCATGCCGGCCATTCAAATCGCCATGGCAAAACCGGTTTGGGTTTCTCCTGCCTTCAGCAGTTCAGCCATTTTGGGACTGGCTTTGCCTTTATTCGTTATTAACATGGCATCACAGTATCTGCCGGGCCTCGCAATGATCAAAAGCTACGGCTATCAGCCCAATGTGAATCAGTTGATCGGCTGGACAGGCACGGCGCAGGCCATCTTTTCCCCTTTCGGCAGCTACAGCGTCAACATTGCGGCCATCAGCGCGGCCATCAGCCTGGATGACCAAGTGCATCCCGATCCGGCTAAACGCTACATAGCCGGCATGAGCTGCGGTTTCTTTTATATTGTCATGGGCATCTTCGCGGCGACACTCACCAGCTTTTTAATGTCTTTTCCCGCTGTTTTTATTACAGCGCTGGCGGGCATTGCCCTGCTGGGAACCATCAGCCACAACATTGCCATTGCTTTTCATGAGCCGTCTGAACGTGAAGCCGCGCTGCTTACCTTCTTATTCAGCGCATCTGGCATTCAATTTTTTGGGATTGGCGCCGCATTCTGGGGACTGATCTTCGGCTTTGCCGTACATTGCATTTTAAAATTCAAGAAATAAAACGCAGTCAATCCGCAAAGCTTCAAATAAAAAAGCATCACTAAGCGATGCTTTTTTATTTTACTGTTTCATATAAGTGCGGTGCAGCAGCTCTTGCCGCATGCGCATCATCTCCTGCGTGCTTTCTGAACAGGCAAAAACGTTCAGCCACACCCCATCCGCAGCATAACGCAATATTTGAAGCTCCATGCTGCTGTCTGTCTGCTGATGGCGCGCCAAACGCCCATGCAGCCACTGCAGCCAATTCGTGTTAAAGGCATGATCTGTCAGCATGGTCATGGATATAGCAGACCAGAGCGCACCGATCCCTGAATGATCATCCTGCAGCGTAAAGTAAATATATGCCCGGGTAAAGCTGCCGATAGCTTCTGGATCATTCTGCATATATACATCTATGGCTTGATCCAGCCGAAATAAAACTTCATGCACCATCGCATCCAGCAATTTTTGCTTATTGGAAAAATGGTGAAACACTCCACCTTTGGTTACGCCAGCCAGATCAGCAACCGCCTGAATAGACACACCGGATACCCCCTTCTCAGAGGCCAATTGAATCGTATGTTCCAAAATTTTTTGACGGATTAATTCAGGCGCCTTTTTACGCTGATGGGCATTTTCCATTAGTGACCTGCTGCATTTGAAAAAAGATTAATGACCATAACTCCAGAGACAATTAAGCCAATACCAATCAGCGCGGCTGCATCCAGACTTTGACGGAAAACAAAGTAACCAATGAGCGCTGTTAATACAATGCCGACACCCGCCCAAATCGCATAGGCAATGCCCAGAGGAATCACTTTAATAACCTGAGACAGCAAATAAAAGGCGATGCAAAATGTAATCACCACCACGATTGAAGGCCCTATTTTGCTAAAGCCTTCAGACTTTACTAAAAATGTTGAGCCTGTAACTTCCGAAATAATGGCCAAAGCCAGCATGCCATAAGCCATGTACACAGAATTCATAAACCTTCGACCAATAAAACATACCATTTGGTAGGTATGTTACGCATTTATAGAATTTATGCAAGCGCATCTTGCTTATCTGCCAATCACGGCGTCAGCTGATTTAAAAATTCAACGGTCCTATCAAAAGTTTGCTGACTGGCTTTTTTACTCATCATGAATTGATACTCATGCACCAGCAGTTCTTTCGAGTCCGGATAAAAAGCTTCGGTAACCGGCACTTGATTGGCTTTCAGCGTTTCAACAAAGGGCAGCGATTGCGAGGCGGTTAAAAAGTCTTTATTTCCCCCGCTGATAAATACAGGCGGATAATTCTGATTAACATGCTGACGCGGAGATATGCTGGATAAAAATTCCGCATCATTTTTGCGTTCGCCTGTATACGCCTGCACTAAATTATTAATGCCCCATTCCAGCAATCGAATTTCATCTGGCGCTGTCTCTACAAAATGATTTAAATCATAAATGCCGCAATGCAAAATCAAGCCCTGCAGCTGTTTTCTATTGATTGCTGGCTGAAAATTCTGTGATTGAGCATAGTCAGGATTCGAAACAAAAGCCGCATAATGGCTGGCCATATTGGCGCCTGCTGAATCGCCTGCCAAATACAGCTTACTGGCATCTATATGATATTGAGCAGCATTCATTTGAAGATAAGATAAAGCCTGATTAATTTGATGCAGCTGAGTTGGATAAACCGCATCGGGCGCAAACTGATATTCAACAGCGACAACATTATAACCCTTTGATGCTAAAAGTTTAAAATATCCTCTTGCATGCTCTTTTGAACCGGAAATCCAGCCGCCGCCATGAATCCATACCACGGTTGGGCGTGCGCCAATTTCTGCAATATATTCAGGCTGGTATACGTCCATATGCAAATTCGGATTAGCCATATACTGAATATTGTTGTAGACCAGCACATCTTTCGGAGCATGCTTATCGATAAATTTTTTCTGAATATTGGTGGATGCATTAAAAACACCGGCAATGAACTTTGTACCGCTTTGGGTGTTTTGGCATGCTGTTAAATTCAGCATTAAACTGCTGCTAAACAGCGCCATCACGATTTTTGAATGCATCAGCCCATCCTCAAAAATAAATCGATTTTGATATGCTATTTGCCTGAATCTGCTAAAAAATACAAGTCTTTGTTTTCATGAAAAACTTATTAAAACCAATCGCCGCAGTCAATTTTATTTGACAGTTTTTTGGCATTTTCATCCAAAAATTAATTCTAATTTAATGAATTTACAATCTTTTTCATAATATTAAATTGAACCCTGCCGCACAATATGCTATCAATTAAGCATAAGGTCATAACAATATCTTTGGAGCTTCTCCCATGTCATATAATCAAATTTTAGTGCCAGTTGACGGTTCTCAAATCTCTTTTTCTGCAGTCAAAAAAGCAGCTCAAATTGCGAAAGCCTTTAACAGCAAACTGACTTTAATCAGTTTGGTGGCTGAAGATCCATTTACTGATGCAGATTTCTATTATTCTTCGGCCATTATGAAAGAATATTTTGTGCAGGCGCATGAAAATGCAACGAAATCACTCGCGGATGCGCTGGAAATCGCAAAGGCTGAAGGCGTAGATGCTGAAACTCAAATCATTAAAGGCCAAGTATCTGCTGAAGGCATTGCAGAAACGGCATCTGAACTTAAGGCCGATTTAATTGTGATGGGTTCACATGGCCGTAAAGGCTTCCAAAAAATGCTGCTTGGCAGTTTTGCACAAGACGTGCTGCGCAATACCGAATTGCCTGTCCTAATCATTAAGTCTTAATGATCACAGCCCGCCTTTTTGGCGGGCTTTTGCTATGCAAAAAATTATCTCTAAAAATTACCAAAAAGCTTAAAACTTAAATCATGAGGAGCAGCGCATGACAACTTATCAGCATATTCTTGTCCCTATAGATGAATCTCCAATTTCCTACGCTGCCGTAGAACAAGCTTTGGCTTTAGCGAAATCTTTGAATAGCCAAGTCACGATTATGAGTGTGATTGCAGTAGACCCTTTTGTAGGCGTCGACTTTTACAAAGTCGCTCCAGCGATCACTGACTATTTTATGCAGGCTGAAAAAACAGCCAAAGAGCGCTTAGAAGAAATCAAGCAATCGTTTGTCCGCGATAACATTGAAGTCGATGTCAAACTGATTCATGGAGTTTCTCCATCTGAAGGCATTATTCAAATTGCAGATGAAGTCAGCGCCGATCTCATTATTATGGGTTCACATGGCCGTACAGGCATCAAAAAGATGATGCTGGGAAGCGTCGCGCAAAATGTGCTGACTCAATCCCCTATTCCTGTCTTGATTGTCAAAATCTAATGGCATGAATGCTAAAAATCCCTCTCTGGAGGGATTTTTTATGGCGCCGCATGCTACTCACTGCTGCGGATGACAACCGTATTGGCCATTTTGTCATGCCAGCCCTGCTTTCTTTTATCAAAGGCAATCCAGAAAATGCCGATCATAAAAACCATCATCGCGGGGAAATACCCGATATAGCGGATAATCGACTGCTTAAGATTAATGTTCTTGCCGCTCTGAGCATCAACAATTTTCATTCCCATCAGAATTTTGCCCGGCGATGCTGACCACAGCAGCCAAACTGCAACCGTATAGGCAAAAGGCAAAATATAATTGATAAAAATATCCATCCACAGCATTTGCGGCTGCTCTGACAGGCCCGTAGCAAAAATACGGTCCCAATCTCCACGGTAAACCAGCCACAGCAAAGGATATGTTGCTGTCAGCACAATGACCGTATCAATCAGTGAAGCGCCGGCACGCGACCAAAATCCTGCATATTCAACATCTGAATCCAGCATTTTTTAATCCTGTTTTTGTTATTTTTCCAATCTACCCGAATTTTCTTGAATACTCGAGCTATTCGCAGCGCTGAAAGCAAAAATCCCTCTGCTGAGGGGTTTAAACTGCCATGCAGTTATGATTTGCTGATCGTTTGATGCAAATTTTGCAGATATACTTCCGCCTCTATGCCATTCGTAAAATGCTTTTCATAGAGTCCCGTATGCTGCGCGCTATTTGGCGTGTATTCTACAGCCACGATAAATGCGCCATCTTGCGCACTTTTAGAAATTCGAACTGCAATAATATGTTGAGAGTTTAAATAAAAACCATCTTCAACTTTAACTAACATGACTGCCTCAGCTTAATAACATGGACTGCCTGCTGCACACCATGCATCAATCAGCCTATCTGTTAATAATCTAAATAATTAAAAACCGGAGCAATGATTTTACTCCATTTCTGTGATTTATTTAACACTTTTCACATAATTCAGGATTATTTCGTTAGTTGTGATTAACACTTCCGGCGCTTAAACCGATTGCAGCAAAGGCTCAGCGTCCGTATGCATGGCCAAATCGAATCCTCAGATGCGGCGGACATCATCAAATAAAAAAGCCCTTCAGCCTGTTTTATGGTGAAGGGCTTTTTTTGCATAAACAGCTTAGACGTTGAGCATGCTGTTTAAAGTTTCAGAAACGTTTTTAGATTTCACTTGCGGTTTAAGCGCCTCAAGTTCCGCTTTTACTGCGCTGCGCTGCGGTTCTGCCAAGGTATACCAGCGTGACAATGCCTGCAGCAGGCGCGATCCGACAATCGGATTTTTTTCGTCTAAATATTTCGCCAAATTAATAAAGTGCTGGACGCCAAAGCTCCAGGTATTCACAGGATTGGCATTTAAACCGCCACTGACTGAACGGATGCGGTTTGGCACACCCAAATCATAGTCTGCATGCGCAGTCAGATATGCTAATGTTGCTGCCGTAGCTTTTGGATGCGCGGCCTGCACCATAAACCATTGGTCCAAAGACAGCGCTTCATCTTTAAAGCGGTCGTAAAAGTCTGCCAAAGTCTCTTTTGCCTGCGGCGCATCATTCCACACCAATACGCGCAATGCGCCTAAGCGCTCAGACATATTGCCAGTCAATTGATACTGCTGATGAGCCAGATCAAATGCCTCTGTATCGCCTTGACGCGCCATCATGCTCAGCATGATATTTTTCAGCGCGCGCACGCCCATTGCCTGAGAAAATTCTTTCTGACTGTCCGGATCAAGTTCTAAATAAGTTTCTTTGCAGAATGAACCAAATTCACGCGCCAGCAGTTCCAGCAAGGCATTGCGCTTTTCTTGAATCACTGCCGGATTGTAGTTTTCATCAATGCGGCTGCCCAAATAACCTTCTGAAGGCACATCAAAGATACGCGATGCCAATAATGGATCTTTTTGAATTAAGTCAGGCACGGTATTTTTCATGGCCTGAATATAAATTTCAGCGGCATGGTCATTCAGCAGAATACGGTCCAGCAATGTCTGCGCGGCCTGCCATTGGTTAAAGCCATTGGTTTCATACTGCATGAGGAATGCAAGCTCATCATCTGAATAATTGAAATCCAGATTCACTGGCGCAGAGAAATTGCGCAGCAATGAAACAACCGGTTTCACAGTGACACCGGTAAATTCAATCTCGGCCTGGTCTTGATCGAAGAGATACACGCCATCTTTCACGCCATTTTCAAACAGCGCTTCAGCATTCAGCGTCAGCTGCTCGCCAGTTTCGGCATTGAACAGCGCCAAAGCGACAGGAATTGGCACAGCTTTCAAGTTCGGATATTTCGGATGCGCTTTTAAACTTTGCTTGAAGCTTAAACGGTACGTTTGAGCGGCTGCATCATATTCACCTTTCGCCTCAAGTTTTGGCGTGCCCGGCTGGTTATACCAGATCAGGAAGCTTGCAAGGTCTACCCCTGAGCCTGCTGTTAAAGCGGCCACCCAGTCTTCTACCGTAACCGCCTGGCCGTCATGACGCTTAAAGTATTCATCAGTCCCGAGTCTAAATTTTTCTTTGCCCAGCAAAGTCGACATCATGCGGTTAATTTCTGCGCCTTTTTCATAGACTGTTGCTGTATAGAAATTGTTGATTTCGACAAAGTGGTCAGGACGCGGCGGATGTGAAAGCGGGCCTGAATCTTCTGGAAACTGATGCGCTTTCAGCACGGCAACATCATCAATACGCTGTACCGCCGCCGACTGCAAATCTTCTGAGAAAGACTGGTCGCGGAAAACCGTCAAGCCTTCTTTAAGGCACAGCTGGAACCAGTCGCGGCAGGTAATGCGGTTGCCTGTCCAGTTATGGAAGTATTCGTGCGCAATCACCGACTGCACGCGCATGATTGCGGCATCTGTAGTGTATTCTTCATCAGCCAGCACACAGGAAGTATTAAAAATGTTCAGGCCTTTATTTTCCATTGCACCCATATTGAATGCGCTGGTCGCCACAATCATGTAATTGTCTAGATCATAAGCGCGGCCATAGTGCTCTTCATCCCATTGCATCGAGTGCTTCAACGCATCCATTGCAATGCGGCATTTTGGAATGTCTTTTTCTTCGGCGTAAATTTCTAAAGCGACATTGCGGCCTTCCGAAGTCACATAATGATCTTTCATCACGGCCAAATCGCCAATCACGCAGGCAAATAAATAGCTGGGTTTCTTTGTTGGATCCTGCCAAACCGTATAGTGGCGGCCTTCGCCCGCTTCACCGGCTTCAATCAGGTTGCCGTTGGCCAAAAGCACAGGGAATTTTTTATCGGCTTCTACACGCGTTGTGAACACAGACAGTACATCTGGGCGGTCAGGATAGAACGTAATTTTACGGAAACCTTCAGGCTCATTTTGCGTGACAAACAAATCACTGCTGGCTTTGTATAAGCCTTCCAGCTGGGTATTGGATTCGGGGTGAATAATGACCTGCGTTTCAATCACGGCTTGATCTGGCGCATTGGCAATCACCAGCTGTTCAGCATCTAAGAAATACTCAGTTTCTGAAAGAACCCTTCCATTGACTGCAATAGATTTCAACTCCAGATCCCGGCCCAGCAGAATCAAATCACCTGCAGTCTGACGCTGCATGACTAATTTTGCATTTACCTGAGTGCGGTCATCAAAAGCTTGAATATCCAGCTCAATCGAATCAACCAGAAAAGACGGTTTTTGATAATCTTTTAGATAAACAGTTTGGTCTGCTTCGACCACAGGGTTTGCTGCAATATTCATATAATGTCCTGATCCTTTGCTCAGCCGAGACAGCTATTTCTTATCAAAAATTGTGAATGACTTGATCATACGACAAGTTTTTCAAGCTGTCTGCGCATTTACTTTGTTTTTTATATGGGACTCAAACCGTGATTTTCAATTCACCGGGTCAGTTAATTATCTCTTCTGGCTTATAATTTATCCAAGAACCCATTAGGTAATCTAAAGCCTGTGATGCGTGCCCGCTTTTACGCCGCCAGTGCACTATTTTCAAACATTAGGGCATGCTATGTATTGTGATTTTCAGGCGTCCCATTTTTCCAGCCATTGCGTTAAGGCGATATAAATAAAAGCATCGCACTGGCAGATGACAGGCCATTTGCATTTCAACCATTTTAAATCAGCTGAATCCGGCTAATGCCAGCAGATGCAATTAGGCGCACAGTTCCACTGCACCGCCTGCACAGCTGAAAAAATCAAAAGATGGCGCAATTTTAAGAGTTTTCAGCATTCACACTCAACGGACTCCTCTGGCTGCCAAAGCCATTTCCCGGCTTTAATAAAACTAGGTTTGCGCAGTCCACTTTTCACACTTTATTAAATTCCTACAAATCTTTCCAAAGCCATACATTTTGTGCACGATTATTGCTTGTATATAAATGTGCCAAGTTCACTATAAAACTAAATCAGTATAAAAAGAGGTGTAAGATGTATTTAAAAGACCATATCGTCCGCGTTGAAAACATCAAGACCCTGCAAGCGCTTGATGCTGCAAATATCGATCACAAAGTCATCGCAATGTTTATGACATGTGAAGGCATTCCCCTGCAGGCCTTTGAAGTCAGCGCCATCATCAACGGCTATGATGCCTTAGGCTCAAAAAGAGTCACGAGTAAAAAGGCGCGAGCTTTAATTAATGCAAAGCTTATCGGACAGGAGGATGAATCTTTACCATGCCCAGCCGCATACTGAGCTTTTAACCAGCCGCCTTTACACATAGCGGCTAGCCGCTGTACAGAAGTTGCCCTCATTCAACCCACCCAAGAGCTGATGCATTCAGCTCTTTTTTATGCGGCATCACTTCTCGGAGATGAATCAGCCCGCTGAAATAGATTTGCTGTGTATAATAAAATGCTATCCCCTTCAAAGATGCTGCGCATATGCTTCAAATTCTCCAAAAGAAATTAGATGAAAGTACACAGTGCCCTTTGTGCCGCGCATCTATGTATTGGGTGGAAGCAGAACAGTTTGACCAAGAGCTGAACTACCATGAATGCAGCTATTGCGAACACAAGGTCTATCAGGATAAAACGCTGAATTGCCATTGCGCCGCCTGCCAAAGCAACCGCAAGAAACTGATCAAAGAAGCGCTGCATCAGGAAAGCTACAAGCAGAAAATCAAGGGCAAAGATAAAGACTTTATAGAATTTGAACTGACGCAATTGAGTTTTATCCAGAAGCTGTTTTTGTTATCCATTTTAGATGATCAGGTTTTTGAAAACTCGCGGCATGACGAGTTTATAGATTGGGAAAAAATCAAATACGCCCCAATTTCGCCCAATTATCTGTATCAAAAAAGCCTCATGAAACGCATGATTGATCAGCATATCTTGACACTGAAAGATGATGCCTCTGAATCTGGCCAATATTATATTAATGTGCGTTTAGACGGCTATTCAGAACCCAGCTTATACAGCATCACGCACCGTTTGCGCTTATGGTTTTATGAAAATTTATCGCAAGGGATTCCTTTCAAAAGTTCAGATGAAGTTAAAGATGCCATCTATGAAGTGCTGTATGAAAAAATTGTGCAGTTCATTCAGTTTTACTGCAAACTTTGGCAAGTGCAAATTTCTGGCAATAACAGCTTCAGAACATTGTGTTACCGCTTGCTGGACAGCCTTGCCGTCGGTCAAATTTTTTATTTAATGCAAACCGCGCTGGATTACCTGCATCAGCAAAAGCTGCTGCAGCCGCGCAATGAAAAGTTCATCAACACCAATTTATTAAAGAAGACAGTCCAGCAATACCGCGAACGCAGCCTGGAAGAAAAATGGGTGACATCGACCCTGCCTCATCCGCCGCAGCTGCAGATGTCCAAAATGGTTGAAGTTTTATTCTTCCGCTTTTTAAACTGCGATGAATCTGTATTCGTGCAGCCGATTTGGAAAATTTGGGAAAAAGTTGAGCCGCGCCTTAAATTTTATGCTTTAAAACGCTGCATGCATTGCGGATCAGATGAATTAAACGTGGATTATGATGCAGATAATCATGTAACGCTGTTTTGCCGCAGCTGCAAGCATCAAGACCATTATTTTACCCGCTAACTGCCGCGCATTTGCTTTTGCGCAAAACTGACTCTTAGATATTTCATCTTTCAGCCGTGAAAGGGAGAACGCCAAATGAACCGATCTGAACAGCTGAACAGCACCATTCTCAAAACAGCGCACAGCAGCCTTCTAGACTTAACTGCTCCTTTGCTGCAGCAAGTGATTGATGCATGGACTGAACTGAAAACACAGCAGCCCTTGGTGCATATTATCACCAATGGCGTCGCGAATAATTATGTCGCCAATGTATTATTGGCCGCCGGCGCATCGCCCGCAATGATCGACAACCCTTTTGAAGCCGAAAGCTTTGCCAGCATTGCCAGCGCGATTAATCTCAACTTAGGCACGCCCACCTCAGAGCAAATGCAGGCTATGCAAATTGCAGCGCAAACTGCGCAAAGCCTCGGAAAAATTTGGGTGCTCGACCCTGTAGGTTACGGCCCTGTCTTAAAATGGCGTTCGGATATGGTCGATAATTTACTGCAGTATCAGCCCTCAGTCATACGCGGCAATGCATCAGAAATTGGCGCACTGGCAGGCAACCAGATTCAGTCTAAAGGCGTAGACAGCACCATCAGCAGCGAATCAATTTATTTGCAGGCGCAGCATTTATTTGAACATGCCGAATGTATTGCTATTTCTGGCGAAGCCGATTTTATTTTGTCTAAAGAATTGAATGCCGTGATTCAAATCAATGGCGGCTCTTATCTGCAGCCTAAAATCACCGCTTCCGGCTGCGCCTTAGGCGCCTTAACAGCTGCTTATTGCGCAGTGAGCAGCACCATTACTGCTGGCGCCATGGCTGCCCATATTCACTTTGCCATTGCAGGCAAAAAAGCATATGAACGCGCCAATACTGTCGGCAGTTTCAATGTGGCCTTTTTAGATGAAATTTATGCCTTGAATGAGGAAGATTTATTGCAATACAGTGATTTCAGCATATTGCCCTTAGAAGGCTGACTCACTTGACTTTACGGTCGGCAGCCAAATTGAAAATGGTTTCGCAAATCGTGCTGAAGTCTAAACGGCAAACACACATCAGCCCCTTGCCATCAAAATAATCAGGCACATGCTGCAAAAAAAACTGATTATGCGAATTTGCACGGTTGCGCAGCCGAACCAATTGTTCAGGCGTGACTTTAGGCATGTTGCAAGGATGAACAATAATATTCTCACCTCGAACCTCTGCCCCGGAATAGCGGCTTTGCATCAAATTCAATATATCAGCATGCGCTTTCGGCATTTTCCGGCCTGCGCGAGGAAAAAAATTAACTGAACGCGATGTAAATAAGGTGTAGATTTTGGGCTGCATAAGCGTCGTCACAAACCATAAGGGCGTGAATGGATTGCGCATACGGTAATTCAGCGCAACGCGTATGGCTGAATTCAAACTGCGGCTGCGGCCCCTGTATTCAGTTAAAAAGCCTGCTCTTGAACTGATAATGAAAATGGCTTGCTCATTCATTTCCAGTTTTAAGATGGAAATAATATTCTGCCCCACCAGCTTTCCGCGATGAAAATACTGCACAATTGGAATAGAGACTGCAGTTGAATCGTAGAGACAGCTGTAGAGCTGTTCAAGGGTGGAGGTTGGAAATATGAGCTGCTCTAAAGCCCAAATTTTCTGAAATTGAAGATGTTGTTCTTCTTGTGCCAACTGAACGAAATCAATCACACTTTCTTTAATTTTCATTAGAGAAATTCCAAATTATTATTTTATTCATTATCCGCAATGCATCAGCACAGCATTTTATGTCATATAGCGGTTTTATTCCGCACGCTTCGCCAAGAAGATGAGCACCTGAAATGCACACAGAAGCTCAATCCAATTTTATAATTAAATGCATCTATTCAGATTGATGCAAACTTTATACTCGAATCCGCATCAAAAAGTAAACGCTCGCCTTTGAATAAAATTCAATTTTCAGGTCAATGCAATTTAGTCATCAGAATGCCAGCCTATTCTTGAATAAGCCGGCATCTGCAAATTCATACGCGCGACAAGGCGTATTTAAGCGTTAAGCTTGGATATGCACCGATTTAATCCGGTTGCCTTCCATTTCGGTCACTTTAAATTGAATGCCTTGGTAATTCAGCACAGTGCCAAGTTCGACATGGCCCTGCATCTTATCTAAAATCAGGCCAGACACGCTTATATAGCCAGCATCATCTTCGACTAAATCCAGCATGCCCAGCTCCAGTTCCAGCTGGTATAGATCCAGCATCCCGGAGGCTTTCCATTCCTTCTCGCCCAGCTTGACCAAATCCAGCTGTTCATCTGCATCAGGAAACTCGCCTGCAATTGCCTCAAAAACATCCAGCGGCGAAATCAAGCCCTGAACATTGCCAAATTCATCCGAGACCATGACCAAAGAACCTTTCGACGTGCGCAGTGTATTAATCGCATCAATCACTTTCATCTTTTCAAAGATATAAATTGGACGGTGCTTTTTGATCAGGTTTTTCAGCTCATCTTCATCATCTAAAACATCCAGCAGCTCTTTCGCGCGGACAATGCTGATGACTTTATCCAAACTGCCGCGGCAGACTGGAAATAAGCTATGCGGCACTGAAAGCACCTGTTCACGGATTTTCTCTGGCGAATCATTCAGATCGACCCAAGAAATCTGGCTGCGCGGGGTCATAATTGACGCCACTGAACGCTCTGCCAGAGTCAAAACACCGCCAATCATGTAGCGTTCTTCTGCGGCAAAAGCTTCTTGCGCCTGCTGATGCTCAGGATTGTCTGCAGTTTCAATTTTACCGCCCATCAGCTTTAAAATGCTGTCGGCAGTACGGTGACGCAGCGGAATTTTTGACTCATGCTTTGCCACATTCCGCTGGGTAAACTGATTAAAGGCTTCAATCACAATAGCCACGCCAATACCTGAGTAGATATAGCCTTTTGGAATATGGAAACCAAAACCTTCCGCAATGAGGCTGATGCCGATTAAAAGCAGGAAACTCAGGCACAAAATGACAACTGTTGGATGACGGTTAACAAAGCTTGTCAGCGGTTTAGAGGCAAGCAGCATCACGGCCATAGCGGCAATCATCGCAGCCATCATGACATAAATATTATCCACCATGCCAATGGCGGTAATGACCGAATCCAGAGAGAATACCGCATCCAAAACCACAATTTGCGCAACGACTGCTGTAAAGCCAGCATATACAACGTTTGTCGCAACTTTGAGCTCAGGCTTTCCTTCTATTTTTTCATGCAATTCAGTGACAGCTTTATAGACTAAGAATAAGCCGCCGAATAGTAAAATGAGGTCTCGGCCTGAGAATGTCCAATCAAAGACGGTAATAAGCGGTTTGGTCAATGTGACTAACCAAGAGATGGCAAACAATAAGCCCAATCGCATAAAAAGTGCGAGGGAAAGGCCAACAACACGCGCCTTATCGCGCTGTTCTGGCGGGAGTTTTTCAGCCAAAATTGCAATAAATACCAGGTTATCAATACCTAAAACAATTTCAAGGATAATTAAAGTGATTAAGCCGACCCATAAACCCGGGTCCATTAAAAATTCCATTAAAAAACATCTCCAAAACAGTGCATTGAATAACTTTTTTGAAGAAAAACAGATAGACCTACGCTCGGCGAGGGATCCATAAAAAAAACCTTTTCAACTAAAGACACTTCATTATGCACAAACTTTGATTTTTGTATCGTTTTTTTGTGTTTTTTCCTCTACGCCTTCCTTTATTTTTAGATCTGCACCTAGAGGGCTTATTCCAATCATCTCAGGATTTACAGCTAGCAAGGTTTCTCATTGATCTCATCATAAAATTAGAGGCAGATTCACAGATAAAACAGATCAATAGAGACCGCCATGATCAATGGTTCACAGCAGTTTTGATTTATTTAAAATATTACAAAAGGAAATCCCAATGATAGATTTTCCTTCTTTGATTATATTTGATAAAAATCTATTGATATTGCACCATTATTTTTCATAAAATGTCGACTCGTTAAAATAAAATTACAAGAAAATTGGGGACTTTAAATGACGAAAAAATATGCAAAATTCTTACCATCCGGTGACGACTTTAATTTAGAAGACTTTCCATATTATTGGGTCACGCAAGTGCATGCTCAATACGTATTAAATGTCGATCACGCTTTGAAGAAATACGGTGTAGATAACTCAAGACGGCGCATATTGCTTGCGCTGAAATCCAAACCAAATGCCAGTGTTTCAGATCTTTCTGAAATGGTGGTATCCAAAATGTCGACCACGACAAAAATTGTCTACCGCCTCAAAGATGAAGGCTTCGTCAACACCTACTCTTGTGAAGACGATGCGCGCATTACTCGTGTGGTGCTGACTGAAAAAGGCCACCTAATGACGCAAAAAATTAACGACTTAATGAATGTTGTGCTGGAACAGTCTTTTGAAGGCCTGACACCGCTTCAAATTGAAAAAATGATTGAAAGTTTAAAACACATTTTTAAAAATCTTTCACGTTAATATACAGTCGATATATCAATCGAAAAAATTCAGTTGGGGGCTGATTTTTTCGATTTTTATTTTAGGCGCATAAGCACATTCAAATTCTTCTACGGGAAACCCGTCTACAAAACTCTGAATATTGGATGATTTCCAGCTGAGCCACTGTTCCAGCCGGTCATGCGGAATCACGATGACTGAACGCTTTACATTACCCGGCTCATGAAACTCTTTCATCATGGCATGGTCTATAGCGTCCATCGTAATCATCGTTGCCGATCGAATAATATCTTCGCCCTTTTGGCAAATTTCATATAGCGCCGCAATATAGAAGGCTTTACCGTCTTTACGCCGGACACTCCAGCGCTGAGGCTTATTATCAATATATTTGGATTCATAAAATTCGGAAACTGGGATGACACCGAATTTACATTTCTGAATCGAATTTTGAAATGTCGGCTTTTGCATCAGTGTTTCATTGCGCGCATTATAAGTCTTCAGTGCAATCGACAAATCATCGGCCCATTTAGGAATCATGCCAAAACGCACTTTGCGCCACTCGAGCCCTTGCTTGGAACTAAACAGCAGAGGCATTTCATAATTCGGGTAGACTTCATCTGAATATTCAAACGGAATTTCAGTTAGCCCTAAAGCTTCAAGCTGCGCCAATGTCAGAGGTTTGAAATTTGCACACATGATGAAAAAATTGATTTTGGGATTTTCATTATAAGACGGATATTATGATTCTGTATCTGATGAGCTTCAAGCCAACGACAATATCCCGCTCAATTTCAAACTGTAAAAGCCCGCCTTGTTAAACGGCGGGGCTTAGCATTGCATGCACCGCCACGGCAATGTCATTCTTTTGGGTGCAATCGCTTCAGTGCATACAGTCTATCGCTTTTAATGTCAGTCAAATGGCCCCAAAACCATGCTTGATGAAATCCTATAAAACAAACTTAATTTTTTACTGCCGCCTGCGGGCTGTTTATTTTCTTAACGGCTGCACAAATACGCCAATACACCAAAAAAGAAGAAAAAACATCAACCGCCATACTGATGAGTGTTTTGATATGTGCAAATTGCGCTTCATCAAAATCAGCTTCGAACTGGTTAAAAATTAATAAAATGAGTGAATAAAGAACAATAACAAATGCTGTGGTTTTCAGCATGATCGGTAAATAAAGGGCAATAATGCGGTTTAAAAAAGCATGCCCCTGCGCTCCTCCATTGGCTTTAAATATGGCATTGGTCCAGCTGATCAATAGGCCCAAATTAATCAAAAAAAGTGCAAAACTGATTTTCAGCTCTTCCGGTTCAATTTGACTGGAAGCAAAAATGCCCAATAGCACAATAATACTGCTGGCCAAATAATAATTTTTAAACTCGTTTTGACTCACTCTATTTTGCTTTAAATCTTCAATCAGCTTATCTGTGCGCCAAAAATACATGCTTTACTCCATTTGTATATTTCCATCATATATAAAAAAAGCCTCCGAAGAGGCTTTTTTTATTAGACAAGGTGAAGATTAATCACCGGTATAACCTTTTAACTTTAAACGCGCTGCATGAAGCAATGGCTCTGTGTAGCCCGATGGCTGTTCGCCGCCTTTAAACACTAGATCATACGCCGCTTGGTATGCATAACCGTTGAATGCTGGCGCCATAGGCGTGTAAAGCGGATCGTTTGCATTTTGCTCATCCACAATTTTCGCCATACGCTGCATCACTTCTTCAACTTGCGCTGCAGATACGATGCCATGACGCAGCCAGTTTGCAACGTGCTGAGATGAAATACGCAATGTTGCACGGTCTTCCATTAAGCCAACGTTGTTGATGTCTGGCACTTTAGAACAGCCCACACCCAAGTCAACCCAGCGTACGACATAACCCAAGATCCCTTGAAGGTTATTTTCAAGCTCTTTGGTTTTCTCGTCTTCAGTCCAGTTTGTATCGGCTGCTAAAGGCGGAGTTAACAAGTCATCTAGCGGCAATGCTTCCGTTTTCAACAATTCTTGCTGACGAGCCGATACATTGCACTGATGGTAGTGAATCGCGTGAATGACTGCGCCAGATGGAGATGGAACCCATGCACAGCTTGCGCCCGCTTCTGGATGCTCAATCTTAGTTTTGTACATGTCTAAAAGCATGTCTGGTTTAGGCCACATGCCTTTACCAATTTGCGCTTTACCGCGAAGGCCTGTTTGAAGGCCAATCATCACGTTGCGGTTTTCATAAGCTGGGAACCAGATCTGCGCTTTTACTTCGCCTTTGCGAACGAATGGGCCCGCTTCCATAAAGGTATGGATTTCATCACCAGTACGGTCCATGAAGCCCGTGTTGATGAAAATAGTACGGTCTTTTGCTTGCGCGATACAGTTTTTCAAGTTTACAGATGTACGGCGTTCTTCATCCATAATCCCGATTTTTAACGTTTTCGCAGGCAAGCCTAGCGCTTGTTCTGAACGTTCAAACAATTCAACTGCAAAAGCAACTTCTTCTGGACCATGCATTTTTGGTTTAACGATGTACATAGAACCCTTACGAGAGTTCTTGTTTTCGTTTTCGCCTTTAATGTCAGCAAACGTCAATAATGGTGTAATTAACGCATCCATGATGCCTTCGTAGATTTCAGCGCCATCTACAAGGATCGCAGGGTTGGTCATCAAGTGACCCACGTTGCGAAGAAGCATCAATGAACGGCCATGAAGTTTCGTTTCACCGCCAATCAAGTTTTTGTGCGTACGGTCTTTATTCAGAGTACGCGTTACAGTTTTGCCGTTTTTCTCGATAGATTCTGAAAGCGTGCCTTTCATTAAGCCTAACCAGTTGCGGTAGCCTTCCACTTTTTCTTCAGCATCAACGGCTGCAATCGAATCTTCTAAATCCTGAATCGTGGTAAGCGCTGCTTCAAGAACAAGGTCTTTGACACCCGCCGCATCAGTTTTACCGATAGGGCTAGTTGCATCTACTTCAATGATCACGTGCAGACCATTGTTAAGAAGTACAATTTCAACAGGTGCAGATTCTTCACCATTAAAACCAACGAACTGCGCTTCTTTCGCTAAAGTGGTTGTTGAACCGTCTTTCAGCGTTACCGCCAGTTTCTTGCCTTCTACCGCGTACTTTGTCGCATCAGCATGTGAACCGCTTGCTAATGGGAAGGTTTCATTTAAGAAATTCTTAGCAAATGCAATTACTTTTTCGCCGCGGACAGGGTTGTAGCCCTTGCCTTTTTCTGCGCCGCCTTCTTCAGGGATCACGTCAAAGCCGTAAAGCGCGTCATATAAAGAACCCCAGCGCGCGTTTGCAGCATTTAAGCAGTAACGCGCATTACGCACAGGTACCACCAATTGTGAACCAGCCAGCAATGCGATCTCTTCGTCTACATTTTCTGTGCTGATTTGAAAATCTTCTACTTCTGGTAATAAGTAGCCAATTTCAGTAAGGAAAGCTTTGTAAGCTTCGAGTTCAAATTTGTTGTTGCGGTGCCATTCATCAATTTTCGCTTGAATGTCGTCACGCTTAGCCAATAGTGCTTTGTTCTTTGGGCTAAGATCGACAACGACTTGTTCAAAGTTTTTCCAGTAAGTTTCACTGTCCAAACCTGAACCTGGAAGTGCTTCATTTTCGATGAAATCGTAAAGTTCTTTAGCAATCGCTAACTTGCCTTTTTGAATACGTGCAGTCATTGTCTTTCCTGATATTGCTACTTTTTATAACAAGAGATTCCAGTATACCTATTTATACTTAGCTGAATAGCACTATCACATTACTAAATAACGATCATTTTTTATTAAGCAAATACCCTCATGACTTGATAAAATAACGATCAGAAATGCAACATCATCATCAGCTTGAATGCTCTTTTACAGTGTATAAAGTTTTTGAAATGCCGAAATTAGACTTAAGTGCAGAATTTTGTTTTAAAACTGAACAAAATTGGCTTTTTCAGTCACTCGAAGGCTTGATTAAGCCATGAAAAACACCAAATGTCGATAAAATCGCCAGTCATATTTGCATAAAAAAAAAGCGCCAGTTCTTGGCGCTCCTTGCTGTGCTTCATCAGCCATTATTCTGCATTTTCTGGTGCATTAATTTGACGGTGAGCTGAATTCAAATAGTCATCGGATTGCATTTCCAATAAGCGTGAACGCGTGCGTTCAATTTCAAAGGCCAATTTTTCACCTTGATAAAGGTCAATAATTGAATCTTCCGAAGTTAAAAGCAGCTTTACGCCGCGGTCATAAAATTCATCAACCAAATAAATAAAACGGCGTGTGCCTTCAGAGAGGTAATCCGTCATGTGCGGCACATTGCTGACCAATACCGTATTATAAATATTGGCGATTTCGATAAAATCCGCAGGGCTGCGCGGCTTTAAGCACAATTCAGAATATTCACACCACAGCACATCTTCTGTATGGCCAATGGTTTCGACTATGCGTTTATTAATGATAATCGGTTCCTGAGACACTGTTTGAGTTTGCGTCAATGCGCTGAAACGCTGCGCCATCCACAATTTATTTTCATGCGTTAAAGGGCTTTTAAACAGCTGAGCCTGTTTCAATACGCGCAAGCGGTAATCTACGCCTGCATCCACATTCAGCACGACACAGTTCTTTTTCACCATTTCGATGGTGGGAATAAAACGGTCCCGGTGAATGCCATTCTTATATAAGCCGTCTGGCGCAATGTTTGAGGTGGCGACCAAAGTCACACCGCGGGCAAACAACTTTTGAAACAAGTCACTCAAAATCATGGCATCGGTGACATTTGAAACAAAGAATTCATCAAAGCAAATAACGACCGCTTCTTTATAAATTTGGTCTGCAACCAATTCTAAAGGATTGCGCTGCCCCGAAAGCTTGTTCAATTCACGGTGCACATGCTGCATAAAATGATGAAAATGCATGCGGGTTTTGCGGCGGAACGGCACAGATTCATAAAACTGATCCATCAGCCATGTTTTACCGCGGCCGACACCGCCCCACATGTAAACGCCATGCGGTGATGTTTGGCGGCGGAAACGGCGGAAGGCCTTTTTTGAAGCTTTAAAACGCTGAATCAGCTCTTGCCATACGCGGTCCAGTTCATGCACCGCAACAGCCTGAGCCTCATCTGGCAAAAATTGGCCAGATGCCAGCGCTTGCGCATAACGCTCTGCGGGAGAAATTGGAGTAAAAGCCGTACTGTGGTGAGTTTGTAATTCAGACATATCATTAAATACTATTTGGGGCTATATAAAATTATAGCGAAGATTGAACCGTAATATATAACACTTTGGCATTAATAAACTTAGGCTATTTTGTATATTGACGCGGGCTTTGCCCGAACCAGCGCTTAAACGCATGATTAAATGCTGCAGGTTCTGAATAGCCTAATAATTCCGCAATCATCTCAATTGAATACTCCTTGTATTCCATCAGCCGCAAAGCTTTGTCCTTAATAATATCTTCGCGGATTTGCTTATAGCTGGTATTCAGCTGCTGCAATTGATGCCTCAATGTCCGCTCAGGCAAATTCAGCGCTTGCGCGGTTTCTGCCATGCTGGGCATAGCTCCGGTCTGCAGCTCCAAATAATCCTGTACACGCTGAATCAATGACGGCGCCTGCTCATCTGCCATCAAACGTTCCAACTCTGCAATGCATTTTGCTTCATACAATCGGAAGGTAATCGGATCAGCTGACGGAATTTTCACATCAAACACGGATTCATCAAACCAAAAACTGGCATAGGGCGCGCCAAACCTGACCTGCGGACCATAGTAATCATGATAAATCGCCAACTGCTGCGGATCTTGCGGCTGCTTAAATGGCAAATCAATCAGCACCTGCGGAGACGCCAGACCCATCATTTTGTATAAATCACGGATAAATTTATAAGTGCCCGATATTTCACATTGCGCCAGCAGCAGGCCCAATTCCGTATGGATATTTTGCGGGCGGTAGCATAACGCTATTTTATGATCAGCAATATCCAGCGCCAAACGCCCGGTCAAATGCGTGAGCTGCTGAAACCGAATGCCTTGATCCAGCACGGTGCGCAACGTTGGGCTTGTGACCAAAAGCATCAATAACGGCCCATAACCCGCCAGTGTGTAATGCTGTCCAATAAATAAGCCCTGTTCCGGCGCAACATCCTGCCCTATGACTTTCAGCACATCCCATTCCAGACTTGGATGAATGACCGATGTTGCATCCAGCGCATCAATGCGCAGGCCAATCGTTTGCAGTTTTGCATCTACATCTATCCCAGCTTTGCGCATGCCCTGCACCAAATACATCAAGCTGAGAATAGATCGCTTCATTACAGTATAAATCCATAAAAGTTCTTTCTTTTGTACTATAAATATTCAGCTTTGAAAATTGCCGTTTTGATCAATTTAACTGTCAGCCCAATCATAGTGTCAGCATATATATTTCATTTATGCTGTGCATCATAAGGAATAAAAGAGCTATTTGTATGGAAAATACGGAAAATCACAAGATTGGCAAAACGCAAATCGCGATTATTGGCGGCGGCTTTGGCGGCATTGCAATGGCTATACGCCTGCTGCAAAACGGCATTCAAGATTTTACCATCCTGGAAAAAGCCAATGATTTTGGCGGCACTTGGCGTGAAAACCGCTACCCGGGCGCAGCCTGTGATGTACAGTCACATATGTATTCACTCTCCTTTGCACCCAAAACAGACTGGACGAAACGCTATGCCGAAGCGCCTGAAATCTTTGATTATATTCAAGGATTAATTGCCAGATTTAAACTTGCACAGTATGCACGCTTGCAATGCGAAGTTCTTTCAGCCGTATATCTTGAAGATGAGTGCCAATGGCAGCTGACTCTAAATGATCAAAGCACACTGATTGCACAATATGTCATTTTTGCCTCCGGTCCGCTGCATGTGCCGCAAATTCCGCAAATTCCTGGAATTGAAACTTTTAAAGGCAAAGTTTTCCATTCATCACAGTGGGATCACGGCTATGATTTGCACGGAAAAACGGCAGCCTCAATCGGCACTGGCGGCAGCGCAATTCAATACATTCCTGAAATTGCGCCGCAAACGGAACGGCTTTATGTTTTTCAGCGCACTGCCGCATGGGTAATCCCCCGAGATGAGCGCCTGTACAAAGGCCTAGAAAAAAAGCTTTTTGCAAAATTCGACTGGTTCAGGAAATTGCACCGTGCACGCTTATACTGGTCAAACGAATCACGGGTTGTGCCGATTGTAAAACCCCTGACCATGAAATATGCGCAGAAGCTGGCAGAAGTTTTTATCCGCTACCAAGTTAAAGACAAAACCATTGCTAAAAAACTTACCCCTGACTACATTATGGGCTGCAAGCGGATTTTAGTTTCTAATAAATATTTTCCTGCATTCAACCGGAAAAATGTTGAGCTGATCACAGACGGCATTCAAGAGTTGACCGCCGACAGCATCATCACTCCGGATGGAAAAATTCGTAAAATTGACTGCCTCATATATGGGACAGGCTTTATTACCGACCCCCGCATTTACCTCAAGTCATTCAGCTGTACGGGTTTAAATGGCATAGAATTAAAAGATGCATGGAAAGATGGCGCAGAAAGTTTTTATGGCATCAGCACCAAAGGCTTTCCAAACCTTTTCCAGCTGCTGGGGCCAAATACCGTTTTAGCCCACAACTCTGTGGTTTTTATGATTGAATCGCAAGTTGAATATATTCTGCAAATGATGGATCTTGTGGCCAGGACACACAGCCAAGCAATTGCAGTGAAAGGCCACGTGCAGGATCAGTTTAATCAGCAGGTGCAAACCATGATGGGCGGTACAGTATGGCAATCCGGCTGTGTCAGCTGGTATCAGCAGGATGGCGGGAAAAACTTTGCCCTGTGGCCAACCTATACCTGGAAATATTGGCTCAATACAAAAAAACTGAATCCCGCAGATTATCTTCTGCTCACAAAATCTAAGGGAACACGTGCAGCATAAATATTTAATGGTCATAATAGGCAGGTGTTCTTCACCTGCTTGATTTTTTATGCAATCCTTTTGGTTGATTTTTCAGCTGCTATTTTGCCTGTTCCTGGGCTTTATGCTTGCCCGCCGCTTACCGACTAAATTAGAACAATTTGGCTTCAAAATACTGCCTTATTTTTCCTACCTCCTGCTTATTGCCATTGCTATTGAGTTTTCACAGACTTTACAAAGCATCAGCAGTCCTGCGCAGATTTTAACCACAGCGGTCAGCATTGCACTGGCCACATCAGTCGGAGCATTTATCTGCTGCTATTTATTATTCAAAGCCATTGGCTATCAGCCAATGCAAGGCAAAGTTTCTGCCGACCTGCTGCTCAGCTCCCTATTGAATATCAGCTATGCTTTTTTTTCCCTCGCATTCGGTTATGGCGCAGCAGAGCTCTTCAGCCATCTTGATATAAGCCTGCATATCAGCACATGGAATCTGCTACTGGGCTTTATGTTCTTAATCGGCTTGGATTTAGCCTACTCACCATTAGACCGCTCATGGCTGAATTGGAAAATCCTGCTGGTGCCGCTGGCCTGCATTATTGGCTCAATTTTAGGCGCGCTGGCTGTTTCATTTGCCATTAGCGAGATCAGCTTAAAAGATTTAATTATGCTGTCGCAAGGCTACGGTTTTTACTCAATGACCGGGATTGTCATTACTCAATTAAAAGATGCGCATTTAGGCAGCATTGCGCTCATTAACGATTTATTCAGAGAAATTTTTTCTATCCTGTTTATGTATTTGATTGGCTGGCGCTACCCGCGCTCTGCTATTTCAGCTGCCGGCGCAACCGCAATGGATGTGACCCTGCCTATGGTCAAACAGTCTTGCGGAAATGACTTTATTCCGCATGCTATGGTCAGCGGTTTCATATTATCTGTTTTAGCGCCCATTGCTGTCAGCATATTGGCTGCGCTTTAATTTATTGATTCAAATTTCTCCAGAGGAGCATATTCCTCTGGAGACAAATCCTGTAAAACAAAATACCGCAACTGTTAAAAATCCAACTCGATCCTGCTGACAATATCTCCTACAGCTTCCTCAATGACCGACCCTATTTCAATTCCATCAACCTCAGATGCACCATCTGCCGGGTTGGCTTGCTGCTGTTCTTCTTTTTGCTATTTTGTTCTATTGGATTCAGTTCAATGGAAGTTCCATTCCTTTGTAATTCTCAATTATTTTTAACAGCGGTCACCGCCCTTAATCTTTACTTGCTTTGCTATTATTAAAGCTAATCCAAAATGCATAAAAAAGCCTTTCATTTGAAAGGCTTTTTTATCATTAACAAAACTTACAGTGTCGCTAAAATATCTTTTAAAGTTTGACGAGGATTTTCAGATTTGGTAATTGGGCGGCCAATCACTAAGTGTGTTGCGCCATCCAACATTGCCTGTTTTGGCGTTACGATACGCTTTTGATCATCTGCACTTGAACCCTCAGGGCGAATACCTGGTGTCACTAATGCAAACTCTGAACCCAAAGCCTCGCGCAGCATTTTTGCTTCTTGCGCAGAACACACCACCCCATCCAAACCGCTATCTTTAGTCAGTTTTGCTAAGCGCTTAACTTGTTCAAATGGCTCAATATCCAGACCAATGTCGGCTAAATCTTCACGGCCCATCGAAGTTAACACAGTTACTGCAATCAGCTGAGTGTTATAGTTGCCAGCCTTTAAACGCTCAACACAGGTTTCCATCATTTTACGGCCGCCTGAAGCATGGACATTCACCATCCACACCCCCATATCCGCAGCAGCACATACCGCTTGCGCAGTCGTATTGGGAATATCATGGAATTTTAGATCTAAAAAGACTTCAAAGCCTTCACCATGTAAAGCTTTCACAATAGAAGAGCCCTCATGGGTAAACAGCTCTTTACCAACTTTTACTCGGCATAATGCAGGGTCTAACTGCTCTGCCATTTTTAACGCGTCAAATTGGCTTTTAGCATCTAATGCAACAATGATACTCAAGAGACTACCCTTTTAAACAGACAAAAAAGAAAGCACATTATAGAGGCTAACCATGTTCACTCAAAGTCCCAATTGCCAAGATCATGCAAATGTGAAAACTTTTATTTAAGCCACAGATTTTATGCCATAAAAAAAACACCCTGAATTTTCATCCAAAGTGCTTGAAATTTTAAAAATACTGCAACCATTTTCTTTAAGCTGTTTCAGCTTTAAGAAAAATCAAATTTATAAAGGAGTTGACTTTTGCTCATCCGGCTGAATATCCAAGACCGTCTTTTCATGTCTTGCATATGCCGCAGCTTCCGCAGCAGCCGCTTGCGCAGCTTGAATTTGCTCTTTACGCAAGCGGTCAATATCTTTACGCAAACGCTTAATTTCCCAATTGTTCTGGAACACTCGAAAGATCTGAACACCTATCAGCAAACCCAGCACAATACCCAAGGCCAAAGTCAGCAGAAGCAAAAGCCCTAGACGCATTGCCGGAACCTGAGTAAACAGCAAATCTACAGACAATTCAGTCCCGTTCTGGAGCACCAAAAATAGTGAATACCCAAATAGAACAATCAGTAAGATAACTAAGACGTAACGCATAAACACTCCTGAAAGAATCTAAAATTATACAGCAGACTCATTTACCGCATCACGGAGTGCTTTACCTGGCTTGAAGTGCGGTACTGCTTTCGCTGCAACTTCAACTGATTTGCCAGTTTTCGGGTTACGGCCTACACGCGGTTCACGGTGATGCAAGGCAAAACTGCCAAAGCCGCGAATTTCAATACGGTTATCTGACGATAAAGCTTCGATCATTTGATCAATCATAATCTTAACAGCTTCTTCAACCAGCGGTTCAGCTAAGTGCGGGTTTTTAAGAGAAATACGCTCTATTAAATCTGACTTATTAAGTGCTTCAGTAGTCATCTGCGACCTCTTTAATTATCAAGCGACTCGGAATCTATTTCCTGATAATAACCTGTTTAAATACAAAACGGTAGCGTAATAATGACTTACTACGCTACCGTTTACAGTAATTGTGTAAAAAGTATTAATTAACTTACATTAACAATACGATTCAAGCACTTACTTAGTGGTTCATTTGAGCTTTGATCAAATCACCAATAGTCTTAGGACCATTGTCTTGAGAAGCAGACGCTTGACGCAAGTTAGCTACAGCTTCTTTCTCTTCAGCTTCGTCTTTCGCTTTGATAGACAAGTTGATAGAGCGTGATTTGCGGTCTACGTTGATGATTTTCGCTTCAACTTCTTGACCAACTTCTAAGAATTTAGTTGCATCTTCAACGCGGTCGCGGTTGATTTCAGATGCTTTCAAAGAAGCTTCAACTTCGTCAGCTAACTTAACAGTAGCGCCTTTAGCGTCAACTGCAGTTACAGTACCTTTAACAAGCGCACCGCGTTCGTTAGCAGCCAAGAAGTCATTGAACGGATCATTGTTCAATTGTTTGATGCCAAGGCTGATACGGTTGCCTTCAGCGTCTACAGACAGGATAACCGCTTCAACAGTGTCACCTTTCTTGTAACGACGGATAGCTTCTTCGCCTTGTTCGTTCCAAGAAATATCAGACAAGTGAACTAGGCCATCAATACCGCCTGGCAAACCAATGAAGATACCGAAGTCAGTGATAGATTTGATCGTACCAGAAACTTTTTCGCCTTTGTCGTGGTCTTTAGCAAACTCTTCCCATGGGTTAGCACGAGTTTGTTTGATACCAAGAGAAATACGACGGCGTTCTTCATCAACTTCAAGAACCATAACATCAACTTCGTCACCAATCTGAACAACTTTAGACGGGTGGATGTTTTTGTTAGTATGGTCCATTTCAGACACGTGTACTAAACCTTCAACGCCTTCAGCGATTTCTGCGAAACAGCCGTAGTCAGTTAAGTTAGTTACGCGAGCTTTAACGATAGAACCTTTAGGGTAACGGTTCATGATCGCTAACCATGGATCTTCGCCAAGCTGTTTAAGGCCTAGTGAAACACGGTTACGCTCTTTGTCAAATTTAAGTACTTTAACAGTAACTTCTTGACCCACTTCAACAACCTCTGAAGGGTGCTTGATGCGTTTCCAAGCCATGTCAGTGATGTGAAGAAGACCGTCAATACCGCCAAGGTCAACGAATGCGCCGTAGTCAGTAAGATTTTTGATAGTACCAGTAACTGTTTGACCTTCTTCAAGCTGAGCAAGAAGAGCTTCACGGTCAGCTGAAGATTCAGCTTCCATAACAGCGCGGCGAGATACAACAACGTTATTACGTTTAGCATCAAGCTTGATTACTTTAAATTCTAACTCTTTGCCTTCTAAGTGAGTAGTATCACGAATAGGACGAGTATCAACTAAAGAGCCTGGAAGGAACGCACGTACTGGACCGATGTCAACAGTGAAGCCGCCTTTAACTTTACCAGAGATAACACCAGTAACGATTTCGCCGTCTTCAAAGATTTTTTCAAGTTTAGTCCAAGTTTCAGCGCGTTTCGCTTTTTCACGAGACAGAACTGTTTGACCCATACCGTTGTCAAGAGCTTCAACAACAACGTCTACAGTGTCGCCAACTTGAACTTCAAGTTCACGTTGTTCATTTAAGAATTCAGCGCGGTCAACAATACCTTCTGATTTAAGGCCAGTGTCAACTGTTACCCAGTCAGAGTCGATGCTTACTACAACGCCTTGGATGACAGCACCCTTTTCAACGTTGAGGTTTAATTCGCTTTCTTCAAAGAGGGCTGCAAAAGATTCGGTCATGATATACCTGATAAAGTCAGCGGTCTTGGATCAGACAAGGCCGGTTTAATAAAGCGTCTACATAGTCCATATAGAACTGATCAAGCTATGCTTCTGCTGTAAAATTCTTTAATTCGCTAATTGCTTGTCGATATATGCTGTCATCAGACTGAATACCTCATCAATGCTCAATGCTGAGCTGTCAATGATATAAGCGTCTTCTGCCGGCTTGAGCGGAGCAACAGCGCGCTCCATATCTCGTTTATCCCGAGCTTCAATATTAGCTAAAATGTCGTTTATTTTAGCATCTAGCCCCATACCCTGCAACTGCTTTACACGGCGCGCTGCCCGTGACTGCGCAGAAGCGGTCAGATAAATCTTGGCTTGAGCATTCGGAAAGATGGATGTAGCCATGTCTCGGCCGTCTGCAACTAAGCCGGGAGCTTGAGCAAAAGCATGCTGACGCGCCAGCAATGCCGTTCTAAGTGCAGGAATTGCAGCCACTTTTGACGCGAACTCGCCAACACGCTCTGTACGGATGGTCTGCGTAACATCTTGGCCATCCAGCAGGACTTGAACGCCCGATTCAGTTGTAACAAATTTTATGTCTAAATTTGCTGCAATTTCGGCGCATTTTGTCAATTCCGAATCCAGCTTTTCCAGCAAATTCTGATTATGCAATGATAAACCCAGCAAACGGTACAGCGCGCCCGAATCCAACAGGTGGAATTGATAATGCGCTGCCAGTTTTGCCGCCAGTGTGCCTTTACCTGAACCGCTTGGCCCATCAATTGTAATAATCTTGACTGTCATTGCCTTTTCCGCCATTACCTATACAGTTTTTGCGAGTTTTGAAAAGCCCAGTTTAATCGCAGATTTCAGCTGTGCAAGCACTAATTTGCTGACAAATGGCGCTCTGGCCTGAAACTCGATGGTGTATGTCACCAATGTTTTATTTTCAGCCGCTGGCTCAAATTCAATAATTCCCAAATGATGCTTCACCAGCGGATTTTTAATAATCTTATATTCAATGCGCTGATTCGGAACCAACACAGTAATTTCTTCCTGAATCGGTTTTACCGGCCCCAAGCCTAAGCGGCGCACTGAGCCCACTCCGTCTGGACGCTGAGGATCTGCGGAATCTTTTACCCGCACCACTTGCACGGGTGCAAAAGCAACATTATAAGTTGCGTGTTTAGACAGTAATTCGAAAACCTTTTCTACCGGTGCATTAAATTCTTTTTTGACTTGCATCGCGTTCATAAAAATAACCCTTAGTTATTTGACAATTGATATTGTCATTTTATTTTACCTGAAATTATTCAGACTGATCTGTATTTTTCGTTTTTTCTAGCAATTTCATCTGCTTTTTTTGCTCACGCCTCATTTTAAAAAAAGCGCTGAGCTGCGCAGAACACTGCTCCTGCAGACAGCCCTGTTCAAATTCAAACACGTGATTATAGTAACCGCTTTGCAGCAGCTGGCGCACACTGACCAGCGAACCGGCTTTTGGTTCTACTGCGCCAAACACCACACGCTTAATCCGCGCATGCACCAAAGCGCCGACACACATTGTGCATGGCTCTAATGTGACATACAGTGTTGCATCATCAGGCAAGCGGTAGTTTTGAAGGGATTGGCAAGCCTGACGGATGGCTTGAATTTCAGCGTGCGCTGTCGGGTCATTTAAACTGATGGGCGCATTAAAACCTGCGCCAATGATTTGATGATTGCTGACAATAATTGCGCCTACAGGAATTTCCCCGATTAACGCAGCAGATGCAGCCTGCTCGCAAGCCTGCTGCATCCAGTATTCATCACTAAATTGTGTTTCTACACTCATGTATGTATCAGTCAATAATACCGTATTGCTTTAACAGCGCATTCCAGCTTTCAATTTTGGTGACTGGGGGATTGTCCGCCAAAATACCTTTCAGTGATAAATCTGCGCCCATTTTCCATTCAGGAGACAAGTCTTTATCCACCAGACGCGCGCGCACCCCTTCCACAAAATCAGGATGGCGGATTTTCCAATCTGAAATTTGGGTTTCAAGCTCAAAAACTTCATTCCATGAATGTACTTTCTTACCCCATTGCCACAAGAGCCAAGTCAGCGCAGCTGTTGCTGGAGAACCTTTTTGCAGATTTTCGCTGGCTTGACGCAGCCAGTCGCTGCGTGCATCACTCAAGCCGATGATCGATTCATAGTCATGCTCGAAATGCACACCGCGGCAAACACTCTGAATAACATCTAATGAATTTTGCAGCGGGCCAGGGCCTACTGGACGGTGCATGCTGTTTAAGGTGTCATCAATAGCGCGGAAATCACCTGCAGGATAATGCTCCCAGTCAATATTGATCACTTTTTCCAAAACGCTGTCACGCTGTGCATCACAAATATGTGTTGCCCAGCCAATGCCGTAAGCGCCAGCAGCCGTCATGATTGAACCGGTTAGCCCTGTGAATAATCCAATTGCGCCGCGGTCTGCCAAGAAACGGGTTGCTCCCACATCTGGATAAAGGCCAATGTTAATTTCCGGCATGGCAAGGCGTGAGTATGGCGTCACCAAACGGAATGGCGCCGCCATAAACAGGCCCAATCCACCGCCCATCACATAGCCTTCACCCCAGACTAAGACTGGTTTTGCGTAGTTATGCAACAAAAGATCTAAAGCATATTCCTGTTCAAAGAATTTATTGGCTGTTTCAACTTCATCATTAATCACCAGCTGACGAAGTTTTCGCACATCGCCGCCTGCGCAGAATGCTTTAGGTGTAGTTGAATCCAGCCAAATTGCCTTGACAGCATCATCTGCGTGTAGATCTTGAAATACTTCCAAAAGTGCAGAAGCGATAGACTCATCCAAAGCATGTAAAGATTTAGGACGGTTCAGGCGGACAATGCGCCAGCCGTTTTGTGCTTCTTCTACAATCAAATCCGGATGATAGTGTTTAGAAATGGGAGAATATGTCATGCGTCCAGCTGCCAATCTATAGGCTCAATGCCATGTTGTTTAAGATAATTATTTGATTTTGAAAACACCTTGCAGCCAAAAAAACCGCCTCGGTTGGCTGCCAAAGGTGATGGATGCGCCGCTTTCAGCACCAAGTGCTTACTGGAGTCAATCCGCTGCCCTTTGCGCTGCGCATACGCGCCCCAAAGGATAAAAACAATATGTTCTCGCTGCTCATTCAGCACATCAATAACATAGTCCGTAAAATCTTCCCAACCGCGTTTTTGATGTGACGTCGGCTGACCAGCTTCAACGGTCAAAACAGCATTTAGCAGCAAAACGCCTTGTTCTGCCCAATGCGTTAAATTACCGTGCTTAGGAATTTCAATGCCTAAATCATTATGCAGTTCATGAAAAATATTACGTAAAGATGGAGGCAATGCAACCCCCTTCTGCACCGAAAAGCTTAAGCCATGCGCTTGATTTGGGCCATGATAAGGGTCTTGACCTAAAATCACCACCTTCACATGCGGCATAGGCGTAGTATTCAGCGCATTGAATATCAATGAGCTTGGTGGATAAATTACTTTATCCGCATTTTTTTCCTGAACAAGAAAGTCTTTTAATTCATCCATTTTCGGGCTAAGCAAAAATTCACTTAAACCGTATTTCCAACTCGCCTCAAGCTGCACCTTTTCCAGTTGAGCCTGCTGCTGTTCAGATAAAGACATACTTGCTACCTAATTCCTTTTCTAGCTTAATCATGCAATGCTGCATTAAAGTTTAACTTGCAAATCCACGCTTGGATTTTGAAATTTAATGCCGCGGATTAATTTATCAAACATTTCAGGATCTGCCCACTCCGCTTTCACCTGCTCTGAAAATTCAATCTGGTCTAAATTTAAAAGGCCCATTTGCTCATTAGCAATATCTTCTGCAAAACTTTGCGCATAGCCCGTATCAGTTTCATGCACAATCACAGAATAGACCTCAACATCACCTTCGCCATTTTGGGTTTCAGTCGATGCCAGCACTTGCTGCGCCAAATAAAAGAAAATTCTTGAAAACTGTTCTGCCGATGGAGACACAGGCAAAGATACCCAGCGCGCACTGAAGTTTTTGCACGCCTCAATATAGCCTGCATTGTCTTGCTGCCAAAAACAGATTGCATGATCAAAACTGTCGTAAAGGTCTTTAATGACGCCTTTCAGCAGTCCAAAATCGTAAACCATTTGACCATGATCTAATTTCGAAGCTTTAAGCAATAGTTCAACTTTATAGCTGTGCCCGTGAATTGAACGCTTGCAGCGGTCTGAAGTGCAGTTACGCACAATATGAGCATTTTCAAACTTAAATAACTTACGAATTAACATATGCCGTAATTCAATTAAAACTTGTGAATTTATCGGGATTATAAAGCAAAACTAAAACCTTGAGCATTAATTTTACAGTTCAATGCAATTGGTAAAATGCATGAGGCTTGCGAAGCCTATTTAGAATGGCGCCATGCTCCGGTAAGCCACATAAACATCCTTATCTTTTCTCACCAGTTCTGAACTGAATTGACGTTTCCGGCCGCTAAGTTCAATTTCAATTTTAGCCGTGAAGTAATTGGACTGCACACCCAGCAAGTCACCGACAATCGCCTTATTTTCTGCCGATACTGATGAAAAAGGCTCAGCTTGCCACAGCTCAGCTGTGTTATTAAATTTTTCCAAGGCTGCATTTTTTTTATCCAGCAACTGCTGAACAGCATGCGCATCCAGCTTCTCATCCATGCTCGCCAATAAAAATGCAGGCGCAGTATTGATGTTCACTTTGGTTTCATTGTTTGGCAAGGCGCTAATGTAGGCGGCTATTAATTTATATTTGCCATCCTCAAAGCCGCGGATCTGCTTTAGTTCTTCTATACGATGGAATTTTGCATTTGGCGGCATCGGTGCATTTTGCAGTCCTCGGTAATAGCCTGACTCCGCCCCCATTGAGCCCGTCTGCTCATCGTCTGCATCTTGCCAATCAATCACCGCTTCACTGAGCTGCGCAGGCAATCCCGCTTTTACCAATATTTTTTCAAACCATTTTTTGGCATTTTCATTCACACTGCCATCCGCTTTGAGCAAACTGTTCAGATTGAATTTACCGGATTGATCTTCCAGCACACCGGAAACATAGCCATCATCCACAGGAAAAGCAGGCATCGGCTTGGCCCAATTCTCCTGCAGAGAATCGACATCGCCAGCATTTTCAGCATCATCTTTCAGCATTTCTGCAAAAAAAACTTCTGCGCTTTTCGCATACAGCAACGATTGATTTTGCCGCATTAAATAAGCGGTCGCTTCTGCCGTATTGCTTTGATGCTTTGCAATGCCGGCCGCCAAAATTGTCGCCAAGGCCACCATGACCAAAATAGTCAATAAGGCAATACCGCTTTGCCGATGCGGACTGGATGCCTTTCTGCAGCTGAGCTTCATTGCGCAGACGCTCCTTGAGTACCGCCTGCATGACTTGAATCGCCAGCGCTGCCATTATTGCCACTCTCCTGCCCCACACTGCTTTTCTGAAGGAAATCCGTATTCAACAGGCTAAATAGCCACTCATATTCCACATTATTCACCTTGAGCTTAATTTTTAAGCCCCGCGGAAAATGCTGCTGTGCGCTGGCTTGCGACAAATCCGCCAATGGATCAGGCCAATTATTGAGTTCATTCGGGTTCAGCGCGGTTATTTCAAACTGCTCTGCATCTGCCAAAAGCACACTGGAATCTGGCTGATCATGCCCTGTCTGATTTAAATTGCTGTACTTGAGCCGATAGAGTTTTTTTTCTTCTGCGCGGTATGCATATTCAATGCGTTCATCAGGTGCAATACCTTGATTCAAAGGATCCGTTACCCCGGTTTTACTAAAACTCAAACGGCCATTTTGCAGCACCAGCGCTGGCTGAATATTGCCATTCATATTAGCCGTCAGCGGCACAGCCTGTACGGTATCCCGCAAAATCTGCTGATAAGCTTCCTGCACCTGCGACAGCTGCACCTCATGCATTGTATTGCGCTCTTTGACTTTGGCAATATAGTCAAAAACTTTCCAGCCCAATGCAGACAGCACCGCAAAAATCGCAACCGCCACCAGCAGCTCAACCAATGTAAAACCTGAAGATAGGGTTTGATTTATTTTATTTTTCGGCTGCATCAAGCTTTGGCCTTCTGATTAAAGAACACCAAAGTGGCAATACCCGACTCAACTTTGTTCGTTTCTGCATTCATTAAACTGATTTGCACATCAATGCGCTGCACATTAGGGCTGATGGTCGCCTGTGCAGATTTATCAATTTGCCACTTTTCTCCCTGCTGTGTGACTTGCTTGGAAGATGTTCCAGTCATCCAATCGCGGTTCATTTCCATATTTGCAATTTCATTGAGTGCAACAAACTGCGCCTTTGTTCTTAAAACAGCATTTGCAGTGGCTTGCGTGTATTGCATTGCGACATTGGTTAAAGCCATAGCCGCAGTTGCAAAAATTGCCAGCGCGACCATCACTTCCAGCAGTGTAAAGCCTGTACAGTTTCGGGCACTGCGCTGCTGTACCGCGGCACAGGTCAAAGAATCTTGCTTTGCACATTCAGCTTTCATTTATTTTTCCCAGATGGTCAATCTCAATTTCATTGCCCACAGGACGCTCTTCAAAATAAAACTGAATGCGTACAGGTTTAACCTCCCCATTGCCCAGCCAAATCAGCTTTGGCGCATTCTGATTCAAGAGTTCACTGTTATTGGCATTTTCATAACGGCGTTCTAAAGGCTGAATACTGAAAGTGACATGCTCAGGCAATAGCCGCATAGGAAAATCTTTGTAGTTTTGCCAATTATTATTCTGATTCAATAAGCTTTCTGTGTTCTGCTTGGGCAGATATTCCCTTACATCATATTGAAAAGCTGCTACATCTGTTGCCGCCTGCGCATTCAGCGCCAAAATTCGGGACTGATCATTGGATTCACGCAGAATTTTCTGCACGTCCATGAGAAATACTTCACGCGCCTGCATGGCCTTGCGCTGATCTGTACCGCCAATATTCATCATGACCAATGACGCCATGATGCCCATAATTACAATAACCACCATCAATTCGACTAAAGTGAAGCCCCGCATTGATGATGGCTGAGTATTCATAGCATGCCTTTAAGCAAATTGAGCCGCGGCGCTGATCTGCTTGGGCAATGCCAAGGCTTGATCGATATAAGCCACTCTTAGGGTATCCCGTGACCCCAGATAGCGCTGATAAAAACTGGAGTTTAAAATAGCCGCAGCGCCATGCGTCAGCGACCAGATCGAAGCCAAATAGTCACGTACCGACATTGAACTGTGAATAGATTCCAAATAGCTTTCTGTCATGCGGATAATCAAACGCAGCCGGTGCTTTCGCACTTGATACAGCTCGCTGAACAGCATCTGTATGCCCACACCCGTTGTCGCAAGGCGTTCTTCAATTTGGTGAAACAGCACTGTACGCTCCGGATGATGCAAATGATGCAGCATGAAGAAAGCCAAGTGCTCAGGAAACTGCTTGTCGGTATCTTTAATCATTTCCAGCAGCATGCGTTCATTGCGGATGATCAGCAGCATATACAGCTCATCTTTACTCTGAAAATGCTTATAGAGAGTTCCTTTAGCCAGATCCAGCTCTGCAGCCAGTGCATCCAGCGTCATTCCAGATTCACCATTTTCTAAAAGAAGCTGCTCTGCAACTTGAAAAATCAACGCTTCTCGTGCTCGAAACTGAGCCTGACGATCCATCTTCACCCTATACTCTCTTCTGCGCTTATATCAATTCAAATGATTCACTTTAAATTGAGAAGGTTTTCAAAGTTTTGCTTTGTGATTAAAGCCATCTCTTCTAGTGACTTATCATATACATCACTTAAGGCTTTGGCTACATAGGGAACATATTTTGGTTCATTAGACTTTCCTCTATAAGGCATGGGCGCCAAATAAGGGCTGTCCGTTTCAATCAGCACACGGTCCAGCGGCACCTGCTTGGCAACATCACGCAAGTCTTGCGCATTTTTAAAGGACACAATGCCTGAAAAAGAAATGTAATAGCCGCAATCCAGTACGGCTTTTGCGGTTTCCCAATCTTCCGTAAAGCAGTGCAAAATGCCGTGGGTAGATTTTTCCGCGCGGATAATATCTACCGTATCCTGCTTTGCTGCGCGGGTATGCACAACGACAGGCTTTTTGACAGTCTGCGAAGCATGAATATGGCGGGCAAAACATTCTTTCTGCTCTTGAATAAAATCCGTGCTGTGAAAATAGTCCAGCCCCGTTTCACCCAAAGCCCAAACTTTTTCAGGCTGCGCCAGCTCCACCAAATAATCAGTCGTTGCCCGCGCCATAGTGGCAGGATCTTCACAAGGGTGCACCCCGACAGAATATCCCACATCTGCATGGCGGGCAGCGGTCGCCGCCAGCTGGATATGATCATCCAAATCCACTGAGATACTCATAAACCGGGAGACACCCGCTTTGCGAGCCTGTTCCAGCGCTAGATCCAAATCGCCGCCATAGGGCGTTAGATCAAGCAATGTTAAATGACAATGAGTATCTGTAAACACAATAAGTACCTATGCTGAGTAAGGTGTAACTCTACATAGTGTAACTTCTGCGGCCTTCAGTTTTAAGCCCTGCCAGCATGCGTTCTGCTTCAGATTTGAAATAAATGCCTTTTTCGCCGGCAAGCTGAATGCCAAAGCCTTGAGGTTTAATGCCATTTTGCTTTTGAGAAATCCAAATGACTTTACCTGTCAAAGGAACTTTTTGAGATTGTTCAGGCAGAGTCGTCAGTACAAAGACTTCATCCCCCATTTTTACCGCCTGCTGAGAAGGAACAAAAAGGCCGCCACCGGCCACATAGGGCATATAGCTGGCAAATAATGTTTCCACATCCGGAATGTTCGCTTGAATGATTCCGCCCATACGTGGCTGCATTGTCGTTCCCCTTATTTTTAAAGATTCATCAATTTAATGCACAGCTGATCCAGAACTAAGTTAGTTTGTACGTTTTGTTCGATAAACTTTTTGGATTGCTGCAGCTCGGCATAAATGCCAAATAATGATTCTAAATCATACTGATCAGGCAGATCATTAAAATTCAAATCAATATTTTTTATTGCCTGATTTAGCTTGACACAAATCAAATCAGACAACAAGTATTCAAACATTTGACTGAAATCACTAAAGTTCAGCGCTTTATTCCACTTGGTCGCAATCGCCACCGGCATACTTTTTTGTCGCACCAGTTTAAGCCAGTCATTCACAAAATCCTGCCGTAAATTGAGCCATTCACTTTGCGCCAATTCTACCGCCTGCAGCGGCATTTGATTCGACAGGTTCATCAGCAGCTGATGCATTTGCAAATCACTGTCCGGCAAATTTTCATGCAAATAAGCTTCTGCATGGCCGGCGCTGATCCGGTCTAAAGCAAAGTGCTGCAGGCGGCTGCGGATGGTTGCAGGCAATTTCAAATAATGATCCGCCAGCAGAATAATGACAGTACGGTCACCCGGTTCTTCCAGCGTCTTCAGCAGCGCATTGGCGGAAGCGGTATTTAATGCTTCTGCAGGCTCAATCACCACCACACGCCAGCCATCTACCGTCTGCTGCACAAAAGGCAGTAAATCGCGGATTTTCTCAATTTTTATTTTAGCATTCTGCTTTTTATTGTCTTCATCTGTCGTGATATGCACATAATTCGGATGCGTATCTGATTTCAGCCACAGACAGCTGCCGCAGACGCCGCAAGGCTGATTGTTTTCATGACGGTTTAAACACAGCACCCAGGCCAAAAAGTAATGTGCAAACGCATGCTTGCCGCAGCCTTTTTTGCCATAAAACAGCAAGCCATGGCCCAATTTAGGGAAACGGCCGGTCAGTGTATCCCAGACCGTTTGCTGCCAAGGGTAGACTTGCGCTTTAATTTCATTTGCCATGGATGGAAGCCGCCCTTTATTCGAAGTTAGAAACATCCATTTGATTCAACCGGTCTAAATCAGCCTGCGTATCTACGCCCGGCGGCAAATTCGCTTCAGCCACAGCAATGGCAATTTGATGGCCATTTTCTAAAACACGCAGCTGTTCCAGACTCTCCAATTTTTCCAGCAGCCCCATATCCCAGGTGACATATTCCTGCAAAAGCTTCACGCGGTAGGCATATAAACCGAGATGACGGTACGCGTGATCATGCAGCTTACGCTCCGTTAACTTTGCACCATCGCGGTCATAAGGAATGGTTGCGCGGCTAAAATACAACGCTTGATTGTGCTTGGACATCACCACTTTGACGATACTGTCACGCAAAAACTCATCTAAGCTATGTATGGGCTCACATAAAGTCGACATCGATGAAGCCGGCTGATCTTCAAGCAATTGGGCAACCTGCTTCACCAATAATGAAGGAAGCAAAGGCTCATCACCCTGCACATTGACAATAATGTCGTCAGCATTCCAGCCTTTAATCCGGGCAACTTCGCTTAAGCGGTCTGTGCCTGATGGATGGTCAGCCGATGTCAAAACAACATCAACGCCTTCTGCACAGCAAACCTCAGCAATACGCTCATCATCTGTCGCCACACATAGATCATCAAAACCTTGTACTTTCTTCGCTTGATCGACGACACGCAAAATCATCGGGCGTCCATGAATTTCCAGCAAAGGCTTACCTGGCAAGCGGGAACTGGAAAAACGCGCTGGAATAACAATATGTTTCATCAATTTAAGCCTTCATCAAATTGGATGCCCAACTGTTTCAGCTGCTGATGCAATGTTTCATAACATGCTGATGACAGCACTGCATCAACAGGAACAACCCAAATTTCACGCTGAAAGTCTGGATTCTGCTTGAGCAGCGGTAAAATTTTTACCGCATCTTTTTCTGTGGTAATAATCGGATTGCTGTCTTCAAACTGCAAGTCTTCAATTTCGTATTCGAAATGATCTGGAAATTCATGACATTGAAAATGCTGAATCCCCATTTTTTCCAATGTATTGTAAAACCGCTGCGGAAAGCCGATGCCCGCAACGGCATAAAAATCCGAGTTCGCATCAAAGTCTTTGACCATGCCTTCATTCAGCAAATACGGCGCCGACGCAGTCAAATGCATATTTAATGGCATCTTCGGCTGCGCGGCATGCTCAATCACCGTACTGCCTTGCAGGCGGGTTTTCGGTTCACGCAAATAACCTTCAGGCAGTATTTTTTCATTGCCCAAGCCCCGGTTATTGTCCAGCACGATCCACTCCAGCTGACGCTCAAGCGCCCAATGCTGCAAGCCGTCATCGCAGATGATTAAATCTAAAGCATGCTTAGACAGCAGCAGCTCTATGCTTTTTTGCCGATTTGGCCCAACAGCCATAGGCACGCCTGTAGATTGAACAATCAGCACAGGCTCATCGCCTGCAGTGTCTGCATCCGAATCCAAGCCAACGTAAGCTGGAAACGGGCCTTTGCCGCCGTAGCCCCGGCTGATCACTCCCACACGCACATTGCGGTTTTGCAGATATCTGACCAGATGAATCAGCAACGGCGTTTTACCGCTGCCGCCCACGGTGATATTGCCTATTACCATGACCGGCACAGGGGCGGTATAGCTTTGCTTTAAACCAGCCTTATAAAGGCTTTTATTCAACATAAACCCGCCGCAGTACAGCCATGATAACGGACGAAGCACAATTAACCACTTAGCCTGCTTATTCCAAGCATTTTGAATTAATTGCACCACAGACATTTACTGTTCCTCAAAATTGCGCTGATGCAGCTGATAATAGGCGCCGCGATTTTCCATCAGCTCTGCATGCGAGCCTTGCTCTACGATTCGGCCCTTATCCATCACCACAATGCGGTCAGCATTTTCAATCGTTGACAAACGGTGCGCAATCACAACCGTAGTGCGATTTCGCATTGCCGCATCAAAAGCCTGCTGAATATAGTATTCAGATTCATTATCCAGCGCACTGGTGGCTTCATCCAAAATTAAAATTGGCGCATCTTTTAAAATTGCCCGCGCAATAGCGATGCGCTGGCGCTGGCCGCCCGACAAATTCAACCCTTGCGCACCCAGCGGCGTATCATACCCCTGAGGAAGATTCATAATAAATTCATGCGCATAAGCAGATTTAGCCGCCGCAACAATCTGTTCATCAGTGGCATTTTCCAGCTGACCGTAAGCAATATTTTCGCGGACCGTCCGGTTAAACAGCACAACCTGCTGGTTCACCATCGAAATTTGCTGACGCAGATTATTGATTTCAATATCATAAATATCAATATTGTCCAGTGTCAGCTGGCCGCTGCTGATGTCCTGATAGCGCAGCAGCAAATTCACCAAAGAAGTTTTGCCTGCGCCGGAACGTCCAACCAAGGCCACGGTTTCGCCCGCATTCACGATCAAATTAAAATCATGCAATGCATGATAGCCATCTGCATAAACCAGATTGACAGCCTTAAATTCAATATTGCCTTTCAGCACAGGCGTCAATGTTCCTGAATTTTTCTCTTCAGGCATATCCAGCAGCTCAAATACGGAATGCGCCGCTGCCATGCCGCGCTGAATCTTTTCATTCACATCGGTCAAGGCTTTAATCGGCTTGCTCAGCATGCCTGCAGCCGTAATATATGCCACAAACTGCCCAGCTGAAGTATCCTGCATAATTTCAGGACGCAGCGCGATGTACATTACAATTGCCAAAGGGATCGACATAATCAGCTGCACAATCGGGCTATTCAGCTGCTGCACCACCACCATTTTCATGCCGCGGCGCAAATTTTCCATTGAACTGTCATAGAAGCGCTTTTGCTCATAATCCTGTCCCGAAAAACCCTTAACGACGACATTGCCATTGACAGTTTCCTGCACCACATGGTTGACATCACCCATGGTGTCCTGCACTTGGCTCGACAGCTTGCGCATGCGCTTAGACGCTTTGCGAATCAGCAAACCAATCAAAGGCGCAAAAATCAGAATAATTAAAGTTAAGCGCCAATTGCTGTAAATCAGATAACCCACCAAACCGCAGGTAATTAAACCCTGCTGAACAATGGTGCGCAGCGATTCGGTCGAGGCCGCTGTCAGCTGCTCAACGTTGTACATAATCTTCGCGGTGATGTGGCCGCTGGAATTATCCAGATAATATTGAGAAGGCAGGCGCATCAGCTTAGCAAAGACTTCTTGACGGATATTAAAAATCAAATTCCGTGAAATCACCGCTGTATAATAACCGCCAATGAATGTTCCCAGCCCGCGGAAGAACATTAAGAGGATAACCAATATAGGAAATAACGATGTAAAACCCTGATCACGGTGCTGAATCGCATTAATAATCTTTTCAAGCAGCTTAGCGACGGATACTTCTGTTGCCGCATTGATTGCAAAACCAATTACAACAAATATCGCCAAGCCCCAAAAAGGTTTTAAATAACCCAGCAGGCGCAGATAAACTTTTACATCGTGCTTCACTAATAACCTCGAGTCGGTACTTTCGTACTGATATTTACATTCACAAAGCCCAGCTGGCCTGCTACATCCATAACACGGATCACATCCTGATGGGTTGCTTTCGCATCAGCGGCAATAATAAACATTAAATCACGGCGATCATTGGAAATCTGTTTAATTGCCGTATTTAAATCGGATGCCTCTTTACTGGAAAGCGACTGGCCATTTACAGAATAATGCCCAGAAGAATCGACAACAACCTCTATTTTCTGATCAAACTGCTTTGGCGGCACGCCTTGTGCATCCGGCAGCGTCAGGTTCATTCGGCTCATTTGGCTAAAAGTGGTCGAAAGAAGCAAAAACACCAAGATAAACAATAAGCAGTCGATCATTGGCGTTAAGTTAATATGTATATCTTCAACCTGCCTGCGCTTAAATTTCATTCGACCGCCTCAGCTTGCTTTTTGCAAATCTTGTAATGCTTCATCAGTCTTGTTTTGGTAATACAGCGCAGCATGAAACAGTGTTGCCTGCTGTTCCAATTCTGCAACATACTCTTGCACCAAACGCTGAAAATAGCGGTGAGCAAACAGTGCAGGGATCGCAATAAACATCCCTGCAGCTGTTGTAATCAGCGCTTTAGAAATACCCGGCATCATCAATACCGGATCGCTGTTCGTCCCGACATCAATCATTAAAAATGACTCAATAATGCCCATGACCGTACCCAGCAGACCCAGCAGCGGCGCGGCTGCACTTAGCGTACCTAAGAAATTGATATTCTTTTCCAAATAGCCAATCTCTTGCGATGCTGTGACTTCCATTTGCGCACGGGCAAACTGCTCAGGCTGATTTTTACTGCGGTAACCCGCGGCGAAAACACGCCCCAAAGTACTGCGCTGCAAGGTTTGATCTTGCTTCAGCTTTTCTACAACTTGCTCTGCTGTTTGATTTTGATTCATCAGCAAAGCGGCTGGCAGCACCATCACTTTTTTCAAGCGGATAAAGCGCTCAATTGAAATCGCGATGGTAAAGATTGAACATAAAACCAGCGGCAGCATAAGCCATCCGCCAGCCTTGACTAATTCCCACATTTGATTTTCCCCAATAAATCGAAATTTAAAATTAATCAGCTAAGCAAATATTTAAAATACCATCCAGCTCTTCCAAAGAATGGTAATTAATCACCAATTTGCCTTTGCCTTGCTTGTTATGGTCTATTTTGACATCTGCACCGAAACGGTCAGACAGGCGCTGTGACAATTGCTGAATATCTGCAGATGCTGCTTGTTTTTCTTTAGTTTGCTTGGGCGCATTCAAATCACGCACCAGCTGCTCTGTTTGACGCACTGACAGGCTTTTTTCGATGACATGCTCAGCAACTTTCAGCTGATCTTTCGCTTTGAGCGTCAAAATTGCCCGGGCATGCCCCATATCCAGCAGACTCTGCTGCATAAAATCTTTAACTGGCTCAGCCAAGGATAATAAGCGCAATAAATTGCTGATGGTGGTGCGCGCTTTTCCAACGGTATCGGCAATTTCCTGATGGCTTAAGCCAAACTCTTCATGAAAACGTTGCAGCGCCATCGCCTGATCTATTGGATTCAGATCTTGACGCTGAATATTTTCAATCAACGCCAATGCAATGGCGACCTGATCGCTCAAATCGCGGACTATGGCTGGAACTTCGGTTAAGCCCGCCAATTGCGCAGCGCGCCAGCGGCGTTCACCGGCAATGATTTCATAGGGATGCTTTTCATCATCGATTGGGCGGATGACAATAGGCTGCATCACGCCATGCTTTTCAATCGATGCCGCCAATTCCTGTAAATCTTGCTCATGAATAAAGCGGCGCGGCTGATATTCACCGCGCTGCAGTAAATGCACATCAATTTGCTTCAGCTGACCATGATCTAAAGCTTGCGCTTCCAATTGTAATTTTTCTTTTTGGATGGAACCAAGTAAGGCATCCAAACCACGGCCTTTTGCTAATCCGCGTTTTTTTGTGGTCATGCGTTACTTCCTTTCTTTCCTTTGCTTTTTTTTAACATCTCAGCCGCTAAATTTAGATAGGCAACTGCACCCTTTGAACTTTTTTCAAAATAAATCACCGGCAAGCCATGTGCAGGCGCTTCCGCCAGCCGCACATTGCGCGGAATGACAGTGTCGTACAATTTTTTGCCAAAGTATTGTTCAAGCTCTGAAGACACATCGCGCGTTAACGCATTGCGCGCATCAAACATTGTTCTCAGCACGCCCATAATCTGCAAATCTGGATTCAACGCTTGCTGAATGCGGTCAATGGTTTGGGTTAAATCCGCCAAGCCTTCCAGCGCATAATACTCACATTGCATTGGAATCAGCACACTGTCTACAGCAGCCAAGGCATTGACTGTAATCAAGCTTAAACTCGGCGCGCAGTCCACAATAATATAATCAAACTTATCTTCAATCTGCTGCAGCGCTTCACGCAGAATGAACTCTCGGCCTTCCTGCTCTGCAATTGCCAATTCAACGCCCGCCAGTTCTCGGTTGGCGCCTAAAACCTTATAGCCAACTTCCGCACGGGTAATGGCTGTTTCAATCGGCATCTCGCCCAATAGTACATCTGTGACGGAATACAGCAGCTCATTCTTCTGAATGCCTGAACCCATCGTGGCATTGCCTTGTGAATCCATATCCACAAGCAACACGCGTTTTTTCAGCACGGCTAAAGATGCAGCCAAATTTACTGCGGTTGTAGTTTTACCGACACCACCTTTCTGGTTCGCAATCGCAATAATTTGTGCCATGGTAAACCCCAATCCTTAGAAATAATTAAATACGTTTCAACAAAAGCAAATGACGCTGTTCATCCAAGCGCGGAACGCTCAGCTCGATAATATCGCAGCTGAATTGATCTTTAAATGCATCGACTTCTTCACTTGGAATCAGCCCTTTCATTGATGCAATAATGCTCTGATCATGCATGAATGGAATGGATGCGTTGATAAAGTCCGTCAAAGAGGCGAAAGCGCGGCTGGTGATGACATCAAACTTGCCCAGCTCATTAATGCTGTCCTCATTTTCGACACGCGTTTGCACAGCAACAACATTTTCTAATTTTAAGTCAGCAATAAACTGCTTCAAAAACCGGATCTTTTTGCCGTTCGAATCCAGCAAAACACATTGGCGTTCCGGCTGGCATAGCGCAATGATCATGCCTGGCATGCCGCCGCCTGTGCCAATATCTAAAAGACGGCCTGGCGGCAAGTCTTTTAAAATACTCAAGCTGTCCAAAAGGTGCTTCACCAGCATTTCTTTCGGATCACGGATTGCTGTCAAATTATAGGCTTTATTCCACAGCACCAAAGCATCTTGATACTTGAGCAATAAATTTAAAACATCATCACTGAGTTCCAAACCTAACGCTTGACTGCCTTGCTTAAGTTCTTTAAAAAACGTGTGCATACAATAACGTCTCGAAAAAGTTAGATGGAAGTATACCGATTTATCCTGCCTGTCACAGCAGGATGTGTTTAGCGAATATGCACTTAAGCGTACATCCCTTCACGAATCTGGAGATCCAGCGCACTTAATCGCTCAGGAGTGCCAACATCCACCCAGGCAGCCTGCATTTTTTCCGCTGAAATTTTCCCATCCAGCATGCCTTGCTTTAAAAGCGGCGCTAATGGACGCTTGCCCTGTTCCAGCCCGTCAAACATTTTTGGATGAATCACTGCGACGCCGCTATAAGTTAAAGGCTCGCCTGCATGCGCTTGATCAAAGGTATAAGCGCGCCCCGCAGATAAGGTAAAATCACCTTTTTCATGCTGCGGCGGATTCTTAACAAAAACCAAGTGCGCTAGATCCTGCTCCAGCCGCACATCCAGCAGCGAGGCGAAATCAAACGTTGTCCATACATCGCCATTGACCAAAATAAAAGGCTCAGTTCCCAGCAGCGGCAATGCATTAATAATGCCGCCAGCCGTTTCCAAGCCTTCCGCTTCACGCGTCCAGCGGATATTCACACCAAACTGAGAGCCATCGTCTAATGCGCCAATCAGTACATCCGCCAGCCAAGCCGAATTAATCACAATTTCAGTCACGCCAATGTCTTTCAGCTTTTCGATATGCCAGACAATCAGCGGCTTTCCGCCCACTTCCAATAAAGGCTTCGGTTTATACAATGTTAGCGGACGCATGCGATTGCCCAGCCCTGCCGCTAAAATCATCGCTTTCATTATGCTGCAACCTCATAAGCGCCATATTTGGCTTCAAATTTTGGCAATACTTTAGCTTGGATAAACTGCATAAACGGTTGTAATTCTGCATACGGCTTGCTTTCTTCCAGCAGATACCACATCACGCGCGGCAAATCTTTCAAATAGCCCGACTTGCCGTCACGTTCAAACAGACGCACAAAAATGCCTAAAATTTTAATATGGCGCTGAATCGCCATAAAGTCTGCATCTTTTTTGAATTGCTCAAAATCACGGCCTTCTTTGGCAGATGCAGGCAGCAAATTATAGAAGGTCTGGAACCAGCTGTAGACGCGTTCAGGATTCCACTGCACATAAGCATCTCGGGTAATGGAAATCAGGTCATAAGTATCTGCGCCAATCACGGCATCCTGAAAATCGATGACACCCTGCTCTTTTTCATCTGCCAGCGCCATCAAATTTCGGCTGTGGAAGTCACGGTGCACAATCACTTGCGGCTGCGCCAATGCCGCATTCGCAAGAATGGCAAAAGTACGCTTAATTAAAGCGCTTTCCTCATCCGATGGCTTGATCTGCAACGATGGCAGCAACCAATCTATCAGCAATGCCATTTCAGACATCAGCTTTTCATACGAATATTCCGGAAAATGATTAACTCCATCAATTGACTGCAATTGAATCAATTGAGCAAAACTTTGCGCATAATGATTGTCTACTGTTTCATCAGTTAGCAGTGCCGAGAGCAAAACATCGCCAAAATCTTCTAACAAAAGAAAGCCTTGCTCTAAGTCTTTGGCCACGATATGCGGCACGCGCACACCATTAGCATCAAAAAATTCGTCAATCGTCACAAAAGGCACACAATCTTCTTTTTCTGGTGGTGCATCCATGAGCATAAATGTTTTATTATTCAATTTGATTCGTGCATAACGACGGAAGCTTGCATCGCCTGCTAAAAAATGAGTTTCAAATTGATCCGAACCAAGTACAGATGCAATCCATGATTGTATCGATTGTTCACGTTGTGTATTCATTTGCAATAAATTCTAATACAGGCTGAGTTTTTAAAGTGCTAAGTGTAGCTACTTATCAACTTTTTCTCTATGATGCGACAATAATTAATTGCGATAAAGCATTCTTGGTTAATGAGACAAATGAAGCATCAGTTTAAATTTAATCCTTTAGCGACTGCGATCTTAACCCTTCTTTGCGGCAGCTCAGTATCAAGCTATGCGGCATCGCCAGCGTCTGCGGAAAATGACGCAGAGCAATTAAAACAAACGATTTCGGAAGCTTATCCAGGTCAAAGCTTTTTTGAACAATATTATGTAGACAAATCCTCACCCGAAGCGCAGCAGCGTGCAGGACATCAGCTCAGTTCAGCGTATTGCCAAGGCGCATGGGTCACGCCCATTGCACCGGATGTCAAAGCCGTGCCTTCAGATCAGGCGACGTCCACCGTCACTGCCGATTACGGCCACTTTGACCCCAATGGAGACTCAATTCTTGAAGGCAATGTCATTATTGATCAAGAAGGCCGTCAAATCCGCGCTGACCAAATTAAAATTGATAAGACCCAAACTTACGCCAATGCATCAGGCCATGTTCAAATGGCGCAAGCCGGCCTGCTCTCACAAAGCGACTCGATTAATTACAATCTAAAAACACAGCAAGGTGATTTAAGCAACAGCCTGTACATTGCTGAGCAAACCCATGCGCATGGCAGCGCAGAAAAAATTTCACGCACATCCGCACAGACGGTCGAGCTGAAAAATGCCACTTACAGCACCTGTCCTCCGGATGAAAAGCCGACTTGGAAAATTCAAGCCAACACCATTAAGCTGAATCAGGAAACCGGCCGCGGTGAGACCATAGGAACAAAACTGTATGTAAAAGATGTTCCCGTGATGGCTGTGCCGTATTTCAACTTCCCTATTGATGACCGCCGCACTACAGGCATTTTAACGCCAAGCTTCGGCTTCACCAATGACGGCGGGATCGAACTTGGCGTACCGGTGTATCTGAATCTTGCGCCGAATTATGATGCTACCCTTACACCGCGCTTTATCAGTGCCCGCGGCCCAATGCTGGAAGGCGAATTCCGCTACTTAACGGAAAACTACGGTGAAGGCATGATCTGGGGCGGCTACCTGCCTTCAGATAAAAAATATGACGACCAAGACCGTAAAGATTTGCACATTTTGCACAAATGGGATCTTAACCAGCAGTTCAGCACCAACATAGATTTCAACTATGCATCGGATAAAGATTATTTTACCGACTTAAACAATAACCCGAATTCAAAAACCGACTTGAACCTGCGCCGCGCGTGGGAACTCAATTATAAAAACGGCATCCCCGGCCTTAAAGCGCAGCTGAAAGTTGAAAATTTCCAAACGCTGGATAATACCGTCAAAGACGAAGACCGCCCTTATGCCCGTTTGCCGCAATTCCTCCTGAACTATAAGCATGGCAGCCCTTTAGGCCTGCAGTACGAGTTTAATCACGATACCGCTTATTTTAAGAAAGACATTTCCGACTTCAACAGCACAAGCGCTGAACCTAGCGGCACGCGCATCTACAATGATTTCGCAGTGCGCTACAATTACCTTACGCCGTGGTCTTTTGTCATTCCTGAAGTCTCTGTCCGCAGCATCAACACCTTCTATGATCAGGACACCATTAATGCGCAGAACATCAACTCTTCAAATGAGCGCAAATCCACGATTGTGCCGCAGTTCACGCTGGATACCGGCCTGACATTTGAAAAAGATGGAAAATTCCTGCAGACCTTAACCCCCCGGCTGTTCTACGCCTATGCGCCTTATAAAAATCAGGACAGCAGCCCAAACTTTGACACAACCACAGCGTCCATCAACTATGACCAGCTGTTCAGCCCGAACCGTTTCTACGGCCATGACCGCTTAGAAGACAACAACTTTGCATCTCTAGGCCTCAGCTACAGCCTATTTGACAGCATTGGACTGGAACGCCTGAAAGCCAGCGTGGGGCAAAGCTTCTACTTTGAAGACCGCCGCGTAACACTCAATAATACGTCCGATGAATTTGACCGCGAGCGCCGCACAGGCCCTGTGGTTAACGTATCCAGCCAGCTGTCTGAACGCTTCAGAGTCAGTGCAAACGGCGCATGGATGTCCAACGGCGATAATGCGCAGCGTGATGTACAGCTGTATTACACAGGCGATAAGGGCAACCTCTACAATATCGGCTATTTTAACCGCCGGTACTTGCCAAATCGTCAAGACAGCTACGATCAAGCTGTTGCATCCTTCATTCAGCCCGTACACAACAATTGGCGGCTGGTGGGTCATGCACAGTACGACTTGGACAACAATGTCGCCCGTGAATACCTGCTTGGCGTCAACTATGAATCGTGCTGCTGGGGCTTATCAGTCTATGGCCGCTCTTATTATAATGATTTGGACAATGTCAATGATGACAGCGTAAAGCCAAAACGCGCGATCATGGCAGAATTTACTCTGAAGGGCTTAGGCGGTTTCAACAATAAACTTGCATCTTTATTGGAAACCCGAGTATTAGGCTTTAATAATATCAATCAAAATTGGACAGAACGTTAATGAACACACTACAGTTAAAACGCGTTTTTAAAGCGACAGCACTTGCTCTTTGCCTTTCTGCATCATTGCCAGCCTTTGCTGCTCAACCTAAAGATGAAGTTATTGCTGTTGTGGACAATAGCGTAATTCTGCGCAGTGATTTAGAACAGAGCATTGCCGAACTCAAACACCAGCTTGAAGCGCAAAAGAAAACCGTACCGCCAGAACAGTATTTGCAGCAGCAAGCGCTAGAACAGCTCATTATCCGCCAGGCGCAGCTCGAACAAGTCAAGCGCTACAACATTAAGCCCGATGAAAAAAGCTTAAATGAGGCGGTATTAAAAGTTGCAAAAGACTCGGGCTCACCAAGCCTAGAAGCTTTCCAGCAAAAACTGGATAAAATTGCGCCCAATACTTATGCATCATTACGCAGCCAGATTGCCGAAGATTTAGCCATCAAACGCCTGCGCCAGCAAATCGTAACATCGCGCATTCAAATCAGTGACGCAGATGTCAAAAACTTCTTAAATTCACCGCAAGGCCAAGCAGCGATTGGCAATCAAGCGCATGTTCTGCACGTCCGCATTTCAGGTAATGAAGCCGCCGCTCAAAAAGTGGCAAAAGAGGTAAAAGCTGAGCTTGCGAACAGCAATGATGTCGCGGCAATCGGCAAAAAGTTCTCTACCGGCACTATCAAAGTTGAAGGTGCAGACATGGGATTCCGCAGCTTGTCTGATATTCCTGCCGAGCTGGCTGCCCGTGTAAGCCCGCTGCAGGATGGTCAAACGACTGAGCTGATTCCTGTGCGTGACGGCATTCATATCTTAAAACTGGTAGAGCGTAAAGGCGGTGACCAGAAAGCCATCGTTCCGCAATATCAAACGCGCCATATCCTGATTCAGCCCTCTGAAGTTGTTAGCCCTGAAAATGCGAAGCAAATGATTGACAGCCTGTACAGCCGCCTGCAAAAAGGTGAAGATTTTGCTGTATTGGCATCGACATATTCAAACGATCCCGGCTCTGCCCGTGATGGCGGAAGCTTGGGCTGGGTTACACCGGGCATGATGGTTCCAGAGTTTGATGATAAAATGAAAAATACACCGAAAGGTCAAATCAGTGAACCATTCCAATCACAGTTTGGCTGGCACATTCTTCAAGTGACTGATACCCGCCAGCAGGATATGACCAAAGAATATCAAGAGCGCATGGCGCGGCAGCTGCTGGGTGAACGTCAATTTGATGCGGAATTGGACAGCTGGCTGCGGGAAATCCGCAACAATGCATTTGTAGACATTAAAGATGCCAGCCTAGACCGCAAAAAGAATAAGCCTTAAGGTGATTGATAGAAAACCAGCTGATCAGCTGGTTTTTTATGATCTTCTCAAAAGCAAAAAAAAGCCTCTTTATAAAAAGAGGCTTTTTTAAAATTCTTAATTAACGATTATTTTCGTCATCTTGAGAATCTTCAAATTTAGTTTCGCCGTCAAAACCAGAAGTTTGGCCGCCGAAGCCGCCTTGACCGCCGAAGCCGCCCTGACCGCCGAAGCCGCCGCCTTGACCGCCGAAGCCGCCTTGACCGCCGAAGCCGCCGCCTTGACCGCCGAAGCCGCCGCCTTGGCCGCCGAAGCCGCCTTGACCGCCGAAGCCGCCTTGACCGCCGAAGCCGCCGCCTTGACCGCCGCCAAAGCCGCTGCCTTGACCTTGAGCACCGCCGAAGCCGCCTGCACCTTGAGCACCAGCAGGAGCGCCAGCAGGACGCGGATTACGGGCTGGAACAACAGTAGAAATGGCGTGTTTATAAACCATTTGACTTACAGTGTTTTTCAGTAAAACCACATATTGGTCAAAAGATTCAATGTGACCTTGTAATTTAATACCGTTCACAAGGAAAATAGAAACTGGAATACGTTCTTTACGGAGAGAATTTAAGAACGGATCTTGTAAAGTTTGACCTTTAGACATGTTATAACTCCAAAAAAAAAATTAAAAAATCAGCGCAAAACTACCTTTATTTTTCAATTAAAAATTATAAAAAAGGCAGTAGCTAAATTTTGCTTTATCCGTGGCAGTTTCGCAAGTCTTCTTGAGCCTGCTCGATAGTAAAATATGTAGTAAATTTATGCTTTTCTTGCAAAGATCTTAACCAAGTATATTGACGTTTAGCAAGTTGTCGTGTTGCAAAGAGCGCTCTATCCTCCATTTCCCGCTGTTTTTCACCAGTTTGATCACTTTTTTTCAAAAAATCGAGTGCTTGCCGATAGCCAACGGAGCGCATGGAAGGAAGATTTTCATCTAAATCGTATTTTTTCATCAAGCCTTTCACTTCATTTAAAAATCCGATTTCCCACATAATTTCTAATCGTTTTTCTATGCGCTTATGCAATTCTAATCGATCAGGCATCAAAGCATAATTATGAAAATTGTACTTATATGGTAAATTTTTAGGCTGCTCAGCCTGCAATTTTGTAATTGGTTCGCCTGTGAGCTTAAAGACCTCTAAAGCTCGGGTGATCCGCTGCTTATCACTCATTTTAAACCTTTGGCCAGCCAAAGGATCGACTTGACAAAGTTCAGCATACACAGCCTCCCAGCCTTCCTGCGCCGCTTTTTCCTCAATTTCGGCCCGTACCGCGTAATCTGTGCCAGGCAGATTGGAAGACAATCCTTCCAGCAATGCCTTGAAATACAGCATTGTTCCGCCGACTAAAATAGGGGTTTTGCCGCGCGAATGCATATCCTCAATCAGCGCACTGGCATCATCGACAAATTGTGAAGCTGAATACACCTCCAATGGACTGATAAGATCAATCAGATGATGCGGGTAACGCGCCTGTTCCTCTTGCGTAGGCTTTGCTGTGCCAATATCCATATCTTTGAATACCAGCGCAGAATCGACGGAAATCAGTTCAAAATTGCCCTGTTCATAAAGTTGACATGCCAAAGCGGTTTTCCCGCTTGCAGTAGGCCCCATTAAATTGATGACCGGCAGTTGATTTGACATGTAACGCTACTCTCCCCGAGCAAATAATTTATCAAGCTGTGCCAATGGAAAGGCGCGCCATGTTGGGCGCCCATGATTGCATTGGCTGGCAAATTCGGTTTGCTCCATTTGCCGGAGCAAAGCATTCATTTCTGAAAGGCTTAAAATGCGGTGCGCGCGCACAGCGCCATGGCAGGCCATGCCTGCCAAAATCTGGTCGCGTTTTTGCAGCAAGCCCTGTGCCTGATCATTCGGATCTAAATCATGCAGCAATTCAGGAATCAAGGCATCAAAATCCGCCTTATGCAAAATAGCGGGCACACCTCGCACGATCACCTGCTCATCGCCATACTGATCTATATCCAGCCCTAAGCGCGCCAGCTGCTCTTTTAAATCGTCAATGCGCGCAGCCTGCATGCGGCTGATCGGCACCACTTTCGGAATCAGCAGCTGCTGTGAAGTCCAAAATTCCGGCTTATCCCATGCCGCTTTCATCTGCTGCAGAACAATCCGCTCATGCGCCGCATGCATATCAACAATAATCAGGCCTTCGGTGTTTTGCGCCAATATATAAATGCCATGCAGCTGAGCGATCGCGATGCCTAAAGGATGCTCATCTACTTTCGCCGCGATGTGATTTTCTAATGACTCGGTTTGAAGGCTATCTGCCGAGGCATCCCGCAGCGGCGCCAAGTAGCTTTGCAGCGCATTATTCAGTTTTTGCGAACCGGCATACTGTGAAGAATAGCCGGATGCATAGCCAGCCGCATGATTTGAAGCTGAAGGCTGCAGATAAGACACAGATTGCGGCTGCACCGAATTAAAATCACTTAGGCCATCCGGTAGAGGTGTTTCTTGAGCTGGCGCTGCGGCAGATTCCGCAGCTTTATGCAGCAGGAACTGCTCCTGATAACGCGGCTGCGGCTGAAAAGCGTCCTGTACAGGCGCTTGATCATCCTGCTTCATTGCAGATGCCAATTCAGCCGAGGCAGTCTGGAACTGCGATAAAGTCGCTTTCGCATAATGGCGTACAAATTCATGCACTTCCCGCTGATTCAAAAAGCGGATTTCATGTTTGGTCGGATGCACATTGACATCAATATTTTCTGGATCAACTTCCAAAAACAGCAAATAGCCAGCATGCTGGTGGCCGTGCAAAATCCCTTCATAAGCCATCCGCAGCGCATGCGAAATCGTTTTATCTTTCACAATCCGGCCATTCACATAAACATACTGCAAGTCGGCCTGCGCACGCGCATCTGAAGGATGCCCCAGCCAGCCGCTTAAACTCATATTGATGCTGTCTGCATCGATCCAATAGGCATTTTGAGTGAATTGGCGGCCCAGCATCTGCTGCACACGCTGAAACCGCAGTTCGCCGCTGTCAGCAACAGGCAAATTCAGCTTGATGCTGCTGTTATGCTCTAAAACAAAGCGGATATCAAAATGCGTCAGCGCCAGACGGCGGACGATTTCTTCAATATGGCCAAATTCGGTGCCGGGCTTCTTTAAAAATTTACGGCGCGCCGGGACATTAAAAAATAAATCCTGAACCCGAATCTGCGTGCCTTTGGCAGAAGCAACGGCTTGAATTTCCTGATGATCAAATGCAGTACCGTTAACTTCGACCTGATAACCCACGCCGTCTTCATCCTGACTACTGATTAAAGTCAGGCGCGATACAGCGGCGATGGATGCCAAAGCTTCACCGCGGAAACCTAAGCTGACAATGGCCTGCAGATCATCAGCTGTTTGTATTTTGCTGGTGGCATGGCGCATCACTGCCAAGGGCAAATCTTCTGAATGTATCCCCCGGCCATTATCAATGATTTCAATCAGCGTGCTGCCGCCTTGCTCAACCCGAATAATCAGCTCGGTTGCACCTGCATCAATGGCATTTTCCAGCAGCTCTTTTACCACAGAAGCTGGGCGCTCAATCACTTCACCGGCAGCAATCTGGTTGGCTAAGGCAGGATCGAGCGTTCGGATGCGGCGGGCGCTGACATCATTCATCATACAAAATGCTTCTCTAAAGCCTGCTGTAAAGACTCAGAAGATGAATTTAATGTTGCAATACGGATTAAATCGTCTTCAGATTTTTCAATATTAATCACTAAATCGGCCTGCGGTATTTCTTCACCGCCTTTGGATGGCCATTCAAATAAAAACAGCGCATCGGCAGTTTCCAGATAATCACGGATGCCCATCAATTCCAACTCATAAGGATCATTGAGGCGGTATAAATCGAAATGAAAAATATCTTTGCCTTGAATATTATACGGCTCTACCAAGGTATAGGTTGGGCTTTTTACCGCGCCCTTGTGGCCCATAGCCTGCAGCCAATAACGCGTGAGCGTGGTTTTTCCTGCACCTAAATCGCCAATTAAATAAATGACACCCGCTGTGAAATTCTTTGACAAAATTTCAGCCAGGTTTTTGGTATCTTCTTCATTATTTAAAGTCAGATTAAATGAGTGCTGCATACTGCTCACGACATGTACTTAAAGAGCAAATATGATAGCATCGCACAGCTTGAAAAGCCTATTTCTTGGCGTTAGATTGTGTATTTTTTACAATCTGGCGGCTTCAATTCATCCAGTCAAAGTGATCCAATGCCTGCTATGCACCCTGCCGACTTTACACCGCCCATGCTGCATGGCGTCAGCGCCAGTAAAGTTTTCTTAAAGCCTTCCCCGTCATCCATTCAGACAGTTTTCGCTTACATGTGCCTGCAGTTCCCGCATATTGAAGCGGCCGAATGGCAGCAGCGTTTTATGGATGGCTTGATCTATGATGCCAAAGGGCAACAGCTGCGGATAGACAGCGCATTTCAGGCTGGCAGCCACGTATTTTATTACCGTTTTCTGAAGCGCGAAATTCATGTGCCCTTCGAACATGCCATTTTATTTGAAAATGATGATTTGCTGGTGATTGATAAACCGCATTTTTTGACCATCAGTCCGACCGGGCAATATGTGCAAGAAACCCTTCTGGTCAGGCTGAAAAACCAAATGGGCAATGAGCAGCTTAGCCCAATTCACCGCCTAGACCGTGAAACTGCTGGAGTGGTCTTATTTTCCAAGCGGCCTGAAACGCGCGGCATTTACCAGCAAATGTTCGCAGACCGGCAAGTGCAAAAAACCTACCATGCGGTTGCGCCCTACGATTCGGGTCTTCAATTTCCGCAAACAGTTCGGCTGAATATGGACAAGGGGCAGCCGTTTTACACCATGCAGGTATGTGAAGGCACCCCCAACAGTGAAACAGAAATACAGCTGCTGGAGCACAATCAGCTGTGGGCCAAATACCTGCTAAAACCGCATACAGGCAAGCAGCATCAGCTAAGGGTCCATCTCAGCCATTTGGGCTTGCCAATCAAAAATGATCCGTTTTATCCCAAAATCGCACATAAAGCGGATGATGATTTCACATCACCATTGCAGTTATTGGCAAAACATCTTGAATTTAAAGATCCTGTCACTTTCGAAGCACTGCAATTCAGCTCAAAAATGGAATTGGCCCTCTAAATTACACTGTAATATGGATGTCATTACAATTTTTCAGATTTTCTGCGTTTAGCTATTGAAATTTGATGATTTTTGATTAGAATAAATGCGAAAAGTTAAGTAATTTAAAGCTTTCTAAAATTATGAGAAAAACCGAAGTTTATCAAATCCGTCTGGACTCCCAAGAGAAAAAACAAGCTTTTGCTGTATTTAAGCAATTAGGGATTACGCCTGCCCAAGCGGTTCGCCTTTTTTTCAAACAAGTTGTACTGACAAAATCTATCCCCTTCTCGATCGAAAATCAGAACATTAATTTAGAACAGCTGATTCGGCTGCGAAAACTGAAGCAGCAGGATGCCAAATCTGTACAGCCCGATCTGATTGATACTGAACAGGCAGATGCATCAGAAACTGACCTGCTGCTGGATGATGAACATATCGATTTGTTTGAAGAGCTGAATGCCATTTTGGGTGAAAGTGACAAAAGTTAACACTGTCGCATTTACAAACAATTTAAAAATCATCAACTTCTGAATTTTGGTTATGCTTCATGCAAAGAGATAATAAAATGCATGGAGACAACAATGATTGTAAGACGCGCATCAGAACAGGATTTGACCCAGCTGGCCGTATTATTTGATGAATACCGCCAATTTTACGGCGCATCTTCCAATCTGGATTTATCCTATAAATTTTTAAAACAGCGCTTCGACAATCAGCAAAGTGTGTTTTTCATCCATATCAAAGATGATGTATTTACCGGCTTTATCCTTCTTTACCTTGGCTTTTCTTCTGTCGCCTGTTCAACTTACTATATTTTAGATGATGTTTATGTGCGGCCGGTTTACCGCCGCCAAGGCTCCGCCAAACAGCTGATTGATACCGCAATTTTATTTGCGCGCCATGAAAATGCGCTGCGCATTACCTTGGAAACCCAAAAAAGCAATTATCAATCGCATCAGTTATATGAATCCATGGGCTTTGTGAAAGATGATGAATTTCAAACTTACCACTGCTTTTTAAAGTAAACCGGCCCCCTCCACCTGCTATGAAAAGCTCAGCTGAAAATGCAGCTGCGCTTTTCATGTTTGAATCAGTTTTCTCGGATTTTAGCCAACTCAATTTGTTCTGAGGACAGATACACCCATTCGCCTTGCGGCAAATTGTCCAAATGACTCAAATTCAGCTGGCCAACTTGCGCACGGTGCAGCTGTTCAACTTTATTGCCTACCGCCGCCAGCATGCGCTTAACTTGATGATAAACACCTTGATGAACGGTCATTTGCAGCTGCCTATCAGCCAGGCTCTGCACATCTGTTGCAGCAAATACACCCGCCTCATTACGCAGTTCTACGCCCTGTTCCAGCTGCTCGATTTGCGCTGCCGTGACTGGATCTGCAGTATGCATCTGATAAACCTTTGCCACATGCTTTTTAGGATGCGTCAGCGCCTGCAAAAACTGCCCGTCATCCGTCAGCAGCAGCAGGCCCGTTGTATCCTGATCCAAACGGCCTACACACTGCAAGCCGCGGTTCATCAGCACATCATCAAACAATTCAAATACGCTGAAATGGTGCGTGGCCTGATGTGAGCATTCATAACCTTGCGGTTTATTTAAGGCGATATAAACTTTTTCACGGTATTCAAAGCTTTCGCCATATACCGAAAATTCCAGCTGCTTCAGATCAGCTTTATATTTCAGATTATCGACCGCCTCGCCATGGATTTGAACTGCGCCGCTCTTAATCAGCTGCTGGCAATATTTCCGTGAACCAAAACCTTGCGATTGCAGCATTTTTTCCAACAACATAAAAGCACATCTCAAAAAATCACAGCTCATTCTAATGTATCGTGATCAGAAACCCAATCTTGGACCGTATTTATCTATGCTGTGAATCAGCCGCAAAACGGCTGGCGAACCCTTAATTTGTGCAATAGAAAATATATAAAGCGCAATCTGGATGAATGTATGGCCTGATCACTGTATACCTGAACTTCTGGCCCGGCTCGCCAATGCATCGGCTTAAAGCGGTGAAATCCGCTATAATCCCATCAATAATGCAAAATTTAGTACGCGTGATGAACCTGTCCAGCCTGGATTTAAACCTGATTGTTCTATTGATTTTATTGGCCTGCGGGATATTCAGCCATAATTCTGCCGTGTCCATTGCCGCGGGGGTGCTGATCGTGTTCCGCATCACCCCTTTAAATGAATTCTTCCCTTACCTGCAGCAGCATGGCTTAAATATTGGCATCATTATTTTAACCATTGGCGTGCTCACCCCCATTGCCAGCGGCAAAATCCCAGGTGACGCCATATTGAAATCCTTTCTCAGCTGGAAGTCGCTGCTGGCCATTGCTATTGGCTTATTGGTGGCTTGGCTGGGCGGACGCGGCGTGAAGCTGATGTCGAATCAGCCCGATATTGTGGCGGGCTTGCTGATTGGCACTGTGGCTGGCGTAGCCGTATTGCGCGGCGTACCTGTCGGCCCTTTGATTGCTGCCGGAATATTATCCCTACTGATTGGTTCAGGGCAATAATAAAGCCGCAAAGCACACTATTCACAACTTATTTTGCGGCCATAAAATTAAGCAGCGCCTAAACATTGAATTGGCCATAGTGGCTGAGAACGGCTGAACGAAATTGCCAAAGCCAGCTATCGAAGCATTAGAAATACAGCGTGCTGTATTCGAATATTTTTTCGCACGCTGTATGCTGAAGCAGGATTTCTGGCGATGATGCCCGCACAAACATCTTAAGCTGATTGTTAGGATGAATGAACACAATCTCACTGGGCGCAAAGCGTCAATCTGCTTTGACAGGCGGCTGAACTTGGCGCTAAGGCTGTTCTCCCTTAGGGTTATTACTTATACGCTCACTGTCAGCGCGCCTTGAAAAATAAAGTAGCAGCCGACTGCAGTTAATAAACCCGCAAAACATTTTTTCAGCATTTGCGGTGATAGCGCATGTGCCGCTTTAGCGCCTAACTTTGCGGTAAAGAAACTCATGCTGCTAATCCCTAAGAACGCATAAATATGAACATAGCCAATACTGTTTGCAATTTCGACCTTCTCTTGCGCGCCAAAAAACATAAAGCCCGCTGCCCCGGCAATTGCTATGGATAAACCGCATGCAGCTGATGTGCCAACAGCTTTTTGCATGCGCACGCCATAATGACTGAGATAAGGGACTGTTAAACTGCCGCCGCCGATGCCAAAAATGGCAGATGCAATGCCAATCCCAGTGCCGGCACAGACTTGCTTCGCTGCTGAGGGCAGGACTCGAATCTGCTCGACCATTTTTTTGGCCCCCATGAACATGCCATATGCCACCCAAAGGGCGAATATGCCGATAATTAGCTGCAGCTTTGCACTCGACAGCAATCCTGCAACACCCGCTCCTAAAAATGAACCCACCGCCAAACCCGGCGTTAAATTTTTGAATACCGGCCAAAGTACGGCGCCGTTTTTATTATGTGCCATCAATGAACTGATCGAGGTCACGATAATCGTTGCGAGCGAAGTGCCTAAAGCTAAATGCATCACAATTTCAGGACCATAGCCCATCTGTGTAAACACCACATACAAGAGCGGCACGATGATCAGCCCGCCGCCCACACCAAAGAGCCCAGCAGCAAATCCCGCCAATGCCCCTATTGCTAAAAAAATAATTAATTCCACGGCATACTTACTTATTAAAGAATTTGATATTGAACAAAATGCGTTTAGGCGATTTCCACTTGACCTACCGAATGGTAAGCGCGATTAAAATACACCAAACTTTCATCCTGTTGACTTTGCTGAATTGCGACCACACGGCACATAAAAACACTATGTGTGCCGACTGCTTGAATTTGCTCAATCTGACAGTCAAAACTCACCAAAGCATCCTTTAAAATAGGCGCACCCGTTTCCAATTCAGTCCAAGCGGCGTGGTTAAAGCGCTCTTCAGCCGTCATTTTCGATGAAAATGCTTTGGACAGGTCTTCATGCTGTGCGCCCAAAACATTCACGGTGAGAATCTTATTTTCAACAAAATGCGCATGGGAACTCGATGCTTGATTCATACAGACCAGCAAGGTCGGAGGCGTATCGGTAACACTGCATACAGCAGAGGCAGTGAATCCATAGCGGCCAGACATTCCTGCTGTCGTCACAACATTGACTGCGCTGGTGAGCAAAGACATTGCGTTTTTAAAGTCTGTTGATTGAATCATGATGCTGTTCCAAAATTAAAGCGTCGTTTTTTGTGATATCACCTGATTATGCAAGTTCATCACACAGGCATATCACCTGAATGTGTTCCGAGTAGAAAATGAGGCAACTTCAAGTTTGAAGTCAGGGTTACTGTGAAATTTAATCAAATCCAATATAACCCTGCGCATTTTAAGGATGATGCGTACTCAGCATAAAGTTAGGCGGTCAGTTCTTGACGAATAATTTCTGCGCCCGCACTCAAGGCATTCAGTTTGCCTCTCGCCACTTCGCGTGACAATGGCGCCATACCGCAGTTGGTCGAAGGATAAAGCTTATCGGCATCGACAAACTGAAGCGCTTTGCGCAATGTATTGGCCACTTCTTCCGCAGTTTCAATCTGATTAGTTGCAACGTCAATTGCACCGACCATAACTTTTTTACCGCGAATCAGTTCAATCAAATCCATAGGCACACGTGAATTTTGACATTCAAGTGAAATGATATCAATCTTCGATTGCTGCAGTTTAGGGAAGGCTTCTTCGTATTGGCGCCATTCTGAACCTAAGGTCTTTTTCCAGTCTGTATTGGCTTTGATGCCGTAGCCATAGCAGATATGCACCGCAGTTTCACATTTCAGACCTTCAAGCGCCCGCTCCAAAGTTGCAACGCCCCAGTCATTCACTTCATCAAAAAACACATTAAAGGCAGGCTCATCAAACTGGATAATGTCTACACCGGCGGCTTCTAATTCCAAGGCTTCCTGATTAAGAATTTTGGCAAATTCCCACGCCAGTTTTTCACGGCTTTTGTAATGACCGTCATACAAAGTATCAATCATGGTCATTGGGCCAGGCAAAGCCCATTTGATCGGCTGTGTAGTCTGGCTGCGTAAAAACTTTGCATCTTCCACAAAAACAGGCTTTTGACGGCTGACTGCACCCACCACACTCGGCACACTCGCATCATAACGATTACGGATACGCACCGTTTCACGCTTTTCAAAATCAACACCATCCAAATGCTCAATGAATGTTGTTACGAAATGCTGACGGGTTTGCTCACCATCGCTGACAATATCAATGCCAGCATGCTGCTGTTCTTGCAAAGATAAACGCAAAGCATCTTGCTTCGCTTCAAGCAGTTGCTCACCTTCCAGTTTCCAAGGTGACCAAAGTTTTTCCGGTTCCGCCAGCCAAGATGGTTTCGGTAAGCTGCCTGCTGTTGATGTTGGGAGTAAAATGGCCATGTCTAATCTTCTATCTCAATCTTTTGTAAAACGGTGTTCTTTAATCTATTCGGTGAATCAAGCAGCGTGTTCTTGCTTTGTATTTTCAGCAGCAAAATTTGCGGCCCATTGTTCAAGGATGTCTTTGTACGGCTTGATAAAGTTTTCTTCCGTCCATTTGCCTTGTTTTACCGCCAATTGACTGCGTTCTACACGGTCATAAACAATGCGGGTCAATGAAAAATCCTGAAAATTCAAGCTTGGCTGGTAAACCAAACCTGCAACTGAATTGGTATTGTAAATTTCAGGACGATAAATTTTTTGGAAACTTTCCATGGTGCTGATCGCACTGATTAACTCAAAATCGGTATAGTCCGTCAGTAAGTTGTTTGCTGAATAGAATGCCAATGGCGCAGTTGCATTTTCAGGTTTGAAATAGCGGACGCTTAGACCCATTTTTTTGAAATAGTCATCGGTACGTGAATATTCATCATTTTTATATTCCACACCAAGCACCGGGTGAACATTCGCTGTGCGGTAATAGGTTTTTGAAGTCGAAACGCTCAGGCAAATCACAGGTTGTTTTTTAAATTCTGCTTTAAAAACCTCTGAATTGACTAAATGCTGATAGAGCTTGCCATGTAAATCACCAAAGTTTTCAGGCTTTTCATTGGTTTTAAAACCAAGCTCCGGCAATACCACACTGAAGTCATAATCACGTACATAAGAAGAAAAACTGTTGCCGATCATGCCTTCTATGCGTTCATTGGTTTTATGATCAATAATGGTACTTTTCAAGGTTTCAATAAAAGGAAAGGTCTTGCCATTTCCTTCAACATCAAGCTCTGCTGAAATGATGTCAATTTCAAGTGAATAGCGGTCAGCATTTGGATTGTCACAACTCGCCAAAGTGTTAAAGCGGTTGTTAATCATCTCCAAAGTTCTGCGTAAGTTTTCTTGGCGATGTTCACCACGAGCTAAGTTGGCAAAGTTTGTTGTAAGGCGTGTGTTGTCAGCAGGTTGATAGTTTTCATCGAAACGTACACTTTTAATCGAACAAGTAAATTCCTGACTCATTGTGATGCACCCTAAATTTTTTAAGAGAAGTTAAAATTTCTGAATGCATATATTTATAGCCGAACAACTAGATGAATAAAAATGATTTAATCTAACGTGAAGATGAATAAAATTCACTAATTGAATTTCATCGCATCAACGCGGGATATTCATTAGGAAAGCTGGCTAGCAGATCTTTAGTACATTAATTCTTATAACCCCAAATAAAATTATTGAGAAAATCTTTCTAATATTTCACTAATACCCATAAAATACAGTGATTTATTAAAAATAAAATCAAATAAAAACTAAATAATTCATCTGGAAATTTGACAGTTAAGCGCCTCAATCAAATTCTATATTTGGCTTAAAAATTCATCGCTAAGGCATTTTATTTTGCTATTGGGGCAAGAACAGCAGTTGTTTTATAAAACCTGAGAAATGCTCAACAGTGAATGAAACTCACTTTAAACTTAGAAAATTTCAAGATCTTCATCCTTATTCATTTTATCTAAATGGTGAAAGCATGAGAGATCTAAGGCTAATATTTACTGATAGATGCCCATCCTAACTAAACCGTTGAGGATCCTAGCTAAAAATTTCTAAGCTGCCTACATGGCAGTGAACGTTTCATCAGCAATGATTATCGGCGATATGCATTTCTAAGCTGCCTACATGGCAGTGAACGTGGTGTTCAGGGAAATATTGAACTTTTGTTTTTTCTAAGCTGCCTACATGGCAGTGAACCAGTGCCCGCTTTAAAGCCGCCAAGAATCTCATTTCTAAGCTGCCTACATGGCAGTGAACCATGACGTATCTTCATCAGATTGCCGCAGGATTTTCTAAGCTGCCTACATGGCAGTGAACGCATACATTTTCTTGAAGTCTTGCATTTATTATTTCTAAGCTGCCTACATGGCAGTGAACTCGTTGCAGACCCACTCGTTTCAATGTCAGCATTTCTAAGCTGCCTACATGGCAGTGAACTTTATTTCATGCTTGTCCCAAACTATTTCATTTTTCTAAGCTGCCTACATGGCAGTGAACCTATATGGTTATTTTGTCCATATTTTTAGCCGTTTCTAAGCTGCCTACATGGCAGTGAACAAAAATTTCTCTGACCTCAGGTACATCATTCATTTCTAAGCTGCCTACATGGCAGTGAACAGTATTCCAAAAATACAGGAAAAGTTTACAACTTTCTAAGCTGCCTACATGGCAGTGAACGCAGTACCTAATGTTTCTTCTCCACCTGATGCTTTCTAAGCTGCCTACATGGCAGTGAACATGTTGACTGGGGCAATATGCAGGATGGCTTATTTCTAAGCTGCCTACATGGCAGTGAACTTTTATCTTTATAAGTCACTGTATTGTTTGCTTTTCTAAGCTGCCTACATGGCAGTGAACTCAAAGCTGAGAATGATAATTTTCGTTCTATGGTTTCTAAGCTGCCTACATGGCAGTGAACATAGGGCGATTTATGGCGCGTGCCGGTGGTGCTTTCTAAGCTGCCTACATGGCAGTGAACCTGACGTTTCATTTATTCCTGATTTCTTGGGTTTTCTAAGCTGCCTACATGGCAGTGAACTTCTGAGTTTGGAAAAGGTGCATTAAGATTTGTTTCTAAGCTGCCTACATGGCAGTGAACAGAAACTTTACGCAAAAAACGAAAATTGGGGTTTTTCTAAGCTGCCTACATGGCAGTGAACCACTTTCTCCAATTGTGGATGCTTATGGTGTTTTTCTAAGCTGCCTACATGGCAGTGAACAGACTTCTGCAGAAATTAAAGGTTCCCGTGTCTTTCTAAGCTGCCTACATGGCAGTGAACAATCTATAGAACTTGGTGCTTTTCACATGCTTTTTCTAAGCTGCCTACATGGCAGTGAACAACGTTCTAAACGGTATGCACGTAAGGTTTATTTTCTAAGCTGCCTACATGGCAGTGAACCACTGTCTATATCGACAAGTGATGCATCTACATTTCTAAGCTGCCTACATGGCAGTGAACTTAGAATTGTGGCAATTAAGTAAGAAACCTATTTTCTAAGCTGCCTACATGGCAGTGAACAAAATCCTTAGATTCCCTCGACTGGTCGTGACTTTCTAAGCTGCCTACATGGCAGTGAACCTAGGGCTTATGTTGTTTTGTCGGGTTAATTATTTCTAAGCTGCCTACATGGCAGTGAACGTTTCTGCAAAAAAGCCTGAGCCAGTCCAGAATTTCTAAGCTGCCTACATGGCAGTGAACGTTAGTTCATAGCAAAAAAATAAAGCTATAACAGTGGCTTAACCCTTAAAATCTATAAAAGACCCAAGTTTCAAACCACCATCATAACCTATTGATTTTATTATACTGTTAAAGAGTAGAAAAATATTGGGTTAAAATTCGGGTACAGATGAGGTCAAACTTAAACCATAAGTGCTAAAAACCTGAGATTCAGATTTTGTCGCAGATTGCTTTTCAATAAACAATTTAAAACGCTTTTCATCCTCAGCTGTCGAATTGCTTAAACTTTTCAGCTCTATATAAGGTAGTGCCGTTGTAGTCACTACATTGCTATAACGAGCCAATGCTTCATCAAAACCAATATCACCACGTTTTACACGATGGCGCGCTAAACGTTGAGCATTGGTTTTCACTTGTTTACGTTTATAGATTGCATAGCCTTTAATCTCTTTAGGTACTTCTCGAATAGAAGTAATATGTACATAATCTTCTAAACGTTCTAGCCATTTTCGTATATCTAATTTTTTCAAATCAGATTCAGACGATGCAAATAAGCGTAATTTCTTCCCTAAATTAATGTTTGCTTTTTGGTTTCCTACTTTTTCTTCAAAAATATACTGAGGAAAAGCAACACCAATATTGACCTTATTATTGGCATCTTTAAGTTCAGCTAAAGCAATATGCAACTGTGTATAAAGCTTTGTCCAAATGAAATACGGGGAAATTTCAGCTTGATCAATCAGCGTAATTTCCTGATAAAATTTCATACTTAAGCATCCTTTCCACTTTGCCCAAAGACGCCACCCCGTACTAAAACAGCCATGACATAATGTTCCTGTTCAGCATTTTCTAAAGTTTCACCTAGAGCGTATTTATCAAATAAAGTGAAAAAATCCTTTTTATCTTTAGGTGTGCGATAAGCTTTCCCTAAATTCGTTACAGCACCATAAGGTTCTATGGCGATTGCAGTATTTTTATTATCAAATTCAGGATACCAAGTATCAATTGTACGCAAAGCATTACCTATTTTTTGCGAGTGCATTGCTGCGACTTCATTAACCTGATAAAGAATTTTACTCTTTGCACCCTTACCTTTATCTAGTACCAATTCTTCACTTGGATAAACTTCTTGAGCTTTACCGACCAAGGCATAAGCTTCTATCTTGATCAAAAGATAAGGCATTTCGCCTCTAAGTGCTTGTGCGATTTGATCAGCTAAACCTTGTACTTTTTCATCTGCATTTTCAAATTGGTGTAATGGGTAATCTAAGGCATTAAACGTTATCGTTTCTTGACCATTCACTTGCACCACAACTTCAATTTTTTCAGCACCTACACGGTTGCGCCATAAAAAACGTGCATTGGCAATATTAAATGCATAGCGTTTTGCGAGTTCTGTAAAACCATATTTTTCAATGTAGTTTTTAGCAGTAGTTTGATAAGAATCTAAAAAGGTTTCATTATTACAAGCAGATGGATTCTCTATTCCGCCTAAGACTTTCAACGTGAATTCTACTTTTAAAGTATCCTGATTTTCAGCTAAAGCACATGCATCTACCGTTTGTAAATTTGCTTTTTCAACTTCAGCATTTAATTTAAGTGGATCACCTGCAACTGCTGGTTTTAGACGGTTTGAAATCGTACCGCGAACAGATTTTGCAATCAGTTTTAAAGTAGCCTTTTCAGCGCGGTTTTCCCAGCTCGTCCCATAAAAATATCCATCAGATGGAACGAGTTTCTTTTCAAATGCAAGTACACTTGCAACTGCTTTTTCATTTTTAGCCATGAGTTTTATTCCCTTTTCAATATCAAGTTAGTTTGTTTTAGAGTTTTGGCAAAGATACAAATTATTTTCAAGATCAACATGATATTGCCATAAAAGTTGATCAATACTTTCTATACGGTATGGCATTTTAAATTCGCCCAACGTCAACACACTTTCAGCAAAGCGATGTGGTGTAACTGAGTCACGCTGATTTTTTGCTTGTGCCAACTCTGAAATGCCTTGAAATCCCACTGCAATTGGAACTAGCCAACCTTGAGTTTTTCGTTGAGAAGTCCATGTAACCTTGTCATCATTATCGACAACTGAACGATGCGTCACTTTTAAATAATCCAATACCGCGTCTAAGGCATCTTTGCCTTCATTCATACTTTCAATGACGAGATCACGACGTTCAATTAGGACATGCCCAAGCATCAGTTTATTGAGAATTGGACGTAGTTCCTTATCTACATTTCCATCTTCATCAAAAACCAAAATTTCACATTTTTTGACTGACAGTACATCTCCGCTTGCAAACTTCATACTGTTTACACATTGATTCACCAAATTTAAAAAGGCTTCTTTTTCATCAGGGTCTGTATTTTCAATTTCAATTAAAAGAGAAACTTCCAAATGACAACGCGCTTCTTCAATAAATGCGGGACGATTGCCATCTTTATCTAAAGGATTTGCTGTACCTACAATCGAATGTACAAAATCTCCTTGCCCTTTATAAGTTTGTAAATCAAACTCATGGCAACTAATCGCGACTTTGGTCAATTCAACATCATAGTTCTTTGCATTTAATTTACGTTGAATTGCATGTACTGCTCCTAACCAAGCTGTCATTGCAGGAAATCCAATGGTATAAGGACTACTCATTGCATTGGCATTATGAATTTTAAGATGCGGAATCAATAAAAAATGACGCATTAGAAAAACTCCTTATCTTCTTCAAGCAATTCTTTTACGATTTCTTTAACAGCTAATATCTCACCGCTACCTAACATATAAGAGTTTTCAACAATTTCTTTATCTACATAAACATCAATAATCCATTTTGATATATGATGGCTAACATCTTCGAACCATCCCTCTTCAATTTCACGCTGTTCTTCATAAAAATCATCTAACCAAATACGTTGATACAAAGGTAATTTTTTATATGAATCCCCCTTTGACCATTCCTTTTTATATTTACGGATACAAAATGCTTTAAACAAAATTTGTTCAATAATTTTGCGAAGTGTTTTATTAATATCATTACGTATCAAATAAGTATTTTTTCTTTTGCCAGTTGTACTATCTAAATCTTTTCTAATAAGAACCTGTAACTCTTCAACATATTGTTTAAAAACCATTGAATATAAACATTGTTCGAAAAAATCAAATGTTGGAAGTTTCACCTTTCTTTCTTCAAATGTAGGCGGATAACTTGGCAATAAATATGCTCTACCCGCATTTTGACTATTTAAAACACTGACATTTTGTGGTTGTGTTCCACCATACGCAGTCACTGTTAGATCATAAATATCCGCAAAACCTTGAGGGCCATGCTCATTTTTTTTACGATTTTCTTTTGCTTGCTTGGTAACTTCGGAAAAGCGCATTACATCAATATGTTGCTTTAATTTGGTAATCAATCCAGACGGTGTCAAAATAGATAACAAATGATATTTACCATCTTCAATCGGGAAGTACACTTGTTTAATAAAATGATCTGTTTTATTAGAGTCATCTCCATTTTTGATGACCAAAAATGCCTGACGTAGTGTGTCAAAATCTAATGAAGCTTGCTGAATCAGGGTTTTAAGGGGTTTATCACTGTGCTCAAATCCATCTAAGACAGTAGTTTTTTCAGTTAAATCAAGCGATAGAAATTTATAAACGTCCATAGCTGCTGCATTACCAAAGACATCTAATGGGTAATCTACATTGCCACTACGCCAGTAACCATCTTTAGCATATTTTGCTTGAGCAATAACACTTGATGTCCTTGCACTAGGATGACTAAATTTACTCGGATGGCTCACCATAGAAAGTTGAGCTACTCGCTTTGCTGCATCAGGTAGCCATTCCTGCAAACTAAATTTATCATTTGCTTGCTGTTGTAATTCAGCAATTTCAGTGTCATTTTCAGCTTTCTTTAAACGATCTTTTAACCATAGCTCTTTGCGCTCATTTAAAAAATTTAGAATATTTGCAGTCATACACTCCCTCTACTCATTTTTTAATTCCTATTATTTATCTAAAACCACTAAGCCAAATTGTTCTGAATATATCAAATGTTTATTCTCATCATATTCAGGCAACATGATCTCCCCATAACGTTTTGAAAGTCTTTCTATCTTTGCTTCAATATCTTCATTTTCTGAAAGTTTTTCAACTGCCATACAACGCAAGATGTCGTAATAATTGCGATCTAACCAAAGCCTTTGTTTTTCAAATTCATTTAATTCCACAGGAGTGATGCGATAAATCCCATCACGAGCAATATATTCGCCTAGATCATTTTTCTCACAAAATGTAAGCTTGTCATTTTGCCAAGTCGCAAAGAGTTGAATATTTGGCGAACTCTGCCGGAACGGATTAAAGCGCTGTGGTAAAGCCGTCAAAAACCAATTCTGTGTCAACCAAGCACTTAACGGTTTTGCACCTTTTTTACTATAGGATGTGAGCGCATCAGCCATGACTGCGTGTTCCAAATCCGCAAGTTTCTTAGTCGCTTGTAAAGGTTGATTGGCTTGAATACGAGGAATTGCATTAATTCCAACATCTAAAATATTTCGATCTAGCAATTGCTTTAAATCTTTGCTTTCTAACCTAAAATTACCTTTATCAGAATTCACTTCAAAACCAGGCTTTTCAAAAGCCACTTTGGCATTTTTTAAACCCCTTAAATTGTATTGCATCAAAGCAATATTGGGTTTTTCAATATCTTGTGTCAATTTTCGATGACGTAACACACGACCTGCTAACTGAATAATAGAACGATAAGATGATGGCTCGACAATCGCCCAATCAAAATCGTGATCTCGCCCAACTTCTTCTACAGGTGTCGCAACTAAAATAAAGATGACATGTTCATCATCGGTTGAATCTAAATGCTGACGAATAATGCCATCATTGTCTTTATCTAAAAATGACTTGGGCTGTTCACCTTGTTTTTCTTTACGTTTTAACACTTCATCTAAATGTCGCTCTTGCTCACTTCGTAATAACAATACCTGACGGCTATGATATGCCATCACTCGTGGTGAAATATTTTCAGACCATTCAGCGTTGAGCAAATAACGAGTTAAACCGACACATGGCGGAATATTGGCTACTCGAATCACGCCAAAAGAAACTTTCTTACCTGTTTTAGCATCCACTGTGTGGTGATCTAAGTGTAACTGTTCAATATGTTGCTTAATTCTTTCAAAATATTGATTTTGCAAACTTTCATCTAAACGATCTACAGGCTTGGAGGAAACTAAATCTTCACATTCAATAATATAAAACTTATGTTTAAGCACTTGTTGTGCCAAAGCATCAGCACGGGTTTTCACAAATTTATCATGTGCATATTGATAGCTCGGAATAATTTGAGTCTGATCTTTAACCTCAATTGTTTGAATTTGAGTTTTGAACTCATCCACCCACATTGAAACAACATAGGCTTGTTTTAATTTTTTAAAAGCACTATACAGCGCCCAACCATGTTGATATGCATTAAAAAAACCTTCAGCCAATGCAGGTGGAATCGTGGCAGAGGAAATCATCACTTTGCGACCTAACATCCCAGCTAAATGCACTAAACGAGCGATTGCAATTAAATCCTGACCACCAAAATCATCAACTTCATCAATCACTAAATCTGAAGATGACAATCTCAAGCTAGGTAAAATATATTTTCCACCACGCTTAGTTTCTGTTGCAGAAATAATATGGTCTATCGTACAAGCTAAAACGGGTTTATATAAAAATGCCTTATTTCGCTCCGCCTGATTTTCAGGAAACAATACATTCATAAAATCGGCTTGAGGCATCGACTCATAATCCAGTTCATTTCCTAAAAGCTCTTCTAAAGATTCTGAACCAATTTCCTCAACATCTGTTTCGACTTCTTGCTGTTTCACATTATTTTTATGGTGTAGCTCTTGTACTGCTTTAGAACCAATCAAGACTGCAAGTTCATCATTGCTTAGACCTATATCATGACGATAAGAGTCACCTGTTTGAAGCGTAAGCGTACGTAAACCCAACGCCAACACATACCGTAAGGACTGATCTTTCGATAATGCCTGCATAATTTTGGCATTGGCAATAGTTTTTCCCTTGCCTGTGCTTGCCATATTGACAATAAACCATCCCTGATCAGCAGAACCTTCATTTTTTTGAATAAAATTTTGAATACCTTTAACGGCTTGGTCTTGCCATTCAAAACCTTCAAGGCTTTTCTTTTTCAGTTTTTGAATATCATAAGCAGGCTCCATCTCATCAGCCAATCGGCTTAATGATTGCGCTACACGCAATGCTGTATCACTCACATGCACCAAATGTTCATCCAAATATTGCTTAGCTAGCTTGGTTTTGGGATCGGTATTTGCAATCAGCGTTAAATCAGTTTTCCAATCTTTGTCAGCATTACATGATGAATAATAATGATCTCCCAACATTAAACATAGGCGAGCATGATGTAAAATTACTCGCCAACTGCCGTCCGCAATAATTTGTGGAACATGTTCAGATTGTTGCTGTAAGCGTGTCGCCCATTTCTTTATTTCCTTTGTCCATTTTAAGGACTTGGTCAATAAGCCTTGTTCAAACTGAAAACACAGTTTTAAGCGTTGCTGATATTCTTTTTCATCGAACTTATTTTGATAGCCCCAATCGATTTTTATACTTTTTAATAAACTCGACAGCGTATCTTTATTGATACTCGCATATTCTTTACAGCGGGGTTCTTTTCGTAAATCAGGCAGTCGATGATGTGAAACGATTAGCCAAGCCACCAATTGTGCTAAAGGTGGAAGTTGATCTAAAGCTTTGGATTGATCAAGATTTTGGTTAATAGTTTGCTTTAAGGTATTCTCATCCCAATTTTGTTGAATCAGTAGATTTAACCATGCATTATCAGACTCAATATTGCCTGATGATTGCACTAGGGCATTGAGCAATAAACAGGAAATCCACTCATGTCGGATTGGATCGCCTTTGAATTGATTATTTTTATCTAATAACTTTTGCTGAAATAGAACAGTTGCTTTGCCCCAATCATGCAATAAAGCAGACACGGCAACCAATGCTTTAATCAAAGGTAAATAGTGCCAATCATTTTCCCACTTATTCTGATCTAATTTTTTCTTTGTACTGTTTACAGGAACAACACCCACACTATTAAACTTATTCCTATTCCCAACCACCCACAACAACTCGCTTCTACGTCGTCCTCGTATCCAATGACAACTCACTGCCGTACTCTTAGTCACGGTTTTACGTAGTAGCTTTTTCACCGCAATCAAACCATCTTCCGTGATCACGGTCTGCCAAGTGTTGTCACCAATCCGATCTGCAAAGGCATCCAAAACACGACGTGTACGTGGAATGGCTTTCTTTTCACATTGCGAAATGAAGGTTACGATCATAATTCAGCACCACACAAGATAAACATCTTGAAAAGTGTGAATGTACGGATTGTATTAGATACTCTTAATACAACCCGTATACAAAGCTGCCTACATGGCAGTGAACTAACAAGACATATTAGATTTATAAAATCATATCCAATATTTTCTAAGCTGCCTACATGGCAGTTTAATTTTCGCATTATATCCATAATTTACTCATTCAATGTAATGTTCAAGTTAAATTGTGGACTAAGTGTTAAAGAAAAATTAATAGACCAAACAACAGACATAGCAACAACCATCCAAAACTTCCGATTAAGCATAGGAATCCTCCTCAATTTTCAATATTGAGTAAAATACTACCACCTTTAAAAAATAACAACCATATTATATATAATTTTATAAATAGCAAAAAAGTTAAAATTATTACAATTCTAAAGCATTTTTCTTAACTTGATCAAACATCTCATCCAAACACTTATGCTCGGTAAATTTCTGCAAAATCTGCTGACGAAACTCTTACTCAGACATCTTTTCCTTTGCGCAAATAAAAGCATAAGGCAGAACCACAGCATCCTTAATTAAATCAGCAATATCAAAAACTAAAGCCCCACGACGGGTTTTACCATGCATCACTGCAAAACCATGCGGAATACCCAAAACCCATAGAGTCGTTGCAGCCAAACCGTAGGCCAAATAATTTCCATGATTTAAAAAATCATTGGCTAAATCCCCTTGTTCAGGATTACGACTAAAATCTTTTAAACCAGTCCGAGTCGCTGCAATTTTATAAAGTTGTTTGGTCGTCGCTGCTTCAGCAAGGAGTAAATCTCCAACTTTGTTGAGATGAGGAATTTTATTTTCAAAACCATTGAGCGCACTTTGAATGTCCTGATCATCGATATGAAAACCATATTCTTTTAAATCACGATCCTTCGCCCAAATTTTGCGGATAAATTCGATTCGAGCCAACTGAAATTGCTTTGCGACCTCCAACCGTTTGGCATCATCAAACCAAAATTGCATCCACCCCTGCATATATTCAGTAGGTCGGTACTCACTTTGCGGTGTCAACCATTCAATTTCACTTCCCATAAATAAGGGCGTTCCACCACCACCTGTAAAGCCCACCAAAACCCCAGCACTTGCAAGCATCCGCATTGCAGCTTGAGTAATGGATGTACCTGTTCCAAGCATGATTACAGTAGTATTGGCTATCGGAATATTCCAGTATTGATTTTCATTTTTTGCTTCGGTGAGATATAAGACCCGCCCATCTTTTTGCATAACACGGCAATGCTCAAGATAATAAAGATTGGCTCTTTTAGAATGAAGAATGGCTTTTAAGTCGGATGGATTCAGTTGTTCCATTTTTATTTATATTCGGAAGTTGTTTTTTTCATTATAAAAAATTCAACGACTTATGCAATTCTACTAAAACAGTATCACGTCAATTTATGACGCATACATTTTTGTAATGTATCGCTTTAGAATTCCTAGTAAAGGCTTTAGTAGAATAACTACAAAATATTTAGTGCAAAATAAGCCGAAAAACTTACAACAATTAATTCCAAAAAAACAAAAAACCCACTTTTTAAGTGGGCTTTAATGTGTTGAAATATCAACGAATCTTGGTAGGTATATCCAGACTCGAACTGGAGACCTCTACGATGTCAACGTAGCGCTCTAACCAACTGAGCTATACACCTAGGATGGGTAGAATCATATTCAATTATGTTTGCTTAAACAAGAAGTTTTATAACTTCTTAAGCGCATTTGCACAAGATTTAAGCAAGCGCTTTATTTCTTTGAGCTCAACATTCCGCTGTCCATGCGGCATATACCGATATTGCTCAATTTTTTGTCCCAGACGTTGAAAATGAACCTGCTCATCACTTGAAGCCAGCCGCGATAATCTGCTCATCCAAAGCGAAAAAGTTTCAGCATTTTGCTTTCTTAACGCCAATGGCAGTTTAGAATTAAATTGGCCGATTGCACGCTCCAGCTCAGGTTTATTCCTTTTCACCTGCCAATAAATATAAGTAAAATAAAGTAAAATCAAACATAATGTAGCAACAATTAAGCTGATCACCCCTGAATATATAGAATTTAAACCTATTTTTTGAAACCAGTTCTGCTGTGATTCCGCATTATAGCCTACAACTTTGCTCTGCCATTGATAGCTTGCATAATCACTCCAAATCCGAAGTTTAGTCAGCATGACATATTGCCGATATGACAGCTCTGAATGAGCGCCATTATAAATACTCTGATCTTCTTCCATATAACTTTGCATACCGATATCTATGCGGTTTGGCGCAATAATCGCGGTCGGATCAAATCGCTGCCAGCGATCATTGATCCACACTTCCGTCCATGCGTGCGCGTCCAGCTGCCTCACCTCCCAGCTTTTGCCATCTGGCGCCGGCTGCCCGCCTTGATAGCCGGTCACCACACGGGCAGGTATTCCTGCGTAGCGCATCAGCATCACGAAACTGGATGCATAATGCTCGCAAAAACCTTTACGAGTACCAAATAAGAAATCATCTACACGGTTTTTACCCAAAAACCCAGGGTTTAAGGTATAAGCGAAGCCATTGCGCTTATACCAAGCCAGCACATGCTGAATATAGCGTTCCGGGTTATAGCCGCTTTGTTCATACAGCTGCTTTGCCAATTGCTGCGCTTTCAAATCATAATTTTCGGCAATTTGCGTATTGCGCTTATTGAGCCATTGCCGCTGTATTTCATTTTCAATATGAAGATCTGCAGCGCCTATCCACATCAACTGAATGGGATCATTCTTAATATTTTGCCGCTGTGGCGTGATGCGCCAATCTTGTCCCAGCTGATATTGACTCTCTAACGGTATCGATTTTTCAAGCCCCATGATCCAGTTTACACGTGGGTCTGATGCTAAATACCGGTATTCAAATTGCCCCGCTCTTTCCTGATGTTTTTTTTTGCTCCCTGCTTTTTTTTGCTGAATGTCTGACGGCTCAATCAGCTGCTGATTGCTGTAGCTGCTGGTCCAGCGCAGCCCATCATACTCATCCAGAACCAAAGCGCGCCAATACAATTCTGAGCGGGCAGGAAGCCGGCTGAGATCAGCCACCACACGAAAAGCCAATGCACTGGACTGTGAAAGCTGCGCAATATCTCCAGGAGACATGCTGTCACTGATCCCCGTCACTGCTCTATTCTGCGGAATTGCAATATGCCACAGCGGCGGCAGGCGCGGAAAAAACATAAACAGCAAAACAAAAAATGGCAGCGCATAAGCAATAAATTTGCCGACATGGCTCAGGTCTTGTTTCAAATTCTGTAAAGAGGCTTTTTGATCAGGTTCAAACGCGCTGGTTTGCAAACGGTAAAGACCCGTAAAATTGCTCATTAAGCTCAGCAAGACCACTGTAGCCATAGCAAAAGACTGACTGAATAAAAAAGAACTGGCACTGACAAATAGAGCAAAATTAAACAGAATAACAGCATCACGCCGCGTCTTTGTTTCAAGCGCTTTTGCAAATAAAAAAGTGGTTAAAACTGAAACACCCGGCTCAATTCCAACAAAGGTCTGATAGCTGAAATAAATACTGGCCAATGCAGTCAACGTCAGCAGCAGTGTCCATATTTTTTTGATTGGCGGCTTTTTATTGATTGCCGCGTAAAACAGATAAATCCAAACGATTCCCAGCACCGCCGTTAAGGGTGCAGGGATATACAGCATTTGCGCTGATAACAGCAGCGCCAGGCTGATAAGTATCGAAATTCGGACTGAATATGCAATCATTGCTACGCCTGCGCTAAAAGAAGTTTGGCCTGCATCAGCTGTTTCTCACCGGTGCCGCTTGGCAATTGTGCATTGGGCAAAAAAATAGAATATGCGCAATGCATCTGTTCGCATTGTTCTGCCAGCCCCATCATTAAACTTAGTTTTTCTTCATGTGATGGACTCGGCATGTGATCATAATGAATTTCGACCAGGCGCTGATCCTGATACTGTTCAAATACCTTCACATATAAGCCCTGCCCGCGCGCCGCATGCTTCCATGCAACCGCCTGCAAGGACTCGCCATCCCGATAGTCCTTAAGCTCTCGAAACTCATCTACATCTTGTTCAAAACGCGGGTGCATGTTTTTATTTTCTGCAGCGCTCACTGCAGCTTTTGGCGCAATCCAGCTCACCTGCTGCAAGTATAAATACGTCCATGCGCGGACCAATCCAAATGGGTAGACTGACCAAATCTGAATCACCGGATAATTAAACTGGCCGCGCTCTGCAGGCAAAAACCTCAGCCTGAAAAGTTGTTTCAACTCATTGATCTGTAGTTGATGCAGCTGCCCTTCCACACTGATCCATAGATATCTGGCCTGCTTTTGTTCCTGACTGAAAAACAGGTCTAAATGCAGTGCTTCACCCACTTGCCCAACTTCATAGTAGTGTATTTCAATCTTTAAAGCATGCAGCTGCTTAAAAGTCAGATAAAAGCTCACGCACAATACAGCGCTGATTAAAAAGCAAAATCCTAAAATTAAATTATTGGCGTAATTTACTCCGGCAATAAAAGTAATCAAAATCAATACCAAAAATAAATGACCCTGCTGATAAATAAATACCAATACATCACTTTGCTTCAGCTGCTTTTCCTGATCAATTTTAAAGCGCTTTGACAGCCAATTTTGCCATGCCGATGCCAATGCAATTCCCCCTAAATACAGGCCGCTTAAGCCACACTGACCTGCTGCATGATTTTGGCAGTTTCTGCTTCACTCAGACCAATGCGGTGAGCCGAAACAGCTTGAAATACGGCCTGCACATCGTCAGGCGTAACGAAACTGCGCTGTTCGATCAAGGCATACGCCTGTGCCGCTTTCTTTAAAGCAAGCACCCCGCGGGTGGACAGCCCTTGCCTGCCTTTACGGGTTTCTTCAGCCAAGTCTAAAATATATTCCAGCACGGCATCTGATGTATAAATCTGCAGAACAAGCTGCTGCAAATCCAAAATATCCTGCTCATGAAATACATGCTGCAATTGTGCAATCAGTTCATGCCTTGAACCCTGCTGCAGTAAAGTTTTTTCAGCCTGACGCGATGGGTAGCCCAGTGTCAGCCGCATTAGAAAGCGGTCCAGTTGTGATTCTGGCAAGGCGTAAGTACCGCTTTGAAATAACGGGTTCTGCGTTGCAATCACCCAGAATGGCTGCGGCAAAGCATAACTTACGCCGTCTACAGTCGTGATGCCCTCTTCCATGGCTTCCAGCAAAGCGCTTTGCGTTTTGGGACTGCTGCGGTTGATTTCATCGGCCAGCAAAATTTGAGTAAAGATTGGTCCGTGCTTAAATTCAAAGGCATGCTCTTTCTGATTAAACATATTGATGCCAATGACATCACTGGCCAGCATATCGTTCGTAAATTGAATCCGCTGAAATTTCAAACCTGCCAAATGCGCTAAACTGCTGGCTAAGGTGGTTTTGCCTAATCCAGGCAAGTCTTCAAACAGCACATGCCCGCCTGCAAAAAGGCTGCATAAAGCCAGTTTGGTCTGCTGATTTTTATCCAAAATAATCAGATTGATCTGCTCTAAAAATTCATTAATTTTGGGATAAAACGACGCCAGTTTCTGCTGATCAATTTCATCTGCAAGCGGCGCTTCTTTTACTCTTTCTTTTTCCCAAAACAATTTTATTCCCCAATAAAAAGTTGAAATCTATGATTAACATACAGGGTTTTCAATCAGACTCAAAATTTTAAACGCGGCGCTTTATCAGCAAAGTGTTAAACACCTGATGAACACCTATTGCACTCAGTCTTTTTCATGAAGTTTCCGGTCAAAAAAAAGCGCCCCGAAGGGCGCATTTCATTAAATACTGCTCAGCAAGGGCATTTTTTCATGCCGCCGCCTGCAGATGGGTAACGCGCATCCACGCAGTAGCGGTAAAAAGTTTTGGCATCCATCGCTTCTAAATCCGGATGATGCTTTTTCATGTGCTCCAAATAATTTTGATAATCTGGAACACCTACCATCAGACGGAAACTCTGCTGCAGCCGCTGCCACAAAGTGGCAATTCGTGACCAGTTTTTCGGATTCAGGATTAAATCCTTTTGCGACATGATGGTCATTTTGATGATGTTGTAAATCACCGTTTTTCCACTTTTTGCAAATTTTAGATTCATCACCATCTCCTGCTTAATGCTGATTTGATGCGACAATATCTTCAGGATCGCGGTAAACCGCTTCTGACTCATGCACCGTTGGCACTGGGCTAGCCAAAGCTCTGCGGATCACGCCAATCGCCGCAATCACCATCACAACCGCAACAATCATAAAGAAGCCGCACAGTACGGCGTTAATTTGATTAGAGAATGCAACCGTATGCATTTCAGCCATGGTTTTTGCCGGAGCCAAAAGTTCATTTTTAGCAATCGCTGCATTGAAACGGTCTGCCTGCGCCAAGAAACCAATTTTCGGGTTTGAATGGAAGATTTTTTGCCAGCCCGCCGTCATACAGGTAATGAATAAGAAAATGGTCGGAATAATCGTGATCCAGACATATTTTTCTTTCTTCATTTTAAACAGAATGACAGTACCTAAAATCAATGCCATAGCAGCCAGCATTTGGTTACCGATACCAAACAGCGGCCATAAACTGTTAATGCCGCCCAGCGGATCAACGACGCCCTGATAAACGAAGAAACCCCAGCCAGCAACTGCAACTGCCGTCCCCAGCAAATTGCCAAAGAAGTTGTGAGAGTTTTTCACTGCTGGAATCACAATGCCCACAGTATCCTGCACCATGAAACGGCATGCACGTGTACCGGCATCTACAGCAGTTAAAATAAACAATGCTTCAAATAAAATGGCAAAGTGATACCAGAACGCCATCATTGAACGGTCATTGAAAATTTCCGTAATGATATGCGCCATGCCAATCGCAAAAGTCGGCGCGCCGCCTGTACGCGACAGAATTGAGTGTTCACCCACTTCTTTGGCCAGCAAGCTAAGCGTTTCTGGAGTAACTACAAACCCTAAATTTCGCACCGCCTCTGAGGCGGATTCCACAGTTGTGCCCAATACTGCTGCCGGCGCATTAATGGCAAAATATACACCCGGCTCAAGCACAGTTGCACAGACCATCGCCATAATCGCAACAAATGACTCCATCAGCATGCCGCCGTAGCCAATCATGCGGATGTCTGCTTCGCTATTCACCAGTTTAGGCGTGGTACCAGAAGCAACAAGTGCATGGAAACCCGAAATCGCGCCGCAGGCAATGGTAATAAACAGGAATGGGAACATCGAACCGGCAAATACAGGGCCAGTGCCGTCCACAAAATGCGTCACTGACGGCATTTTCAGCATTGGCATTGCAACCATAATGCCGACCGCCAAACCTGCAATCACGCCGATCTTTAAGAATGTAGATAAATAATCACGCGGCGCAAGCAGCAGCCAAACCGGCAATACTGAAGCAATAAAGCCATAACCAATCAGCCACCAGGTCAGCTCTGTACCGCTCAGTGTAAAGAATGGACCCCAGTATGGATGCTGTGAAACGTCACCGCCATAGATAATGCCAGCCATCATCAGCACAAAACCGATAATGGAAACCTCTGCAATTTTACCAGGGCGCAAATAACGCATGTAAATGCCCATGAAAATGGCAATCGGCACGGTAGCAGCAATACTGAATACACCCCAAGGGCTGTTGGTTAAGGCCTTCACGACCACCAATGCCAACACAGCAAGGATGATAATCATTACGCCCAATGCGCCCAGCATGACAATGATGCCGGCAAAGGAACCCAGCTCCTGCTTGGCCATTTCACCCAGTGAACGGCCATCACGGCGCGTTGAAATAAACAGTACTAAAAAATCCTGCACTGCACCGGCTAAAACCACACCAATCAACAGCCAGAGCGTACCCGGCAAGTAGCCCATTTGCGCGGCGAGAATAGGGCCAACCAATGGCCCTGCGCCGGCAATAGCAGCAAAGTGATGCCCAAACAGCACACTTTTGTTGGTCGGCACATAATCTAAGCCGTCATTTAAGCGGTGTGCAGGCGTTAAACGCCGCGGATTCAGTTCAAAAACTTTTTCGGCAATAAATAAGCTGTAAAAGCGGTATGCAATGCTGTATACACAGATTGCGGCCAAGATGAGCCACACGGCATTCACATGCTCTCCGCGGCTGACTGCGAGTATCCCAAAGGAAACTGCACCTACAATTGCGACAAGAATCCAAAGCAGTTTTGACACTGGCCCGGACTTCTGTTGAATAGATTCCATTTCAATCCCTCATATCTGTTTGCATAAATCAGCTTTAATTTTTTCTTGTTCGAGGTACTGCTGTTTCTTCCCTTGCGACTCTACTCCTCATATTTTACTTTTCATCTAATACTTTGGCATAAAAAAAGGGATGATTTTCATCATCCCTTTCGATAATAGTCTATTTCTAAACCATTATGCACGTTCTAAATAATCACCAGTACGGGTATCTACACGAACGCTTTCTTCTTGCTGTACGAATAATGGAACACGCACTACAGCACCTGTTTCCAATTTCGCCGGTTTGCCGCCGCCGCCAGAAGTATCGCCGCGAACACCTGGATCAGTTTCAACAATTTTTAATACCACGAAGTTTGGCGCGCTTACATTCAATGGAACGCCATTGAATAACATAATTGTGCAAAGTTCGTTAGAATCGTCTTTTAACCATTTAGCAGCATCACCCATTGCTGTTTTATCAGCGGTAATCTGTTCAAATGATTCTGGATCCATGAAGTTCCACATTTCGCCATCATTGTACAAGTAGTTCATTTCTACTTCTTGGATGTCTGCAGCTTCTAAAGATTCGCCAGATTTAAACGTTTTTTCCAGCACTTTGCCAGAACGAAGGTTGCGCAATTTTACGCGGTTGAACGCTTGACCCTTACCAGGTTTTACGTATTCATTTTCCATGATTGAACATGGGTTTCCGTCAAGCATAACCTTAAGGCCTGACTTGAAATCATTTGTAGAATAATAGGCCATGACTGGCACACTCCAAACTTACTAGTTTAATCTATGAATGCGAAGGAATTCTGCTAATTCGTTAGCTTTGCAGCAGTTGGCTTTTAACTGTAAGCAATGCGCGTATTGTGATGTTTAGTATTCTAAATGAGCAACACGCAGCGAAGCAACGTAAAAAATACCCCTGCGCCTTCGGCTTGCAGGTAAACTATCTATGTAAAAGCGGAAATTTTGACAATGGCAAGGCCATTCACTAATCTCACGCCTCCATCGAGACAATTTAGCCTAATAACGCGTTATTAGGTGTTACGAATTGCCTGCAATCCCTAACCTAGCATTATTTAACACGTGGCATGATAAACTATTTGTATCAAGAGCAAAACTGGCAATCTCAACTCAGCGACTTAATTACTGACCCTTTAGAACTGCTGGAGACGCTAAAGCTGTCACCTGATCAATTATTGTCAGGCGCTCTTCTCGCATCTGAACAGTTCAAACTGCGTGTTCCCCGCGCTTTCGCCGCAAAAATGCAGGCTGGCAATCCGCAAGATCCGCTGCTGCTGCAAGTTCTTCCCCATCATTTAGAACTCGAAGATCATGCAGGCTATGTGACAGACCCGCTGGGCGAAGAGCAGGCTAACCAACAGCCCGGTGTGCTGCATAAATATCAATCGCGTTTCTTACTGACACTGACTGGCGCATGTGCAGTCCATTGCCGCTATTGTTTCAGACGCCATTTCCCCTATCAGGAAAATCTGCCAAAAAGTGAAGATTGGCTAAACATTCAGCGCTACATTCAAAGCCAGCCTGACATTAATGAGGTGATTTTAAGCGGCGGTGACCCCTTAACTTTGTCAAATCGGAAATTAAAACTCTGGATTGACCGCCTAGAGACACTGCCTCAAATAAAATTTTTGAGAATTCATTCACGTGTTCCGATTGTAATCCCCAACCGTGTCGACGAAGAGCTGATTTCCATATTAAAAAACAGTAGGCTGCGCATTATTCTAGTGGTACACTCAAATCACGCATCTGAGTTAGATGATTTTACCTGCAGCAAATTATCCCAATTAGCCAAGGAACAAATCACTGTACTGAATCAGGCAGTGTTGTTGAAAGGGGTAAACGATACTGCTGATGTATTGGTCAATTTAAGCTACCGCTTATTTGATGCTGGCGTTATGCCATATTATTTACATGTTCTTGATAAAGTTAAAGGCGCTCATCATTTTGATCGTACGCCAGAGGACATCAGCCAAATTTATGCAGAAGTTTTAGCCAGACTTCCGGGTTATTTGGTACCTAAGCTAGTGCGGGAAATTGCGGGCGAAAAAAACAAAACACCGCTTTTTGGGGTTTCAACTTTTTGAGTTAAATAATAAAGATGACTAAGCATACTTCAGATATTTTTCAGAATCCGACAGAACTCAAGCTGGATAAACTGAGTTTTTGTCCGACCCATGCTAAAGGCTTGCAAGAATGGCTTACTGGCGTATCTATTTTGCAGCTGGGAACTTCATCTAAATCTCTATTCAATGCGCTGCTGGAAATTTCTGAATTGAAATGCCAGGAAATGCTCCGTTTTGACCTCATTCAAATTCTGCATCCCACGCTTGAAAATATTTTAACCAGCTTAGAAAAGCATTTTGCCAATCAGGGCTTAATCACCACCGACCGCAATGATCAGATTATTGAGCTGGCCATGCTGCTGCGCAGCCATTTTGCGAAAATTTATATTGATATCGCAAAACGATGTGAACAGCAGCTGAACCAGCAAAAATTTTCAATTTTCTCTTTTGGCCATAAAAAAAGCCTTCAGACTGCTCGAATGGCGTCCATCTATTACGCTATTCAACAGCTCACCATGCTGCTGTATCAACAGCAAATGCTTTATACAACCCCTATGCCAGGGCAATGGCTGGCAACACATCAGCTGATTGACTGCGCGATTCAGCACAATTTCTACCAAAGCAATCTCAATCAAATTTTAGGTACACAGCACCAAATTTCAACAATTGCACAAGCCTATTCACAGCTGATTTTGCTGGATATTTTTAATACCAATCAAATCCGCCCCGCTGAAATTCAAGGCTTGTTCCTGTGCAGCGCTGACTGGGCCAAATTAATCCAAATTTTACCGAAAGAAACCACACTTTCACGGTATGCCGTGGATACAACGAAAGATCATCCGCCTGTGTTTAATACACATCAGCCAGGCCATTATCAGCCAAATATTTATATTTCAACACAGAATTTGCTGGATCATTTAACAGAAACCCAAACAAAAACTGGACAGTATTTATCTAAAAATGAAAAGCTGTTCTTAACACCCGCGCTGCATTTCCATATTCACAACTTACTGACCAATAATACTGAACGCCGCCATGAGCGTTATGAATACTCAGCGCAAATCAATATCTGTTTTGGCCTATCTGTGGCTCACTTCTATTTATCCAAAGGCAAAAACCTGCATGAAACTTTGGATTTGGAAGCAAACTACAATATTCACAATGAATCCAGTTTTGTAAATTCCATGGACAGCAATATGCAGGCGTCCCTGTCCAATGCCAAAGCATTGGACCGAGAAGCAAAGCAGATTCACTCCGCCGAAGTCTTGGATATCAGTGTCAATGGCTACCGCATTAAATGGACAGGCGAAACCCCCGCGCAGCTTAAAACCGGTGAATTTATTCTGGTGCAGGAAAATGCGCAAAGCCAATGGCGCGGCGGTGTGATCCGCTGGATCAAACAATCTACAGATAAAAGTCTGGAGATTGGCTTAGAAGTCTTAACACAAGATATGTACCCTTGCGCTGCGCACATTCGTACAGACCGGAATACGCATAATTATCAGCCTGCACTGCTGGTGCAGACGTCCCAGCTGGATCAAGTTGCCACTACCTTAATTTTACCGGGTTCTCACCTATTTAGAGAAAAACAAACCATTCATTTGCGCCTAGGCAATGAAGAATTGAAAGTTTATTTAACGAAAGCACAGCTGATCACGCAAAGCTTTATCCGCTTTGAATACGAATTATTAAATGATCAGCAGGAAAGTACTGTGAAAGACTTTATTAATAAACAAGTCAATGAAGTCAAGAATCATGATTTATGGGAAGCATTGAAGTGAGAAATCCATTACTGTCTAAAAAGTTAAAACGCACGGAAACACGTTTACTGATTATCGATGATAATCAGATACGTTATAACCAAATCCGTGACCTTTTGACTGCCAGTGAGCATCAAATTCAAGCCACCCTGCTGGATGACCTTCAAAATTTTGAAAAACAACTGAATTTACCATGGGATTTGGTTATTTTCGGGCGCGCTTATGATTTGAAATATGATCAGGCGATGAGTTTAATCCGTTTGTCCAAACAGCCTGCTTTGCCGCTGATCCTCATTGAACCTGACGATTACAGCGAAGCCCAGTACGCCAATTATGTGCATAAGGGAATCTACGATATTCTGAGTTTAGAAAATCTGGATCACTTCTATATTGGCTTTATCCGTGCGCTTTCCTTCAGCCGCCTAGTGCAAACCCAGCAGCATTTAATGGATGAATTGGAAACAGCGCAAATCCAAGCCCAGTCATTTGTAGAAGACAGCAATAAAGCTGTTGCGGTAATCCAAGAAGGCATACATCTTGAAGCGAATGATGAATATTTGAAACTCTTTGGCTTCAAATCAAATGACGACATCATTGGTCTGCCGCTGCTGGATATCCTTCAGCCTAAGGATCTTAATGATTTCAAAACACGCTTTAAAAAAATTAATCAAGGCCAATTTGATTTTGGCCGTTTTGAACTCCATTCCCTCAACAACCGCAGCACTGTAAAAAACCCGCTTAAAATTGAGTTTATTCCAGCAACTGAAGATGATGCCCTGCAAATTACAATTGATATCGGCCATGAAAGCTCAGCTCAATCCTCTGGGGATAAAGTGCCAGCCAAAGCCAATGCCTATCAGTTGCTGAACCGTACAATGACCAAACAGCCATCGGATATCAATGCATTAGTCACCTTCTCGCTAGCTTCATGTGATGAAAGCATTCTGCAGGCCGACTGGAATACGTTCTCAGCCTATTTTAAAGGGATCAATAGCTTTCTCAAAGAGCAGACCAATGCGCCGTTATTCAAATTAGACAGCGGCATCCATGCAGGTTTATTCCAAGCAGAATCCAAAGCTAAACTTGACTCAAAACTCATTGGCTTAAACTCATTAACCAAACCGCAGCTGATTACGGTAAATAATGACAGTTATCCACTGAATCTTCGTATTGGCTATACCGTTTTAGAGGGCGACATACGGGACGAAGCGCAATTAGACCAATATGTTGCCAAAGCATTTTCTACAGCCTTGCCAAAAAATCAGCCGGCGCCGGAACTAGACCTGTCTTTACCTGAACTGCAATTTTCAATTCAGGAACCTGAAATTAAGCCTAAAGCAGAAGTAGACATACCGCTCAATATTAATTTCACGAAACCGGAAGTTGAAGCACCTGCAGTGATTCTGAATGAGCCGGCTGTTATAAAAGCCTTGCGCACTTGTCTAGAACGCGGGGAAATCCATCTCAAATATCAGCAGCTGTATGACAAAGAAGACGTAAATCTTTACACATATGAAGTCACCAGCGGTTTTATCTTTGAAAATAAATGGAAAGATATCGCCACGCTGCGTGAACTGGCTGAAGATACAGAACTATCAATTAAATTAGACCGCTGGATCCTTGTAGAGTCTTGCAAGCAGTTGCATAATTTCATCACCCAATATCCAGATGCCAAATTAATTATTAATTTGAATAAGGAAGTTTTGCTGCAAGACCGCACCTTCCCTGAATTTATCTCTAAACTCATTACAATTATCAGAAGCAAATTACAGTACCCACTGATTTTGCAATTTTCCGAATTGGATATAGATCAAAATATTGCAGATGCACAAAAAGCCATTAAGGAATTACGCAAAAATGGCGCTGAAATTTCACTGCGTGACTTTGGCCATTCAATGTTCAGCGAGGCTTTACTGCGCCAAGTAGATATCCATCACCTCACGCTGCATCAAAGCCTGACGCAAATGCTCAATTCAGATAAGCAATGTGAAGAGCTGAAAGCAAAAATTGCGGCCTATCAGGAAATCCGGCCGTCACAAATTATGCTGCGTGAACTGAATGACATGACATTGTTTGCCAACGCATGGAATGTCGATGCCCGCTTTATTCAAGGGGATTACTTCCAGAAAAAACTCGATCATCTTATTGATGTGCAGGATCAATAATCGCAGATCTAGTCAAACTTTATTCACATTAAATAAATCAACTAAAGCAAAAGGCTGAATGATTCATCATTCAGCCTTTTCACTTACTGCCTTAAATTCAGGTATAAAAAAACGGGCAAAAGCCCGTTTTTTTCATTTTGAGGATTAGTCGCGTTTGATAGAACGAGACATACCAGCAAAACGCTGTTTGAATTTGTCGATACGGCCGCCAGTGTCCACATTCTTTTGTTTACCAGTATAGAATGGGTGGCAAGCTGAACATACGTCAAGGTAAACAGTTTCTTTACCAAGCGCTGAACGAGTTTCGATTACGTTACCGCATGAACATGTAGCAACTAGTTTTTCGTATTTTGGGTGAATATCGGCGCGCATCGTCGATTACTCCATAAAGTTTAAGAAGGTTTTGCTGTCATCGCAATTGACCACTCTCCTATAAAGGAGGAAGTGCCGTTAAAACAGCAGATCAACACCATAACAGACCATTCTTTTGGCCCACCGAGACGGATGCCGTCAGAGCTAAGCACAACAAGTGGGCGATATTATACGAAATAAATCCGGATAAAGCGAACTATTCTTACAGTTCGCCCGAAGATTGCTTCGCCCAATAATTGGCAATGACTCCGCAAACCATCAACTGAATCTGATGGAAAATCATAATTGGCAGCACAATCATTCCCAACGGCTGGCCAATGAATAAAATTTGCGCCATAGGCACACCGCTCGCCAAAGTTTTCTTTGAGCCGCAAAAGAAAACTGCTTTTTGATCTGCGCGGTTAAAGCCCAGCCAGCGCGGAATATACAGCGCCAGCAGCATAATAATAGTTAAAAACACAGAACACGCCAGAATTAAAAGCGCCAGTGTTGTTCCGCTGACTTGCTGCCATAGCCCCGCAACTACCGCGCTGCTGAACGCTCCATACACCACCATCAAAATTGAGCCCTGATCAAAAGCTTTCACAAGTTTAGGCATAGCCTTCAGATAAGGAAAAATATAGGGACGTAAAATCTGACCCAGCACAAATGGAACCAGCAGCAGCAGCGTAATTTGAATAATAGATGCTGTGGGGTCAAAGTCATGCTTGGATTCACCTAAAATAAAAAGGCTGACCAAAACTGGAGTAATAAACATCCCCACTAAGTTTGAAAAAGAGGCACTGCAGATTGCACTGGCCACATTGCCCTGCGCAACTGAAGTAAATGCGATTGATGATTGCACTGTGGATGGCAAGAAGCACATAAACAGGAAACCCCAGTACAGCTCCTGCCCCAGCATCGGCACCAGCACTGGTCTGGCCGCCAGCCCTAAAATGGGAAATATGGCAAAGGTGAAAGCAAAGACAAGTGCATGCAGCTTCCAATGCATCAACCCTTCAACAACGGCTTCACGGGATAATTTAGCGCCATGCAGGAAAAACAGGATTGCAATCGCGGCCGTAGTAATCACCCCAAAAATATCTGCGGCATGCCCGGAAACAGGGACAAAGGTGGCCAAAATCACCATCACGAATAAAAGGATTGTAAAGCGGTCAAGCGCCAGCATTTTAAGCATGTCTACGTCCTGTATCTTTTTTAAATAAACCAGTCATCTTCAAACAAGAAAAAACCCAGTAAGATAAATTTACCATTTGGTAGGTTCTATCTTACTGGGCTGCGGCAATAAAGCTACTTTTCAGAGTCAATGTTCAATATTTAGTAAAACTATAATGGACCCAATCTGATCTACTGATCAGTTATTGCGCGCTTGCTCATCCTGCTGAATCAGTTCAATTTTGTAACCATCAGGATCTTCCACAAATGCGATGACCGTGGTTCCACCTTTCATTGGCCCAGCTTCTCGCACCACATTGCCGCCGCGCGCTTTAATTTCCTCACAGGCTTTGTAGGCATCATCGACCGCAATGGCAATATGACCATAGGCATTGCCCAGCTCATAATGGTCTGTGTCCCAGTTGTGCGTTAATTCCAAAACCGTATGGCTGTCTTCATCGCCATAACCGACAAATGCCAAGGTAAAACGGCCTTCTTCATAATCACGCTTACGAAGTAAAGCCATACCGAGTACTTCAGTATAGAACTGCAACGAACGCTCTAAATTGCCTACACGTAACATGGTATGCAGCATGCGCATAATTATTCACCTTTTCCGTTCAATTGTGCGTTGTGATCACGCAATAATTTTCCTACCCAAACCACCAGCAATAAAATTGGAATGCCAATTAAAGTGGTCATCAGAAAGAATTTGGGATAACCGATATTGCTGACGATAGTACCCGAATAACCGCCTAAAATCTTAGGGGTTAAAGTCATTAAAGAACTGAAAATTGCATATTGCACCGCAGTAAATGACACACTGGTTAAGCTGGATAAGAAAGCAATAAAGGCAGCGCCGGCCAAACCCGAAGCCAAGTTATCGACAATGATGGCAAAATACAGCCAAAGCGAACTGTAAGATTTAATTACCTTGCCTTTCAGTTCAATTTGACCTTGATCAGCAGCCGCTAAATTAATGGGCTGAATATCAATATCCAGCACACCTGCCATATTAGCCGAAGTATTTACATTATAAGATCGATCTATGCTCGCTTGCACTTGCTGGCCATTTAGAAGCTGCGCCGTCACTTTTTGGGTTGCGGAAGATGCAAGATCTTTTCCTGGAATCGCGGCGCTGAAAATACCGTCTTTATCCAGTACTGCCTCAAAAGGCTTGCCGTCCAGCAGCACTTGCAGCTTTTGATTGTCTTGCAGCGTATGCGCAAACTGTCCGCGCACAACAATGCTGTTTTGGCTCTCATTGGCATTGATAACGTTATCGGCAGTCACAGGCAGCAGCAAAATTTGATTGGCATCTGCGCCATTGAGATACGGCATTGCCACCGTTACAGGCGCGGCATTGTCTTGCTGAAAACTGGCCTTGACCTGAATCGTTTGCGCCGTTTTTAAATTGTCGATAGGCACTTTAATTTTCCATGCACCTGTTTCGTCTGGATGAACGGTATAACTTTGCCCGCCGGCACTAATTTCAACATCATTTAAAAGCTGACCCGACTTCACCAAACCAATAAAAATCAGGTTCGTAGAACTCGCCAGCACTGCGCCTACAAACATCAGTTTCATAATATTCATACGCTGCGCCAGCAAGCCGCCTAAGAACCCGCCCACTAGGCTGAATATCACACCGTAGACTTTAACCGCTTCTGCAATCTGCTCTTTACTAAAGTTTAAGTCTTGATAAAAAACGTTAGAAATCACACCCGCAATAATGTCCGAAATACGGTAAAAACCGATCAGCAGCAGCAACACCAATGCCAGCTTTATGCCGTAGCGTTTAAAGAAATCTGCAATAGGATTGACCCATGTTTCATAAGCCATGTGCTGGTTGACCGCACCCATTTTCACCAGGGATGCGCCGACAGCTAAAGCTACAGCGCCTGAGCCAATAAAGCGAACCGCCTCAAAACAGAACAGCAGAAATGAGTCCTCTATGCCCAGCTGTTCTTTCAGCGCATCTACAGCTGTACCTGAATAAATATAGCTCAATACAAAACTGATCACTGCGGCAAAGAACACAGCAACCAAGCGGTAATAGTCCGCCCGCTTATAATCTTTATGAATGCGTTCTACTTTTGGTTCGCGGATGATCAGCGTCGTAAAAATACCGACCAGCATGACCCCAGCCATGGCTAAATACGTCGTTTTCCATGCTTCATAAATGTAATTGCCTTTGGCTGTTCCTAAATAAGCCGCTAGAAATAACGCGCCTGCACCCGCAACAATCATGCCGATCCGGTAGCCCGCATTATAGGTCGATGCTAAAACCGTCTGCATTTCGGTTTCCGCCAATTCAATACGGTAAGCATCTATCACAATATCTTGCGTCGCTGCAGAAAACCCTAATAACACGGCGCCAGCAGCCATTTGATACAAGTAGTTTTGCCCTAAAGACGGGTCTGAAAACGCCATAATGCAAATGGCGCAAATAATTAAACACTGCGCAATCAGCAGCCAAGCGCGCCTACGGCCTAAAGTTTTAGTCAAAAATGGGACCGGCAGCTCATCAATTAATGGCGCCCAGACAAACTTGAAGGAATAGCCCAATGCAGCCCAGCTGAAAAAAGTCACGGCGCTCTTATCAATACCGGCTTCGCCGAGCCAAAGCGATAAGCTGGAGAAAATCAGCAGAATCGGAATACCTGCAGAAAAACCCAAAAAGAGCATAATTAATGCACGGCGGTCTAAAAATGCTGTAAATGCCGATTTCCATCCGGAAGATTGCGTTGTCATCACATTATTTTTGTCTAAATACAATTGCTGCTATTCAAACGCTTAATAGCATTTGTTTCAACTAAATTTACGCAATCATCGTTTTATTTATCGAGAAAAGCATTGCGCTTGCTTGATCTTTCGGATGAATCCAGTATACCTTTAAATTCTGCCGTCATTTATTTGTTTTGGATTTAACAGTGCCGCAAAAACTCGAAAATATTCAATCTTCACTATCCACCCAACTTTCAGAACAAAACAACAGCGAAACTCATGTTCAATCGGCGCCAATCTTGCACAGTGTGTTTGATTGCCCTGAAATTCAAACGACTTTAAGCAAAACAAAACTGAATGCCGAACAGCTGACGCATCCGACAAACTTAAAAAAAATTCCAACATCCACTAAGCGCATTAAGCCTTTAAATGATTTTCTAGGTCAAGACCGCGCCCGCGCCTCAGTTGAAGCAGGCATTGCTTTACCTTATTCAGGCTACAATATTTTTGCAGTCGGCACAGCGGGCTTAGGCAAGCGCACCATGGTCAAGCGCCTGCTGCAGCAGCATGCAAAAAACATGAAAACGCCAAATGACTGGGTGTACGTTTATAATTTTAAATTTCCACGCCAGCCCATTGCCCTGCAGCTTCCTACCGGCCAAGCGCCGAAATTTCAGGCGGCTCTGCATCAAACGTGGCAAATTATTTTAAAACAGCTGGAACGCCGATTTACGGCAGAAACCTATCATAACCGTATCGAGTTAATCCGCCAGCAGACTGGAGATGTGCAGCAGCAAGCTCTGGTAGAGTTGACAAAAGAAGGGGAAGAGCTGGATTTAAAACTGATTTCACAAGATGATGAGCATTGCTTTGTTCCTGTGCATCTGAAAGACAATAAAATTCAAGAAATGTCTAAAGATGAAATCAACGCCTTAAACAACAAAGACCGTGCGGCCATCGCATCCAATATCCGCTACATGAACAAAAAGCTGGAACGGCTTGGCTTGCATTTAGGCGATCTGGAAGATGACGCCCGCGATCAGGTGCAGCTATTGAATCGCGATATCGCCAAACAGGTTGTTTTACCGCGCATTGATTTAATGCAAAACAAATATAATGATGTCGAAGGCCTGGAAAATTATCTGAAATATTATGCAGAAGACATTATCAATAACGTGGAAATTGTCTTAGAGCAGGAAGAAGATGATTTTACCCCGGGTGTATTCAGCCGCGTGCCTTCACGCTACCAAGCCAACATTGTCGTTACGCACAAGCCGAATGCAGGCGCGCCGGTAATCTTTGATGATTTTCCAACACATTACAACCTGCTGGGCCATGTTGAACAGTTAACCCAAAATGGCACCATCACCACAGACTTTACCTTAATCCGCCCCGGCGCGCTGCACAAAGCCAATGGCGGCTTTTTAATGCTGGAGGCTGAACAGCTGCTGGAACAGCCTTATGCATGGCAAGGCTTAAAACGCGCCCTAAAATCAGGTCAGCTGAAATTATCATCTTTAGAGCATATGCTGACTTTAACCGGCAGTATTTCTATTGAACCGGCAGCCATTCCTTTAGATATCAAGGTAGTCTTATTAGCAGAGCCTGAAATTTATTATGAGATTTTAGAGCTTGAACCCGAGCTAGGCAGTGTTTTTAAAATCCGCGCCGATTTCACCGATACGCTGCAGCGCAATGAAAATAATGAACAAGCCTATATGCAGCTGATTGCCGACTATGTGCAGGCGGATAAACTGCTGCCTTTCGACCGTTCTGCATTGGCAGCGCTCTTAACCGACTCCAGCCGTCAAGCGGAAGATCAAAGTTCATTGTCATTACACGCCCTCACCTTAGGTGACCTGATCCGTGAAGCGCATCATCATGCAGCCAAAGCGGGCGACAGCATGGTTACTGAACAGCACATCAATACGGCGCTGGATCACCGTAAATACCGCTTAGGCTATTTGCGTGAGCTGTACTGGCAGGACTTATCCCGCGGCACGCAATTGATTGAAACCAAAGGCCACCGTCTTGGCCAAATCAATGCTCTTTCAGTCATTCACTATGCTGATGTCGAATTCGGCCTGCCTTCCCGCCTGACCGCTTCTGTATATCAAGGCGGCGGCGATATTTTAGATATCGAACGCAGTGTAGAATTGGGCGGCTCTTTGCATGCCAAAGGCGTGCTGCTGATGTCCAGCTTCCTCAAAGCGCATTTTGGCCGCGAACAGATTTTGCATTTTTCAGCAGCGCTTGCCTTTGAGCAAAGCTATGGTCAGGTTGATGGCGACAGTGCAACCGTCGCTGAACTTTCCGCACTGATTTCCGCTATCAGCCAATTGCCCATTGATCAATCATGGGCCATTACCGGCTCTATGAACCAGCTGGGACAAGTCCAGCCGATTGGCGGCGTCAATGCGAAAATTGAAGGCTTTTACGATGCCTGCAAGCTGCAGGGCTTAACCGGCAAACAAGGCGTAATCATTCCGCGTCAAAATATGCAGCATTTAATGCTGCGCAAAGATGTGATTGAGGCGGTCAAAAATGGTCAGTTTCATATTCATGCCATTGACACCATAGATCAAGCCTTAGAGATTTTAATGGCGCGCCCCGTCGGCAGCTTGGACAAAAAAGGCCGTTACAGCAAAAATTCTATTTTCGCGGCTGTTATGGCGCAGCTGGAATACTGGCAAGCGATTGAAGATGGCGCGGAACTTGAAGAAGCGCCAAAGAAAAAAAGCAAAAAGAAGAAAAAAGCGAAAAAAAAGGCCAAAGCTGAAAAAGAAGCGCTAGAGCTGGCAAAGGCCGCTGCGGAAGCATTGCAAGCAGAACAGTCTGCTCAAAATTGATGCCTTAAAATATCTGCCCGTAAAAAAAGCGCCTGTTACAGGCGCTTTTTTTATATTCGGTCTGAATTAAGCTTCAGGCGCTGGGCTGTACTGTTCTACCAAAGTTTTCAATTCACCTTTTTGGAACATATCAAGCATAATGTCGCTTCCGCCGATCAATTCGCCATTGATCCACAATTGCGGGAAAGTCGGCCAATTTGCAATTTGCGGCAAAGTCGCGCGGATATCCGGATTTTCCAAGATATTTACATATGCAAATGGACGGCCAATTTGACTGAGTGCTTCTACTGCACGAGCAGAGAAACCGCACTGCGGAAATTGTGGAGTGCCTTTCATGTAAAGCAGAACTGCATGTTTAGCAATTTGGTCACGAATTAACGCTTCTGTATCGCGTGCTTGTTCAGTCATTGATATATCCTCAATAAATCTGCATCGCATTATACCCAAAACTGAGCAAAACAGTATGACTAAAGCAATAAATCCAATTTTATTTACGATCGGGCTTTAAATCTCGGGGAGTTTTTGCTTATATAGAACGTCTTGGCGCATCTATATATATTGTGCCAACCGCATTACTTTTCAATCCACCTAACAGATAAGAGTTAGTCATGAACAACATTACCCTTGCCCCTGTGCAAACTGATCAACCATCTCATTTGATGCCTGTATTTGGCCGTCAGCCGATCAGCTTTGTCCGAGGCCGAGGTTCTTATCTTTATACAGAAGACGGCACAGAATACTTTGATGCATTAACAGGGATTGCTGTTTGCGGCTTAGGCCACGCGCATCCTGCAGTTACTGAAGCAATTGCAGATCAGGCGGCAACACTCATTCATACCAGCAACATTTTTGAAGTGCCTTGGCAAACAGCGGCTGCGCAAAAATTAGCAGAAGCAGCCGGCATGGAAGAAGTATTTTTCTCAAACTCTGGTGCAGAATCCAACGAAGGCGCAATTAAAATTGCGCGCAAGTTTGGCCATATGCAAGGCGTAGCCAATCCTAAAATTATTGTTGCAGATCACTCCTTCCATGGCCGCACACTGGCAACTTTGTCTGCTACAGGCAATAAAAAAGTTCAAGAAGGTTTTGCGCCACTGGTTGAAGGCTTTATCCGCGTTCCATTTGGCGATATCGAAGCCATTGAAGAAGCAGCAATTAACCACCCAGATATTGTGGCAATTTTAGTAGAGCCGATTCAAGGCGAAGGCGGCGTAAACACTGCTCCTCAAGGTTTCAGCTATTTAGAAGAAATCCGCCAAATCTGCAATCAGCACAACTGGCTGATGATGCTGGATGAAGTGCAAACAGGCAACGGCCGTACAGGCAAATACTTTGCATATCAGCACACTAGCATTATTCCGGATGTTTTAACGACAGCAAAAGGCTTAGGCAATGGCTTCCCAATTGGCGCTGTCATGACCCAAGGCCGCGGTGTTGGCGTTTTAACTGCAGGCAACCATGGTTCTACCTATAGCGGCACACCGCTGGGTTCTCGTGTCGTTTATACCGTGATTGACACCATTCAAAAAGAAAACTTGGTGGCCAATGCTGCTGAAAAAGGCGCCTATATTGTGCAGCAGCTGTCTGAAAAACTCTCTGAACAAAATGTAACGGTTCGCGGTTTTGGCCTAATGATTGGTATTGAACTGCCTAAGGCATGCGGTGAATTGGTTGACATTGCCCGTGATCAATATCACTTGATTATCAATGTTACGGCGGGTTCAGTGATTCGTTTATTGCCTGCCTTGAATATTACTCAAGAACAGGCAGACCAGCTGATTGAACGTATTGTCACAATGATTAAAGCGTATTTAACCTAATCCAAAAGAATAAAAAAGCCGCATCAGCGGCTTTTTTATTCACACATTAAAATTTATTTAAGCAATCATGGTTAAAACGCTTTTTAAATAAACTTTCTGTTTTTAAGATGCTTCTTGGTAGATACGCCCACCCGGCAACTGGCTGAAATATTTCTTTAATGCATCTAGGCAGCGCTGGATTTTAGCGGGCTGCTGCTCTTGTTTAGCAACCACGGCATAAAGTGTAAATGCCGGCAATTTCCACTCAGGCAATACTTCAATGAGAGAACCGCTCATTAAATCCTTTTGCACATCTAAAAATAGAATTCGAGCAATGCCTTGCCCTTGCATGCACATAGATTTTGCAACCAGCACATTGTTGGTTGACAGCCTTGAAGGCATTTCAATATTGACTTTTTCACCGGTCACACTGTTGTCAAACACCAAAGAATGATGGTTCTTCATAATATTCAGCGCGACGAGATCATGATTAGCCAAATCTTCAGGCCTTGAAATCAAAGCTGAATGATTAATAAAACTTGGCGATGCAACCAAAATCTGCTCAACCCGGGCCAAAGGCACAGCGTGAAGATTTTGATCATAAATTTGAGAACTCATGCGCAACGCAATATCAATGCGCCCATCAATAAGATCAATATACTGATTGTCAGCCTCAAAATTCACTGAAAGGCCGCGATGCGTAGCTATCCATTGCGAAAGCGCTGGAATGATATGATTCGCGCAAAGTTCAGGCGTCGTCGCGATACGAAGTTCCCCAACCAAATCATCGCGCAATTCATTAATTCGAACTTTACCGCGTTCTGCAGCAGACAGCATTTCTTGACAGCTGTAAAAAAATGCTTGTCCAGCTTCGGTCAAGCTTAATTTGCGTGTTGAACGGTGCAGTAAAACCACTTCCATATCCAGCTCTAAAGAACGGATCTGCTGGCTTACTGCACTGGTTGTAATGCCCAGTTCCCGCGCCGCGCCACTAAAAGAATTTTTCTCTACAACGCAAGCAAAGACACCCATTGCCCGTAATTGATCTAACATAAATTCCCCTCAAATTTATGAAATGCTCATATTTTAATAAAAGCAATTTCTTGCATTATACGAGGATATTCAGGTTTTGCATTACTTAAATTCAGTTAAGCGGAAGAACCGTCTCAGGATTCACTGGCTTGCCATCTAAACGGACCTGAAACTCAAGCATCGTGCTGGATGCTCCAGTTGATCCCATTTCAGCAATTTTCTGCCCGGCTTGAACATTGTCGCCGCTTTTCACAATCATTTTGCTGTTATGCGCATAAGCGGTGATATAGCCGTTAATGTGTTTCAAAAGAATCAGATTGCCATACTCTTTTAATCCATCAGCGGCATAAACAACCTGGCCATCTGCTGCAGCATAAATTGGATCGCCTGCTTTGCCGCCAAAGCGGACGCCTTTCACATTGGATGCTAAGTTAAATTTCGCAATTACAGATCCATTTGAGGGCTTAACCCAGCGCAAAGAAGAGCTTTGCGCGCTCACGGCCGGTGCTGTCTGGGTTTGCGCAGAGACGGCTGGCGCTGCTGGCACAGTATTTTGCGGCAGTGGAACTGTTTGACGCTGAATTGGCGCTGACTGTGTCATTGCCTGTGTAGATGCCGCACGGCGCGAAGCAGAATTTTTTAAGCGAATCGACTGTCCGACATAAATTCTGTATGGAGGCGCAATATCATTCATTTCAGCTACACTGACATAGCTTAAGCCATAGCGCCCAGCGATGCCGCTCAGCGTATCCCCTGAACGCACGGTATAAAAATCCGGCGCTGCCGCATAGCGTGTTGCATTGCTGACTTGCGGTTTAGATGCACAACCACTCAATATAACGGTCGAAACAGCCGCCAAGGAAAAAACCAATGACTTGATGAAAGCTGCTGGAGCTGCTTTTAAGTGATATTGTGACGCCAGGGACATTATCTTCCTCTCTACACGATAAATGGAATGCTGTAATTTCGCTAAGATTAGCAAAATTTGCCAACAAAAAAGCTGCATCATCAGCATTTTCACAAAGTTATAACACTACTTACGCATTTTTAGTCAATTGTATGTGCAAGTTATTCAAAATTTCATAATTTGTTGCATCCATTTGGATTGGCGTAATGCTGACGTAACCATTTGCAACCGCAAAAAAATCAGATTCAATATCGGTTAAGCCTTTCTGGGGTTCAGCAACAGCTTCACCGGATAGGCCTATCCAGTAGACTTGGCGGCCACGCGGATCAACATGACTGGTAATGGGTTTTGACTGGCGGCGGCGGCCCTGATACGTAATTTTTGCGCCTCTTAATTCGCGGCTATCTGGAATATTAATATTTAGAATATGACGTGCGGGCAGTGCAGGCAAGCCCGCGGCAATAAAGTCATGCACCCACTTTGCTGCCACTGCAAAACCTTCAGGCGTTTCATATGAACGGACATTTGGCCCTGCAAGAGATACCGCAATGGCCGGCTGTTTCATTAAGCGCCCTTCAAAAGCAGCCCCAACAGTCCCTGAATACAGGACATCATCTCCTAGATTCGCACCGCTGTTAATGCCGCTGACCACAAGATCAAATTCAAAATCAAATAAGCCGTTCATGGATAAATAAACGCAGTCCGCCGGCGTGCCATTCACAGCCCAAGTATCTGTGGCAATTTGGATAGGACGCAGTGGACGGTCTAAAGTTAATGCGCTGGAAAAACCACTGCGCTCTGCTTCCGGCGCAACAATGACAACGCGGCCTAAAGGGCGCAGCGCATTGGCTAAAGCTTGGATACCTGGCGCAAAAACACCATCATCGTTGGCAATTAAAATATTCACTATAATCTACTTCAATCTACATTAGTCTGAAAATTCCTTTACACCCCTTTATTTATCTAAATCTTTAATCTATTTTAGTCGGTATTGGTTCGCACTAATCTGTTAATAAAACGGGTACTGTGGCGGGTAACTTATTTAATTAAACGGGTAACTTAATGCTCTCAGATACCAAGATAAAATCTTTAAAGCCTAAAGAGAAAATGTACAGAGTGCTTGATGCAGAAAGGTTATACATTGAAGTAAGACCTTCTGGCAAGAAAATATGGCGTTTCAAATACACCCTGAATGGCAAAGAAGGAACAGTAAGTTTTGGTGAATACCCTATCGTTTCACTTGCTGAAGCTCGCAAAAAGAAAGATGAGTCCAAAGTGCTATTGAAGGACGATATTAATCCTGTAGATGATAAGAAGAAAAAGAAAATTGAAGCCATTACTGCTACAACCAACACTTTTAAAGCTGTGGCTGAGGAATATGCTTTAGAGCAGATGAAATATAAAAGCAAAGACTATGTAAATCAGTACAAGCGATCGATGGAAAAAGATATATACAAGGTTATCGGTCACAAGCCAGTGAAGGATGTTAATTCTTCTGACGTGCTCACTATCATGAAAGACACTATGGTTAGGGTGAAAAAACTAAGCCATTACGGTACAGGAGAGGCAGCAGCAAACCAGAATCGGAGATTTATTAGCCTGGTGATGAAATACGCCATTGTTACCCTTAGAGCTGACAATGACCCCACGTATGCAGTTAGGAGTGCTATAGAGTCACCAGAAATTGAGCATGCGCGACCTTTGGAGAAAGATGAGCGTATAAAGCTTAGAACGCGGCTAGAACTTTACGGCGGTACCACAACAGTAAGAAATGCCTGCCTTGCTATGATGTACTCTATGCTACGTGCATCTGAGATTCGACGCATGCAGTGGTCTTTCGTTGATTTTAACGAAAAGGTGATTGAGTTCCCCAAGGCTTCAAGACGACGCAAACAGGAAAGAAGTAACAAAAAGAACCATATTCATCTGGTTCCAATTTCTGATCAGTTATGCGCTTTATTGAAAGAACAGTATGAAATCTCTCAAAACCAAACTTTTGTTTTTTCTGCACCATTTAAGAAAGACGCAATGCTTGCCAGAACTACACTAAATAGAGCACTGGTTTTTATTGGCTTGCCAGAAGTAACCACACACGATTTCCGTGCAACCGCTTCCACCCTTTTGAATGAAAAAGGATACAAGCCCGATTGGATCAACAAGCAGCTGGCACATGCTGAAGAAAATAAAACAAGGGCAACGTATAATCATGCAAAGTGGCTTGGCGATCGTAGGAAAATGCTACAAGACTGGGCTGATCTTGTTGATGGGTGGAAAGAATAAATGAAAACTTGGCTCTACTTCTATATTGAACACACTGTGAAAAGTGGAACGCCTTTTTATAAAGAAAACGGCTGGGCTTTAGGATTGAAAACTAATTTTGTTTTTTTGAGTGGGGTGTAAAGTTGAAAATGAAACCAATTGTTTTTAGTGTTACTGGAGGCATAATGATTTCTTTGATTTTTACCCTTTCCTCATTTTGGATATTTTTCCAGTATGCGGGTTCATTAGATAGTGGACAAAATGCACTCAATACCTTGGGTGCTTATTTTGGTGGTATTGCTACTTTATGGGCTGCAATTATTGCTGCATATCTCTTTAATGATTGGAGGGAACAGAAAAAGTATGAATTGGAAAAAGAATATATAGATAAGCTTGCTACCTCTATTTTTAATATTTACCAATCTATTTTTTCACAAAGCAGTCAAATACTGTACATGTATGAAAATTATACTAAAAATAAAAAGTATTCTTTTTTATATTTGGATAGGGTAGATTTCTTAAATATTTCAGAAAAGGATAAGCTTTCTCACTATCTATCAAGTTTAATTGGTGAAATAATTCCAGAAAGTAAATTCAAATTAAATTATAGCGATTTTCAGGAAACCCTTACTTTTTTATGTTTGATGAATGAACAAGTTTACAATATATATATTAAACAGATTATCAATTCTAATGATTACTCCCCCTATATAGCGTTTCATGCTGAAGAACATCAAATGAATCAATCACAACTAACTAACTATAAGCAGATTATAAATATTGTAGCCCAAAATTCACCTTTAAAAATTAATAATAAAGAAAAAAGTTTTACGTATTCTGAGTTATTGGTAGAGTTTACAAGTTCATTTGACAAACTGAATTCTGCAATTATTAAATATTTAAAACCATAAGCTGAAAGCCTTTAGTTGATGGGCTTTTACTATTGCACTATACTTTACCTGCAGTAGAAGCGATAAGTATAAACAAACCATGATAGTATGCTAAGCCCCATCATTGCTTCGAATAAGATATTGACTATTATAAATAAATTTCAGGTTTTTCGCATAAGATGTATTATTTTTTAGGAAATAATTTAAATACTTTGACATAACATACCTTTAAGTACAATATAAAAATAACATTAACTCAATTTTTCAACAACTTAAAACATGCAAAAATTAGCTATCTTGATTGATGCAGATAATTCATCAATATCATCTATTGGCCCAATTCTTGAAGAAGTAGCAAAATATGGAATAGCTAGTGTAAAAAGAGTCTATGGGGATTGGAGTAATGACAGTTTAAAGAACTGGAGAGACATTCTTTTATTAAATGCAATAACACCTGTTCAACAGTTTGCATATACAGCTGGAAAAGATGCGACTGATATGATTCTGATTATTGATGCAATGGATCTTTTATATAGCGGTTCATTAGATGGATTTTGTATTGTATCAAGTGACAGTGACTTTACTCCATTAGCATCAAGAATTAGAGAAAGTGGATTAAATGTTTATGGTTTTGGCAAAAAATCTACACCTGACGCATTTAAAAAGGCATGTGATAAATTTATTTTTATTGAAAATTTAGTTACTGATAATTTAGTAAATGAGAAAAAAATCGAAGTGACTTCATCTCACATTAAAAATCAGAATAATATTAGTGATTTAGATAAACAAACATTAAATTTAATTTACAAAGCTGTCAAAGATAATGCTGATGATAGTGGATGGGCTTATTTAGGGAATGTAGGCACCTATATTTCAACTGTAAAACCAGATTTTGATACAAGAAATTATGGATGTGCAAAATTATCTGGTCTGATCCAAGCATCAGGATTATTTGAAACAAAATTAATAGGAAGCCAACTCTTCTTAAGAAAACTTAGTTTTGGGACTTTTGTAAAATTAGTTCATAGAGCAATATCTAATTCTAGCAGTAATGAATGGGCTGAAATTGATAATGTTATGAAGTTTATCACTGCTAAAGAGCCTGACTTAAGCGTGAAAAATTATGGATTTAACAATCTTAGAGAAGCAATATTGGGTATTAATAACGGATGGATTGAAGTTAATAAAACAAAAATCAAAATTGGAAGACCAATGCCCAATTAATATCCAAATTTATTTAGTAGAAACATCCGTTTAAAATAATTGCTGTTATAAGAAATTACCCACTATCCGTGGGTAATTTCTTTCTTAAAAAAGGCCTCACACCCTTTTATAAACTTTAAATTAATCTTCATCTGCGGATCATTCTTCTCATCATCACACTGATCTGCAGATTTCAATTCGTTATCACGTGCATAACGGTATCCGAAATATTCTTCAGTGCCCGCTTTAAAGCCGCCAAGCACTTCTGCTGTTCAAGCAGCCGTACATATAGGATAGTTATTAGAGTGTTTCTACTTTGCTGGTGATACTCGCCAAATGATATTACCCACATCATCAGCGACCAAAATTGCTCCAGCGGAATCA
>NZ_JAGFEU010000006.1:0-172848 GCF_039655955.1 Acinetobacter sp. CWB-B33
GCTGGCGACAATAGCAAGAGTGAACCACCTGATCCCTTCCCGAACTCAGAAGTGAAACCTCTTAGCGCTGATGGTAGTGTGGGGTTACCCATGTGAGAGTAAGTCATCGCCAGCTCATTATTCTAAAACACCCCTAACTCAAGCAGTTAGGGGTGTTTTTTTATGCGAAATAAAAAAATAGGAAATAGTTGCCCGCGGAGAGCCTTGAACGCAGTCTGAAGCCCTGATATTGATCTTCTTAAGATATGCAGCGTATTTTTATTGCTCCAGACATCATTTTATTCTGAGTTTTATTATGATTTAGTCTGATTCTTTTTGCCATTTAAGGGATAAATGCGGCTATAGGCTCAGGCCTTCATAATTTTTTATAGATTATCTGGTTAAAACTGCCAATTTTTATATCAAATCATCTATTGTCTGATTGTTGAATTTATATCATTAACACATTGATTTTTATTAAAAATAAAACTAGACCCATGGTTCATCGCTTAAGTATCAAATAAATATTTTTATTCTCCATAGCTTTTTCTGACATTTTATTACCAATTATGATTTTGATATTTTTAAGGTATGGGGTGATACCTTTGAAATTTTGGACAAAAACCATTCAAAACCGCATTGTAAACCGAAATTAATCTCACAATTGGAGGTGAGGTCTCATGTCGGCAAACACAATGAATGTGAATAATGCCATAGATAATGCAAAATTTACAAAATCGCATTTAAGCATCATGCTTTGGTGCTTAATTTTAATTTTATTTGATGGCTATGATTTAGCGATTAATGGCGTGGCTTTGCCGCTGTTGATGAAAGATTGGGGGCTAACCACAGTTCAAGCGGGCATGCTGGCGAGTACGGCATTGGCTGGCATGATGTTTGGCGCGATGCTGTTTGGCACGCTGGCAGATAAGATTGGCCGTAAAAAGGTCATTATGATTTGCGTATTCTTATTCAGCGGTTTTACTTTTGCGGGCGGCTTTGCATCGAACCCAACTGAATTTGGCGCATTGCGATTTTTAGCCGGTTTAGGCATCGGCGGTGTGCTTCCTAACCTTGTAGCGCTCACTTCGGAATATGCGCCGAAAAAGCTGCGCAGTACGCTGGTGACAACCATGTTCAGCGGCTATGCCATGGGGGGAATTATGGCAGCGCTGTTTGGATCATGGTTTACCCCAAGCTTTGGCTGGCCGATCATGTTCTTTATTGCGGGCTTTCCGCTGCTGCTATTGCCATTTGCATGGAAATTTTTGCCTGAATCAGTGACTTTTTTAGTCAAGGTCAAGCGTCATGATGAAGCGCGTCAAATTCTGAAAAAGATTTCTCCTGAGCAGCCTTTGAGTGCCGATACACAGCTTGAACTGTCGGAAGTGACTGTGCCAGGCGGAACAACAGTTAAGGCGCTGTATCAGCAAGGCCGGGGTATCGGTACAGCTTTATTCTGGCTTTGCTTCTTTATGTGCTTATTGACGCTCTATGCGTTAGGCAGCTGGCTGCCTAAATTGATGATGGCGGCAGGCTATTCGATGGGCAGCAGCTTAATGTTTCTGCTGGCGATGAATATTGGTGCAGTGATCGGGACTGTCGGCGGCGGTATTCTGGCAGATAGATTCCACTTAAAGCCGGTGATTATCAGCTTATGTTTAGCAGGGGCGGTTGCATTGTCGCTGCTGGGCTTCAACTCGCCGCAGCCGGTTCTTTATTTCCTGGTTGCCGTTGCAGGCGCTTCTGCCATTGGCTCACAAATTTTGCTGTACAGTTATGTGGCGCAATATTATCCATTATCTGTGCGTTCAACAGGAATCGGCTGGGCATCCGCAGTTGGCCGTACGGGGGCGATTGTCGGGCCTATTTTGATCGGTATTCTATTGTCTAAAGAATTTCCGCATCAAGTCAACTTTATGGCCGTCGGTATTCCTGTGGTGATTGCGGCTGTTGCGGTATTCTTTATCCGTAAAAGCGAAACAGACGTTGAAGAGATTCAAGCCGCAGCTTCGTCTAAAAAGGCCTTAAAGGCACAGCGTTCATTGGGTTAATTTCATGCTTGATTAAAAGGCTCAGATTATCGGGGCCTTTTTTACGCTTAAAAGAATCAGGTTGCAAAGAAAAAAACCCTTGGTATCCTGCCAAGGGCTTTTTCGTATCAGTTTTCGACTGAACTCCTGTTCGGTCTAAGCTTCCTGCTTTCTTTAATTTTATTCTTTTCATTTTGTTCTTTTGAGACATCCTGTCTCTGTATGATCTCAATATATTTGAATTCAGCATGGCTGTATAGCACTGCTTTTCGTCAGCGCTTGTAAGCGATTGCGTACATGGCAATGCATTTAAAAATGCGCTTCTACGCCTAAATATGGGCCTTTAAATTTCAGTTTAGCTTCGTCATCTGAATCTTTCTTCAATTGAATATCCAGTATGCGGTAACCGATTTTTGCGCCGACATCGACTAAAGCAGAATCAATAAAATTATATTTCAGTTCAGCCTGAGCATCCGTGACTTGCTCATGATTCAATCCGGCTACGCTGACTTCAGCATTAGCGCTAAATCCAGTCAAAGGCAATTTTACGCCTGCCTGCGCGTACAGCATAGGCAGGGTTTCACTGATATCTTGCGTTGAAGTGTAATTATGGCGAATATCACCCTCAATGCTTTTCACACCTGCGCCGACATCTGCATTGATAATATTGTCCAAGATTTCGTAATACAGAATAAAGTCTGAGTAATTAATATCGAGCTGGTTGCGCTGAACATCAGAAAAGCTTTCTGCGCTTTCTGCCTGCAGATTAATATGCTTAATTTTGACATTGGGCAAAAAGGGTACAGGATGTTCAATGGCTGCAGAGAAAGCAAGCCCGCGGTCATCATCCAGTTCAGACTGAGAGGGATTGTGCTGCGGATGGCTCAGATCCGCATTGTATTGCCAGTAATCAATGCTGCCTTTGAGTCCAATAAAATCAGCATGCGCGCTATGCAGCGCCGTTATGCCCAGAATGGCGCAAAGGAGTTTTAAAGCTTTCATGTTGCATCCCATCTATGAAAAATAATCTTAAAAGTTTGAGGCGGCTGAAAAGTGCCCATATTCCACGCGCATCATAGCTTGAATGTGCCCCTGCGAAAAGAAAATCTGAAGTCCGGTTGTTTTAAAAAAAATGCTATTAAAGCGTTAGGACTGTGCTTTACTTATAAAAAATGAAGGAAATCACATGAATAATGCGCTAAAAGGGCAGACGGATATGCTGAAACTAGGCTGATGCAGAGCGGCATTTGATGAATGGTGAAAAAATCGCTTGGGATTTATATAAAAGAGCTGAAAAAGCGGTTTGATGATGTGCTGAATGCCGGTTAGCCGCGCGGTTTAAAGACGCATTGATTCAGGCGGCAAATGCATTCCAAAAAGTTTGTTTATTTATGAATAATAATGTATAAAAAATAAGCTGATAATTTGTTCAAATGAATAGAAATATATTATGAAAAGTGAATATTTCAGCCACAAATTACAGAAAATTTGCTTAAAAGACGGTATTGTTTAGTTCATATAAAGGTCAATATCTGTAAAGAACTTTAAGCAAGATTTAGCAGAATTTTCCTGTTTGCAATTAGCTGATACCGCTCAAAAGGCGGCGCGCTATGTTCAGACACACAGAATTATTTTTTTAATGGCACTTTTGCGGCTTGCGAATAATCGATAAAAAAGCAGCATCAAAAGGAGCCTAAGGTTGATATTTTATGACAGATACTCGTGAAAACTGGACGTCACGATCGGGCTTTATTATTGCAGCCGTCGGATCTGCGGTAGGGCTTGGCAACATTTGGCGTTTCCCTTATGTTGCTTATGAAAATGGCGGCGGCGCATTTTTAATTCCATATTTAATTGCTTTAATTACTGCCGGCTTACCGCTTTTATTCTTAGATTACGCGGTTGGCCATAAAAGCAGCGGTTCGCCTCCAAAAGCATACCGCAAGCTGTTCCGCGGAGGCGAGACTCTGGGCTGGTGGCAAGTCTGTGTGTGCATCATTATTGGCCTGTACTATGCCAGCGTGCTGACTTGGGCCGGCAGCTATGTGTATTTCTCGATTGGCCAAATGTGGGGCCATGATCCTGAAGGCTTCTTTTTTAAGACCTATTTGCAGACCAGTGATGCAGCCGGCTTTGATCCCAGATTTGTCAGCCATATCTTTTGGCCATTGGCAGGCATTTGGGCGCTGACACTGGTGATTTTATACGGCGGCGTGAAAAAAGGCGTCGAGCTTTCAAATAAAATTTTCATGCCGTTATTATTTGTGCTGTTTACAGTCTTAGTCATTCAGGCATTGCGCTTGCCAGGCGCTGCAGCGGGCTTAAATGCTTTCTTTACGCCGAACTGGGCCGCCATGATGGATTATAAAGTCTGGCTGGCGGCCTATGGCCATACCTTCTTCTCGCTGTCTGTAGGCTTCGGGATTATGGTGACCTATGCATCTTATTTAAAGCCGAAAACCAATTTGACTGGTTCAGGCTTAATCGTTGGTTTTGCAAATGCATCGACTGAAATATTAGCGGGCATCGGTATCTTTGCCGCGCTGGGCTTTATGGCCTATACCGCAAATTCGAATGTTCAGGATGTGGTCAGCGGCGGAATTGGCTTAGCTTTTATTGCCTTTCCTAAAATTATTTCCAGCATGGGTTCTGGTTCAGACCTCTTTGGCTTTTTATTCTTCACTTCGCTTTTTGTCGCGGGCATTTCATCAATGGTCAGTATTTTGGAAGTTCCAATTGCCGCCATGATGGATAAGCTGAAGTGGGGCCGTAAAAAAGCGGTAACAATTGTTGGCGGCGGAAGCGCAGTGGTTTCTATTGCGCTGTTTTCCAGTGTGAACTCAATTAAGCTGGTGGATATTATTGATCATTTCATCAATAACATCGGCATTATTGGCGGCGCTTTGCTGTCCATTGTCTGCATTGCCTGGTTTAAGCGTTCGGCGCTGCTGGAAATTAAAAATCATGTGAATGCCATTTCTACGGTAAAATTGGGCAAGGGCTGGGATTTCACTTTAACGGTAATCACGTCACTGATTCTGCTGGTGACGCTGGCCATGACGGTTTACCACCTGCTGATGAAAGGCTATGGTGATTACAGCGCCAGCCTTCAATGGATATTTGGCTGGGGCTGTGTGATGTTCTGTGCCGTGGTTGCTCTTATTTTGGCGCAAATGAAAGACCGTGAGGAGCGTTAAGATGAATACTTCCGCAATTGTGATGATGGTGATTTCCATGGTGTTTTTATGGGGCGGATTGGCGTTGTCCATTCTGCACTTAATGAAGAACCCGGAAGAGCTGGATGATGTGTTGGAAGATGTGAAGGACCAGCACACGCTTTAATAATCATCCCCAAAAAAAAGCAGGCTTTACAGCCTGCTTTTTTTATCCGCGCTTGCTCAGCTTCTGCTTTTCAGCGGGGGAGAGCGTCAAGGAAAGTTAAGCGGTTTTCTGGATTCGGCAATAATAGAAACCGTCTCCAAAACCGTTCTCAGGCAAGAGTTGACGGCCGTGGATTTGCGCCAGCCCCCAATTTTCTTCAATTTTAATTTCTTTGGCATCTGCATGTTCAGCAAAGAAATTCACCATTTGCTGTTCATTCTCAATTTTTAAAATAGAGCATGTGATATACAGCAGTGTTCCGCCGACTTTCAATTGCCCCCACATGTGGTTCAAAATCTGCTTTTGCAAATCTGTAGTTTGCTGAATATCGGCCGACTGGCGCAGCAAACGGATATCCGGATGGCGGCGCATGACGCCAATGGCGGAACATGGCGCATCCAGCACAATGCAGTCTACAGGTTCTGGCGCAGTCCATTTGGCTGCATCCGCAGTGATAATTTCGACATCCGCCTGCGCGCTTAATTCCAGGCGCTCTAAGTTTTCTGAAACACGCAGCAAGCGTTTGGCGTCATGGTCCAGCGCAATCAATTTTTTAGGCTGGAAGCGTTCTAAAATATGCGCGGTTTTACCGCCTGGTGCAGCGCAGGCATCTACGACAATTTTGTCATCAAGGTTGGGCAGCAGCATGGCGCACAATTGCGCATGCTCATCCTGAACTGAAAAACCGCCTTCTTCAAAACCCGGCAGTTGAGTAATATTGCCTGTTTGCTCAAGGACAATGCCGGCATCTGAAAGATCACATGCATGCGCGCCGATCTGTTCTTCATCTAAAATTTCAAGATATTCATCACGGCTGATTTGACGCTGATTGACGCGCAGGGTCAGCGGTGCAGTCTGCTTCAGATTCTGACAGAGTTCCGTCAGCTGTTCTGGCCAGTCTTTTTTCAGGCGCTTGAACAGCCAGCTTGGCAGGCCATGGCTATTTCCCAAGGCCGTTTGAAATTCCTCTGTTTCACGTGAAACACGGCGCAGAATGGCATTGACCAATCCGCTCATCGGCTCAAAGCCTAATTGCTTGACCGCGTTGACGGTTTCAGAAATTGCTGCATGTGCAGGAATGCGCGTGCATAAAAGCTGATATAAACCTAAATATAAACAGCTTTCTAAGGCTTCATTGTCTAAAGGCTTAGTGAGCAGGGGCAGGGTAATGGCTTTTAAGGAATACCACTGGCGCAAGCAGCCTAAGCTGAGCTCATGATACAAGCCGCGGTCACGTTCAGAAACAATATTGAGATGCTGGTTTAAGACAGATGTTAAAGATTGCCCATTTTGTACGGCCAGTAATGTCTTAACGACTTGCGCACGCAAATTCAAATTTTTTGCAGACGATTGAATTTGGCTCATGCGAATGTATTTCCTGCTGATAGTTTTTGAGTTTGATTAATTTGAACTGGATTTAACGCTTTACCGCCGGGCCATTGCAGGCTGGTGAGGCAAACGGCCTTTTCGTTGCCGCAAGCCACATGAACGCCAAGGCTGTCTAAACAGAGAATAGCGCCTGGCGCCTTTCCGGCAGCATTTTGCTCAGACAGCATTGAACCCCAAACACGCAGATTATTGCTTTCGTCCAGCGGGATAAAGGCTACAGGCCATGGGTTAAATGCGCGGATATTGCGGTCAATGCTGACCGCATCCAGCGACCAGTCAATTTTTGCTTCCGCTTTAGACAATTTATGCGCATAGACCGTGAGTGATTCGTCCTGAACTTCACGGGTGTCCAAGTAATGCTTAAGCTTTTCTTCAGACTCGAGAACAGCAACGATTGCCTCTGCGCCTTGACGCGCTAATTTATCTTGCAGGCTGGCTGACGTGTCGGTTGCGTCTATTGGGCAAATGGTTTTATACATCATGTCGCCGGTATCCAGGCCTGCCGCCATTTTCATGATGGTTACGCCTGTTTCTGCATCTCCCGCTGCAATCGCGCGCTGAATGGGCGCGGCGCCGCGCCAGCGGGGCAATAATGAGCCATGAATATTCAGGCAGCCGTATTGAGGCGTATCCAGAACCGCTTGAGGCAGGATCAGGCCATAAGCAGCCACAACCATGACATCGGCATTCAATTCAGCTAATTGTTTTTGCGCAGCCAAGCCTTCTTCAGTTGACGCTTTGAAGTGCAAGGGCTGATAAACCGGCAAATTGTGTTCGAGGGCTAATTGCTTGACAGCAGATGCTGTCAGCTTCTGTCCGCGTCCAGCTTTGCGGTCAGGCTGAGTATAGACCGCGATAATTTCGTGATCTGTATTGATCAGCGCAGCCAGTGCTTCAGCTGCAAATTCAGGTGTACCCGCAAAGACGATTTTCACATGTATGCCTAAAAAATTAAAAGTTGATTATATCAAACATGGTTCAAAAAACCTTTGTCAGCCCAAATTTGTTAATTAATATAAAAAATATATAAGAATTTAGTTTTTTTAAATAAATAAAAGTGACTGTTTAAAAATATTTAATGATTTATTTTTGTAAAAAGCGAAATTCTTTCATTTTACTAAATAGTAAAACTAATTTATTTAGATATTTTGAATAAAATCATATTAAACATGACTTTATGATGAGAGTGGTGGTTATTTTTTGTATATTATTCATGTTTTATGAAAAAACAGATTAAAATAAAATAGATCAAACATATTTTTATGCACGTAATTTGTTATGTTTTTGTGTGTTAAATCATCGAAATTAAAACGCATAAATTCATTGAAAAGAGAGCCAGATTTAGATGAATAAAGTCTATAAAGTTGTGTGGAATGTAACTCTAGGTACGTGGGTTGCTGTTTCTGAATTAGCCAAAGGTCATTCGAAAACAAAATCGAAAACACTCAAGCTGCTTGCATTGCCTTTAGCAATCGGCGGCATTCTATGTTCATCTGAAGTGTTAGCAGCTTCATATGAAATTGGCGGCGGCAAAGCTGTAGTGAACAATTCAATTGCAATTGGCACCGATGCAACTACAGCAAGCAGTGTGACTGGTGCGAATCAATCGATTGCGATTGGCAATATTACAAAAGCATCAGGTGACCAATCGATTGCATTGGGTGCAAATGTCATTTCATCAGGCAATTCATCGATTGCAATTGGCGGTGATGATATTGACCGTATGGCTGAAAACAAAGCAGTCAATGATTCTTATGAAGCCTTGACCGGTGTGCGTTTAAAAGCGAAAGAGTACCGTTCAACAGAATCAAAAGGCCATGGTTCAGTGGCGTTGGGGGTACAGGCATATTCGGAAGGCAACTTCTCTACAGCCGTTGGCATGACGGCAACATCTTCTGGTGTTGCAAGCACTGCATTGGGGGTATTTGCGAATGCTGCTGGCGGCGGCGCGCTGGCCATTGGCGCAATTTCTAAAGCGCAAGCAGATCAAAGTATTGCGTTGGGTACAAACTCAATTGTCGATAAAGCAGCCATCAATTCGATTGCGATTGGTAATGGCGCGGTAGCAAATAATAAAAATTCTATTGCTATGGGTTCCGGATCAATTGCAAACAGTCAAACTTTGTCAAATCAAGCCTATTTGGTCGGAGGCACGGCTAAAGGCGAAATGAATATCGGGGACCGCCGTATTACGGGGGTAAGTGCAGGTTCTGCAGATACAGATGCAGTCAATGTTTCACAGCTGAAAAAAGCGGCTGCTCTAGCGAAAACGACAGTCAGCAATGGTAAAAATATTACCGTTAAAGAAACTAAAAATACTGACGGCAGCAGCAATTATGAAGTTGCAACAGCAGATGATTTAAATGTAACGTCTGTAACAGCTGGCAATGCCACGCTGAACAATAATGGTCTAGCGATTGCTGGCGGCCCGAGTGTACTGGCTTCCGGTATTGATGCAGGCAGCAAAAAAGTGACCAATGTCGCCAATGGTGATATCATCGCTGCTTCAAAAGATGCAGTAAATGGCAGCCAGCTTTATCAAACCAACCAAAATGTAACGAATGCGCAAACAGCTGCGGATGCTGCGCAAGCAACAGCAAATAAAGGCATTAGCTTTGGTGATGGCAAAACAAATAATAACTATGCGCTGGGTGAAACAATAAATGTGAAGGGTGACAGCAATGTCACCAGCACGACTACAAGTGATGGCGTACAGCTGGCTTTAGCGAAAGACATTACTGTAGACAGTATTGCCGCTGGAAACAATGTTTTAAATAATAGCGGCCTAACCATTGCTGGCGGTCCAAGTGTACTGGCTTCCGGTATTGATGCAGGCAGCAAAAAAGTGACCAATGTCGCCAATGGTGATATCAGCGCTGCTTCAAAAGATGCCGTGAATGGCAGTCAACTGTATAGCGCGCAAAATAATATTGCGAGCGTGATTGGCGGCAGTACGTCTATTGATCCAAATACAGGCAATATCAGTACGTCTAATATTGGCGGTACAGGTAAAAACACTATTTCTGAAGCTGTAGCAGCAGCAAAAACGACGGTCAGCAATGGTAAAAATATTACTGTTAAAGAAACTAAAAATACTGATGGCAGCACTAACTATGCAGTTTCTACAGATGACAATTTAGATGTTACGTCTTTAATAGCTGGCAATACCACTATTAATAACAATGGCTTGACCATTGCTGGCGGTCCAAGTGTTCTTGCATCGGGCATTAATGCGGGTAATCAGAAAATTAGCAATGTGGCCAAAGGTGATGTATCTGCATCATCAAAAGATGCAGTGAATGGCAGCCAGCTTTATCAAACTAACCAAAATGTAACGAATGCGCAAACTGCAGCGGACGCTGCGCAAGCAACAGCAAACAAAGGCATTAATTTTGGTGATGGCAAAACAAATAATAATTACCAACTAGGTAACACAATTAATGTGAAGGGTGACAGTAATGTCACCAGCACGACTACAAGTGATGGTGTACAGCTAGCTTTAGCGAAAGACATTACTGTAGACAGCATCACAGCAGGCAATACGGTCCTTAACCAAAATGGTTTAAGTTTTATTACTGCGGCAGGTGCGCCTGCAGGTCCAAGTATTACAGCTACAGGGATTAATGCTGGCGACTATAAAATAACCCAAGTTGCTAAAGGGGATTTAAGCGCTCAATCTTCCGATGCCGTGAATGGCAGTCAACTTTATGCTGTTCAGCAAAGCGTTGATAATGTGATCACAAAGGCACTAACTGGTGTACAAGCAAAATTCTCTGTTGCAAGCAATGGGGATGCGCCGTCGTTGGTTGGTGAAGGTGCCATCCTTGATATTGGTACAGATGCAACTGAAAAGAATTTAAATGTATCGCGTATTGGTACAACGATTGATTTTAGTTTGAATAAAGACTTGGCCTTAGATTCTGTTACGACAGGCGCAACTAAGCTTAGTGATAACGGCTTACAATTTGTCAATGCGACTGGCGATCTCATGGGACCAAGCATTACTGTATCGGGCATTAATGCAGGCGATACAAAAATTAAAAATGTTTTAGCCGGAGATGTGAATGCAACTTCTAAAGATGCGGTCAATGGCAGTCAGTTATTTAAAACAGATAACAAAGCACAAACTGCTTTAGATACAGCCAATAAAGGCTTTGCATTAAAAGCGCAAGACGGCAGAACGGTTCAAAAAGCTTTGGGTGAAGCCGTTGACGTGGTGGGCGCAGATTCAAATATTGAGACGCTGGTTGCGAATGGCCAAGTTCAAATTCGTTTGGGTGATGACATTAATGTCGCCAACAGCATTACGGCAGGCGGCAATACTTTAAATGCGCAAGGCTTAACCGTAGGTGACAGCATTTTAACCAGCAATGGCTTAAGCATTGCCAACGGCGGTCCAAGTGTGACATCTGCGGGCATTGACGCTGGCAATAAAGTCATCAGCAGTGTCGCTGCGGGCGCGATTTCATCAACATCGCAAGATGCGGTGAATGGCAGCCAGTTATATGCTGCGCAAAATAATGTGGCGAATGTGATTGGCGGCACTGCTGTTGTCGATGCGAAAGGCAATATCAGCGCCTCCAATATTGGCGGTACAGGTAAAAATACCATTTCTGAAGCGGTGGCTGCTGCGAAAAGCACAGTGGAAGAAGGCAAGAACATTACCGTTAAAGAAACAAAAAATACGGACGGCAGCAGCAACTACATCGTGGCAACTGCAGATGATTTAGATGTTAAATCTTTGAAAGCAGGCAATACGCTGATTAACAACAACGGCTTAACCATTGCCAATGGCCCAAGTATTACTTTAGCTGGTATTAATGCCGGCAATAAAGTGATCAGCGATGTTGCCGCAGGCAGCATTTCAGCAGCCTCAAAAGATGCAGTCAATGGCAGTCAGCTTTACGGCGCGCAGAATAATGTGGCCAGCCTGATTGGCGGAAGCACGGTAATTGATCCAAATACTGGGGCAGTGACTGCTGCAAATATTGGCGGTACGGGTAAAAACACCATTTCTGAAGCGGTTGCTGCAGCCAAAACGACTGTGACTGAAGGCAAAAACATTACGGTTAAAGAAACGAAAAATGCCGATGGCAGCAGCAATTATCAAGTCGCGACAGCGGATAATTTGGATGTGACATCTCTGAAAGCCGGCAATACACTCATTAATAATAATGGTTTAAGTATTACAGGCGGCCCAAGTGTTTTAGCTTCAGGCATCAATGCAGGCAATAAGAAAATTAGCAATGTTGCCAATGGCGATGTGACTGCAACTTCGAGTGATGCGGTGAATGGCAGCCAGCTTTATGCGGTAGATTCGCGTATTGATCAGATCTTAAATCAAAATATCGCCAATCTTGAGCAAGGTTTTAGTTTAACTGCAAATGGTCAAAACACCGCAGCGGTTGTTGCTGGCGCAACGATTGATATTGGTACCGCTGCGGATGAGAAAAATCTCACTGTGACCAAATCCGGCAATACCATTGATTTTGCATTGAACCCGGATTTGAAGGTGACTTCGGTGACTGCGGGCGGCACGGTATTAAATGACAGCGGTCTAAGCTTTGTAGGATTAGATGCAAACGGCAACCCTATTGCCACAGGGCCAAGTGTTGGTGTAAATGGCATTGATGCAGGCAACAAGAAAATTGCCAATGTTGCCAATGGCGATGTTTCTGCAAGTTCAAAAGATGCTGTGAATGGCAGCCAGCTGTATAGCGCGCAAAACAATGTGGCGAATGTGATTGGCGGCAATACATCCATTGATCCAAATACCGGCAATATCAGTGCGTCGAATATTGGCGGTACAGGCAAAAACACCATTTCTGAAGCCGTAGCTGCAGCCAAAACCACGGTCAGCCAAGGCAAGAACATGGAAGTGAAAGCCACTCAAAATGCAGATGGCAGCACCAACTATGAAGTTGCAACGTCTGACAATTTAGATGTGACTTCATTAAAAGCCGGCAATACCGCAATTAACAGCAATGGTTTAAGCATTGTTGGCGGCCCAAGTGTTTTAGCTTCTGGCATTGATGCAGGCAACAAGAAAATTGCCAATGTTGCCAATGGCAATGTTTCTGCAAGTTCGCAAGATGCTGTGAATGGCAGCCAGCTGTATAGCGCGCAAAACAATGTGGCGAATGTGATTGGCGGCAATACCGCTATTGATCCAAACACCGGCAATATCAGTACCTCCAATATTGGCGGTACAGGCAAAAACACCATTGATGAAGCGGTGGCTGCGGCTAAAACCACGGTAAGCCAAGGCAAAAATATGGTGGTGACTGAAACTAAGAATGCCGACGGCAGCAGCGACTATAAAGTTGCAACCGCTGACAATTTAGATGTGACTTCGTTGAAAGCTGGCAGCAGTTTATTGAACAACCAAGGTTTGAGCATTGTTGGCGGCCCAAGTGTTCTGGTTTCAGGCATTAATGCAGGCAACAAAAAAATCACCAATGTTGCCAACGGTTCAGTGACTTCAACTTCACAAGATGCGGTGAACGGCAGTCAGCTATATGCGCTGGATTCACGTTTAGACAGCATTATTAACAAGAACATTAATGCCTTAGAAAAAGGCTTTAATTTGAGCGCCAACGGACTGAATGAAAAAGCAGTGGTTGCGGGGGAGACCATTGATATTGGCACCGCATCAACCGAGAAAAACCTGACTGTCACTAAAACGGGCAATACCATTGATTTTGCATTGAATCCAGATCTAACCGTTGATTCTGTAAATGCAGGCGGCACGGTTATTAATGCTGATGGCTTAAGCTTCCAAACTTTGGATGCCAATGGCAACATCATTACGACGGGTCCAAGCATCAGTTATGCAGGCATTAATGCAGGCAATATGATTATTGCCAATGTTGCGAATGGTGCGGTAAATGCTGCATCGCAAGATGCCGTGAATGGCCGCCAGCTGTATAACGCACAAAACAATGTGGCGAACCTGATTGGCGGCAATACCGTTATTGATCCCAATACAGGCAATATCACCGCTTCAGATATTGGCGGCACGGGCGCAAACAACATTCATGATGCGATTCAATCAGTCAATAATGCGGCGGCCAATGCCAACCAAGGCTGGAATGTCAGCACCAATGGCGGTGCAGCCAGCAATGTGAAACCGGGAAATACCGTTGATTTCAGCAATGCTGATGGCAATCTAAAAGTTTCAAATCAGGGCAATAACATTACGGTCGATTTGAATAAAGACCTTAATCTGGGCGCTGCGGGCAGTGTAACAACGGGCGATACCAAAATTGATGACAATGGTTTAAGCATTGCCGGTGGTCCAAGCGTCACCAAAAACGGCATTGATGCCGGCAATAAGCAAGTGACCAATGTGGCTGACGGTCAAATTGCTGCGGGTTCACAAGATGCGGTCAATGGCGGTCAAATCCACGACATGATGGGCGCAGGCGCTTATGATGCTGCTGGCAACTTAAGCAACATCGGCGGCACAGGTGCAAACAATATTAATGATGCATTTGCAGCGGTGAACAAAGCAGCGACTGAGTCCAAAACGACAGTCACAGCGGGTTCAAACATTGATGTGACGTCTACTAAAAATGCAGACGGCAGCACAAACTATGTGGTGGCAACCAAAGATGACATGACTTTAAACAGTGTCACAGCGAAAGAAATCAATGCGGATAAAGTCGTTGCGGGCAACACCACAATAGACAGCAATGGCGTGAGCATTAAAAACGGCCCATCAATGACTGCTTCTGGCGTAGATGCGGGCAATAAAGCGGTGAGCAATGTCAGCAATGGCGTGCAAACCAGTGACGCGGTGAATATGGGGCAATTGGCTCAGTATCTGGGCGGCGGCGCTGGCTATAACAACATCACTGAAAGCTTTGATGCGCCGGCGTATAACGTCAATGGCGGCAGCTACAATAACGTTGGCGATGCTTTGGGCGCATTAAACCAAGCCGATCAAGTGCTGGGTGACCGCATCACCAACTTAGGCGATCAGTTGCAGCAAGCATTCTACTCAACCAATCAGCGTATTGACGATGTAGAGAAAAAGGCCAATGCCGGCATTGCCGCAGCCATGGCGCTGGAAAATGCGCCGTACATTCCAGGCAAATACACCTATGCAGCGGGCGCAGCTTACCACGGCGGTGAAAATGCCATTGGCGTCACCTTGCGTAAAACTGCCGACAATGGCCGCTGGTCATTGACTGGCGGTGTGGCTGCAGGTTCATCAGGCGATCCAAGCGTGCGCGTCGGCATCAGCGGCGTGATTGATTAATGCATTAGACGGGAAAGAGCCATGCGCTTTTTCCCTCTTGTCCTTTTACTGCACATATACATATTGAGAAGACAATGAACACAATGTTAAAAAGCCTTATCGGCTCAGCAATCGTGGGTCTAGCATGCAGCACGCCAGTTTGGGCCGCTGAACAGTTGAACCTGAACATGGCGGATGAATCGATTCATTTTCCGGAAGTGAAAGACAGCTATTTAGACCAAGTTCACCGCTATGAATATCATCAGGTGAACCGTTTGGATGCGGGCTTAACCAAAGACCAGATTCGCTATATTTTGGGACACCCTCACTTCAGTGAAGGCGTCTTTGCTGTGCGTGAATGGAATTATGTACTAGACATTCGTGTACCTGAAACACAGCAGTACAAGCGCTGCCAGCTGCGCATTGACTTTGATAAAAAGTATTTGGCTAAAGCCTATTACTGGAAAGGTGAAGCTTGCCAAGGGCTAGCGCAATATGGCGCCAACAACGAGTCTGCAGATCCCAATGCTTTTGTAGCGGCTGGTTTAGATGCGGCGAATGAGCAAGCCAGTGTACTGTTTGCTTTTGACCGTCATGATGAAGCAGCGGTTAACCGTGACTTCAGCCGTGTTGAAGAAATTGCCGACGCCATTAAAAAGTCTGGCAGCAAGCAAGTGCGTATTACTGGTTTTGCCGATAAATTAGGCAATTTTACCTATAACCAGGCTTTGTCTGCACAGCGTGCAAATACTGTGGCGTATCTGCTTACGCAAAACGGTATTCCAGCAGCGCAAATTAATCTCGATGCTAACGGTTCAACCCGCATTTATAAGGAATGCGAAGGCCAAACAAAATCGGCATCGACTGTGAAATGCTTGGCGCCAAACCGCCGCGTAAATGTCAGCTGGTAAGTTCAAGTTCATCAAACTGATGTATTCAGCCATGCCTGTTTCAGGCATGGCATTTTTATAGTTGAAATGTAATGTTTAAAAAAATCTCCTGCCTTGCTTTTGCAAGTGTCTGTGCATTTTCGGCCCAAGCCTTTGATAAAAATCAAATGGATTTACAGAAAAATTTCTGGGGCACATGGTCTGTGTACAATGCTCAGACCAAATGCACAGAAACGTACCAATTTACCCAGCCAGCGCAAGTGGCCTATAGCGCGAAGCAGAAAAAAATGACGGGTGAGTTTTCTGTCATCCGTACGCAGGATCCGAACCAGATTGATGTTTTTGCAATGTCGGTTGGCGAGGACAACAAAAAGGCAGGCTGCGGCAATCAAGCCACGGACTATAGCAAGGCACAAATCCGTTTAGGTTTGAAATGGATTTCGGCAAAAACGGCTGAATTATGCAGCGATCTGGAAGGTAAAAAGTGCTTAGGCCTTTATTTCATCAAGCAGAAATAATCTTTTCACTTAAAAAGCTTCTTCGGAAGCTTTTTTATAACTTAAGATTGATCAATTTCGGATTTTTAATAAATTATATTTATATAAAATTTAAAAATTATTCATGAAAGTTTTGCAATGAATCTGGAATGATGGCGTTATAGTAGATTTCATTAAAGATTCTTGTCGTCAGATCGTCGAGACGCACCTATACGCATATCTGCCATTTTATTCAACGAATGGGTCATCTTGAAAAACAATGGCTTGTAGTATGATATGTGTGAAATTCGGCTGATTTAACATCATGGTCAGTATGATTTAGCCAAAATGAATCTGTCTGATTCATTTCAAGCTCAAACTTTGTTGGAAATATATAATGCCTGACTATCGTTCAAAAACATCGACACACGGAAGAAATATGGCTGGCGCACGCGGTTTATGGCGTGCGACGGGGATGAAAGATGAAGACTTTGGCAAGCCGATTATTGCGGTGGTCAATTCATTCACGCAATTCGTTCCCGGTCATGTGCATTTGAAAGACTTGGGTCAATTGGTCGCGCGCCAAATTGAACAGGCAGGCGGTGTGGCCAAAGAGTTTAATACCATTGCGGTCGATGACGGTATTGCGATGGGGCATGACGGCATGCTGTATTCACTGCCTTCGCGTGACTTGATTGCAGACTCTGTAGAATACATGGTGAACGCGCATTGCGCCGATGCCATGGTCTGCATTTCTAACTGTGACAAAATCACCCCGGGAATGCTCATGGCCTCTATGCGCCTCAACATTCCGGTGGTATTCGTTTCAGGCGGGCCAATGGAAGCGGGTAAAGTCAAAATCCGCGGCAATGAGCATGCCATTGACCTTGTCGATGCCATGATTGTCGCAGCAGATGACAGTTTCACCGATGAAGAAGTGGCGGAATACGAACGTTCAGCATGTCCAACCTGCGGTTCATGTTCAGGCATGTTTACTGCAAACTCAATGAACTGCTTAACTGAAGCACTCGGTTTATCGCTGCCAGGCAACGGTTCGACACTTGCGACGCATGCCAACCGTCAAAAACTATTTGAGCGTGCGGGTCAATTGATTGTTGAAATTACCAAACGCCATTATGAAGAAAACGATTACAGCTTATTGCCGCGTTCAATTGCCACTAAAGCAGCCTTTGAAAATGCAATGACGCTTGATGTTTCAATGGGCGGTTCAACCAATACAGTGCTTCATTTATTGGCGGCAGCGCATGAAGCTGAAGTTGATTTCACCATGGCCGACATTGACCGTTTGTCACGTAAAGTGCCGGTATTGTGTAAAGTTGCACCGGCAAAACAGGACGTGCATATGGAAGATGTACACCGTGCCGGCGGCATCATGTCCATTTTGGGCGAATTGGACCGTGCCGGTTTATTGGATACTTCCGTACCGACCGTGCATGAAAAAACCTTGAAAGATGCTTTGGACAAATGGGACATCATCCGTACAGAAGATGAAGATGTATACAACTTCTTTAAATCGGCGCCGGGCGGCGTGCCAACGCAGACAGCATTCTCACAAAACCGCTACTATTCACGTTTAGATGGTGACCGTGAAAATGGCGTGATCCGTAACGCTGCCAATGCTTTCTCACAAGACGGCGGTTTAGCAGTGCTTTACGGCAACATTGCATTGGATGGCTGTATTGTCAAAACGGCGGGTGTTGACGATTCAATCTTGAAATTCAACGGCACAGCGCGTGTCTTTGAAAGCCAAGATTCAGCAGTTGAATCCATTTTGGGCAATGAAATTAAAGCCGGTGACGTGGTAGTGATCCGTTACGAAGGCCCGCGCGGCGGCCCGGGCATGCAGGAAATGCTGTATCCAACCAGCTACTTGAAATCGAAAGGCCTTGGTAAAGAGTGTGCTTTGTTGACGGATGGCCGTTTCTCTGGCGGTTCATCGGGCCTGTCGATCGGCCACGTGTCTCCGGAAGCGGCTGAAGGCGGCGCGATTGGTTTGGTGGAAGATGGCGACCGTATCGAAATCGATATTCCAAACCGTACCATCCACTTAGCCGTTGATGAAGCGACCATGGCAGCGCGCCGTGCAGCGCAAGAAGCCAAAGGCTGGAAGCCTGCGGAAGAGCGTCCGCGTAAAATCTCTAAAGCCTTGAAAGCGTATGCGATGCATACCACAAGTGCTTCTAAAGGCGCAGTACGTGAAATCTAAAGTTTAGATTTTTAAGTCAAAAAGCACTCCGCATGGGGTGCTTTTTTTATGCAAAAAATTATTTTCAAACTCCCAGTTTTTGTTAAGTAGGGGGGCGACAGGAAGTCGCACGTTTGTCCGTATGGCAGGGATGCCATATCGGGCAAATAAGGGCTTTTGTTTACTTTTGGCCTGTCAAAAGTAAAAAGCGCCTACGAGATAATATTAGAAATTAATCAGGTAATTTGAGGCTGTATGGGAAACAATCTAAGGTCTATATCAATACTTTTTTTATAATGAAATTTTATATGGTACATATGATGTGTTTTATGAAATATACAGTTCGTACAATCTAAGTTTTTAAATTGGACGGTAGGGTACGACGGTGCCCTATCTTTTTTAAGCAAATGTTACTTTTGTTTTGGCAAAATGAGAAGCGAAGCTTTGCAAGGAAACCATCTTACGGAGCATTGCTCCTCACTGCAAAACTCGTTAAATACCCACATTTTTTCAGTTAATCACGGAAGCATTCGATATTAATTTTAGTCCTGCCTCGAACAGCTGCAGATGGTCTTGCCGCGTATCAAATATCATAAATGGCGCTTGCTTCAGCTGGTTTATGCGCTGCAGAGGGGAAAGAATGGACATTCCCTCTGCTTTTAAAAGGATAGGGTTAGGGAGAGGATTGATATGAAAAAAAACCTTCATCCTTTTGCGGAGCATGCTCCTCATCCCGAAAAAAGAAGAGGCTTTCAATATTCATTTTATGAGCGGTTTAGTGATCATTTTGGATTTTTGAAAGAGGTTCACTATGTTGCGCTGTCTTATTTCTATACAATAAATGCAAAACAATTCGCCAAAGGCTGAAGCTTAGCATCAGCCATCGCCAAGGAACATAACAATGAGTAAAGAAAATATCCGAGAACATTCAGCCCCTGTCTATGAAGGCATTGAAAATGCGCCAGCCCGTTCCATGATGCGCGCAACAGGCTTGCAGGATGAAGACTTTACCCGCGCTTTTATTGGCATTGCATCAACATGGGCCAATGTCACGCCGTGCAATATGCATATTGACGGCTTGGCGCGCGAAGCGGAATACGGCGTGAATGCTGCTGGCGGCAAAGGCATTATTTTCAACACCATCACCATTTCAGACGGCATTTCCAATGGCACCGAAGGCATGAAGTACTCTTTGCTGTCACGTGAAATTATTGCCGATTCCATTGAGGCCGTGGTGGGCTGTCAGGCCTATGACGGTGTGATTGCGATTGGCGGCTGTGACAAAAACATGCCCGGCTGCATTATGGGCCTGGCGCGCTTAAACCGTCCGGGTTTATTTATTTACGGCGGAACCATTAAACCGGGCGCAGGGCATACCGACATGATTTCGGTGTTTGAAGCTGTGGGGCAGTATGCCAAAGGCGAAATCAATGCCATTCAAGTCAAACAGATTGAAGAAGTCGCGCTGCCGGGCCCGGGTTCCTGCGGCGGCATGTATACCGCTAATTCGATGGCCTCCGCGATTGAGGCCTTGGGGATGAGCCTGCCGGGATCATCGGCGCAGGAAGCCGTTTCGGCGGATAAACTGGCAGACTGCCAGCGTGCAGGCGAAGCGGTCATGAATCTGCTGCGCCTCGATATCAAGCCGCGTGACATTATGACCAAAGCGGCGTTTGAAAACTCCATTAAAGTGCTGATTGCTTTGGGCGGCTCAACCAATGGCGTACTGCATTTGATTGCCATGGCGCATACGGCGGGCGTGGAACTCAGCTTGGATGACTTCGTCCGCATTGGTCAAGACATTCCAGTGGTGGCGGATGTGCGCCCATCAGGCAAATACCTGATGTCGGAGTTGATTGCGATTGGCGGTATTCAGCCGTTAATGAAACGCATGCTGAATGCCGGCATGCTGGACGGTTCTTGCTTAACGGTGACGGGCAAAACCTTGGCGGAAAATTTGGCGGATGTCGCAGACTATCCGGAAGGCCAGCAGATTATTCTGCCCTTTGATGCGCCGATTAAAAAAGACTCGCATCTGGTTGTGTTGAAAGGCAACCTGTCGCCAACGGGGGCGGTCGCTAAAATTACCGGCAAGGAAGGCTTATTCTTTGAAGGCCCGGCACGGGTATTTGAAGGTGAGCAGGGCGCTATGCGCGGCATTTTAGATGGTGAAGTGCAGGAAGGCGAAGTGGTGGTCATCCGCGGTGTAGGGCCGAAAGGCGGGCCGGGCATGCCGGAAATGCTGAAACCGACCTCTGCGATTATTGGCAAAGGCTTAGGCAAGTCTGTGGCGCTGCTGACCGATGGCCGTTTTTCCGGCGGCAGCCATGGCTTCGTGATTGGCCATGTCACGCCGGAAGCTTATGAAGGCGGGCCGATTGGACTGGTTAAAAATGGCGATAAAATTTCCATTAATGCCGAAACCCGTGAAATGACCTGGCATGTGTCGGAAAATGAAATTGCAGCCCGCAAGGCGGCTTGGGTCAAGCCTAAGCCGAATTATACCCATGGCGCCTTAGCCAAGTTTGCAAAATTGACTTCAGGGGCTGAGAAAGGAGCAGTTACGGATCTGAATTTAGATGTATAATTGATCATTCTCTAACAAGTTGCTATAAACCCTTGTAGTCCTGCAAGGGTTTATTTTTTCGAGGCAAATCTCATGTCACTGCTGCGCCGTTGGTTTGATCCAATCCGATCGAGCTGGTTTTATCAAAAACCGACTCGGCAAACGGTGTTACCCACGGAACAAGGTTTAAGCGTTTACCTGCGTTTAGATGATGTTTACAGCTACTTGGCTGCCCAGCAGCTGCCTCAGCTGGAAGAAATCCTCAGTGATGAACTGAAGCCCTTAAAAGTTTATATATCCAGCCAGAGCGGTGAACCGCCCAATCACATGTCTGCTGCAGAATGGCAGCAGTATTGCTTAAACGATGCCCAAATTCTGTCTAAGCAGCACCGCTTCAGCTTTCATGACACGCCTGAACAGCCCACGGCTGAAGCGCTGCAGCAGGCGGAAACCATATTGCGCAATACGCCTTTGCGCGGTCAGGACTTTTTATATTTGCTGGAAGATGTGTTCCATATGCTGTGGCAAAAGCAGTATGGCAAATTGCGCACATTGCACGCCATGGCCAGCCGCCATCATCAGCCGCAGCATTTCCCGGAGCGCGTCTTTGGCGAAATGCCCGTGCTGGCGAGCTATTTCGAATTTGGCGGGCGCAAATACCATGCGGTGGATGACCTGCTCCGCTTAACCCGCCGGTTAAAGCAGCAGAAGCTGCTGACGGATAATCCGATTTTCCTGATCAATCATATTGAATGGCGCGAGCATTTGATCAGTGATGCGGAAGAGCTGAATGAAATTCAGGCGCTGGATCCGGAGCTGGATTTGTATATTGCGCTGGAAGACCCGATTTCGTGGCTCTTGCTGGCCTATATTAAAGAGGAATTGGCTGATTTTTATAATATTCAGCTGAATGTCTATCCGCTCAGCTACCATAGCCGCGACCTGTTTGACTGGAGTTTGGCGACCCGCCTGTCTAAGCGGACAGAAGTGGCATTTACGCCGTTTTGCCGTCCGACAGAAGCTGCGACGCTGTACATGGCGCAGCTGTATTACAGCGTTCCGGAAGAGCAGCGCATTGAGGCGATGTACCACATTCTGCAGGCGGTGTGGACCAAGGGCAGGGATTTATCCTTTAAAGCGCATTTTCAGCAGCTGCAGCAGGACTTGGGCATTGCCGCGCTGACTGAAGAAGATGTAGAAGCAATGCTGAAAGAAAACGATATGCATTGTGAAATGAAATCTCAGCCCGATTTTCCTGTGCTTGAGCTGCGGATTGACGGGCAAAGCTATGTGTTTAACAGCTTATACCGCGTTTGGATGATTGAAAGTATTTTCAGTAATGTGTTAGAAGAGAAGTATAAAAGTGAAAACACAGCTGACAGTGAACAGAAGCCGCATGAACAAAGAGAAAGTTGAATCTTTAGAACAAGCCCGCGCGCAAATCGATGTGATTGATGAAGCGCTGATAGCATTGATTGCGGCGCGTCAATTTTATGTGGATCAGGCAGTGCGTTTTAAACGGACCGAGCAGGATGTGCAGTCACCGGAACGGGCGGATGAGGTCATTAAAAAAGTGCGCGGCGCAGCGGAGGCCCAAGGGGTTGATCCGGATTTGGTTGAACATCTTTACCGTGAAATGATCCAGCATTTCATTCGCCGTGAATTAAAGGAAATCAGGCCTTAATCAAGCGCTAGAAAAACAAAAAAGCTCCAGTATCGGAGCTTTTTGACGCAGTTGCTATTTGAGCTTATTCAGCAACTTCCACAGTTAAGCCATAAGTAAACGATTCCGCTTGCGGCTTTTTCGTATTGTCCGGGTTGGCTTCAGGATACGCCGCAGTAATTAAATAAACGCCGGCTTTCTCGAATTTCACTTCAATTTCGCCTTTCGCATTGGATTTGACTGCAGGAAGCTCTTTGGTTTTTTCAGCATCCAAGCTGCCGGCGCCTTTGAAGACATCCACTTCTACATTCGGCACAGCTTTGCCATTGAAGAGGATTTGCGCTTTTAAGGCTTCGCCTGCATACAGTTCGCTTGGATGAGTCAGCAGTTTCAGCTCAAAGCCTTTATTTGAAGGCGCTGGAATTGCGCTTGGCTTGCCTTTGGTAATGTAAGTTTCAGCAATGAGCGTATTTTTCACTTCGAATACTGGCGCATTGGCAGGCACTTGGTCAGCTGCAATCATGCGCGGAGGCTGTGCATTGGCAGGCGCAGGGGTTTTCGCCGCTTCGGCTTTGGGCGCTTCAGGCGCTTTTGCCTGCTGAGCCATTGGAGCGCGCATCGGGCGGACACGCAGCCAGCGGCCGTCAATCAGCGCGTATTTTCCGCTGTTGCCGACCGCATCCTTTGTCTGAATGCGGTAAGTGCCTTCATCAGCAGGGCTGAATTCAGCGACATTAAAGCGCTTTAACGATGCGGCCGCATCCAGCGCAAGCTGTTGGCCGCCCGGCTGCGTAATGATATAGCTGGTTTTAAAGTTATTGCTTGGAACAAAGAATTTTTCCACCGTTAATGCGCTTTGGAAACTGACATTCGAGCTGCTTATATCAAATGCGTCCGGCAGGATGAACGGACTGACAGTATGTGCATGGCTCAATACCGGCAAAGAAGAGAGCAAAGCAATTTTTAACCAATGATTCATTGAACCATACTCCAAATTTAAATCGAAATTATCGGTCGTAATCTACTTGATAACTACTATCATTATCAATAAAATTCAGAAAATATTTTGGAGAATCAGTATGCCATTTACTGCTAATAAAAATGAACCTGCACGGACAGCATTCCGACTAACGCCATTGGTTGTAGCGCTGGCGCTGATTTCTCCAATCAGCGTGCAGGCGGCGGAACAAAAAGCAGAAGATGGCCAGTTTGAACAGCAAGCAGCGCAAGCGCACCGTTTTCACCGCGATTATGTCTTGGGCACGTCTTTAGATGTGGTGGTGACAGGGGTCTCTAAGCAAGAGGCCAAATTGGCGCTAGACGCGATTCAAACTGAAATTGCCCGCATGGATCAGAAACTTTCCACTTGGCGGGCAGACAGCGAAATTACCGCCCTGAATAAAAACAAAGCCGGCGCGGTTTCCCCTGAACTCTTTGAAGTGATTGCCGCCTGTGAAGCTTGGCGCGATAAAACTTGCGGCGCATTTGACGCGCGCTTAGGTCAATTGATTGGCCTATGGGAAAAATCGCAAGGCATCACAGATCTGGATACAGCAACCCATGCGCAGGTGCTGAATTTATTGAAGCCGGACAGCGTGGAGATGGATGAATCTGCGCAGCGGATCCAGATGGATGCTACGGTGTCATTTGCGCCAGATGCCTATGCCAAAGGCTATATCATTGACCACGCCATGGTGGCCGCCCGTCAAAAAGTGCCTGCGGCTGAAGGCCTGCTGATTGATATCGGCGGAGACATCCGCGTATGGGGCAGCGCGCCTCAGAAGGACGGCTGGAGCGTCGGCGTGCAGGATGCGTTTAATCATCATGATTTAGCTGTGCCAAGCGAGGTGCTGCAGCTTAAAGATCAGGCTGTGGCATTCAGCGGTCAAGGCTACCGTTCATTGGCAGGTCAATCGCATTTACTCGATCCGAAAACCGGCCTGCCTTTGCAGCAGGTTGAGCAATGCGTGGTTGTCGGCACTTGCGCAGCGGATGCCGATGCTTTAGCCACGGCTTTGGCTGCTATGCCGCCTGCAGAGGGCTTGGCGCTGATTGAAGCTTTGGCCGGCTATGAAGCGAAATTGACCATGCGCAGCGGCGCATCTTATCAAAGCGCGGGCTGGAATGGCTTATTGCAGCGTCAAGCGGCGCAGCCAGAAATGCAGGCTGTGGCAAGCGCGTCATCGGCAAAATGGCCATCCGGCTATCAAGCGGCGATTGATTTGGTCATTCCGAAAATCAATGTGGAAAAATACCGCGCGCCGTATGTCTCGGTTTGGGTGACGGATGCCGATAAAAAATTAGTCAGAACCCTTGCAGTCTGGGGTAAAGATGAAAAATGGATTAATTCCAACTATGTCTGGTGGCGCCGCTATGGCCGTCAAATGGAAAAGCTCGATGCGGTTGCCAAGCCCTCACGCCAGCCGGGCCAATACAAAATTGCCTGGGATGGCAAAGATGATAGCGGCAAAGCTGTCGCTGCCGGTCAATACATTGTGCATATTGAAACTTCCCGGGAGCATGGCGATCACTCTTATCAAATGATGAATTTAGATGTGAAAGCCAAAAATTCCAGTCAAAGCCTGCCAGCGCAAACTGAAATTGGCAGTGTCAAAATGAATTTCCAAAAAATCCATTAATTTTTTGATGGATGATGAAGGTTTAAACCGTGTACCAACGCCGTGATTTTTACCGCCATGCACGCTATGTGCATGGCTGGCTGTCTGCATTCGCCTTTATTGTGCTGGTGTTTTTCTCCCTGACCGGCCTGCTGCTGAATCATCCCGAATGGTTTGATCCGGCAAAAGACGAAAAAATGGTCAAAATCGAATTGCCTGAAGATGTCCTTCAGGCCCTGCAGAAGCAGGAAAACCCTTCTAATGCATTGCTGGCGTATGTCCGTCAAAAAGAAGCTATTGTCGGCCGCTATCAAAGCAGCGAAGTGCTGGATGGCGAAGTGATGATCCGTCTGGAAAGCCCTGCCGGTTCTACAGATGTTTGGGCTTTGCTGGATACCGGCGAAGTTGAGATTACGCAAAAGCCGGCATCCGCTGTGTCGCTGATCAGTGATTTGCACCGCGGCAAAAACGCCGGCGCTGCGTGGAGCTGGCTGATTGATATCAGTGCGATCTTAATCCTGGCGCTGTCTTTGGCGGGCTATATTTTATTCCTCAGCATCAAATCGCGTTTAGTGCAGCATCTGCTGCTGACGGCGGCCAGCCTTGCGGTGCTGATCGTTTTAATTTGGTCGGCTGTATAGGCATTTGATATGACACATGCAGCCCTTCTGCTTCTGAGTTTTTTTGCGGTTTTATTGTTTATTCATTTTCTGGTTTTAGTTTGGCTGCTGTACGCTTGGCGTGCTGAAAAAAAACAGACGCGAAGACTCGACCCTCAGCAGTATCTCATTATTTACGCCAGCCAATCAGGTCAAGCCGAACAGTATGCGCAGCATACTGCACAGCAGCTGCGGCAAGCGGGCGCGGGCGCAAAATGCGTGAATATCCAAGACATCCGCGCTGAGGAATTGCCGCAGGCCTACAAAGTTTTGTGGATGGTGAGCACCTATGGCGAGGGGGATGCGCCAGATCAAGCACAGGCCTTTCAGCAAAAAATTCTCACGCAGTCTTTTGATTTATCTCAGATGTCTTATGCTGTTTTGGCCTTTGGCGACCGCCGTTATGCCAATTTTTGCCATTTTGGGCAGGAGCTGAATGCATGGCTGCTGAAGCAGCAGGCGCAGCCATGGTTTGATTTGGTCTGTGTTGATCAGTCCTCAGCGGCAGATTTGGACACTTGGACACACCATCTTGAAAAAGCAGCGGAGCTGCAGCTGGGCATGGCGCATGAGGAAAAACAGTGGGCAGATTTCCGCTTGAAGGATCGGCAGCTGCTGAACGCAGGCAGCTGCGGCGGCGCAATGTACCGCATCATGCTGTCTGCGCACAATCAGCAGTGGCAGTCTGGGGATATTCTGGAAGTGCAAAGCGCAAATGGCGCTGCGGAGATTCAGTGTTTTTTAGAGCGGCATCCAGCTGATTCTGATCAGGCTGCGGCCGATACCCTCAAGCTGAAAAATCTGCGCCAGCTGCCGTTACGCCAGCCGGATGAAAGCTTCAGCCAGTGGATCACACGCTTTGAGCCGCTGCCGTTGCGGGATTATTCCATTGCCTCGATTCCTGAGTCTAAGCAGCTGGAGCTGGTGGTGCGCCAGCAAATCACTGAACAGGGCTTAGGCGTCGGTTCGGGCTGGCTGACGGAGAGCGCTGCTTTAGGAGAAAGTATCACTGCACATATCCGGACGAATCCAGCGTTTCATTTGGAAAAAATTGATAAACCAATGATTTTTATTGGCAATGGTTCCGGAATCGCGGGATTGATGGCGCATTTGCAGCAGCGCCATGCTTGGGGATTCCGCCAAAACTGGCTGATTTTTGGCGAACGGCAGCAGCAGTTCGATTTTCTGTTTGAACAGCCGCTTTCAGACTGGAAAAACAGCGGTGTTCTGCATACGCTGGATACAGTATTTTCACGCGATCATCAGCCTAAAAAATATGTGCAGCATGCGCTGGCGGAAAAAGCTGAACAGCTGTGCGAATGGGTGAATCAGGGCGCTTATATTTATCTGTGCGGCAGCCTGCAGGGGATGGCGCAAGGGGTGGACGAAGCGCTGACTGAAATTTTAGGCGCGGCGCAACTGGAGCAGCTGCGCCGAGAACAGCGCTACCGCCGTGATGTGTACTGAGCTTTATGCAAGCCTTAAACCTGCATTTAAAAAAGCGTCCTCTATGGGCGCTTTTTTATTGCGGCAGAATGCGGATTACAGCAAAGCCTCAATATTTAATTGAGGCTGGATTCCAAAAACAGTGATTTTTGATTGGCGCAGAATTTTTTAGCATAGCGCTAAACATGAAACGAGTAAGCAGATGATTGGGTTTGTCATTGCGGTATTTGCCATTGCCGGCATGATTAAAGGCGCGATTGGGCTGGGTTTGCCTGCCGTTGCGATGGGGCTGCTGACCATGGTGATCAGTCCGTTTCAGGCAGCGGCATTGCTGATAGTCCCTTCAATGGTCACTAATTTTTGGCAGCTGTTCGCTGAAGGGCGGGTGTTGCAGCTGGTCCAGCGTTTTTGGCCTTTGCTGCTGGGCATAATTGCCGGTTCGATTTGGAGTGTTTTTCCGACTTTAGGCCATGGCGAATTTCAAAGTGAGGCGCTGCTCGGGGCAATGCTGGCTTTATATGGGCTTTATGGCTTATGTGCAAAAAAACTGCCGAATTTTGCCGGGCAGGAAAAATGGCTGTCGCCCATCATTGGCTATTTAGGCGGCGCGCTCACTGTAGCGACTGGCGTAGTGGTGATTCCTGTGGTGCCTTATCTGCAAGGGCTGCAGCTGAAGCGGGATGACCTCGTGCAGGCGCTGGGTTTGGCTTTTACGACATCGACCATTTGCCTTGCAGTATTTTTACAGCAGAATCCTGTCGATAATATGCCGCTGGATTACCAAATGTCTTTGATTGCTTTGTTTCCAGCGTTAATCGGCATGTGGGCAGGCAAAAAAATCCGTTACCGCATACCGGAGCAGAAATTCCGCAAGGTCTTTTTTGCAGGGCTGATTGCCCTTGGCGGCTATATGATGCTGCATCAATTCGGCTGGATTTAATCCAGCGTCAATAGGCTGTGCTGCGCAATTAAAAATTGGCTGAAATGCTGATACGGTGTAGACAAATCATCAAAGCTGCGGGCAGTCAGCATCAGTTTCCGGTTGGCCCAGTCACCGGTTAAATCTACAGTGTCAAAAGCATACAGCGCCTGCAGGCGCAGAGCCGCCCGTTTAGGCATGATGGCAACGCCTACGCCGTTGGCGACCACTTGAGCAATAGCGGCAAAGTTAGGCAGACGCAGCCGGTATTGAATGCGGGATCCTAATTGTTTGGCTTGCGTTTCAATGGACTGCTGCAAGGAGTGATATTGCATCAGCCCGACAAAAGGATAGCCAAGAGTCTGGGCCAGCGGCATTGGCGCATGGCCTGTCAGCTCATGCGTTTTCGGGAAAATCAGCACCAGAGGGTCATCTGCAAATTCCAAGGTCTGCAGCTGGCTGGATCTGAAAAATCCTGAAATCAGCCCCAGCTGCGCCGTACCCTGTTCAATGGCGGCCACAATATCATGGGATTCCGCCTCTTTGAGTTCAATCTGCACATTGGGGTTCTGCAATAAATACTGCGGCAGCAGCAGGGGCAAATACTCGCTTTGCGCAGAAGAATTGCACCACAGCACCATGCTGGAACTGAGCCCAGCCGCAAAAGGCGCCATGGCTTGTTCCAGCTGCCGGCCTTGCTGCAGGATCTGCTGCGCATGCTCCACGAAAGTTTGGCCTGCCAGCGTAAGCTTTACGCCGGAAGCATGGCGGGTAAATAAACTGGCCGCATAACGCTGTTCCATTTTTTTAATGCGCTCACTGCAGGCCTGCAGAGAAATGGCAGAGCGCTCAGCGCCTTTGGTCAGACTGCCGGTTTCCACAATATTCAGTACCAGCTGCAGGTCAAACAGATCTAAGCGCATGCATTCTTGCTCTTATAAGAAGGCTTTATTTTACTTAAAATCGGCAGACAAAAAATGCGGATATGAAAAAAGCAGCCAAATGGCTGCTTTTTATATTTGAAGCGTCAAATTATTCTGATTTATCCGCTAAGCTGAAGAACCAGTTCAGAATTAAAGCTGCAAATGTTGCAGTGCCAATGCCGCCTAAATTGAAGCTGCCGAACTGAAGCGCAAAGTCGCCGGTTCCTAAAATAATGGTCACGGCTGCCACCATCAGGTTTTTATTTTTAGAGAAATCGACTTTGTTTTCAATCCAGATTTTCGCACCGGCAATGGTAATTAAACCAAAGACTACAATGGATGCACCGGTTAAAATTGCGCTTGGAATGGTATGGATGATGGCGCCAAATTTTGGAGACAAGCCCAGAAATACTGCAAATACGCCCGCCACCACAAAGATGATGGTGGAGTAGACGCGGGTGACTGCCATGACGCCAATGTTTTCGCCATACGTGGTCATGCCTGGGCCGCCGACAGCGCCTGAAAGGGTGGTCGCTACGCCATCCGCCACAAAAGCTTTGCCAATATGCGGATCCAGATTTTCACCGGTCATTGCGCTGACGGCTTTAATATGGCCCAGGTTTTCCGCCACTAAAATCAGGGCGATTGGGGCAATAATCAGCATGGCATTGACGTTGAATTCAGGCGCATGGAAATGTGGTACGCCAAACCAAGCCGCCTGCTGAATCGGCGTAAAATTAATCGGCGTGCCGTATCCCATGATATTGGACACGATGTAATAAACTAAATAAGCCAGCAGCAGGCCGACCAGCAGCAGCAAGCGCTGCAACAGGCCTTTGGTGAATACGGCAATGGAGCCCATGCACAGCACAGTCACCAGTGACATCCACATATTAAAGCTGTTGCCCATCACGCCTTTAACGGTCACCGGCGCAAGATTCAAGCCAATAATCATCACCACAGCGCCTGTGACTACAGGCGGCATCAGTTTTTCAATCCAGCGGGTGCCAGTGGCCATCACAATGAAGCCGAAAATAGCATATAAAATACCGCAGGCCATGATGCCGCCAGCAGCCATGGCAATATTGGCATTCGGCGCACCGGTGCCAGACGCTGCATAGCCCGTGGCGGCAATCACGACGCCGATAAAGGCAAAGCTTGACCCCAAATAGCTTGGCACACGGCCGCCCGTGATAATAAAGAACAAAATGGTGCACAGGCCTGACATTAAGATGGCCAAGTTTGGATCAAAGCCCATTAAGAACGGCGCAAGAACCGTCGCCCCGAACATGGCAAAGGCATGCTGTATGCCCAATACAACACTTTGCGCAGGCGGCAGATATTCATTGGTGCCAACTGGACGTGCATCGATACTGCCTTCATACGGGCGCCATTTGGGAAACCAATTGGACATAAAACGAGCACTCAAAATTTAAATTGTGCACATCATACGCTTCTTTTTTGGAAGATTTAATCACTGCAATAAAAAAAAAATTAAAACTAATTCTATGACTTTTCATTATTTTTTACCGCACGGTAAAAGTTTTTTATTTTAAAAATAGCGTTAAATCAGTAATTAATAAATTTAAAGCCTGCAGAGGGCAGTCATAAATTTTTTTGATTTAACTTATGATTAAATGTATGGATTATAGAATAAATGGTCAATAAAAAGGCATATCCTTGGATATGCCTTTTTATTGGGTTTGGGGCTTTAGCCGGTATTGCGCAGACCTGCAGCAATGCCGGCAATGCTGACCATGAGGGCATGATCGACTGGGGTGTTTTCCGCCTGACGTTCAGCCAGATAGGCGCGGCGGCGCTTCATCAATTCTGCCTGCAGCAGGTGCAGCGGCAGCAGGTATGGCTTACGCACTTTCATCGACTGATCCAGCACGTCATTGCTGCTGAGCAGCTTGGATTCGCCTTTCAGCGCAAGCAAGGTCTGCACCGCATCGCGCAAGCGCTGGCGCAGTTCTTCGCCTAAGGCTTTCAAATCTTCATCCTGCGTCAGATGCGACTCATAGTACAGCGCGACATGGCTGTCCGATTTGGACAGCACCATTTCCAGCATATCAATCAGGGTTTGGAAATAAGGCCATTCATGCAGCATCTCTTCCAGTACGGCTTTTTGCCCCTGATCGAGCACTTGGTTGATCGCTGCGCCGGTGCCCAGCCATGCAGGCAGCATCAAGCGGATTTGCGTCCAGGCAAAGACCCATGGAATGGCGCGCAAGGATTCAATGCCGCCGCTGACTTTACGCTTGGCCGGGCGTGAGCCCAAAGGCAGCATCTGCAGTTCAAGTTCAGGGGTTACAGTGCGCAGGTACTTGACGAAATGCGGGTTTTCACGGACGGTTTTACGGTAGACCTGCACAGACAGTTCAGTCATTTTGTGCATCAGCGCGCGCCATTCCTGCTTAGGTTCAGGCGGCGGCAACAGCGTCGCTTCTAAGGTGGCTGCGGTATAAATTTCCAAATTCTGCAAGGCAATGCCTTCTAAGCCGAACTTAAAGCGGATCATTTCGCCTTGTTCGGTGACCCGGATCGCGCCTGAAATTGAACCCGGCGGCTGTGAGAACAGCGCCTGCTGGGTTGGCGCGCCGCCGCGGCTGATCGAACCGCCGCGGCCGTGGAATAGGGTCAGCTGCACGCCGTGTTTCTTTGCAATCTCTGTTAATTCTTCCTGCGCGCGGTACTGCGCCCAGTTGGCAGACATAAAGCCGGCATCTTTAGCAGAGTCAGAATAGCCGATCATGACTTCATGCTTGCCTTGAATATGCTGCTTATACCAATGCATGCCGAATAAGGTCTGCATGGTGGCTGCGGCGCCATCCAAATCTTTCAATGTTTCGAATAATGGCACCACCCGCAGCGCTTGCTGAATGCCGGCTTCTTTCTGCAGCAGCAGCACGGCCAGCACATCGCTTGGATATTCCGCCATTGAAATAATGTACGCGCCTAAGCTTTCTGACGGCTGCTGCGCCAGTGTGCGCATGGTGGCAAAGACTTCCTGCACATCAGGGTGTTCAATCAGGCTCTGTTCCGGTTCATTCAGATGCTTTGGCAGCAGCGGACGCTTGCTTTGCAGTTCCTGCAGCAGGAAGTTCTGACGGGCCTGTTCGGTCCACGTTTCAAAATTGCCCAGGCCTAAATATTCTGTAATGGCGGAAATCGCCTGGCGGTGGCGGCCGGATTCTTGGCGGATGTCCAGTTTCAGCAGTTCAATGCCGAAACAGTTCACGCGGTGAATAAAGTCCAGCAGTTTGCCATTGGCGATTTCAGGCAGATCGCAATCTATCAGTGAACGGTAGCACAGCAGCAGCGGCTGCAGCAGTTCATCTTTGCTTCGGATGACTTGACTGTCATCTGCATCTTCACCTTTCAGTTTTTGCGCCAGCCAGTAACGGGTGGCTTTTAAGCGCTGGCGGGTATCACGCAGATATTCACGGTACGGTTCCGGGTGGTCTTGACCTAAAGCGGCGCGCAATTCGGCGCTGCACTGTTCAATTGACAGTTCCCAGCGCAGGGCTTCAATGTCGCGCACATACAGGTCGGCGGCTTTCCAGCGCGACAGCCACAGTACTTCTTGCGTGATGTTATGGGTCACGTTCGGATTGCCGTCGCGGTCGCCGCCCATCCATGAGGCAAAGCGGACAGGGGCAATAGTCAGCGGAAGCTGCTGGCCGCAATGTCCAGTGACCATGCTGTCCAATTCACGCATGAACTTCGGCACAGCATTCCATAGCGTCTGTTCAATGGTAGTGAAGCCCCACTTTGCCTCATCGACAGGGGTTGGGCGGTGCTGGCGGATTTCATCGGTTTGCCAGGCAGAACACACCAGCTGTTTTAAATCGTCCAATACGGCTTGGCGTTCTCGCGGGGTCAGCTTCTGCTGATCGAACTTAAACAGGCAGTCATTAATGCCGTCATATTTTTGAATCAAAGTGCGTCGGCTGACTTCAGTCGGATGCGCGGTCAGCACCAGTTCAATTTTTAATTCGCAGATTTGCTGATACAGCGCTTCGGCAGAAATGTCACGGTCTTTGAATTTTTGAAATAAATGATCCAGCGGGTTGGGCGATGGCGCCTGTTCATCAAATTCGCTTTGACGCCGGCTGCGCACCACATGGTACTGCTCGGCAATATTGGCAAAGTTTAAAAAATGGGTAAAAGCGCGGGTCAGCGGCAGAATTTCATCATCTTCCAGGCTGAGGAACAGCTGTTCCAGCTGCTTTTCCGCTTCAGCCTGCCCGTCGCGTGCGCCTTTCGCAAGGGCGCGAATCTGTTCAACCTGATTAAACAAATCTTGTCCAGCATGCTGCTTCAGGGTTTCGCCCAGCAGGTTGCCCAGCAATCGTACATCGTCACGTAATGGAGCATCAATTTGTTGAATCATTTTTTCGCATTCTCCGGTTGTTCTGACTTTGAATATACCCCGATTCAATGACAATCCAAGCAGGCACAGACAAAAGTCGGATTCAGTTTGCTTAGAAAATAGCAATGTTTATGCCGATCTAGACTTGACGCGGCCAATTTAAGAGAAAAATACCTTAGCCATCAGGCGCCAGTTCCATAGCGCAGCAGAAACAGCGCCATGCTGTCCTGAATAATCTGCTGCTGCTCTGCATGATCGGGAACAGTCCGGATGCCCATTAAGACTTCATGATGGCGCAGGCCCAGCAGCAATGAAAAAATCAGCATGGTTTGTGTGCGGGGGACATCCGGACGGATAAATTTGAGCGCAACCGCCTGTTCAAAGAAATTTTCCCATAAACCGCAGAGCTTTTGATGCGAAGCATTGTAAAACTGCTGCGCCAGCGGGTTATGCTGCGACGCCAGTTCCAGCAGCAGATATTCCATTTTCAGCGCTTCCGGCAGATTGACAATATTTAAAGACAGCTCACAGGCATGCTGCAGCGCCTGCAGAAAATTGCTGTCTGCCGACAAATGAATCGGCTGCGCGCTGATCAGCTTGTCACAGGTTTCTGCAATGGCGGCTGTAAACAGGCTTTCTTTATCTTGGAAATGGTTATACACCGTCAGTTTAGTGGTATCGGCTTTCTGCGCAATTTTATTCATGCTGCAGCCATGATAGCCGCATTCTAAAAATAAGATTTTGGCTGCATCCAGGATGCGCTTGCGTTTTTCAAAGTCTTTTGGACGTCCAGCATTCATGTGCAAAAAAATTCCAAAAATGTCATTCAGGTCATTGATTTTTTCTTAAATTAACAATTAATGTACCGATGGGTTTATTAATTAAAAAACAATCAATTTTTAATAGGCCTATTTTGCCTTAAAAACTACTTTGATATAAGAGCGAGCTTCATGAGCACGATAAAAACCGCTGTTGCCAGCATGATTATTGTCTGCGGCGTGACCTTAGGGGGATGCAGCAAGGATCAGGCATCTGCTGAACAGGAAGTCCCATTGGTGATGGTGGCACAGCCGGGTGCTGTGCAAGTCAATCAAAAAAGCTATGCCGGCGAAGTGCAGGCGCGGCAGCAGACGGCTTTGGCGTTTCGCGTGGCCGGTCAAATTGTTGAGCGCTATGTGGACGTTGGCGATCAGGTCAGGGTTGGGCAAGTGCTGGCCCGCTTGGATGTGAAAGATGCGGAACTGCAGAAAAATGCCAACCGCGCCCAGCTGGACAGCGCGCAGTCTGCAGTCAAAACTGCAGAAAGTGAATTGAAGCGCTTTCAGCTGCTGCTGCCGATCAATGCCGTCAGCCGTTCGCAATACGATGCCGCTGAAAACCAATATAAAACGGCACAGGCAAATCTAAAGCAGGCGCAATCGGCTTATGACGTCAGCAGCAATCAAACGCAGTACAACCAGCTGACCGCCACAAAAAATGGGGTGATTACCGAGCGCAATATTGAAGCCGGTCAAGTGATAGCGGCAGGTCAGCCGGCATATCAGCTGGCGATCAATGGCGAGCGAGAGGTGGTGATTGGTGTGCCGGAACAGGCGATTGCAGAAATTAAAGCCGGCCAGCCAGCCAAAGTCACTTTATGGTCTAAGCCGAACGAACAGTTTAACGCTTATGTGCGTGAAATTTCTCCGGCGGCGGATCAGTCGCGCACTTACACTGTGAAAGTGGCGCTGCGGGAAGGCAATGCGCTGATTCAGCTGGGGCAAAGCGCGCGGGTCTTTTTCAGCCAGACAGACAACGGCCAGCTGAATGTGCCTTTGTCCAGCGTATCGGCGCAGGGGCAGCAGGCTTATGTGCTGACCGTCAACCCGGACAATACCGTGCATAAAGCGCCTGTAACGCTGGGCGCTTATGGCCGCGACAGTGTGCCGGTGCTCAGCGGCCTGAAACCGTCAGATTATGTGGTGATTGGCGGGGTGCATCTGCTGCGTGAAAAGCAGAAAATCAAGCCGATTGACCGTGAAAACCGCCCAGTGACCATTCAGGCGGGAGGCTAAATATGCAATTTAACCTTTCCGAATGGGCGCTGAAAAATAAAGGCCTGGTGCTGTATTTTATGCTGCTGCTCGGCATTGTCGGCATTGTGTCCTATTCCAAGCTGTCGCAAAGTGAAGATCCGCCTTTTACTTTTAAGGTGATGGTGATTCAGACCTATTGGCCTGGGGCAACCGCCAAAGAAGTATCGATGCAGGTCACTGACCGCATTGAAAAAGAGCTGATGACGACCGGCCAGTATGAACGCATTATGGCCTATTCACGCCCCGGAGAATCCATGGTGACTTTTGTTGCCAAAGACTCCCTGCGTTCCAAGGACATTCCGGATGTCTGGTACACGGTGCGCAAAAAGGTCAATGATATTAAGCACCAGCTGCCGAGCGGCGTGCAGGGGCCTTTCTTCAATGATGAATTCGGCGATACCTTCGGCAATATTTATGTGCTGACCGGCAAAGATTTTGACTATGCCACGCTGAAAGACTATGCCGACCGCCTGCAGCTGCAGTTGCAGCGGGTCAAAGATGTCAGCAAGGTCGATTTGATTGGCCTGCAGGATCAGAAAATCTGGATTGAAATGTCCAATACCAAAGCTGCTCAGCTGGGGATTCCGGTCAGCGCGATTCAGCAGGCTTTGCAGCAGCAGAATACCGTTGCCAGCGCGGGTTTCTTCGAAACCCGTTCTGACCGCATTCAAGTCCGCGCCAGCGGCAACCTGCATAGCGTAGAAGAACTGAAGCAAATGCCGCTGCTGATTAATGGCAAGACCATTCAGCTGGGCGATGTGGCTGACGTCTACCGCGGCTTTAGCGAACCCGCGCAGCCGCGCATGCGCTTTATGTCGGAAAACGGCATCGGCATTGCGGTATCGATGCGCAAGGGCGGCGATATTTTGGCGCTGGGCAAAAACCTGGAAACCGAATTTGCCGCCTTGCAGAAAGCGCTACCGTTGGGCATGACGCTGCAAAAAGTGTCCGATCAGCCTGTAGCGGTAAAGCGCAGCGTCAATGAATTTATGAAGGTGCTGACGGAAGCGGTCATCATTGTCTTGCTGGTGAGTTTTTTTTCATTGGGCTTCCGCACTGGTTTGGTGGTGGCATTTTCCATTCCCTTGGTGCTGGCCATGACCTTTGCCGGCATGAATCTGTTTGATGTCGGCCTGCATAAAATTTCCCTTGGCGCCCTGATTCTCGCGCTGGGCCTGCTGGTGGATGACGCCATTATTGCCGTGGAAATGATGGCGGTTAAAATGGAGCAGGGCTATACGCGGCTGCAGGCCGCGGGCCATGCGTGGCGCACGACCGCCTTTCCGATGCTGACGGGCACGCTGATTACGGCTGCCGGCTTTTTGCCGATTGCGACTGCGGCATCCAGCACAGGTGAATATACCCGCTCCATCTTCCAAGTGGTGACCATTGCGCTGATTGTATCGTGGTTTGCCGCGGTGCTGTTTGTCCCGTATTTGGGCGACAAACTGCTGCCGGACTTCAATAAAGATGTGGTGCAGCGTGCGCCGTGGTATCAGCGGCTGTGGGCGCGCCTGCGCAGGCAGCCGGAACCTGAGCCAATGGTGCACCATGCTGGGGAACAGCATGATCCTTATCAGACCAAGTTCTATCAGCATTTTAAAAAGTGGGTCAATGCCTGCGTCACTTACCGCAAAACCGTGATTGCGGCGACGGTGGGGATTTTTGTACTGTCCGTGCTGATGTTCAAATTGGTGCCGCAGCAGTTCTTCCCGCCCTCCAACCGCGCCGAAATTGTAGTGGATATCAAGCTGGAAGAAGGCGCTTCATTAAAAGCGACAGAAGCGGCTGTACGCAAAGTGGAAAGTTTTCTGTCTAAACAGCAGGGCATCGACAACTTTGTGGCTTATGTCGGCACCGGTTCGCCGCGTTTTTATTTGCCGCTGGATCAGCAATTGCCGCAGGCCAGTTTTGCTCAGTTTGTGGTCCTGGCATCCTCGCTGGATGACCGGGATGAAATCCGCCGCAGTTTGAGTGAAAAAATCCGCGTCTTGCTGCCGGAAGCGCGCACCCGTGTGGCTTTGCTGGAAAATGGCCCGCCTGTCGGCTATCCGCTGCAGTTCCGCGTGTCTGGCGAAGATTTGGGACAGGTGCGTGAATGGGCGCAGAAAGTGGCCGCCAAGGTCGGTGACAATCCAAATACCACCAATGTGCATTTGGATTGGGGCGAGCCCAGCAAAGTCATTAAATTGGACATTGATCAGGACCGCGCTCGCCAATTGGGGGTAAATACGCTGGACTTATCCAATTTCCTGAACAGTTCCATCAGCGGCGCTGCCATTAACCAATTCCGTGAAAAGCGTGAGCTGATTGAAATCCGTATGCGCGGTGATGAAGCCGAGCGTGTAGATGTCGGCTCGCTCAGCAGTTTGGCGGTTCCGACAGCATCGGGCAGCTCGGTGCCCTTGGCGCAAATTGCAAAAATTGAATACGGTTTTGAAGAAGGCTTGATTTGGCACCGCAACCGTTTGCCGACTATTACAGTGCGCGCGGATATCCGCACAAAACTGCAGCCGGCAACCGTAGTCAATGAATTGTCTGAGCCTTTGGCTGAATTGCGCAGCCAGCTGCCAAGCGGCTATCTGCTGGAAGTGGGCGGTACCGTGGAAGAGTCTGCCCGCGGTCAAAACTCAGTCAATGCCGGCATGCCGATGTTTTTGGCTGTTGTGCTGACCTTGCTGATGATTCAGCTGCGCAGCATGTCGCGCACCTTTATCGTCTTTCTGACAGCGCCTTTAGGCATTATTGGCGTGGTGCTGTTCCTGCTGCTGTTCAATAAGCCTTTTGGCTTTGTGGCGATGCTGGGCACGATTGCGCTGTCTGGCATGATCATGCGCAATTCACTGATTTTGATTGATCAGATCGAGCAGGATATTCAAGCGGGGCATGATCCATGGAATGCGATTTTGGATGCCGCTGTGCGCCGCTGCCGGCCGATTGTGCTGACCGCCTTGGCGGCTGTGCTGGCCATGATTCCGCTGTCACGCAGTATTTTCTTCGGCCCGATGGCCGTTGCGATTATGGGCGGATTGATTATTGCAACGCTGCTGACTCTATTTTTCTTGCCTGCATTGTATGCGCAGTGGTTCAAGGTGAAAAAAATTCAGCAGAATCCATAAAAGTTTCATAAAATTGGGTGCGAAATATTGTTTTTTTCAATATAGTAGCACTTAATCTTTATTGATAATTTTAATAAGCAATTCACTGCGCGTATTCAGGGATTTGATGGGCAGTGGATGGGGTTGAATCAGACATGACGACAGACAACATTACCAAGTATCGCCGCTATATAGCGATTTCTTATGTCTTCATGTTTTTTGCGCTGTTTACCGTTGTGAGCGGCCTATTGGCCTATTGGTTTGCCCGTAAAGTTACGCAGCTGGATTCAGCGGAAGTCTGGATGCAGGCGCACGCATTATGGGTCATGCGCACCATCACTATTTATATTATTTTGGCGTGTTTTGCTGCCTTATGGTTTATCCCATTATTTTTCTATTATTGGGACACCTATTTATGGGTGACGGGCTGCACTGTAGCAGGAGTGGTATTCTCCTGTATCGCCTTTCTGTATTTACTCAATGCCTGGATTAAAGGCATTTCTAAGTTTTTCAAAAATAAAGCAGTTTTCTAAGCCTGCGGATTTTTTTCCAGCTCCCCCCTTGTAAAACTTGGTTTGAACCCAATTTCAGACCTCAGTTAAGTATTAATTAAATTCCGTGAGGAGCATCGCCAGTCATGGCTAAACGTGATTATTATGAGGTTTTGGGTGTCGCTAAAACCGCTAGTGATGATGAAATTAAAAAAGCCTACCGTAAGTTGGCGATGAAGTTCCATCCAGACCGCAACCCAGACAACCCGGAAGCTGAAGAAAAATTTAAAGAAGCCTCTGAAGCTTATGAAGTGCTGTCGGACAGCGAAAAGCGCAGCATGTATGACCGCATGGGCCATCAGGCTTTTGAAGGCGGCATGGGCGGAGCAGGCGGCGGTTTTGGCGGCTTCAGCGCAGAAGATATTTTCAGCCAGTTCGGCGACATTTTCGGCGGCGCATTTGGCGGCGGCGGCCGTGGCGGCCAGCAGCGCGCGCGCCGCGGGTCAGATTTGCGCTATGTGATGGAACTGACGCTTGAAGAAGCGGTCAAAGGTGTGAAGAAAACCATTACCTTTACTGCGCCGGCGCCGTGTGATGCCTGTGACGGCAACGGTTCGAAAAATCCAAATGATGTTGAAACCTGCAAAACCTGCCATGGCGCAGGCCAAGTGCGCATGCAGCAGGGTTTCTTCTCAGTGCAGCAAACCTGCAGCACCTGCCGCGGCCAAGGCAAAATCATCAAGAATCCATGCAATAAATGTCATGGTTCAGGGGTGTCAGACCGTCAGCAAACACTTGAAGTCACGATTCCTGCAGGTGTGGACAACGGCGACCGCGTACGCTTAAGTGGCAAAGGCGAAGCAATCCGCGGCGGCCAGTCAGGTGATCTGTATGTGGAAGTCGTGGTGCGTGAGCATGAAATCTTCCAGCGTGACGGTGCAGACTTGTATATGGATGTGCCGATCAGCATTGCGGATGCGGCTTTAGGTAAAGAAATTCAGATTCCGACGCTGGATGGCCGTGTCAGCCTGAAAATTCCTGAAGGCACACAAACCGGAAAAATGTTCCGTTTGCGCGGCAAAGGGGTAAAACCGGTACGCACCAGCATGCAGGGTGACTTGCTCTGCCGTATTGTGGTGGAAACTCCTGTCCATTTGACGGCGCGTCAGCGTGAACTGCTGAAAGAGCTGCAGGAAACCATGGATGGCGAAGGCAGCCGGTCGTCGCCAAAGAAAAAATCATTCTTTGACCGCCTATTTGACTAATATGATTAAATTAGCGCGATAAAAAAAGAGCCTGCATTTTGCAGGCTTTTTTTAGGCTGGGATGATCAATAAGACAAGAATAGCCCGTGCTGATACACAGATGCGCTGTTTATTTTGACGGCATATCTTTGATTAGCTCTTCGTAGCTTAAATCTTTTTTCTGAATGATCTTGATCCGCTGCAGCTGATGCTTCGCTTCAGCTTCATAACCGTTATAGGCCAGCATTTTGGCATATTTGGTCAAATTGTATTTGGTTGGATAGCTGCGGACCAAATTTTCAACTTCATCCAGCTCAGCTTTCGACATGCGCTGATAAGGGTCCGCGCGGATCAGATCAATGCGGTGGCTGAACTCCGTCAGCAAGAAAATCCGGTTATTGCGGGTAATTTTTTCCGGGGTTTTTTCAAAGCGGGCAGCCTGATCCATTTTAGGCACCAGCACATCATAATCCCGGTAAATTGCGGCGAGCAATGCAAGGCCAATAATGAACACAGTACGCATAAAGGCAGGAGGCAGCGTTAGCGCGGCCGTATCCGCTTTTTGCGCAAGCACGGTGCCCAGGATGAAACCGACAGGCAGCAGGAAGTATGCATAATTCTGCGGAAATTCCAGCATGGCATGAATAACGAAAACACCAATCATGAGGAGGCCAATCACCGCTGCCGCTGATTGCGCGCGCTTATGCAGCTGAAGGCCTAAATAGCCGAAATATATCAGAAATGGCCCGCCAACCAGCACACCATTCCAAATCAGAAAATCTAAAATAAAATTATGTGAACTGCGGACCCAGACGGGGCCTTGAAAGGTATCGGAAATAGACACGAAGGCGGTGCTGGTTTGATACCAGCCATAGCCAAACCAGGGCTGCGCCGCCAGAGCATGCGCCATCTGCTGCCAAATGGCCAGCCGCGACATATCGCCGCCAGCACGCTGCGCCACATCACGGCTTTCGATCATCTGCAAGCCAGACACCTGCGCCAGCCATTGGCTGATTTCCGGCAGGCAAAAAATCAATCCGGCAAAGCAGGCCAGCCACACCGCATTGTAGCGCCATGGCAGGCGGATGACGTGGCGGTACTGCTGATAAGACAGATACAGCAGAATCGCAATACAAGCCACCCAAGAGGTGCGCGACTGGCTGAGCGCTACGCCAATCAGAATGGGCAGCGCAGCCAGAACCAGCCATTGAGTGGCGACGGCTTTCTTCTCATACAGATAAAGGCAGGCCAGCAGGGACATCAGCAGGAATGTACCCATGTTGTTGGGCTGGGCAAAATTGGCAAATGGCCGGGTGCTGCCGCTGATATTCATCATAATCCAGCTCAGCGACTCATCAAAATTCAGCCACTGGCAGATCGCCACCAGGCCTGTGGCGATACCGCCAGCGAGAAAGGTGTAGCTTAAATAGAGGAAGGTTTTCTCACGGCTGTCCGGCTGGCTGCTTAGGCTGAAGCCGATGGCAATAGCCATCCAGAATGAAAAGACATACAGGAATCCCAGCAGCGCGATGCTGAAATAATAGACATGGCCGAAGGCGAATTGAATCAGCGGAATCAGCGCCAGCCCGAAGATGGGCAAGGTGATTTTCGGCAGCTGAATGTGCTGCCTTAAGAACGCTGCCGCTAAAGCGAACAGCGCAAAAAAAGCATACAGCTCGCCTAAATAAGTTGCCCATGGCCGGTAATGAATGGGGTGCAGCCATGCAATAAACATAAAAATTGCAGCGAGCGCAAACAGGAAGTTTCTCATGCCTGATCATCGTGGAAAAAACGCGCTTATCATACATCGAAATGCGCAAGATATAAAAAAGCGCTGCATTTTCTGCAGCGGCAGGCAACAGGAATGGCGCGCCGAAAACAGCCCGCAGAATTTTCAGGATTTTTTGTCCGCCGAACTTAGCCAAGCTCAGGAGTTTTGCTATAGTAAGAGCAATTTCGAATCAGCATTAGGAAAAGGTTATGTCAGCAAATCCGCGCATTGGGGTATTGGGTGCAGGCGGCCGCATGGGGCGCATCTTAATTCAAGCGGTTCAGCAGGCCGGCTATCAATTGGCGGCAGCGGTGGAGCGTCCGGAAAGCAGCCTGGTGGGTGCAGATGCAGGCGAGCTGGCAGGCATTGGCGCGGTAGGCGTGAAAGTCGCTGGCGGCCTGGAGCAGGTCCTGAAAGACTGTGATGTGGTGATTGATTTTACTGCGCCGGCAGCGACAGCGCATCATCTTGAACTTTGCCGTCAAGCCGGTGTGGCGATTGTGATCGGCACAACCGGCATGAACGATGAGCAGAAAGCGCATTTGGATGAATCCGCGCAGGAAACGCCTGTGGTGTATGCCGCAAACTATTCAGTGGGTGTCAATGTTTCGATTAAGCTGCTGGAGCTGGCATCGAAAGTTTTCGGCGATACCGTGGATATTGAAATTATTGAAGCGCATCACCGCCACAAAGTTGATGCGCCGTCTGGCACCGCATTAATGATGGGTGAGGCGATTGCTGAAACGCTGGGCCGTGATTTGAAGCAGGATGCGGTGTACTGCCGTGAAGGCCACACCGGTCCGCGTGAACGTCAAAGCATCGGTTTCCAAACCATCCGCGGCGGCGACATTGTCGGCGAACATACAGCAATGTTTATTGGTGAAGGCGAGCGGGTTGAAATTACCCATAAAGCCACCAACCGCATGAACTTCGCTGCTGGCGCTGTCCGCGCCGCTGCCTGGGTAGTCGGCCGTGAACCGCGCAAATATGACATGAAGGATGTGCTGGGATTTAACGATATTCAGGTATAAATCTGGATCAAAATCCGCTATAAAAAGAATAGAAAACTAAAATAAGACGAACAATGGAATGAAAAAAGTCATATTGATGGCCTGTGCCGCAGCGCTGAGCGTTTCGGCACAGGCTGCGCCTGCGGGCAGCCCGAAACTCAGCTTAAATAAAAACAATATTAAGGTCTGGACCTATCAGGACAGTCAAAATCCCGTGATGATGTATAAAGCGGAAACGACGTTAAATGTGCCGATTGAGCAGGCTGTCGCGCTCATTTTAAATGTGGATCATGCGGTGGATTGGGTGCCGTTTTTGGGCAAGATGAAGCTGCTGTACCGGGATGATAAAAAAGGCGAGTTTCAGCTGTATATGGTGCTGGATTTTCCATTCCCGTTAAAAGACCGCGATTTAATTGTGCAGGGTAAAATGTCCAAAGATGCGCAGGGCATTATCAGCATTCAAAATAAAGCGCTAAAAAAAGGCTATCCGCTGAATAGCAATTATGTGCGCTTAACCAGTTACGAAGGCGACTGGGCCTTTCAAAAGCTGGGTCCGCAGAAGGTGAAAGTGTCGACCTACGGCTATGCCAATCCTGAAGGCTCTATTCCGCTGTCTGTGACCAATATGTTTGTGCAGCAGCAGCCTTATCAAATGCTGCAGAAAATGAAAGCGGAATTGGCGAAACCGCAAGGGGCGATTGAGCTGCCGGCCATTTTGAAATAGCCCATATTAAAGCGCTTCAGCCCTATTCGGGCTGAACACTTTGCTCGGATGGAAGGCTGAATGCCGTGAGGGTTTTCAGTTGCATCGGTTCGGGCAGCTCAATACTTAGCTGCGCGACAGCATTTTCATGCTGCGGATCAGACAATTTCAGCTGAAACTGGCGTGCAGACAGCTGTTCACAGGCAAAGCGCAGTTTCTGCTGCTGGGGCAGAATATTCATATTGTTTGAGCCCTGCGCTTGATAGATATATAAGCGCTGACTCGCGGTGCTGTGGAGCGTGGGCTGTATTTTCCAAAGCTGATAATGCGTCAGTTTTTGAGACTTTAAAAATCCTTCAATCAATGCGCTGCAGATAAAGTTCTGCTGCTGCGCAACGGCATTGGGCTGTTGAGGCTGGCAGGCCATCAGGCAAAGGCATAGGCTGAAAAGCGTGAAGGGCATTGTTATTGTTTTCATGAATCGCTCCTGTATCTGATTGAAAAACTGTACAGCAAGCTTAAATATGTTAATGTTTAGGGTACAGATACAGTAAATATTAAAAAATGGGTACAGCATGGCCTTTCAGTACCAGCTGCTGGCGCAGCAAATTACACAGAAAATTTATACCGGGGAACTGAGTGCAGATCAGCGCCTCAGTTCTTTGCGCCAGTTTGCAGCGCAGCAGCGGATCAGTTTGAATACAGCAAAAAGCTGCTATGAATTGCTGGAAGCCAATGGCTTGATTTACGTTAAAGAAAAGTCCGGCTATTTTGTGCAGGAGCAGGCGCCTGGCCGTGAAATTGCGGTGCCTGAGCATCCGGATTTTCAGCCCAAAGTTCGTGAAATTTCCAATTTGGAACTGCAAATTCAGATCCATGAAGCCGCGATTGACAGCAAGCTGATCCATTTAGGCTCGATCCAGCTTTCTCCCAACCTTGTTCCTTCTAAGGCGCTGAGCCGTTCGATACAGCGCGCCTTGAAGTACTGCAAGCCCGAAGATTTTTTATACAGTGACCGGCAGGGGCATGTGCGGCTGCGTGAAGCGCTGTCGGCGCATTGGTCTGAAGACGGCTTTCATATTGCCCCAGAGCAGATTTATGTCAGCAATGGCTGCATGCCGGCACTGTCGGTCATGATCCAAAGCTTAAGCGCGGAAGGGGACAGCATTATTGTTCCGACGCCCAATTATAATGGCCAGCTGCAGCTGCTGGCTTTGCTGAAACGTAAAATTATTGAAATTCCTGCAGATACCGAAGGCTTTGACTTGGAGCGGCTGGAACAGGCCATGCAGCATTCAGGCGCAAAACTTTGCCTGCTGACGGCTAATTTTCAAAACCCGCTGGGCTTTTGCCTCAGCAACGCGGAAAAGCAAAAGATTGCGCAGCTGGCGGCCAAATATCAATGCCATGTGATTGAAGATGATATCTACGCTGAGTGCAGCTTCAGTGCAGCGCGGCCTCTGCCCATTCAGTATTGGGACCAGCAGGGCTATGTGGTTTATTGCGGTTCGGTCTCAAAATCCTTATCTCCCTCTTACCGCGTAGGCTGGTTCTGCATACCGCCGCAGCTGAAACATTTGCATGCCAAATTGATTATTCAGAATATTTCCGTCAATACGCCTTTGCAGCTGGGGCTGGCGGATTTAATTTACAGCCGGGCATACCGCCAGCATTTGAGCCAGCTGCGCCCGAAACTCATGAAGCAGGTGGAACAGTACCGGCAGTTTATTGTGCAGGCTTTTGCAGGTGTGGCGGTGAGGATCAATCATCCTCAGGGCAGTTATGCTTTATGGCTGCAGTTTCCTGAGCACGTGGACGGTTTGGCGCTGTACTATCACGCGCTGCAGCAAGGCATCAATATTGTGCCTGGACTGCTGTTTGGGGAGGACCGGCGCTATAACAACTGCATTCGCCTGAATGCCGGCCATGAACTCTCGGCAGAAATTCAGCAGGCCATATTGCAGCTGGCGCATTGGGTGAAGCATGGGCTCTCAACAGCTGTGCAGGTGAATGCATCCTGAATAACGGCGCATAAAAAGCCTGTTTAGCAGCAGGCTTTTTATGCTGTGCACATGCCAGCCGTTTTAAAAATCCGCTTTCAGCACCACACGGTAGCGGGCTTGCCCTGAATGCAGGCGCTCGATGGCTTCATTCAACTGTGACATGGGATACAGTTCGATTTGCGGCGCAATGTTTTTGCGTGCAGCGAATTTGAGCAGCTGACGCAATGCTGCAGGTGAGCCTGTCGGCGAACCCGTGATGGACTTGGCTCCGCCGATTAGGCTGCCTGCATTCAGCTTGATGGGTTCCAGAGGCAAGCCTAGCAGATGGATTGTGCCATTCGGCGCCAGTGTACTGATATAGGCCGGCCAATTGAGCGGGACATTCACGGTGCTGAGGATTAGATCAAACTTGCCCCGCTGGGTTTTAAGCGCATCCACATCACGGCTATTCACCACATGGTCTGCGCCCATGGCCTTGAGCTCTTCAGTTTTGTCGAGGTTCGAGGTGAACGCAGTAATTTCACAGCCCCATGCCTTGAGCAGCTTAATCGCGATATGCCCTAAACCGCCAATGCCAATCACTCCGACATGGTGAATGGCTTGAATTTGGTGTTTTAAAATCGGATCAAAAACGGTAATGCCGCCGCACAATAAAGGACCTGCGGACTCAGGGTCCAGCTCTTCAGGCAAAGGAATAATCCACTGCCAGCCTGCGCGGACTTTGTCGGCAAAGCCGCCAGCATGGCCGACGATGGTTGCTGTTGATCCGCCAGTACAGAGCACCTGCTGGCCCGATACACAGGGGTCACAGTGCTGGCAGCTTTCTGCTGTCCAGCCAATACCGACGCGCTGTCCAAGTTTAAGCCCTTTGGCTTCGGAGCCTAAGCGGCGGATGGTGCCGATAATTTCATGGCCAGCGACAACCGGATAGACCGAAGAGTTCCATTCATTGTTAATCACCGAAACATCGGAATGGCACAAGCCGCAGTATTCGACTTTGACTTCGACCTGATGCGGCTGCAGTTCGCCTGCATCGAATTGATAGGGCTGCAAAGCTGCGCCCGCCTGCATCGCCGCATAAGCGCGAATGGTGTTATCCGTCATATCTTATATCCTTATTTACCTGTTTTTATGTGCTTTTATTTAAAATGGCAGCTGTTTTCATGGTCATTGACCATGCCCACCGCTTGCATAAAGGCATAGCAGGTGGTGGGTCCGACAAATTTAAAGCCCTGTTTTTTCAGATTTTTTGACATATTTTGGCTTTGAAGCGTCTGCGCAGGCGCTGTGCGGTAGTCTGGGACATCATTGTTGATGGCGTGCTGCTCGACAAAGTTCCAGAGCCACTCGACAGGGTTGATGCCTTGCTGTTTCAGCGCTTGCCATGCAACCGCATTGTCACGAATGGCGGTCAGCTTTCCGATATGGCGAATTAAGCCTGCATCTTGGACTTTCTCGGCTAAGTCTATATCACTGAAAGCCGCAATCTGCTCGATGGAATGTTGGAAAAACTGGCGGTGATAATGTTCGCGCTTTTTCAGGACGGTAATCCAAGACAGCCCGGCTTGCTGGCCTTCGAGGCAGAGCATCGCGAATAGCTGTTTTTCATCATGCAGCGGCTGACCCCACTCATGATCATGGTAAGCAATATAGAGCGGGTCATTGGAACACCAGCCGCAGCGCTGCACAGTCATTCGAATCCTCCTAAATTATAAAGCGGCAGGGCCTTAGAGCTTAAATTCAGCCCATTGACTGCCTTGATTGTCCCAGTAGGATAATTCGGCCTGATCCAGGTCTGTAAACTGAATCCAGACGTCTTTACCGGATTTATCGGCATAGCCGGTGCTGATTAATAAGGCTTCTTCAGTAATTTCCATAATCCAGCCTTGATAGCTTTGTCCGGCTAAGACAATTTTCTGCTGATTGCCTGATTCAGCAAATTCGACTAGACGGTTGATCAATGCTTCTGACATGAATAATTCCTAACAATTAGCGTAAATAAGGGAAGGGGTTGACTGCGCCGCGGCCTTTGCCATTCAGGTAAATCCCGTAATGCAAGTGCGGCGCGGTGCTGCGCGCATTGCCGGTATTGCCGACGTAGCCGATCAGATCGCCTTTCTTGACTGTGTCGCCGACATTCAGGCCGTGCTTGTGGCTGTCTAAATGCGCATAGTAATGCCATGATCCCGCAGGCCCCATGACCCAGATCACTTTACCACCCAAATTGTTATTGCGTAAGTCAGCAATCAGCCCGTCTGTAGCGCTGTATACTTTTGTTCCACGTGGAGCCAAGATGTCAATGCCTTCATGCGCGCGGCCTTGGCTGCGTGAAGCGCCCCAAGTATCTTTGAGTCCATGACGCTTAATGCCCTGAACGGGGACAGGCAGCTGCTGAGCTAAACGCATATTTTTCAGCTGCTGGACTTTTGAGGCAGGCAGCGGGCTTCCGCTTGGCGCAGGCGGCGCGGTGCGGCAAGCTGCGAGCAGCAGAAGCACAAAACTTAAACTGGCAAGCGCAGAAAGGCGGGGCAAACAATAGCGCACGGACAATCCTTTATTCTTTCAGTGATCTAATTTTAAAGTGTCAGGTTAAACCCAATGGATTACCTGACTATGTCACAGTTGAATTGCCGAGATCAATTTTTTCATCGCGGTTGGGATGCCCATTTCTGTGACGTTTTGTATGTCTAGCCATGTGCTGGCCAGTTCTATACTGAAATGTTCGAGCTGATCGGCATCCGCCTCAAAGCAAAGCGCTTCAAGCTGCCAAGTGAAATGGGTGAAACTATGTGAAATTCCAGCGCGTTGCGAGACTTGTTTCAGCCCTAGGCTTTGGCACAGCTGCGTGAGTTCATCACGGTTTTCAAAAATAGGTAAACACCATAAACCGCCCCACAGCCCGCTATTCGGGCGCTGCTGCCACAGCCACTGATTGTGATGGCGCAGCACCAAAACTTGGGCAGACTTCACAGGCACAGCTTTTTTGGGCTTTTTAAAAGGCAATTCAGTTTCTAGCCCCTGTGCATGGGCCTTACAGTGCTGCTGCATTGGGCAGTATAAACACAGCGGTTTTTTCGGGGTACACACGGTTGCCCCCAAATCCATGATGGCTTGGGTATAGTCATGGTTGCGTTCAGTTGGACAAAGTTCAGCGGCCAGTTGCCACATGCTGCGTTCATGTACGGGTTTAGACAGATCATCTTCGATGGCGAAAAAACGCGCGAGTACGCGTTTGACATTGCCGTCCATAATAACGCCGTACTGACGCAATCCTAAAGACATCAGTGCGCCTGCAGTGGATGGGCCAATGCCCGGCAGTTCTATCCATTGTTCCAAGGTTTCAGGAAAATGCCCCTGGCGCGCCACGACCCCTGCGGCTTTATGCAGATTGCGTGCGCGGGCATAGTAGCCCAGGCCTGCCCAGTAGGGCGCAACCTCATCCCATGATGCTGTCCCTAAAGCTTCAACCGTTGGGAAGCGTTCGATAAAACGCTTGAAGTATTGCAGTACAGTTTTGACTTGGGTCTGCTGCAGCATAATTTCAGATACCCAGACTTTATAAGGATCATCTGCCACTTGCCATGGCAGATCATGGCGGCCATGAACATCGAACCAAGACAGCAGGGCATCTGAAAATACAAACATAAAAGTGAACAGCAAACAGAAAAACTGCCTCAGTATACATGGAATCTTTTCAGGAATTTTCCGCATCTGCAGAATAATGAAATCTGCTTAAGGCGGACAAAAAAAGGATCCGAAGATCCTTTTTGACATGCAGGAATTTTCAGCCTGCCATGCCCCAGCGCTCATCCAGCGTTAAGGCCTGATTTTCATAGCGCGGAATAATATGAATATGCAAATGCTCAGTGGATTCTCCAAACACTGTGCCGTCATTGAAACCAATATGGAAGCCTGTAGGATGATGGAGCAGATTCAGTTCATTGCGGGCTTGTTCCAGTAAAGCCATCAGGCTTTTCCGCTCTTTATCGGTAATGTCAAAAAAAGAGCGGACATGGCGCAAGGGAATAATGACGCAATGGCCTTTTGACAGGCTGTGAGGTTCTGGCAAGATGGCACCAAAGTCATTTTTTGCAATTGCGTCATATTCATCATAATTGCAGTAAGGGCAGTTGCTGTCAGTCATTGTTCAATCCTCCAAATCAGTATTCAATTTTAATTCACGCAGCGTTTTGCTTATTCTTTGCTTTTCAGCTGGCGGTCCAGCAGCGCATACATTGCATCCAGACTGCCTTTTTCCGCAGCTGCGTTATAGCCTAAATCCACACCGTTGGCTTTGGCGCGCTCGTCGGCCAATGGATTGCTGAAGCCATGCTTTGCATTTTCAAAAACAATCACTTCGTGCTCGACTTTGGCTGCATGCATTTCCTGACGGAAGGCTGCGACATCGTCTAAGGTGACCATGCTGTCCAGCTCGCCGTGCATTACTAAAATTTCCGCTTTAACTTTGCCTTCCTGAGCCGGAGCTTTTGGCGCCAATGCGGCATGGAAGGTTGCAACAGCGCGCAAATCAGCGCCTGAGCGGGCTAAGTCCAGGACCACTTTGCCGCCATAGCAGAAGCCGATCGCCGCAAGCTTATTTGCATTGACTTCTTGCTGCTGCGCCAAAGTGTTTAATCCAGCCGCCGCGCGGACAACAATAGTTTCAGGGTCTTCGAAAGTCTGCATCATCCATGCGGAGGCGTCACTGACCGCAGTGGTAACTTTTTTACCGCCATACATATCGATGGCCAAGGCTGCATAGCCATGTTCAGCCAATTCGCGTGCGCGCTGCTCTGTATATTCATTGCGGCCCCACCATTCAGGCGCGACAATCACTCCCGGCACGGCAGCATCAGTTTCAGGCGCTGCAAAATAGCCGATCAGTTTGGCGCCGTCGGCAGCAGTATATTCAATTTCGCGTGTTTTAATTTTCAGTGCCATATTATCGCTCCCTGTTTGATGGCCAATGCCATGATTAAAGCATAATAATCTGATTTTATTAATAATGATTAAGAAAAAGGATGTATATTCACCGGCAGCAGGCGAAATGAAAAAAAGATAAAAATACGCTAAAGAGTACATCAGCGGTGCGGATAAAAGCATACAGCGCATTAAAGCGCTGCATGCTGAAAAAATTGTAATGATTTATTTGGCGGCGATTTCAATCAGCTCAACATCAAAAATAAGAGTGCTGTTAGGCTCAATAGCATCACCTGAACCGATTTGCCCATATGCTAAATTGGCAGGAATAAAAAAGCGGTATTTGGCGCCTTCTTTCATCAGCTGAAGGCCTTCGGTCCAGCCTTGGATCACTTGGCTGACTTGGAAGCTTGCCGGCTGATTGCGCGCAATAGAGCTGTCAAAAACCGTGCCGTCAATCAAGCGGCCTTCATAGTCTACTTTTACAGTAGAGTTCACCTTTGGGGATTTGCCTTGGCCTTCTTTCAATACCTGATACTGCAGGCCGGATTTAGTCACTTTCACATCCGCTTTTTTTGCATTCTCTGCTAAAAAAGCGGCGCCGATTTTTGCATTCTGCTCGGCTTTCTGCTTGAGTTCAATCAGCTGTTTTGCTTCAGACTGTTTTTTATACTGAGTCAATACGCGGGTTATTTCTTCATCGCTGAGAGATGCATTTTTGCCTTGAGTCGCTGTTTTCAAGCCTTCAATAAATGCATTCACATCCATATCTTTCATGGCGTCTGCATTGCTGCGGCCGAAACTGTAGCCGAAGCTGTAGCCGACTTGTTCTGATATGCTGCTTTTGTTGTTAATCTCTTTGGCAAAGGTACTGCTGGCGCATAGTGCAAGGCAGAGCAGGGTCATCTGAATTTTCATAGGCATCTCAAAAAATAAAGAAAGGAGAGCGTAGCCAGCTCTCCTTAAAATTTTTGTTATTTCACTTTAATCAGTTCAACATCAAATATTAAAGTGCTGTTTGGCGGAATCGTTCCCGGTACGCCTTGCTCACCGTAGCCCAAATTAGATGGAATATACAGTGTGGCTTTGCCGCCTTCCTTCATCAGCTGAAGGCCTTCAGTCCAGCCTGGAATCACCTGGTTCAGCGGGAATTCAATCGGTTCGCCGCGCGCAATCGAGCTGTCAAAGACTTTGCCGTCCACCAGCTGGCCTTTATAATGCACCGTCACCACAGAATTTGCAGCCGGCTGTTTGCCTGTGCCTTCCTGCGTGATTTTATACTGCAGGCCGGATGCTGTTGTTATCACGCCAGGCTTTTTCGCATTCTCAGTCAGAAAAGAATCACTGCTGGTTTTCGCTTGCTTTGTCTGATCCAGCTGCTTTTGCTGCATTTCCTGCTGGAACTGAACATAGGCCTGCTGCAGTTCTTCTTCGGTATAGGCTGGCTGAGCGCGCGCATGGCCGGCGCGGACACCGGTAACAAAACTGTCAATGTTGAGTTCAGGCGGTGTCTGGTGCGCAACTTCGTAGCCCAAAGCATAGCTGATCTTTTCTACTGCTGACGCATTTGCAGGGGGCTGAGTGGAAGTCGCTGCCTGCACAGCAGGCTTTTGAGTTGCATAATAAACTGGAACAAGCGCAGCACCGCCTAGAAGAACAGCGACAGCAATGGGTAGGGCCTTACTCATAAATTTTCCCACAATTATTTTATATGTAAAAAGTTGCCAAAATTTTAGCAGACTTTTCTCAGCAGCAGTTTTCTAAAGTGACTGCAGCCCAGAAAATTATCATAGACATCTTTAGGGTATTATTCTATAAAATACTGAATATATAAAACATTTTTCATACAATAATGCGAAAAAGGCGCTTATTGAATTTATCCTTTAAAAACTCAAAAAGCCAGTGTCGGCACTGGCTTTTTGGATTGAAAAACAATTAATCCTGTTCTTTGGCCGCCTTGTAGCCATAAGAATAGTTATAGCCGTAGCCATATCCATAACCGCCGGCCGCGCGCTGAATGTCATTCAGAATGATGCCGTTGACTTTCACGCCCACTTGTTCAAAGCGGTTGACGGTAAGTTCCAGCTCTTTCATCTGTGTTTTCGCATAACGGGCAATTACGAGGTTCACGCCTGTATATTGTGAAATGATAATGCCGTCAGTCACGGCAAGCACTGGCGGAGTATCAATAATGATATGGTCAAACATTGGCGTCAGCTGTTCCAGCAGGGCTGCAAATTTTGCTGAACTGAGCAGCTCTGATGGGTTTGTCGGATTTTTGCCGCGGGTAATGACGCTTAAGCCCGCAATTTCCGTTGGCTTAATAATGGCGTCCAGTTCCTGAAAGCCATTCAGATAATCAGCAAGGCCTGGCTGATTATCGGTGTTGAAGTATTTGTGCAAATAGCCGCGGCGCATGTCTGCATCAATGATGAGCACACGTTTAGCGCTTTGCGCTAGAATGGCGGCCAGGTTGGTTGAAATAAACGACTTGCCGACTTCCGGCGCAGGGCCAGAAATCATAATGATATTATTTTTCGCTGCGCTTAAGGCAAAGTGAATGGCGGTACGCATGCTGCGCAGGCTTTCAATGGCAATGTCATCGCCATTTTTAACCGCAAGTACAGGAATATATTTTTTCTTTTTCAGCAATTTTATGCGGCTTTCTTGCACCGGTGAACGCGGCACAGTGGCATAAACAGGCAGGTCCAGCTCATTTTCAATTTGGGTAGAATCTTTAATGCCGGAACGCATCATATTGCGCAGCAAGGCCAGCAAGGTGCCTAAGAAGCCGCCGAGAAAAATAGACAGAATTAAAATCTGCAATTTTTTGGGCGCAATCGGTTCAATCGGCTCAACCGCCGTATCGACGACACGGACATTGCCGATTTCGCCTGCTTTGGCAATGCGCAGTTGCTGATAAGAGTTCAGCAGGGCGGTATACAGCTGGGTTTTAACTTCCACTTCGCGGTACAGCTGCAAATAGCGGCGCTGCAAGTCAGGCAGCTGTTTTAAGGTGCCTTCCAGTTCGCCGATTTTCTTATTTAATGCCGTCAGCTGGGCATTCATTTGCTGCATCACCGGATGCTCACTGGTATATTTCGCGCCTGCTTCTGCGACTTTCTGTTCCAGTTCGGCTTTTTGCGTTTCTAAAGTAACGCTTTGGGTCAAATACAGTTCAGACTCTTTGGTGACATCAACCGTATTGTATTGCTGACGGAATTTGTTGAATTCACGTTCTGCAACATCCAGCTGTTTTTTCAGATCCGGCAATTGTTCATCCAGGAACTTCAAGGTCTGCGCGCTTTCAGCCGAACGGCGTTCAATATTTTGCTGGCTGTAGGCGGCCAATATTGAATTCAATACTTTGGTGATGTGCTGTTTATCTTGGCCTTGATAATTTAAACCCAGCACGCCGGTCATTTTGCCTTTTTCAGCAACAGAAAAGCTGTCTAAAATACTATCAACAGCTGCAGGCAAGGACTGTTTTTTAATTAAGTAAGCATCTTTGAATTGATCTTGGCTGAAAATCGAGACTTGCCATAGGCCTTGCGGAGTTTGCAACTGATTATTGGCATTGATGCTGCCGCTAAATACAGTCTGATCAGTTTTCGGATCAATTATATTGAGCTTATTGCCTGCAAAATGCAGTTCCAGCTGTTTATCCCGATAGGCTGCCGGAACAATAAATTTACGCACTTCAAATGTTTTTTCGTCATCTTTAAACACAACAGATTTTGACAGATACTCTGTGCTGTAGTCATGCGGCGCAAATAAACGGTCTGTAAAAGAATTTTGCGTACCGGAAATTTTCAAATCTAAATTCAGATTTTGAATGACGGTGCCTAAGACCAAGCGTGATTTTAAGATTTCGATTTCGGCTTGAGCGGGCTGCTTTTGATCAATCATGCTGGACAGATCACCCAATAAGGCTGCTGAAGCGCCTTTGCTTTCTTCGACTTGAACCAATGCATTGACTGCATAAGTATCTGGCGTTGCTCTAAGATACAGCAGTGCGCACACTAAACTTAAGATGACGCAAAGCGCAATCAGCTTCCATTGCGCGATTAAAGAAAAAAACAGTTCTTTTAAGTCAATTGTATCTTCAGTATTGGTATTTTGGCTCATAATCGTAGTTCAAATTCAGTTAAATATGTTTTTTCCAGTCTGCAGCATACTGCTGAATCAGCTGACAGGTCTCATCAAATACAGATTGATCATGCCGATAGGGATCAGCCACATTCTTGCCTTGCCAGTGCCCGAGGCGGAAAGTCTTGCCTTTCGCAAAGGGCCAAGCTTGTTCGATGTGCTTTTGCTGATTTTGACTCATGACCAAAATCAAATCTGCCTGTTTAATTAATTCTGCGTTCAGCTTGCGTGCAACGTGTCCAGACATGTCAATGCCTAAGCGTTGCATGCACAGCTGCGCTTTTTCATCTGCTGAATGGCCAGTAAGTCCGGAGATTCCAGCGGAATGAATGCGCAAAGCGGGATATTCCTGTTTGAAAAAGTATTCCGCCATGGGGCTTCTGCAAATATTGCCAATGCACACCACTAAAATATTATTAATCTGCATTATTGTCCCAAACGGTCCATATTATAAATTATGTTGGAAAATGGAATCACTTGGTTGATAATCCGCTGCCAGCGTGCCAAGCCTGAAGCATCTACATAAATAATATCGTTGCTGCGCAGCTTGAACTGATTGGCAAGGCCAAAATCGCCAATGCTGGTGAGATTCAAATGATAAATTTCAGTCATCGGGTTGCTTGGACTGCTGCGCACCACATAAATTTTTCCGCGGCTGGCAGATAATGGGTTCAAACCTAAACTTTCACCTAAAGCATCGCTCAAAGTCATGCCTTGGTCGCGCATCGGCAGAGACTGGTTTTTGCCGGATTCGCCCATGACATAAACTTTTTGATTTTCCCGGGAATTGACGTAAATCGTGTCATTCGGCTGAATCAGCAAATTATGCAGAGAATAGCCAGCCTTTTCCAGCTCAATACTGTTCAGGTTATAGGTTTGCCCTTGGCGCACTAAAGTGATGGAGGTGTTATCGCCATATTGGGTATTGACGCCGCCCGCCATGCCTAAAGCGCTATAAATACTGATAGGCTGATCACTTAACGAAAATTGCCCGCCTTTCATGACGTTGCCTTGAACCGAAAAACGCTGCCCTTGATATGATAAAACCCGCGCAACTACGTCTGGTGTTTTAAGGTAGCGTGAGAGTTGGCTGCGCAATTCCTGATTGACTTGATTTAAAGTTTTGCCGGCAGCCTTATAACGGCCGATAACCGGAAATTGAATATAGCCTTGCTGATCAATCTGGTAGCCGTTGGATTTAATGGCTTCTTCGTTGCTTATTGTATTGGTTGGCGGGGTGATTTCCGGATAGGCCCATAAATAAATGGATAAGATATCGCCAGAGCTTAAGCGGTAATTTTTATGTCCAGCATGAAATAAATTGGCATAACTTTGCTGATTGATTTGAGCTGGCTGCACAGCCGCTAAGCTCTCCTGAGTAAGCTGGACTACGTTGACTTGAGTTCCTAAGTCAGTTTGGTAAACACCTTCACTGGGCAAATCATAGGTCTGCAGGCCTGAAGTTATGGCGCAGCCCGTCATTCCTAGACTTAATGCCAACATAATGCTGTAACGGTAGTAACTCACTCGAAATCCTGTTTTATAAAAATAATAAGTTGCTTAATTAGGCTGAATATACCCAAAATATAAATTTAAAACGGTATGATTTTATACCAGCATTGTTGTGGAATATACCATAAGATGCCGCTGATTCGCACACATTTTAAGTATACAGCTTGTACTGGTTTAATTATGTATCAAAAAATAGTTAAACTGTTTATTCATAGCCTTATTGAAAAATAATGTGAACTATTTAGAGGTTGATGAAATCAGGCTTGATTCAAAATGCGGTGAATCCTCTAAATAAGCCAGTATTATAAAGTTGATTGAATGTTTGAATTTAAAAATATTAATAAAAATAATACATTAAGTGTGGTTTTTGTGCAGGCAGTGGAGTGGATATCTGCTGTGCTCAATCAGGATGGCCTTAAAAGCGGTGGTTATTGTATTTGTGCCGGATGCTTGGATTTTTTACCTCCTAGATAATGAATTAAACTGTTTGCCTTCTTGTATAAATTATGTGACATGAGCTGCAATTATACTTCAGCTGGTCATTTATTTTGGATGGATTGAGCAGCGGATGCCATTCAGATTGCACGGTCTGTATTGATGAAGCCGGTGTTTAGATTGATTTGAAATATTTGCCGCGCTTTCTAAACTTTTGAGGAAGTATGTATTTTAGAATGGTTTTGTACAAAGCGCTTCATCATTAATTGATCGGCTTGAATATAATGAATCTGCCGGGTTCTCATTCTTTGGCGGATTTCAACAGTTTGCAGGGTTCGGGAGTTTGAATTTTCATAATATTTTACAACATCATTTAGATCTGATTTCTGCTATATTATAAGGCTCTTTACAACGTAACGATGAATCACAATACATCGATGGCACAGGCTTTATATGTTACAACTATCTGAACTGAAAATAGCAATTATTGGGCTAGGTTATGTTGGTTTGCCGTTAGCGGTCGAGTTTGGAAAACAGGTGCCAGTGGTTGGCTTTGATATCCATCAAAAACGCATTGATGAGTTGCAAAGCGGACAGGACCATACTTTAGAAGTATCTCCAGAAGAATTAAAACAAGCGGCTTTTTTAAGCTATACCACTGATTTGCAGCAGCTGAGCGGCTGCAATTTTTTCATTGTGACCGTGCCAACGCCAATTGATGAATATAAACAGCCTGATTTAAGCCCTTTGGTCAAAGCCTCAGAGAGCATTGCTAAAGTGCTGAAAAAAGGCGATATCGTGGTTTATGAGTCAACCGTCTATCCTGGCGCGACAGAAGAAGTGTGTATTCCTGTTTTAGAAAAAAACTCAGGACTTAGCTTCAATCAAGATTTTTATGCAGGCTACAGCCCTGAGCGGATCAATCCCGGTGATAAATTGCACCGAGTCACCAATATTCTGAAAATCACATCTGGCTCAACGCCAGAAGTTGCCGAATATGTCGATCAAGTTTACAACTTGATTATTGAAGCAGGCACGCATAAAGCGGCCAGCATTAAAGTTGCAGAAGCGGCGAAAGTGATTGAGAACACGCAGCGTGATGTCAATATTGCTTTAATCAATGAGCTAGCGCTGATTTTTAATAAAATGGGCATTGATACTGAAGCCGTGTTAAATGCTGCCGGCACAAAATGGAATTTTCTGCCGTTCCGTCCCGGTTTGGTGGGCGGTCACTGTATTGGCGTTGACCCGTACTATTTAACCCATAAAGCGCAGGCCATAGGCTATAACCCGGAAATTATTTTAGCGGGCCGCCGTTTAAATGACGGCATGGGCGCTTATGTGGTGACCCAGCTGGTCAAAGCCATGCTGAAAAAACGCATTCAGGTTGAAGATGCCAAAGTCTTGATTTTAGGCTTAAGCTTTAAAGAAAACTGCCCAGATATCCGCAATACCCGCATTATCGATATTGTGAATGAACTGAAAGAATATCATGTCAATGTAGATGTGCATGACCCTTGGGTGGATGCGGCTGAAGCGGAGCATGAGTACGGCATTCAGCCGATTCAAACGGTTGAGCAAGGCCAATATGATGCTGTGATTTTAGCGGTTGCGCATGAGCAGTTTAAAGCGATGGGCGCGGCAGAAATCCGCGCTTTGGGCAAGGCTGAACATGTGCTGTATGACCTGAAATATGTCCTGTCAGAGGCTGAATCAGATATCCGTTTATAAGCGCGGTGAAAGGAAAGATCATGAATACTTTTGAAACCGTCTGCATGCAGTTGCAGCAAGCTCCTAAAACGTGGCTCGTGACAGGCGTAGCAGGCTTTATTGGTTCAAATTTGCTTGAAACCTTGCTGAAGTTGAATCAAAAGGTTGTCGGTCTGGATAACTTTGCGACAGGCCATCAATATAATCTGGATGAAGTTCAAGGCTTGGTGTCGAAAGAGCAATGGGCGAAATTCAAATTCATTGAAGGCGATATCCGTCAGTTTGACACTTGCCAAAAAGCCTGCGCCGGGGTGGATTATGTGCTGCATGAGGCTGCATTGGGTTCTGTGCCGCGTTCAATTGCAGATCCTATCGCCACCAATGAAACCAATATCAGCGGTTTTCTGAATATGCTGACAGCGGCGCGTGATGCCGAGGTGAAAAGCTTTACCTATGCGGCCAGCAGTTCGACCTATGGGGATCATCCTGCATTGCCGAAAGTGGAAGAAAACATTGGCAATCCGCTGTCACCTTATGCTGTGACGAAATACGTGAATGAACTGTATGCAAGTGTTTTTGCGCGTACATACGGTTTTAAAACTATTGGCCTGCGCTACTTTAATGTCTTTGGCAAACGTCAAGATCCAAATGGGGCTTATGCCGCGGTAATTCCAAAATGGACGGCAGCCATGATTGCCGGCGATGATGTGTTTATTAATGGTGATGGTGAAACAAGTCGTGATTTCTGCTTTATTGATAACACTGTGCAAGCAAATATTTTGGCAGCAACAGCTTCAGATGATGCGAAAGATCAGGTATACAATGTTGCGGTCGGAGATCGGACCACATTGAATGAATTATTCAATGAGATTAAATCTGCATTAAATGAAAATGGGATAGTGTATTTAAAAGACCCCGTTTATAGAGAGTTTCGCGCGGGTGATGTCCGCCACTCACAAGCAAGCATAGAAAAAATAGAGAAATATTTGCACTTTAAGCCTGATTTTAATATCAAGCAGGGCATTAAAATTGCTATGCCTTGGTATGTTAAATTTGCATAAATAAGATGAAAGAAGTAAAAAACTTGCTGGGAAAGGCAAAATGGCTTATTGGCGGAAATTTTGTATTTGCCTTTTCTCAGTGGGTTATTTTAATTCTATTCGCCCGGTTAACCAGTCAGGACAATTTGGGGCAATATTCATTGGCCTTGGCCATCGCGGCGCCATTATTTGCGATTAGCAATTTACAGCTGAGGCCTTTGTATATTTTGGATGTAAATAGCCAGAAAAAATATGCATATTCGCAATTTTATTATTTAAGAATAATCGCTTCTTTTTTAGCGTTGATTTGCTGTTTAATTTGGGGATTGGCTTCTCATCTATCCTTTTGGGTTTTGCTGCTGGTAAGCCTGCTGAAGTTTTTTGAGTCATATTCAGATATCATCTATGCTTACTACAATGCTCATGATAAAACAAAATTAATAAGCAAATCATTGTTTGTGAAAGGTTTATTTTCTGTTATAGCTGTTTTTTCAGGGCTGTATTATTTTGACTTTCACACCTCTTTAGTTTTGTTTTTAAGCGTTTATTTTCTTGTTTGGGTATTTTTAGATAATTTATATATACTAAAAACCAAGGAAATTCATTCTTTTAATTTAAACCTCAGCATTCTCCGCTCTGCTATTCCTATGGGAGTCTCTTTGGGGATTGTGACACTGCAAAGTACAATTCCCAGATTGTTTTTAAATAAATATTCTGGAATTGAATCTGTCGGTATTTTTACTGTGCTGAGTTATTTCATCATTGTCGGCAGTATTTTTATTAATTCTATTTGCCAGTATCTTAGCCCTAAAATTACCGGCGCCTGGAATACAAACATAGCTGATTTTAAGAAATATTTAATGACCGCTTTAGCAATTGCGGGGGGACTCGGTGTCCTCGCGATTATTGCAAGTGTAATCTTAGGCGAATACATTTTAAATTTAATCTATGGAAATGCATATGCTGTTTATGAAAAAGAATTAATCTTAATCATGTGCGCGGGCCTGGCGCTTTATCTATCTACTGTATTGGGTTATACGTTGACAGCAATAGGCATTATCAAGCAGCAGGTATACTTATTTTCAGCCTTATTAATTTTAACGCTGTTCGTTTCATACTTGTATATTCCACAGTATGGACTGACCGGTGGAATTTATACATTGATTATCAGCTATATTTTTCAGTGCCTACTTGCATTTTCGATGATTTTCTTCCATTTAAAAGGTAAGCAAAAATGAAAGTGATGTTGCTGATTACTGGTTTAGGAATGGGGGGGGCAGAAAAAGTTGTGTGTGAACTTGCGGATAAATTATATGAATCCGGTCAGGAAGTCTGTCTGGTTTATTTCACTGGAGACATCGTAAGAAGGCCAGTTCATCAAAATATTAAGCTGTATAAAGTCTCGCTGAGTTCTGGAATTTCGGCTTTTAAGTCACTCTATTCATTGCTGAAGCTGGTAGATCAGGTGCAGCCTGATGTCATTCATGCGCACATGTTCCATGCCAATATTATGGCGCGTTTGGTTAAACTTTTCAGAAAAAGCGTTCGGGTTATTTGCAGCTCTCATTCCAATTTTGAAGGGGGGCGGCTGCGCATGGCCACTTACGCCTTGACGGAAAATTTATGCGATGTGCATACCAATGTAAGCGATAATGCTTCAAGGGCCTTAATGCAGGCAGGCGCGGTAAAAAATAAAAAAATCATGACCGTTTATAATGGCATCGATTCAAACCGCTATAAATATGATCCGGATTTAAGGGCAAGCACCCGCCAGCAGCTGAAAATTGCTGATGATGCAAAAATCATTATGACGATTGGACGAATAGATACTCCAAAAGATTATCCAACCTTATTAAAAGCATTTAAGATTGTTGCGGAAAAAGAAAAAAATGCATTTTTATTAATCGTAGGCGATGGTCCGAAAAAACAAGAAATGGAAAATTTGGCAAATGTCTTGGGCATAGAAAATCGCCTGCAATTTCTTGGAATCAGAAATGATATTACAGCGCTTTTAAATGCTAGTGATGTATTTGTTTCTTCATCGGCATGGGAAGGATTTGGGCTTGCAATACTGGAAGCTATGTTATGTGAGCGTCCAATTGCAGCAACTGCAACGGATGGCGCTGTTGAATTGCTTCAATCCAATTTGGTCGAAATAGGAAAACCTGAAGCGCTTGCCCAAATGATAGAAAACTCATTGCATAGTGAGCAGAAAAATTGGATCTACCCAAAAGCGGAAAGTTTTGATTGGAAATATATTTTAGCTCAATGGTTAAATCTTTATCAGGGTAATGCTGGTAAATGAATTTTCAGCAGCATTAATCCTATAGCTAAATTATTTTTAGATGCTTGCTGGGGTGTTTTTAACATTTGTTGATACTTCTTTTATTTCCCCTTTTTATTATTCAGCATTCCCCGTGTGCCGCCGCTTTCAAAGCATGGAATTGCAGTTTGCAGCTATGAAAGGGCTGATGCGGGCCTGTCTGTGTAAAGTCATGCAGGCTTTTTTTGCTATATGATTGATTGTCATATCTATTTTAATAAAATAAATAGCCTTCAGCATAACTCTATACTTTAGATGCTCACAATGGCTGGACGGTTTCTCTTTTTATTCGATGTATTATTTGGATTTTGTCATCTGTAACGGCTTATAATCTGAGGGGTAGAAGTCATTAATTTAGATTTTATGGTGCATGTAAAATGGTTTTTTGTATAATTTCTAGCTACCTTCCTTCAGTTTTAAATTTCCGTGGAAAGTTGTTAGAGGCTATACATGCGCAAGGCTTTGAAATTCATATCTTGTCGCCAGATTTAGAGCAGTTTGCCGCAGAGCATAAGAAGCTGGAAAATTTTGGCTATTGTGTGCATGCAATACCTATGCAGCGAACAGGCACGAATCCGATAGCGGACTTGAAAACACTTTGGGCTATGCGTGCAATAATTACAAAAATAAAGCCGGATTATGTGCTTGCCTATACGATCAAACCGGTTATTTACGGAACTCTTGCCGCATGGCTGGCTAAAGTTCCGCAGAGGTTCGCATTAATTACAGGCTTGGGCTATGCATTTCAAAATGTAGAAGCCGAAGGCGGCCGCAGTATTTTTCAAAAGCTGGTGCATGGTTTGTACCGGCAAGCGCTTGTCCGCAGTTCCAAAGCATTTTTTCAAAATCCTGATGACTTGGCGCTTTTTAAACAGCTGAATTTAATCACTCAGGCGACCCCAGCTATTGTAGTAAATGGGTCTGGTGTGAATGTTTCAGATTTTAATCTTGTGCCTTTGCCCTTAGATAATACCCATCAAATTAGAATTTCTTTTTTGCTGATTGCCCGTTTATTGGGTGATAAAGGTGTCAGGGAATTTGCGGCCGCAGCGGCAATCATTAAACAGTCAAATCCTGAAGTGGAATTTCATTTGGTGGGCTGGATTGATGAAAATCCCGCTGCCATTTCTCAGCAAGAGCTGGATCAGTGGGTGGCCGATAAGACCATCAATTATTGGGGTAAATTGTCGGATGTCCGTCCTGCAATTGCCGAGAGTTCTATATATGTGCTGCCTTCATACCGTGAAGGCACGCCGCGTACGGTTTTAGAGGCCATGGCAATGGGCCGCGCAATTATTACCACAGATGCGCCAGGATGCCGTGAAACTGTTGTGGATGGGGAAAATGGCTATTTAGTTCCTGTCAAATCTGTTGAGAGTTTGGTTGAGGCCATGCGTAAGTTTATTGATGATCCTGAACTTGCTGAAAAAATGGGTCAACGCTCCAGGGAAATTGCTTTGACTAAGTATGATGTGCATGAAGTGAATAAACATATGATGACGGAAATGGGATTAATCTAAATGCTTAAACGTTTATTAGACATCGTCATTGCTTCAATTGCGCTTATTCTGCTGTCGCCGCTCTATGCTTTTGTTGCTTATAAGGTGAAGAAGAATTTAGGCTCACCGGTGCTGTTCCGGCAAGTGCGTCCGGGCTTAAATGGCAAGCCCTTTGAAATGATCAAATTCCGCACCATGAAAGATGCGGCGGATGCGCAAGGAAACCCGCTGCCGGACAGCGAGCGGTTAACGCCATTCGGCAAAATGCTGCGTTCCAGCAGTTTGGATGAAATGCCTGAACTGTGGAATGTGATCAAAGGCGATATGAGTGTGGTTGGCCCGCGTCCGCTCTTGATGGAATATCTGCCTTTGTATAATGAAGAGCAGGCAAAGCGCCACAATGTGCGTCCTGGAATGACTGGCCATGCGCAAGTGAACGGCCGCAATGCCATTGGCTGGGAAGAAAAATTCAAGCTGGACACATGGTATGTCGAAAATCAGTCCACGGCGCTGGATTTTAAAATCATGCTGAAGACCGTTCAGAAAGTGATTGCAAAAGAAGATATCAGTGCTGAAGGCGAGGCCACCATGACTAAGTTTAAGGGCACAAAGCAGGATCAGCACCATGACTGAACTGTATGCAATTTATGGTGCATCCGGTTGCGGACGCAGTTTGATGCCTGTCGCCAGGGAACAGTTGGCGAGATTGAAGATAAAGGCTGAGATCGTTTTTATTGATGATAGTCTAAAAGCGCCGGCAGTGGTGAATGGTCATCGCGCCTTAAATTATGATGATTTTAAACAGATCGCAGCGGAAAATAAATTTGTTTTAATTGCCATCGCAAACGGTAAAATCCGTGAAATGCTGGCAAATAAACTGGAACTGGACCAAATTGCACTTTGGTCAATTAAGGCAAATAATACCGTCACTATGGATGATGTCTCTGTTGGAGCCGGCGCTGCATTGAGCCCTTTTGTCACCATTACCTCCAATATCAAAATTGGTAAATGTTTTCATGCCAACTTATACAGCTATGTTGAACATGACTGTGTCATTGGCGATTATGTGACATTTGCCCCAGGCGTAAAGTGCAATGGCAATATTCATATTGAAGACCATGCTTATATTGGCGCAGGCGCGGTGATTAAGCAGGGCGCGCCAGGCAAGCCGCTAGTTATCGGCAAAGGCGCTGTGATTGGCATGGGCGCGGTGGTGACGAAAAATGTTCCTGCAGGCGTGACGGTGGTCGGCAATCCTGCCCGAATTTTAGAGAAGAAATAAAGATTTTTAAAATCTTATCTAGGAATTGAATATGTTAAACACTGCATTTGAACCATGGCCAAGCTTTACGCAAGAAGAAGCTGATGCTGTTTCTCAAGTATTGCTGTCGAATAAGGTGAACTATTGGACGGGTCAGGAATGCCGTGAATTTGAAAAAGAATTTGCTGCATTTGCAGAGACAGAATATGCAGTGGCTTTGGCCAACGGCACTGTGGCATTGGATGCCGCATTAAAAGCTTTAGGCATTGGCGCTGGCGATGATGTGATTGTCACCTCCCGCACTTTTTTGGCATCTGCCAGCTCGATTGTGACGGCTGGCGCGAACCCTGTATTTGCCGATGTGGAATTGGACTCTCAGAATATTTCTGCACGGACCATTGAAGCCGTTTTAACGCCGAACACCAAAGCCATTATCTGTGTGCATTTAGCGGGCTGGATGTGCGATATGGATCCAATCATGCAGCTGGCTGAAGAAAAAGGCATTTACGTGATTGAAGATTGCGCGCAGGCGCATGGCGCAAAATACAAAGGCAAGTCTGCGGGTTCTATTGGGCATATTGGCGCATGGTCTTTTTGTCAGGATAAAATCATGACCACGGGCGGCGAAGGCGGTATGGTTACAACCCATGACGAAGCGCTGTGGAAAAAAATGTGGTCTTATAAAGACCACGGTAAAAACTTTGACAGCATTTACAACAAACAGCATCCGCCGGGATTCCGCTGGCTGCATGATTCTTTTGGCACCAACTGGCGCATGATGGAAATGCAGGCTGTCATTGGCCGCATGCAGCTGAAAAAGATGGCTGAATGGACCAAAGTCCGCAATGAAAACATGCAGCGAATTTATAAAGCGTTTGAAAATACGCCTTATGTAACGGTGTATCAGCCTACTGAAGAATACATGCATGCTGCATATAAGTGCTATGTGCAGGTGAATACGGAGCAGCTGCCGGAAGGGTGGTCGCGTGACCGCATGATGAATGAAATTTCTGCTTTAGGCGTGCCCTGCTTTAGCGGATCGTGTTCTGAAGTTTATTTAGAGCATGCCTTTGACAATACGCCCTGGCGTCCGGCAGAGCGTCTGAAAAATGCGCAGCATATGGGCGAAACCAGTTTAATGTTTTTGGTTCATCCGACTTTAAGCAATGGCAGCTTGACGAAAACTGTTGATGCTATTCAAACCGTAATTACGCGTATATCAAATGCTGATGGCGTATAATTGCGCTTTGATGTCACTCAAACTCCCTTCGAGCCCTTTGTGAAAGACTTAATTCGATTAATCGCATCTTTGCCGCGCCGCCAAAAACAAATTGTTCTGGCGGTGATGGATCTTTGTGTCTTGCCGCTGATGATGTGGCTGGTGTATGCCATTCGCCTAGCCAAGCCCAATGTTCCGGTCATGCAAGGGCTGGATTTTTGGTACATCTATGTCGGTTTTTTTGGCGTTGCGGTTTTTGCTTTATTAAGTGTTTACAGCGCCATTGTGCGCTCGTTTAACGAAGATTATCTGCTGCGCATTTCCATTGCGGTATTCATCCAAATTGTTGGCTTATATGCCATTAAAAAGCTGGATCTGGCCTTTATTCCCATGAGTATTCCGCTCATGTACGGTTTTGTGCTGTTTTCATGGATGTGGTGGAGCCGTGCGGTGATACGTTATGCCACGCTCAGAACTTTTGCGAAAAGGCAGAACCGCAAGCGGGTTGCCATTTATGGCGCAGGCTTGGCCGGACAGCAGATTGCAGAAGCCTTAAAGCGCTCAGACGATTATTTGCCTGTATGCTTCATCGATGATAAAGCTTCGCTGCATGGCCAGTCTTTAAGCGGATTGAAAATTTACCCGCCTAAACGCGCAGCGAATAAACTCGGCAGCTTTGGCATAGAAGAAATTTTATTGGCGATGCCTTCCGTTGGCCGTGCCCGGAAGAAAGACATTATTGAGTCTTTTGAATCCGCTGATGTCAAAATCATGGAACTGCCAGGCGTGACGCAGCTGGTGGATGGTCAAGTCAGTGTATCTGATATTAAGGAAGTGGATATTATTGACTTGCTGGGCCGTGATCCAGTTCCGCCTAAGCCTGAATTGCTTGAAAAGAATATTAAAAATAAAGTGGTGATGGTCACAGGGGCAGGGGGGTCAATTGGCTCTGAGCTTTGTCGTCAGATTGTCAAGCATCAGCCAAAAATGCTGGTGCTGTTTGAGATGTCTGAGTTTGCCCTGTATTCGATTGACCGCGAATTGCAAGACAAAGGCATTCAGGTGGTTCCTGTATTGGGTTCGGTCACAAATCAGCAAAAATTGGAACGTATATTGCAGCAGTATGCAGTACAGACTGTTTACCATGCAGCGGCGTATAAGCATGTCCCTTTGGTCGAGGCGAATCCATTTGAGGGCATTTATAATACATCCATTGGTACAGCGCGCAGTGTCGATGCGGCAGTCAATCAAAATGTTGAAACTTTTGTTCTGATTTCTACGGATAAAGCGGTGCGCCCGACCAATATCATGGGCGCATCTAAGCGCATGGCGGAGCTGTACTGTCAAGGATTGGCTTCTACACAGCCTAAAACCCAAATCAGCATCGTGCGTTTTGGCAATGTGCTGGGGTCTTCGGGGTCCGTCGTGCCTTTATTTAAAAAGCAGATTGCCAAAGGCGGCCCTGTAACGGTGACTCATCCTGATGTGACGCGTTACTTTATGACCATACCTGAAGCGGCGCAGCTGGTGATTCAGGCGGGCGCAATGGGTACAGGCGGCGATGTGTTTTTACTGGATATGGGCGAGCCGGTTAAAATTGTTGATTTAGCGAAGCAGATGATTCGTTTAAGCGGGTTCTATCCTGTTGATGATCAAGGAACAGGGGATATTGCCATTCAGTTTACAGGGCTAAGGCCGGGTGAAAAACTGTATGAAGAGTTATTAATTGATGCAGATAATGTAGAAAAAACGGATCATGAACGGATTTTAAAGTCGTTTGAAGTTTTTTATTCTTTTGCTGAAGTTATGAATACATTTAATGAATTAGAAAGATTATGTTTGGATGGAAAGAATAAAGAGGCATTAATTTCTATATTATTGAAATATGTTTCTGGATTTAAAAATTCATAAGCTATTGATTTAGATAGTTAATATTAGTATTGTTTTTTGAAAATATCTGCTGAAATTTCAAGATATTCTTTTCAATAAATGAAATGTAATAAAATGTGTATATTAAGCAGAATTAATAATGAGGCTTAATATTGTGTTTAATAAAATTAATAATATTGGTAGAATCTCGGTCGCTTAATTCATTTACTATAATTTTAGATAAGGATTTGACGTGCAAAAAGTTCTCCTGGTTTTTGGAACACGGCCGGAAGCAATTAAAATGGCTCCTTTAGCATTACAATTACAGCAGCAGCCGGATTTTGACACAAAAGTGTGCGTAACTGGTCAGCACCGTCAAATGTTAGATCAGGTATTAGAGCTTTTTAATTTAAAGCCGGATTTTGATTTAAATTTGATGAAGCCTGGTCAAACACTTTCTGATGTGACCTCTGGCGTTTTAAAAGGCTTAGAAGCCGTATTTGCAGAGTGGATGCCAGATGTTGTTTTGGTGCATGGAGATACTGCAACGACTTTTGCCGCTTCTTTGGCGGCGTATTATCATAAAGTAAAAATTGGGCATGTTGAGGCAGGCTTGCGTACGGGGGATATTTATTCACCATGGCCTGAGGAAGCAAACCGTAAATTAACAGGCGCTTTGGCAAACTATCATTTTGCACCGACACAGTCATCTTATAATAATTTAATTAAAGAAAATATTAATCCTGTAAGTATTACAATTACAGGAAATACGGTGATTGATGCATTATTAAAAGTCAAAGAAAAAGTTGAAACAGATCATAAAATTATTGCAGATTTTAATACGCAATTCAGTTTTTTAGATGCAGACAAAAAGCTGATTTTAGTTACTGGACACCGCCGCGAAAACTTTGGTCAAGGTTTTTTAAATATTTGCCAGGCATTGGCGAATATCGCTCAAAAATATTCAGATGTGCAGATTGTATATCCAGTGCATTTAAATCCGAATGTACAAAAGCCTGTAAATGAATTACTGTCCGGCATTTCCAATATTCATTTAATTGCGCCTCAGGATTATTTGCCATTTGTATATTTAATGAATCGCAGTTATTTAATTTTGACGGATTCTGGCGGTATTCAGGAAGAAGCGCCGTCATTAGGCAAACCGGTATTGGTTATGCGTGATACAACGGAACGCCCAGAAGCTGTAGAAGCTGGAACAGTAAAATTAGTAGGTACAGATGCTGCAGTCATTGAACAATCGGTGACAGATCTTATTGAAAATGCAGCGCTGTATCAGCAAATGGCAGAGGCGCATAACCCGTATGGTGATGGAACTGCCTGCAAGCAAATTATTGATTTTTTAAAAAGTAACTGAGTAAGTGTTAGAAAGAATATGAATAGTCAATTTAAGCATATTTGTGTCATTGGTTTAGGCTATATTGGGTTGCCGACCGCAGCGACTTTTGCTGCACATGGGGTAAAAGTTACGGGTGTTGATGTCAATCAGCATGCTGTAGATATGATTAACCAGGGGAAGGTTCATATTGTAGAGCCTGATCTGGATGCATTGGTTAAAGTGGTTGTCACAAAAGGCATGCTGGCTGCTCAGACTGTACCAGCAGAAGCCGATGTGTATATTGTGGCAGTGCCGACGCCTTTTAAAGATGATCATCAACCGGATTTAAAATATATTGAGTCTGCAGCGAAGGCTTTGGCGCCTTATCTTAAATCAGGCAATTTGGTGATCTTAGAGTCAACTTCTCCAGTAGGCGCAACAGAGCAAATGTCGGCATGGCTAAGTGAAGCGCGCCCTGATTTAACTTTCCCGCAGCAGGCGGGTGAAGCATCGGATATTCGTGTCGCTCACTGCCCTGAGCGTGTCTTGCCAGGCAAGGTATTGCAAGAACTTATTAGCAATGACCGCATTATTGGCGGGATGACACAGCCTTGTTCAATTGCTGCCAGCAATTTGTACAAAACATTTGTACAGGGTGGCTGTATTGAAACCAACGCGCGTACCGCTGAAATGTGTAAACTGACAGAAAACTCGTTCCGCGATGTCAATATTGCCTTCGCTAATGAACTCTCTGTTATTTGTGACAAGCTGGATATTAACGTTTGGGAGTTGATTGCTTTGGCAAACCGCCACCCGCGTGTCAATATTCTGCAGCCTGGGCCGGGTGTAGGCGGACACTGCATTGCAGTTGATCCTTGGTTTATTGTAGCCAAAACACCTGAGCAAGCGCGTTTAATACGTACTGCGCGTGAAGTGAATGATGCAAAACCTGAATGGGTGATTGATCAGGTTAAAATTAAGATTGCTGATTTTTTACAGGCGAACCCTGAAAAAACGATTAAAGATGTAACCGTCGCTTGTTATGGTTTAGCTTTTAAGCCGGATATTGATGACTTGCGTGAAAGCCCAGCTTTAGAAATTACAAAGAAACTTGCTGAACAAGGTCTAAATATTCTGGCAATTGAACCAAATATTCATGAACTTCCTGCAAGTCTACCAAGTAATGTTAGATTAATTGATTTTAATCAGCGTAATGATGCGGATATTCATTTAATTTTAGTTGATCATAAAGATTTTAAAAATAATTCTTTAGCTAATCTTGAAAATGTAATCGATACAAAAGGAATATATATTTAAATGAATTTAAATATATTGTTTAAAGTTGTATTTTGGAGAGGATTGACAGCAGTCCTCTCTTTTTTAACAATGTTTTACTGTATGAGAAATATGTCTGTTTATGATTTTTCAGATTACTCATTTGCATTTACAGTATACACTGCATTTTCTTTGTTACCAGGTATGGGTATTAATAATCAAGTAGCATTAGATAATGAAAATATAAAATTAATTGAAAAAAATAACAATGTAAAAATTTATTTCTCACTATTTATGTTGGTTATTATAGGTGCATATAGTTTTTCGTTAATAAAAAGTTTAATTTTTTTTGCAATGATAGGTGGAATAGCATCTTCTATATTTGATTCTTATTTAGTATCACTACAAGCAAAAAAAGAATTCATTAAATACTCTTTATTCATGCCAGTAAAAACGGCAATTATTCTAATCGTTGTTATTTTAACATCATATTTTTTAAAAAAAGCAGATGTTCAATTTATATTTAGAAACATTGCAATAATATTCATGTTTTTTTACATAATTTTTGTTTTATTTAAAATAAATTTACACACATTAGATTTTAAAAATAATCTTTCGATATATAGGGATGGATTTAGCTTTTTAGTATTTGATTTATGCGCGATGTTAATGATGAGAGCTGAAGTTTGGATTTTGTCATTCTATAGTAGCTTTATTAATTTACCCAAAGAAAATATAGCAAATTATTGGGCAGCTTTTAATTTTATAATGATAGTTTCAATAATGGGAAGTACATTAGCAAATTTGATTTTGCCTTATATAAAAGAATCAGCAGAAAATAATTTTTCAAAATTAAATTTTTTGATACGCAAAGTTATAATGATTATGTTTTTATTGTTGATTATTAGTGTTTTTGCATCATACGTAGCTTCAAAATATTATTTAAGCTCAAGCTATAATTTTCTGCCATATTATGTGTTAAGTTTAGGTGTGGGTGTGTTTTTTGCCTTTTTAGCAAATATAGAAAGATTAAAGTTAATGGGTTATGGTATCAAAGGTGTAGATAGGATCGTAATTAATCAATTTTTGATATCAATTGTTTGTAACTTTATATTTATTTATTTGTTTGGAATATGGGGTGCAGTTTTAACATTTATTATTGTCAGATTATATTCCTATTTGAGTTTTTCGAAAAAAGTTAAGGTATTGGTATGATGAAAATTATTAATTTTTTTATTAACTATTTTTTTTGGAAAAAAAATATAGATATCGGTATTAATAGTATTATTAAACGTGGAACTTTTTTTCAAAAAAGTAATATGAAGATTGGAAATAATGTTTATATTGGTCCTGACTGTTATATACATGCTGCAGGTGGTGTATATATAGATGATGGAACAATATTGGGGCCAAAGGTTAAGATTTGGTCAGTAAATCATGATTATAATACATTTGAAATGTTGCCATATAGTAAAAACACTATAAAAAGTAGTGTTTATATTGGTAAAGGATGTTGGATTGGATTAGATGTAAAAATATGTCCAAACGTTAAAATTGGTAATGGTGTAGTTATCGCTATGGGTAGTGTAGTAACTAAAGATGTACCAGATTATTGTTTAGTTGGTGGAAATCCGGCTAAAATTCTGAAAAAGCGTTATTCGACTGATGATGAAAAATTAATTTTAGATAAATTAATTCATGATGAAAAATTTTATGGGAAAGAATATTTTGCTAAATGATAAAATTAATTATGACATCGTTATTAGGGGAGCTTACGGTGCTGAAAATTTTGGTGATGACGCCTTATTGTATTCACTGATCAGGAATATTTCATCCGAAAAAAAAATAGCGGTGATTGGTAAGAAAAATGAATATATGGATAATCTATTTAAGGGGCTTGATTATTTTTCTTATGATGAAGATATAGAGTTGTATACTGAGGTATTATTGTGGGGTGGTGGTACTCAGTTTTATGATTTTTTTTCTTTGAAATTTTTATTTAAAAAAATATTAAACACTTTATTAAGTCCTGAAACAGTTTTCTATAAATTATTAAAAGTTAAAAAAGGACCGCAGGTTGTTTTTAAAAATGAAATATACTTATGCGTCGGTTTTGGTCCTTTTGCAAGCAAAAAGAAACAAAATCTAACAGCTAAAAAAATTGGTCAAGCAGATATAATATATGTTAGAGATAAAGAGAGTTATAATTATTTAAAAGGTTCTTGCAATAGTATCTATAAATCAGAGGATATCTGTTTGCTAGATAGTGAATACTATGTGAAAACCACAAGTAAAAATAATAAAATAGCTGTAGTTTTAAGAGATTGGTATTATGATGATTCAATAAAATATTTAGATTATTTTTTAGATTTTTATAAAAAATATTCAAATGAATTTGATATTGAATTTGTATTATTTGGCAAAGATTCTAGTTGTTGTTTAAGATTGCAAGAAAAAAATATTCCTTATTTGCAGTGGGATGCAAAAAAATTAGAAATATTAGAGTTTTCAGATTTGCTTTCTCAATATAATTTAATTGTATCTGCTAGATATCATGGGATTATATTCGCATTAATTCATCAGATTCCTTCTATTGCAATTGAAATAGAGCCAAAACTTAAGATTGTAAGTCAAGAATATAATAATGTTCTTTTATGGGAGAAGCCATTTAATCAGGATGAATTATATAATCTAGTTAATTCATCTTTAGTAAACAAGTTTCAACCTAATTTGCAAAAAAAAGGTGAATTAAAGAATATTATTAATGATATTGAGGATAATTTTTTGTGAGTAAAAGAATTTTTATCATATATGAAAAAGTTTTTAAATTTTCGGAAGGAAATTTTTTAACAGAAATCGGCGGAGTTCAGAGATATCTTTATGAGCTTTCAATTGTTTTGAATAGTGAAGGATATGATGTTTATGTCCTACAATTTGGTAAAGAAATTGGCGTTGGTGAAATTTCAAATATCAAAATTGAACAATTAATATGTGGTAAGAAGCAATATTATAATGGGTTTCATTATTTAAAAAGCAAATACAAAATTAATGACTCTGATATTGTTATATGGGGGGCTGATACAATTTCTCAAAAAATCAACCATAAAAAAACTTTAAGTATACAGCATGGTATTGCTTTTGATATGTATTCTGAAGATTCTACTTTTAAGAAAATGCTTAAAAGTTTTAATTTGATTGCAATATATAAATTATACCAAAGATACATTGCTTTGAAAAAAAGTAAAAACAGTAATTATATGGTTTGCGTTGATTATAATTATTTAAATTGGTATCGTACTTTTGCCATTAAGCATAACAATGAAATGAATAATATAACTGTTATTCCGAACTTTACAAAATTGTTTTGTTTTGAAAAAAATAAAAATGTTAATTTAAATATTTGTTTTGCAAGACGTTTTGTACAAAAGCGTGGTGTGGATACAATGTTGAATGTAGCTGAAAAAATTTTAAAAAATCGCACAGATCTAAACTTTTATTTTGCAGGAGATGGGCCTGAGAAATTTAAAATTACAGCCTTGCAAGAAAAATATCCAGAGAATATTCAGATTACGAAATTCAACCAAGACGGAACATATGATTTTCACAAAAAAATTGATATAGCTGTTGTTCCGACTCTAGGATCTGAAGGTACATCTTTAAGTTTATTAGAAGCTATGTCATGTAAATGCGCTGTTGTAACTACTAACATTGGTGGGTTAACAAATGTCGTCATTGATGATTTTAATGGTAAAATTGTTAATCCAAACGAAAAAAATATTTATTTAGCAATAATGGAGCTAATAAATGATTCTGAAAAGAGAGGATTTCTCAGTAATAATGCATATGATACTGTAAAGAGTGGTTTTAATTATAGCCTATGGAAGAAAAAGTGGATAGAAATGGTTAATCAGGTTGAGAGTGATGAAGTTTAATTTTTCTAGTCAATATTTTTTTCTCTTCTTAATTTGTTTCTTTCTATATGGCGGATATTATGCCGGATTGGCTTTTGTAATAAGCTTTTTGGGTGATGGCTTCACAAGCGTTTATAGTGTGCCATTGAGATTGGTGTGCTCTTTAATTATGTTGTATTTTATAATTAAAAATATAAAGAATAAAATTAATAATAATTATTATTTTTTCTCAGTTTTTGCTATCTGCTTTTATATTATATTAACCTATGCTGTAGATCTTTTTTCACAGCTTTCTTTTTTCAATAAGAAAATTGAATACATTTTATATATGATTGTTTATTCTCTTATACCTTTCATTTTTTTCTCCTTTATAGATTATAAAAAAATTAAAGATATCCTTGTAAATGCTATTATTTCATCTGGTGTCGTTCTATCACTTATGGTTCTTTATTTATATAAGGACTTAATGCTATCCGGTATCGGTCGAATAAGTATGCTGAAATACGAAGGCCAAGATTCTTTCCTTAGCCCCTTATCTATGTCATATGCTGCATCGTTAACTATATCTATGTGTTTTTTTAAATTAATACAAATAAATAAATTTTCTAACAACTTAAAGTATATTTTATTTATATTAATTTCATTTGTTCCATATAATCTTGGTGCATCCCGCGGTTCAGTAATTACTCTTTTCTTAAGTCTTTTATTATCTATAATTTTTGTAGCAAAAAGATCTGTAAAGATTAAAATCCTAATGATTTTTCCTTTTGTACTTGCTGCTTTAATCTTTTTTTCTATAAAAATGGGCAGCGCAGTCTTTGTTAGATTTATGTCCATTGGAGATTCATACCAGAACCAAGATACTTCTGTTACTAATAGATTAGGTCAATGGAATCAAGCATTCACTTACATTCAAGATAATTCTATTTTAGGCGGTCACTTCCTTGTAGAGGGTGTTTATCCTCATAATATATTTTTAGAAGTTGGCATGGGGCAAGGTCTTTTTATTCTATGTTTGTTTGTTTTATGTGTTTTATTTTGTTTTAAAGAGTTGTTAATAATAGCTAAGAAAGAAACTGATGCAGCACCATTGATAGTTTTTATTCATGGAGTCTTTATGGGCATGTTTAGTGGAAGTATTAGTAGCTCTATTCTATTATTTTCCGGTATGGGTCTTCTGGTTTCCGTTAATAGATTCTATAAAGGTAGATGATAGAAATGAATTTTAAATATATTTTAACAACCAGAAAATTCTTCAAAGAAGGGCCTTGTGGCCGTGTTAGTCATGCAAAAGGTTTTGTTGATGGTCTAATCTATAATCGTAAGTCAGTCGCTTTGGTTTCTGATGGCGGTGCAGAAAAATTTATTGAAAAAAACAGTAACTTAATATTTAAAAATATTAATGGTTTTTTTTATATTTTTTGTATTATTGAAATTTTTAAATCCATCCTAAAACAAGAAAAAATAGTAATCCGTTGGCGTTTTTTTCTACCGTACATATTCTTTCCTTTTTTGTTAATATATAAAAATTTTTATTTTGAAGTGAATACAATAACAGGAATAAATTCCAAGAATTTTGTTATTCGTAATGCAGTCAAGTTATCTATTATTATAGTAGCAAGATTTAGTAAAATTATTGTTGTTTCTGCTAATTCAAAAAAAGAAATTAATGAAATTTGTTTTCCAGTTCATGAAGTTTATATTATGCCTAATGGATTTAACCCTAAGCCATTTCTGAAATATGAAGCAAGTATAAATTTTGATTTTAAACCTAATTTAATTTATTTTGGTAAAAAACAAGAATATTATGATTGGGATATGCTATTTGAAGTTTATGAAAGAAATAAAGATAACTTTGATAAATTTTATATTTTTGGTTTTGATGGAGAAAATGATTCTTCTAAAGAATTCTTAGGTTCATTCAATCATAATTCATTAATAGTGAAATTGTCAGCCATTTGTAACCCAATATTAATATTACATCCTAGTGATACACAGATGGCTAAGTCAGGAAGTCCTATGAAACTTTTTGAATATGCTTCTTTAAACCTGCCAATGATTGTAGGCAACAGTATCGAACAACAGGCTTCTAAATTAAATGGTGTTGTATTTTATCAATCTGGGAACTCAGAAGATTTATTAAATACACTAACTTCAGTGACTAAAGATTATCAAAGTTATTATCAGCAGTCTCAACAGTTAAGACAATCAGTTATGGAAAATTATACATGGTCAAAAATTGTTGCGGATTGGCTTAAAAATTTGGATAAATGAAATGAAAACTTTAAAATTGATAAATACTGTTAAGTATTTAAAGTTTATACAAATTTATTATAGATTATATTATCTTTTACTTAAACCAAGCGTCAAGCAAACAGTATTTAAAACTCAGCTTAGATACGCAGCACAAAATTGGGAAAATGCGATAGCTAAGCCTATTTGTATGCTTAGTCCAACACAGTTTTTATTTTTGAACCATCCAGGTCAATTAAATAGGGCTGAGGATTGGAATACCAATCAGCAAGAAAAATTATGGCTATATAATTTACATTATTTTGATGATTTAAATGCTGAAAATGCATCTGATCGAGTTGAGTGGCATAAAGATATTATTCAGAAATGGATTGATCAAAATCCTTATGCAAAAGGCAATGGCTGGGAGCCTTATCCAAACTCGCTGCGCATTGTCAATTGGGTAAAGTGGAGTTTGCAGGGTCATCAGCTTACAGAACAACAATTACAAAATTTGGCCTTGCAGGCAGAACATTTATCTAAAATAGTTGAGTGGCACATCTTAGCAAATCATCTGTTTGCAAATGCAAAAGCATTGATTTTTGCAGGTCTCTTTTTTGATACGGTTGAATCAAAAAAATGGTTAACGCTGGGTTTAAAGATTTATCATCAAGAAATTGATGAGCAAGTATTAGCAGATGGAGCGAACTTTGAATTGACTCCAATGTACCATGCCATTTTTTTAGAAGATCTGTTGGATCTCTATCAACTCATTACACGTGGTTATGCTCAATCAGATTTAATAGATGTCGAGCACCTGCAAACTAAAATAATAAAAATGCTCGATTGGTTGAAATATATGTCACATCCCGATGGCGAAATTTCATTTTTTAATGACGCCACTTTTGGTATTGCATCAACCTATGAAAATTTGAAAATTTATGCTGAAAAATTGAATATATTTGTTCCAGTATCGGAATCGCAAGATCGTTATTTAAAGCAAAGTGGTTATATTGTTGTAGAAAAACCAAGCTATAAATTTATTATGGATGTTGCAGAAGTTGGGCCAAGCTACCAGCCTGGCCATGCTCATGCTGATACTTTAAGTTTCGAACTGAGTATTTGGGGTGCAAGATTTATTGTGAATTCAGGAATTTCACAATATGGGCTGGGTTCCGAACGTTTGCATCAGAGAAGTACAGCTGCTCATAATACCATTGAAATTGATCAGCAAAATTCGAGTGAAATTTGGTCTGGTTTCAGAGTTGCTAGACGCGTTAGCCCAAAGCTGGATCATATAAATTTTGAGTTAGGCCAGATTACTGAATTTTCAGCCTCCTATAAAAGTTTGAAACATGTGGTTCATCGCCGTGCGGTTAAATTTTGGGATGATCAGATTATTTTAAAAGATGATTTAAACGGTCAATTTAATTCAGCAGTTTCATATTTTTATTTTCATCCGGATGTCACAATTAATAAAGCACAAGGCAACAGTTATGTGTGCGATTTGATGGGGCATATCATTGAAATTCAATTGCAAGGTGATATTGAAGCCAATCTTGTAAATAGTTTTTGGCATCCAGAATTTGGAAAATCTGTACCTAATAAGTGTTTGAAAATTAATTTGCTCTCAAATAACTATGAGATTTTAATATCGCGTAGAAGTCTAGGTTTTTAAAATGTCAAATATATGTATTATCAGCGCCAATAGCCTAGAAAATGAAAATGCTTCACGAAATCGGGTTCTCAGTTTCGTAAATTCTTTTTTAGCTGAGGGGCATACGGTTAACCTAATTTCTATGGATCATGCTGAATATCAACTTATTCAGCACGATCATTTTACGCATCATAAGATTCCATTTATTGATACAAAAATACCGTCATTTATAAAGCGCGCTTTTCTAGAAATGAAAATAGCCTCATCTGCTTTAAACAAAGCAAATGAGCTGAACTGTGATGTCAATTTAATCACAATACCGTCTATGTTTTTACTTCACCTTAGCGGGCTGTTAACAGGAAAAAGTACAAAAATACTCGATATTCGTGATTTGAGCTGGGAATATTTAGATGAGAATTCTTTGGTCAATAGAGTCGCCAAAAGAATTTTCACTTATAGCGCATTGCTGAATTTCAAAAGATTCAATATCTTAAGTGTTACTAATGATCATGAATTTGAATATGTTTCTAAGCATATTCAAAGTGCTCAAAAAATAGTTAAAGTGCCTAATGGGGTTGCGCAAAAGGTTTTTAATGAACTCAGCGCTATTACTGAAAATGCAACAAATGTATTGACGGTCACCTATGTGGGCAATGTTGGCTTAGCACAGGATTTATCCACATTGATTGCCGTGAGCAAGCAATTGCCGCAAGTGGTATTTAATATTGTTGGCGGCGGTACGGATTTTGAAAGAGTGTCTGCATTCGCTGATCCTAAGCAAATAAATTTGAGGTTCTTAGGCCGTAAAAAATTTGATGAGCTCATCGAGATTTATAATCACAGCGATATTTTATATGCTCAGTTAACACCTGATTTTGCGAGTGCAATGCCTTCCAAACTATATGAATATTTATCTACTGGTAAATATGTCATTTATGGCGGTGTCGGTGTGGCAAGCAATACATTAAATAAATTTGAACATGTTTCGCTGGTGCAGCCTTGTGATATTGCAGTTTTAAAGACTGAAATTGAAAAGGTGATCGCTAGCCAAAGCTATAAGGGAATTTCTGTACAGAATAGAATGTTAATTGAATCACAATATATACGGGATATTACGGTACAAAAATTGGTTTCTGAGATTTAATCCAAAATAGGAGCCATGCTGTTCATTTCCGCGTTATAATGAACATGCATTAATGTTTTTTCTTTTATATAAAAAAATTCAGATTCTTACTGAAAATTTATGAATCAGCCAGACTAAATCAGGTTATGTGAATGAAAAGGTTAATTGATTTTCTTATTGCTCTTACTGCGTTGGTTATTTTAAGCCCAATTTTTCTTATCGTTGTTTTTAAAGTGCGCAAAAACTTGGGTTCACCTGTATTTTTTTATCAGGAGCGCCCAGGGCAAGATGCCAAAATCTTTAAAATGATTAAATTCCGATCCATGCTGGATGCTGTAGATAAGCATGGAAATCCATTGCCTGATGGCGAGAGGATTACGCCTTTTGGGCATAAATTGCGGTCAACAAGCCTGGATGAAATGCCTCAGTTAATCAACGTGCTGAAAGGCGATATGAGCATTGTCGGCCCGCGCCCTCAGATGAAAGATTTTCTAGATCATTATACTGCAGAACAAATGCGCCGCCATGAAGTGAAACCCGGCATGACGGGGCTTGCACAAGTAAGCGGGCGCAATAATTTATCGTGGGAAGAAAAATTTGCTTTAGATGTGGCCTATGTTGAGAATCAGTCCATTTGGCTGGATTTTAAGATTATGTGTAAAACGGTCAAAGTCATGGTCGCTAAAGAAGGGATTAATGCGCCAGATCAAGAAGTGGGCGCCGCGCGTTTTTCTAATCAAGAAATGACAGAGACAGAGACAGGCTCTAAATAGTATCATTGAATACTTTAATTTTTAATTCAGTAAAATTAGTATGATTAAAAAAGCGGTTCTCCCTGTTGCTGGTTTGGGAACGCGTTTTCTGCCTGCCAGCAAATCCATTCCCAAAGAAATGGTGACTGTTGTGGATCGCCCCGCCATTGATTATGTAGTCAAAGAGGCTGTGGCTGCAGGCATTGAGCAAATCATTTTGGTGACGCATTCATCAAAGGCCTCTATTGAAAATTATTTTGACCGTAATTTTGAATTGGAAGCTGCTTTGGCTGCCAAACATAAATCCGAAATGCTGCACGAAATTGCCCATATGCTGCCGGCGCATGTCAGTGTGGTCAGCGTGCGCCAGCCGCAGCCATTAGGCTTGGGCCATGCTGTGCTATGCGCGAAAGAGATTGTCGGTGATGCGCCCTTTGCGGTGCTGCTGCCGGATGTTCTGGTGAAAAATAAAACGGCTGAGGGTGACCTTTCTCGCATGATTCAGCGTTTTGATGTGTCGCAGGCGGCGCAAATTATGGTGGAGGCCGTTCCGGAAAATCTGGTTGATCAGTATGGCATTGTCGATGTGAGCGAGCCTCCTGCTGAAGGTCAAAGTGCCGTGATGCAGGGTATTATTGAAAAGCCCGCAGCCCATGCTGCACCTTCTAATTTAGCAGTAGTTGGGCGTTATATTTTGCCTGCAAAAATTATGCAGCTGCTGGAACAGACGCCCAAAGGCGCAGGCAATGAAATCCAGTTGACCGATGCGATTGCCATGCTGCAGCAAAGCGAGGCTGTGGAAGCTTACCGGATGAGCGGCCAGACTTTTGATTGCGGCAATAAAATAGGCTACTTGAAAGCAGTATTGCATTATGGGGCAGATCATCCACAATTGGGGGATGCTTTCAAAGCGCTGATGAAAGATATACCTCTATAACGCAAAAAAAAGGAGTGGCGATGAAAATTGCCATATTGGGAAAAACGCTGTATGCCATGGTGATGGCGGGCCTGCTGGCGGAATGCGGTCATGAGGTTTACTGTGGCCAAGCTTTCGAAACAAATGCAGAATCGCAATGCTTTCAATATGATGAAGCGGTTATCCGGCTCTTGCAGGCGCAGCATCAAAAAGGCTTTCTTCACTATTGCGATCTGGCAGGCCTCCCGATCGATATTGATATTTATCTGTTCAGTTTCAGTCCCAATGAAGAAGATCAAGCAGTTGAAATTTTACAGCAGCTGCAAAAGCGGCCCATGATTCATCCCAAATTAATGTTGAACGCCTCAACGCTAGGGCTGCATGGAACTGAAAAATTGAAACGTTATATGCCGCAGGATGATTGGGTTTATATGCCTGATATTGTGCAGGAAGGCAATGCGATTCTCAGTTTAACGCAAGCCAAGCAGCTGGTGGTGGGCTGTGCGGATGAGCGGGTGCAAAGTGTCGTTCGAGAGTTTTTGCGGCCTATTTTCCCAAGACAATACCAATATTTATTTATGCCGGTGCTGGATGCTGAATTTACCAAGTTCAGCATATCGGGCATGCTGGCGACCCGCATCAGCTATATGAATGATATGGCGCTGGTGGCCGAAAAGCTGGGTATTGATATTGAGCATGTCCGCCAAGGCATGGCTGCAGATAGCCGCATCGGCGCTTCATATTTATATCCAGGCGCGGGCTTTGGCGGCGAAAATTTTTCTCACGATATCGTGACGCTGGCGCATACCGTGTCGACAACGGGCGTAAAAAGCCAGCTGCTGGCACAGGTTTGGGAGATTAATGAACAGCAAAAAGAGCTGCTGTTTAGAAAACTCTGGAACTATTTTCAGGGTGATTTAAAGGGAAAAATAGTTGCCATTTGGGGCGCTTCATTTAAAGAAAATACATCCAGAATTGAACAGTCGCCAATTCATATCATGCTGAAAGCCCTATGGGCGCAAGGCGCGATGGTCCAATTGCATGATCCTCAGGCATTGCCGGAAATTCAGCAGCTTTATGGAACACGCGCTGACTTGATTTTATGCCAGGATCAATACGCCGCTGCGCGAAATGCAGATGCATTATGTTTACTTACTGCATGGAAACAGTATTGGAGCCCGAATTATTCTGAATTGCTCAAAATAATGAATCATCCGCTGATTTTGGATGGGCGCAATATTTATCATCCAGACTATGTGAAAGCAAAAGGCTTTGCTTATATGGGAGTTGGCCGCTAATGGCAGTACAGCCGCTTAGGGGCGCCTCAGCTGACTCAGAGCAGTCCGTTCAGCAGCTGAATGCGCTGCAGGCGAATTTTCGAGAACGCCACTTATCCGAGCTTTTTGCAGAGGATGCTTTGCGGTTCAGCAAGCTTTCTTTACAGTTTGATCAGATTGTGCTGGATTACAGCAAGCACCGGATCGACGCTCAGGTGATGCAGGCGCTGATCAGCTGGGCGCATTCGCAGGATCTGCATGCATGGGTTAAAAAGCTTTTTTCCAATGCTGAAATAAACCCGACCGAACAGCGTGCGGCAATGCATTGGGCCTTGCGGCTGGACAGCGGCAGTGCAGAATATCCTGAATTATCTCGGCAAGTGCATCAGCAGCTGGACCGGATGTATGCGCTGGTGGAAAAAATTCATGCGGGGCAATACCGCGGCGCTTCGGGTGAAGTTATTCAGGATGTCGTAAATATTGGAGTTGGCGGTTCAGACTTGGGTCCGCTGATGGTGACGCATGCGCTTTCAGATTTTAAGGTGCAGACTGCGAAACCTTTAGGGATTCATTTTGTTTCGACCATGGATGGCAGCCAGCTGTCCGACCTGCTGCATAAGCTGCGTCCTGAAACGACTTTATTTATTATTTCATCAAAATCATTTGGCACGATCGATACGCTATCCAATGCGCAAACGGTTCGCCTGTGGCTCGAAAAAGCGCTGGGCAGCAGTGCGCAAATATTGAAGCATCATTTTATTGGCATTTCGACCAAAGCTGAAAAAATGACCGAGTGGGGCATTGCCGCTGAAAACCAGTTTCTGCTTTGGGACTGGGTGGGCGGCCGCTATTCACTTTGGTCATGCATCGGCCTGCCCATTGCATTAACCATAGGGGCAGAGGGCTTTAAGCAGCTGCTTGCTGGCGCGCATGCCATTGATCAGCATTTTCAGCACGCGCCGTTTGAGCAAAATATCCCGGTATTAATGGGGTTGCTGGGCGCTTGGAATAATAATTTTTTAAATATTCAGACCCATGCGGTATTGCCGTATGACGGCCGGTTAAAATATTTTGCGGCTTATTTACAGCAGCTGGAAATGGAGTCGAATGGCAAGTCGACGCAGCGCAATGGCGAAAAAGTCACTCTGGATACTTGCCCCATTGTCTGGGGAGAAGTCGGGCCGAATGCGCAGCATGCCTTTTATCAATTGCTGCATCAGGGAACGCATGCCGTCAGTTGCGACTTTATTGCGCCAGTGCGCCGCTATACGGCGCAGCAGTTTACCTATGTGGATAATGCGGAGGCTTTGGCGTTGCAGCATCATCTAGCGTTATCAAACTGTTTGGCGCAGTCGCGGCTGCTGGCCTTTGGCAATCAGGCATTGGAAACAGGCGGGTTAACGGGGCTGCCAGCGTATAAGCAGTATGCCGGCAATCAGCCCAGCAGCACAATTTTACTGCAGGAACTCAGCCCATATACTTTAGGCATGCTCATCGCGCTGTATGAGCATAAAGTTTTTGTACAGTCTGTGCTTTGGGGCATTAATCCCTTTGATCAATGGGGGGTAGAAAAAGGCAAGGAGCTTGCCAATCAGCTGCTTCCTGTATTAAATGGCGATCAGCAGGACGTTTCCGGTTTAGATGCTTCGACTCAAGGTCTGCTGCAGATATTATTAGGAAAGGCACATGGCTAAAATATTAGTAACCGGCGGTGCAGGCTATATTGGCTCACATACCTGCGTAGAACTGTTAAATTCAGGCCATGAAGTGATTGTTCTGGATAATCTGTGCAATAGTTCCGAAGAGTCTTTGAATCGCGTGCAGCAGCTTAGCGGAAAATCCTTAACGTTTGTGCAGGGCGATATTCGGGATGCGCAGGCTTTAGATCAGGTTTTTCAGCAGCATCCGATTGATGCAGTGATTCATTTTGCCGGCCTCAAAGCGGTCGGCGAAAGTCAGCAAATTCCGCTGGCTTATTTTGATAATAATATTTCCGGTTCTATTCAGCTGGTGCAGGCCATGGAGCGTGCCGGGGTATTTAATTTAGTGTTCAGCTCATCGGCAACCGTTTATGATGAGGCGAATGCAGCGCCTTTAAATGAAACCATGCCGACTGGTATGCCAAGCAACAACTATGGCTATACCAAGCTGATGGTGGAACAGCTGTTGCAGAAATTGTCCGTGGCAGATGAACGCTGGTCAATTGCCTTGCTGCGCTATTTCAATCCAGTCGGCGCGCATAAAAGTGGCCGTATTGGTGAAGATCCGCAAGGCATTCCAAATAACCTGATGCCATATGTGACTCAAGTCGCGGTGGGCCGCCGTGAAAAATTGTCTATTTTCGGCAATGATTATGATACTGCTGATGGCACAGGCGTGCGTGATTATATTCATGTGGTCGATTTGGCGCGCGCTCATTTGTGCGCCTTGAATAATCGCCTGATGGCCAAAGGCTGCCGGGCCTGGAATATTGGTACAGGTCAAGGCTCATCTGTTCTCGATGTCGTGAAGACCTTTGAGCGGGTCAATCATGTGCCTGTTGCCTACAGTATTGAGCCGCGCCGTGAAGGAGATGTGGCGACTTCATTTGCAGACAATGCGCGCGCTGTCAAAGAGCTGGGCTGGAAACCGCTATATGCTTTAGAAGATATGCTGGCGGACAGCTGGAATTGGCAAAAGCAGAATCCAGCGGGTTATAAAAATTGACACCCCCAAATAAAATGGGAGCAGAAGCTCCCATTTTATTCTCCATTCAAGATCAACCCTGAATCAAGGTGGTCAATTCATCGACATAGTCTTGCATTGGCTTCGGATTTTGATCTGCGCGGCTTTCAATATTCAAGCGCAGCAAAGGTTCCGTATTGGACGCGCGCACATTGAAACGCCAAGCGCCAAAATCAAGACTTACGCCGTCTGTGTGATCAATGGCGGGCTTTTGCTCAGTATAATAATCAAAAATCTTTTGAATGGTGAGCTGCGTATCGGCCACTTTAAAGTTGATTTCACCCGAGCAAGGGAACTTTGCAATCATTCCTTCCACCAGTGAAGACAGTGTTTGCTGCGTTTCAGACAATACAGAAATGGCCAGCAGCCAAGGAATCATGCCGCTGTCGCAATAGGCGAAATCACGGAAGTAATGATGGGCGCTCATCTCACCGCCGTAAACAGCATTGTGTTCACGCATTTTTTCTTTGATGAAGGAATGGCCTGATTTGGATTGAATCGCTTCGCCTTGGTATTTTTCGACAATATTGAAAGTATTCCAGACCAAACGCGGGTCATGCACAATTTTTTCACCGGACTGTTTCAGCAGGAAGGCTTGCGCCAATAAGCCGACAATATAATAGCCCTCGATGAATTGGCCCTTTTCATCAAACAGGAAGCAGCGGTCGAAGTCGCCATCCCAGGCAATACCCATGTCAGCGCCGTGCTGCAGTACCGCATGACGGGTGCTTTCACGGTTTTCCACTAAGATTGGATTAGGGATGCCGTTTGGAAAAGTGCCGTCTGCTTCATTATGAATTTTAATCAATTCAACAGGAATATTCTGCTGTTTAAATTTTGCTTCAATGGCATCAACCACATGGCCTGCTGCGCCGTTGCCGGCATTCATGACTAATTTAAGCGGGCGGATTTTTGCAGGATCTATATAGGTCATCAAATGTTCAATGAATTCAGGCAAAATATTGTATTTGCCAGTTGTGCCTTTCGTCACAACATCAACAAATTCGCCAGATTCAGCCAAAGCTTGAATCTCTTTCAGGCCAGTATCGGCACTGATGGGGCGGGCATTTTCATGAACCAGTTTCATGCCGTTATAGTCCATGGGATTGTGGCTGGCGGTGACTTCAATGCCGCCCTGTACATCTAGATGGAATGCGCCGAAATAGACTTCTTCCGTGCCCGTCATGCCAAGGTCAAGCACATTAACGCCCGCGTCATTTAAGCCTTTAATCGCCGCCTGTTTCAAATCTTCGCTGCTTAATCGGATATCGCATCCGATCACGATGGTTTTGGGCTGATAAATCTGACCATAGGCGCGGCCAATGTTATAGGCAATCTCCTCATTGAGTTCAGTGCCGAGTTTGCCCCGAATATCATAAGCTTTGAAACAGGTCAGTTGGGTCATCATTGTTCTCATCTAATAGGCATAAAAAAGGCTGGAATAACCAGCCTTTTCAGTTTTATGGTCTGTACTTATTCTACAGTTACAGATTTTGCTAAGTTTCGAGGCTGATCCACATCAGTGCCGCGCAGGACGGCAACATGGTATGACAGCAATTGTACTGGAATACTGTAGACGATTGGAGCCAAAACAGCGCTGATATTCGGCACATGTACGACATGCTGGCGATCCTTGCCTTTAATGCCGCTGTTGACATCGGCAAAGACAAACAATTCGCCGCCGCGCGCCTGAACCTCTTCCATATTGGATTTCAGCTTGTCCAGCATGTCATCTTGTGGCGCCAGAATCACCACCGGCATGTCATTGTCAACCAGCGCCAATGGACCGTGCTTCAACTCGCCGGCAGCGTAGCCTTCGGCATGAATATAAGAAATTTCTTTCAGTTTCAGCGCGCCTTCCAATGCAATCGGGAATTGCGTGCCGCGGCCTAAGAATAGACAGTGCTGTTTCTCTTTGAATAATTCAGACAGGCGCAGAATAGCTTCATTGTTTTGCAGGGTATCCAAAATCACTTTTGGCGTATGCCACAATTCAGCGGTAATGGCTGCAATTTCTTCAGCAGAGATGGTGTTTTTGACCTGGCCGATTTTCAGGATCAGCAGCATCAAGGCCGCCAATTGAGTGGTAAAGGCTTTGGTTGATGCCACCCCAATTTCAGGGCCTGCCAGAGTCAGCAGGCTGTGATTAGTTTCACGCACCATTGATGACGTGGCCACGTTGCAGATGGTCAGGGTGGAGATGCTTAGGCCTTTGGCCGCGGCGCGCTTTTGCGTGTCGCGGAGCGCCGCTAAAGTATCAGCGGTTTCACCAGATTGGGAAATGCAGATATACAGCGTGCTGCCGACAATCACTGGTGAGCGGTAACGGAATTCGCTGGCAATCTCAACTTGCGCAGGTACATCAATCAGCTGTTCAAACCAGTATTTGGCAATCATGCCGGCATGGTAGCTGGTGCCGCAGGCAATAATTTGCACTTGCTGGATTTGGCTGAAATCCGCTTCCGCATTTTTCAGGAAGTCTGCGCGCAGGCTGTTGCCGTTGAGGGCTTGAGAAATCGTTTGCTGAATCGCTTCCGGCTGTTCATAAATTTCTTTCAGCATGTAATGCTTGTATTCGCCTTTAGAGGCGTTGCTGACCGTTGCATCCAGTTCTTTCACTGGACGCTCAACACGCTTGCCGTCAGCAAAGACTTCAATGCTGGTGCGGGTCAAGCGGGCAATGTCGCCTTCTTCCAGGTAGATAAAGCGGTTGGTGATCGGCAGCAGCGCCAGCTGGTCAGAGCTGATGAAGTTTTCGCCAATGCCGACGCCAATGACCAGCGGCGAGCCTTCACGGACCGTAATCAATTCATTAGGATGGTCGGTATGCACAATACCCAGCGCATAAGCGCCTTTCAGCTGCGGCACCACTTGGCGCACAGCTTCCAGCAGGCTTGGGGTAGATTTCAGCGCATCATTGACTAAATGCGCAACCACTTCAGTATCTGTTTGTGAAGTGAAAACATAGCCCAGCGCTTCAAGATCGTCTTTGAGTTCTTGATAATTTTCGATGATGCCGTTGTGCACCACAGCCACATTGCCTGAAACATGCGGATGCGCATTGTTTTCAGTCGGCTTGCCGTGCGTTGCCCAGCGGGTATGCGCAATGCCGAGCGAGCCTGCAATATGCGATTCATTCACGGCTTGTTCAAGATTGGCTACTTTCCCGACGCGGCGTTCGCGCAGCACATGGCCGCCGTTAATCAGCGCAACACCCGCTGAATCATAGCCGCGGTACTCAAGGCGCTTTAAGCCTTCAATTAAAATATTTGTAATGCTGCGTTCAGCAATGCCGCCGACAATACCACACATAGTAAAACCCTCTTATTTCTTAATCTTTTGCGGACGCGGATAATCTTCTTTGACAAATTGTTTAGAGCGTTCTACGGCTAAGCAGTTGTCAGCGACATCACGGGTAATGGTTGAACCGGCGCCGATGGTCGCGCCGTTGCCAATGGTCACAGGCGCAACCAGCGAGCTGTTGGAGCCAATAAAGGCGGCATCGCCGATAATGGTTTTGAATTTGTTGGCGCCGTCATAGTTGCAGGTAATGGTGCCTGCGCCAATGTTAGAGCCTGCGCCGACTTCAGCATCGCCTAAGTAGGTGAAGTGATTGGCTTTAGAGCCCAATCCAATGCTGGAATTTTTCACTTCAACAAAGTTGCCGATATGCACTTCATCCGCCAGTTTGGCCCCTGGGCGCAAGCGGGAGAAGGGGCCAATCTGAGTATTTTTACCCACAATGGCGCTGTCAAATACGCTGTATGGCTGCACTTTGGTGCCTGCGGCGATGGTGGTGTTTTTAATCACGCAGCCTGCGCCGATTTCAACGTTATCGCCAAATGCGCAGTCGCCTTCAATAATGACATTGATATCGATGCGCACATCTTGGCCGACAGTCAGCTGGCCGCGCAAATCGAAGCGGCTTGGGTCAATGAGATGCACGCCTTGCTGCATCAGCAGCTTGGCCTGATAGGTTTGGAATTCACGTTCTAAAGCCGCCAGCTGCACGCGGTCATTCACGCCTTCAACTTCAAAAGCGCGTTCGGGCTCTACCGAAGCCACTTCTAAGCCGTCTGCAATCGCCATCGCCACGATATCCGTCAGGTAATATTCACCTTGCACATTGCTGTTGGATAAGTTCGGCAGCCACTCATGCAGTTTGGCATTGCTGACACAGTAAATGCCGGTATTGATTTCTTTAATTTGGCGCTGTTCATCAGAAGCGTCTTTATGCTCCACAATGGCTTGAATTTTGCCGTTTTCACGCACGATGCGGCCATAACCGGATGCATCAGGCAGGGTCAGTGTCACTAAGCCGATGCCGGTATGTTGCGCGGCATCCAGCAGTTTTTGCAGGGTTTGCTGGCTAATGCAAGGCACATCGCCGGATAAAATCAAAGCTTGGCCGTCTTTCGGCAGCACAGGCAGGGTGACTTTAACCGCATGGCCAGTGCCTAACTGTTCAGCCTGCTCCACCCACTGCACGTGTTCATGCGCAAACTCATTTTGAACGAGATTCCCGCCATGTCCGTAAATTGTAATAATATTATCAGCTTGAAGTTTTTTTGCAGTCTCGATGACATGGCCAAGCAAAGGACGGCCAGCAAGCGGCTGAAGGACTTTTGGCAAGCTGGAACGCATGCGTGTCCCTTTACCTGCTGCGAGAATGATAACGCTAGTAGACATGTCAGATCCTAGGAGTATTTATCATATAGACGTGAAATAAAAATAAATGCAGATACAGAGCGCAGCCCAAATACCGGCAATGATATCATCCAGCATAATGCCGAAACCGCCGCCAACCTGACGGTCAATCACACTGATCGGCCAAGGCTTCCAGACATCAAACAGCCTGAATAGGCCAAATCCGGTGAGCACCCAGAACCAGCTCATGCTGCCCAGATAAATCAAAGGCAAGAAGGTAATGGACTGGCCGGCAAATTCATCCCATACAATCCGGCCATCATCGTGGACACCCATGACTTTGGCCGTTTGGCCGCAGATATAGATGCCAATGAGCGACATTAGAATAATCGCAATAATGGTGCCGGAAAAGCCAATTGCAAGCCAGAGCGGAATGAACAGTAAAGCAAATGCGGAACCGAAGGTGCCCGGCGCCTTGGGTGCCAGGCCAGAACCAAAGCCAACACCGCAAAATACGATGCAGCGGTCCCGCCAGCTCATTTGCTTGAAGTTGATTGCCGGTTTATGCAAAATGTTGATACCCATGAAATTGAATGGAACAATTTACGCCATTCTGTAAATAAGTTAATCCCAAATTTTGGGTAATTTGTCCAATAATTGTAAGATTTACATCTAATTTTTGCTGCATCAGCAGCTGATAGTTGTGCGGGCTTATTGTAAAGCATAACTCATAGTCATCGCCACCGGCTAAAGCCAGCTGCCATTTTTTTTCTTGTTCTAATTTTGCAACTTCAGGAGAGACGGGAAGGCTTTCCAAATGCACAATTGCGCCCGCATTTGAGGCATCCAAAATATGCCCTAAGTCTTGCGCCAGGCCGTCTGAAATATCAATCATGCTGGAGGCCAGCCCCTTCAGCTGCTGTCCAAGCTGGCAGCGCGGAGAGGGATAGTCCAGGCGCTTTTGCAGCGGATGGCCCAAATGCCGCAGGCCGTAAGCGGCGTCACCCACCGTGCCGCTGACGCAGATGAAATCACCGGGCTGCGCGCCTGAACGGGTCACCGCTTTGCCGGATTCAATCCAGCCGAGCGCCGTCACGGTAATTGTCAGGTGGGGGCTTTGTGTGGTATCGCCGCCAATTAAACTTACGCCAAATTGATCGCAGCAATCGTATAAGCCCTGACTGAAGCCTTTGAGCCAGCCGTGATCAATTTGGGGTAAGCTCAATGCCAATAAGATGCTGTGCGGTTTCGCGCCCATTGCGGCAATATCAGATAAATTGACGGCAACAGATTTCCAGCCAATGGCATGCGGATGTGTATCGAGGGGAAAATGCCGGCCAGCAACCGAAGTATCGGCGCAAATGACCAATTGTTGCTGTGGCGGAGGGGTGAGCAGGGCTGAGTCGTCTCCAACACCTAAATCGACAGAATTTGCATTCTTGCGGTTGAAATAGGTGTCGATAATTGAGAACTCAGCCATACGCGCAAATCAACTTAAATTATTGAGCTTGCTGCTTTTCTGCTGCACGTAGAGTCGTTGCTAAACGGTCCAATACACCATTGATGTATTTATGGCTGTCTGCGCCGCCAAAATGCTTAGCCAGTTCAATCGCTTCGTCTAAAACAACGCGGTATGGAATTTCCAGATGCTCTTTCAATTCATAGGCGCCAAGACGGAGCGCTGCCCGTTCTACGCCGTCCAGCGCAGAAAGTTCGCGGTCCAGTACAGGAATTAAGAGCGCATCCAATGCTTCATGATTGGCAACCACTTGAGTCAACAATTCATGATAATAGCTTAGATCCACTTTGTGCATGGCATTTTCCACACGCGTGCGTGCTTCAATCTCATGGACTGGATTGTGGCTCATCTGCCATTCATAAATTCCTTGCACAGCAAAACGGCGTGCTTTGCGTTTTGCTGCATAAGTTGCTTGAAGTGTTTGCGACATAGCGTTAAATAGCCTTTAACAAGTTAACCATTTCAATAGCAGTCAAGGCAGCTTCGCCGCCTTTATTGCCTGCTTTTGTACCCGAGCGTTCAATCGCCTGTTCAATGCTGTCCGTAGTCAATACACCATTAATCACCGGCAGGCCAGTATTCAGGCCAACCACGCCTAAACCTTTCGCGCATTCGCCAGCAACGAAATCGAAGTGAGGCGTGCTGCCGCGGATCACTGCGCCGAGCGCAATCACGGCATCAAAACGTTCAGTTTCCGCTAATTTCTTAGCCACCACTGGAAGTTCCCATGCGCCTGGTGCATGAACAACAGTGATATTATCCTCTGATACGCCATGACGTTTCAATGTATCAATTGCACCGTCCAGCAGATGTTCGACAACAAAGCTGTTAAAACGGCCAACCAGGATCGCGTAACGGCCTTCGCTCGCGAGATGTAACATACCTTCAATACGGCGAACTGCCATAGCAACCTCGATTATTTCTCTGATGTTTGGTTTGCGGTGATATATTCCACCACTTCTAAATTAAAGCCTGACAGCGCATTGAAGCGTAAAGGTGAGCTTAACAGCTTCATCTTCTCGACGCCTAAATCACGCAGAATCTGTGCGCCCACGCCAATGGTTTGGTACTGCTGAGACAGCGCGGCGCTAGATTTGGTCGGTTTTGGCGAACACAGGCTGTCTAGGGCTGGGCCCAAGTCCTGCAAATGGCGCTGGCCAATCCAGACTAAGACGCCGCGGTCGCTGTTGGCGATTTCTTTCAGCGCTTTATCTAAATTCCACGCGGGTTCACCGTCTTGCTTATTGATTTTCAGCAAGTCGCGTGCAGGGCTGAAGCCGTGTACACGGACTGTGGTGACACCTGCTTTAGGCTCACCTTTCACCAGCGCCAAATGAATATCCGGGTTGCCGATTTCACGGTAGCGGAATAATTCAAAGGTGCCGTATTCGGTATCCAGTGTTTGCTGGTCAATACGTTCAACTGTCTGCTCATTGGTCATGCGGTAATGAATCAGATCCGCAATGGTGCCGATTTTCAGGCCGTGTTTTTCTGCAAACACTTCCAAGTCAGGTCGGCGCGCCATCGTGCCGTCTTCATTGATAATTTCGCAAATCACCGATGCCGGTTCTAAACCCGCCAGGCGTGACAAATCACAGCCGGCTTCGGTATGGCCTGCGCGGTGCAGTACGCCGCCCGGCTGCGCCATCAATGGGAAGATATGGCCCGGCTGGACGATATCTGCAGGTTTGGCATGCGCAGCAACCGCCGTTTGAATCGTATGCGCGCGTTCAGCAGGAGAAATGCCTGTCGAAATGCCTTTAGCGGCTTCAATCGACAGCGTAAAGTTTGTGCCATGCTGAGCGCCGTTGGCATCCACCATGAGCGGCAGCTTCAGCTGTTCGCAGCGTTCACGGCTGAGTGTTAAGCACACTAAGCCGCGGGCATGGGTAATCATGAAGTTAATGTCTTCAGGGCGCACATGAGTCGCTGCGATGACTAAATCGCCTTCATTCTCACGGTCTTCATCATCCATGAGGATAACCATTTTGCCTGCACGAATATCTGCGACGAGCTCTTCAACTGTATTGAGCGGCATCAGCCTTCACCTTCTTCTTCGTCTTCTGTGAAGACACTAAACTTGTATGGATTGCTGCATAGTCTAACGTTTTTTTGCGTTCTTTGCCTATGCTTATCATTTTCCCTTTCAGGTTCATTGTTATACACAGTCCGAGCCGACTTTTAAAGTCGGCTTTATTTCAAAAGAATGCATATGTGTATAATCTTTAAACGATTGAAAAGAATGAAAAATGACAAAGTTATATCGCAGGCGCATAAAGCGGCATTCAATTTGGCGGCGCAGCATTTAAAATATGCAAATTCTGCATTTTTTGATGAATTGATCCTGCGTCACCGAAAAATCAGCCGTATTTAGGTCTGGATTTGCCGCCTTTATCCAGAGTCCGCTGTTAAAAATTCACGCATCATGGCTTTTTTTGGACCTTAAGATCAGCAGATGGGCGAACAGATGCTGCCATATGCCGCACAGCGGGCCAGGCAGCATCCCTGAACGGCTGCTTGGCTGAAGCGTGCGCTATTGATCAGCGCCGATAAAACTTTTTTGCAGCTCAGCGGCAGCTTGATGCACCGCTTCATCGGCAGTTTTACTCCAAATCAAGCAAACTTTGGATGGCGCAGGCGCGGGATCAAGCGCAATCAGTTTGACGGCAGCAGGAAGCTGGCTGCGGAATTCTTCCGGCACAATGCAAATGCCGAGGCCCGCATCAACTAAATCAAGCTGGCAGGCCTTGCGTGAGCGGATGGATGATTTTTGCGGATAAAATCCATGATTGATACATAAATTTGCAGCTAGGTAGCTTAGTCCGCCGCGCTCCGCATGCGGTGTGGAGACAAATTGCTGTTGGCTTAATTCGGCAATGCTGATGCAGTCTTTTTGCTGAAAAAAAGGATCATCCTGATGCACGGCCGCATAGAGCGGCTGCGCATACAGTTCGGCGCAGTGCACATCCTGCAAATGGCGTCGGGTTGGCGGGCGAATCAAGCCCAGGTCAATGCTGCCATTCAGGACGGCTTCAATCTGCTGTTCGGAAGACAGGGTGCTGATTTCCACTTCGAGTGTGTATTTTTCACAGAGTTTATGCAGAGCCTGAATTTTGATGCAATCCATCACGATGCTGCTGGAATGCGCCAGCTGCAGGCAGCGTCCGTGTCCATGGGCAATGCTGTTCGCGGCGTCGATGGAATGTTCAATATTCAATAAATGCATTTTCAGCTTTTGATAAAAAGATGAGCCTGCCACCGTCAGCTGAATTTTCTTGTCCGTGCGGTCAAATAAGCAGAATCCAATCTCTTCTTCCAGCATTTTAATCTGCCGGCTTAAGGCGGACTGGGCAATGAACAGCTGTTCAGAAGCGGCGGTAAAACTGCCGTGCTCGACGATGGCAATGAAATATTGAAACTGTTTTAGGGTCTTCATATCTTGAAATGAGATAGGTTGCTATAAATTTGATATTAGATTAGATCGTTTATTTTGCCTATGTTGAAGACAGGATTTTTTCGGAAGTGTTCAGCATGCGTCAAATTGCAGCGGTTTGGCTGATCTTGTTTTTGCTGTGCTTAGGTGCGCAGCAATTTGATTGTTTTAAATTCGGCAGATTTTCAGAATCGGCCGATTTGAGTGAGTAAAAAGTGAAAGAAAAAGCGGACTGGTGTCCGCTTTTTCTTTGAGATGGGTCAATCAACAGCTTAGAAGAAGCCCATTGCTTTGGTAGAGTAGCTTACCAGCAGGTTCTTGGTTTGCTGATAATGATCAAGCATCATTTTGTGGTTTTCACGGCCGATGCCTGATTTTTTATAGCCGCCAAAGGCCGCATGCGCAGGGTAGATGTGGTAGCAGTTGGTCCATACGCGGCCCGCTTGAATGGCGCGGCCGGCACGGTAAGAGGTATGCGCAGAGCGTGACCAAACCCCAGCGCCGAGACCGTAAATGGTGTCATTGGCAATCTTGATGGCTTCATCAAAATCTTTGAAAGTGGTGACTGACAATACTGGGCCAAAGATTTCTTCCTGGAAAATCTTCATGCTGTTGTCGCCTTTGAAAATAGTCGGCTCGATGTAGAAGCCTTCGCCTACTTCTTTGCGTTCGCCGCCGCCCGTCAGGACTTGAGCGCCTTCCCCGCGGCCCGTTGCGATACAGCCTAAAATTTTCTCCTGCTGCTCTTGAGATGCCTGCGCGCCAATCATGGTTTCAGTGTCCAGCGGATGGCCTGTCTTGATGCGTTTAACGCGTTCAATGGCTTTTTCAAGAAATTTGTCTGCAATGCTTTCATGCACCAGTGCGCGTGATGGGCAGGTGCAGATTTCACCTTGGTTCAGGGCGAACATGGCAAAGCCTTCCAGCGCTTTATCCAGGAAATCATCATCCTGATCCATAATGTCTTCAAAGAAGATATTCGGTGATTTGCCGCCGAGTTCCAGCGTTACTGGAATAATATTTTCGGTGGCATATTGCATAATCTGCTGGCCAACAGCTGTAGAGCCGGTAAAGGCAATTTTCGCAATGCGCGGATTGGTCGCCAGCGGGCGGCCCACTTCGACACCGTAGCCATTGACAATATTCAGTACACCTGCCGGCAATAAATCCTGAATGAGCTCAGCCAGAACCAGAATGCTGACAGGGGTCTGTTCAGCAGGCTTTAAAACAATGCAGTTGCCTGCGGCCAATGCCGGCGCCAATTTCCATGTCGCCATTAAAATAGGGAAGTTCCACGGAATGATTTGCCCAACCACGCCCAACGGCTCATGAAAATGGTAGGCAATGGTGTCTTCGTCAATTTCTGAAATGCCGCCTTCCTGCGCGCGGATGCAGCCTGCAAAATAGCGGAAGTGGTCAATCGCTAGAGGAATGTCCGCCGCCAAAGTTTCACGGACAGGCTTGCCATTGTCCCAAGTTTCCGCCACAGCCAGCAGTTCTAGGTTTTGCTCCAGGCGGTCTGCAATTTTCAGCAGCAGATTCGAGCGTGTGGTGGGAGAGGCGCTGTTCCACGACGCTTTGGCTGCATGGGCGGCATCCAGCGCCAATTCGATGTCAGCGGCAGAGGAGCGCGGAATTTGAGTGAATACTTTGCCATCGACAGGGGAGATGTTGCCGAAGTATTCTCCATTTACAGGCGGCACCCATTTGCCGCCAATAAAGTTTTCATATTGTGATTTAAATTGAATTTTTGAACCGGGTTGATTGGGATCGACGTAACGCATATGAAAATTCCTTTGCTTATTATGGTGTGCTTTATCTCAAAGCTTACGGCTTTGGTATAAGGTACTTTTGTACATTATTTAACTAGCATACCTAATATAAGGTTGGAAAAAGGTTGGTTGAATGACGGTTTACAACCTTTAGACAAATGGTTACAAGGATAGCAAGTACAGGGATAGATGATCAGTCATAGCTTGATAAGCTAAAGGATGACAGTGATGCAGAATTTAGTAGAAAAAAGGAAGCAAATAGAAAAATTTAGGCAAAGCAGCAGCCTATCGCCCATGCATGCTGAACTGCTGGGGCAAAGCATACACAGTTCCTGGCAGCGCTCCAGAACCGCCGAAATTCCTCAAGGCCGTTCGGCGGCGCCGATGCTGCCTGTGGCCAGGCAGGCGCCGAATGCGTTGCAGCAGGCTTTGACACACTGCGCTGAAGATTTAAAGCATATTGCGCAGCAGTCTTCGATGGTGGTGGCGGTTGGGGATGTCGGCAGCACCATTATATGGACAGCCTCCAGCCAGCAAATGCAGCGCGCGGCTGAAAGCGTGCATTTTATGGAGGGCGGGCAATGGAAAGAAGAGCTGGTCGGCACCAATGCGCTGGCATTGTCTTTAAAAACCCAGCAATCCAGCTGTGTCTTTTCCAATGAACACTATATGGCGTCCATTCATGACTGGGTGTGCTATGCCGCGCCGATTATTGACCCCTATTCCAAGCAGATTCTGGGGGTGATTGATTTATCCACGACATGGAAAAATCACAATAGCCTAGGTTTGCTGGCTGCTGAGCGCTGCGCTTCGATTATTCAGTCGGCGCTGCAGGAGCAGTATAAGCAGCAGCTGTATATTCGGGCATTTTCGGCCTCGCAAGTGCTGTTTAACGGCAAAGTGCTGGTCATGACTCCGCGGCAGATTGAAATTTTAACGATTTTGGCGCTGTGTCCGCAGGGCATGACCTTAGACACGTTGCATCAGGCGCTCTATGGCGAGCGCAAGGTCAGCATCGGCACATTAAAAGCTGAAATGTCGCAGCTGCGCGATGTATTGGGCGGCATGCTGGGATCCCGGCCTTATCGGATTTTAGCCAACGTTGAAGCGGACTTCCTGCTGGCGGAGCAGGCGCTGGACGCAGGCTATATCGAGTCTGCGCTGAAATTGTGTTCAGGCGTTTTCCTGGTGAAAACGGAAAGTCCATTTTTATGCGCTTGGCGGGACTGCTTAGAGTCGCGCCTCAGCGATGCGATTTTCAAGGCCAATGAAACCGATGTGCTGCTGCGCCATGTGGCGCGGTTTCCTGAAGCCATTGATGCGGTGGAGCGGCTGATTGAGCTGATGCCCAAGCAGCATCCAATTCATCAAACGCTGCTGAAGCAGAAGCTCTACGGCAGCAGCTGATGGATGCGCTACAGGCCTTTATCGGCCAGCCATTGAAATAGCTGCTGATAAACGCTGTCGCGGACAGGCTTCTGGGACAGCACTAAATCATGCAGGCCATTCTGTATGCTTTGCACCGTGACATCTCCCTGAATTTTTTTTGCATATTTTTGAATATCCTTAACCCCTAAAATCACATCGCTGGTCTGGGCGTCTTTGCCCCATTTGCGCGGATTTTTGGTTTGGTGCGAGTGCATCACCAGCACCGGCACATCAATTTTAACGCCTCGGTGAATCTCTTTTTGCGCTTCAAAAATCGCCCTGACAAAGCTTAAGCGCACCTTTGGATACGCTGTTTTTTTCCAGTCCAGGCTGAAGTCCCATTCGCCTTTTAAATCTTTATGCAGGCTAGCGGTATACCATTTATTCAGTTCGCTGGGGAACTGCAGGTCAGGAAAGATCTTGCCGATCCGGCTCAGGCCCAGCAGCCCTAATTTGCGCTTAACCGGGTTCATGTTGAAATCGTAAAAAGGGCTATTGGCCCACAGCGCTTTAATCAGCGGATGATTTGGATGATGCGCCGCATACAGTGTAGTGGTCAGGCCGCCGGTTGAGTGGCCGCACAGCAATACCGAATCATGGCCTTCAGCGCCAATAATCTCTAAAGCTTGGGTAATTTCAGCATCGTATTCCGCAATATCACGCACGTTGTAATATTTTTGATGCGGCAAAATGGAGCGGCCGTATTTTCTTAAATCCAGCGCGTAAAAGTCAAAACCGTGCTGATTGAACTGCTCCGCCATTTCCGTTTGAAAAAAATAGTCAATAAAGCCATGAATATACAGCACGGCTTTCGCTGTGCTTTGCGGGGCTTTTTTGCGCACCAGGGTGGCAATGACTTTGCCTTCATAATCATTGGGGAAGTGCAGCGCGGCTTGTTCATAGCCTGCGCCGAGGATATCCGGCTGGTATGCGACAGGGGGCTGGGTTGCTGACATAATTTGCTCTGGTTGTTATTGTCATGAAGCTTCTTATCCTTGATGAAGTCCAAAATTTTGTCAACCGCAAACAAAAAAAGACAATTTAAGTGCACGGGCCAGACAGGATGAGGCAGCCCCGAATGAAACAGTATGGACATCTGTTTCATTCCACTTAAATTGTCAAAGCAAACAAAAGGCGCAGCAGGGATTAGACGGCCGCTTTAAAATCCAGCACAGATGCATTTGATTTGAGCGCAGCTTTGAAGATGTCGACTACTTGAGCATGCGTCGCTTTACGCGGGTTGGTCAGCATGCAGGCATCTTTTTGCGCATTTTCAGACATAACGGCCAAATCCTGCTCTTTTACCCCCAGTTCTGAAAGGCTGGATGGAATGCCAATCGATGCGGATAATTCGCGAATCGCGTCAATAGCGGCATATGCGGCTTCAGTCACGGTTAAACCGTCAGTGTTCACCCCCATCAGTTCAGCAATGCGCGCATAGCGGTCAGGACAGGCAATCAGATTGAATTCACAGACGTGCGGCAATAATACCGCGTTGCAGACCCCATGCGGCAGGTTGTAAAAACCGCCGAGCTGGTGCGCCATGGCATGCACATAGCCCAAAGATGCATTGTTGAAGGCCATGCCTGCTAAGTATTGCGCATAGCTCATGGCATCACGCGCTTCGAGGTTTTCGCCATTGGCCACCGCCGGGCTGAGCCATTCGCTGATCATTGAAATCGCTTTTTCTGCGCAGGCATCGGTAATTGGCGTTGCTGCAGTTGAGACATAAGCTTCAACAGCATGGGTTAAGGCATCCATTCCTGTAGCGGCTGTTAATGCCGCCGGTTTGGCAACCATCAGTTTCGGGTCGTCAATCGCAATCAGCGGGGTGCAGCGCCAGTCGACAATTGCCATTTTAACGTGTGTGTCAGTATTGGTAATGATGCAGAAGCGGGTCATTTCTGAAGCTGTGCCTGCTGTGGTGTTAATGGCAATCAGCGGGGTCATCGGCACCGTGCTTTTATCAATGCCTTCATAGTCACGGATGTGGCCGCCGCCAGCTGTGACTAAGCCAATGCCTTTAGCGCAGTCATGGGAAGAGCCGCCGCCCAGCGATACAATAAAATCACAGCCTTGTTCGTTATAAGCAGCAACGCCGTTGTGGACATTGATGTCGGTCGGGTTCGGCTCTGCGCCGGGGAAGATGTGGCTGTCTACGCCGGCTTCTTTTAAATAGCCCGCAATGGTGTCTGCAACACCAAATTTAAATAAACCGGCATCCGTCACAATCAGCGCTTTTTTCGCGCCCAGATTTTGCGCTTTGCCGCCGATTTCTTTGGCGCAGCCTGGGCCAAAGAGCGATACGCAAGGGATGTAAAAACCGTTCGTTTGATCTGCAATATTTTTAAAAGCCATGGTGCGATTCCTTCTACCATTCATTGTCGTCATTGTTATGGGTGATGCTCACCGTAAAATGAGTATTGAATAGCGGTTCTGAAAATTACACCTACCAAAGACCTACCAAACATAAGGGATTGCTGGCGCGCTATCAGATTTAATTTTTAAGAATTTGATATTTATTTATTTTTTTAATTTTTAAAAAAGTTTAAGCGCGCTTTTCATGCCACTAAGGTCGATATAACCCGAGTCGGCTAGAACACATCAGCTATGGCTTGAGTGCTGCAACAATATTTTGCTATGAAAAGCGGTTTCATCTTGTGCGGAAACTTAATATATTCATTAAACTCATCTCAAAGGATTTGCATGATGAATGAACGTAGAAATTTGACGAACTTTCTTGATCTGGTTGCGCTGATGGGACATCCGCAATTTGATTCGTCTTTATTGGCCTGCCTTGCAGAGTGGGTGCAAGCGAAGCACTTTTCTATTTTGAGGGTGCAGGATCAGTCTCCAGCCCTATTGTTATGCGGCACATATAATGATCATCACAGCGTCCCTTTGCGCTGCGGCCAGTCGTATGTACAGCGCTTTCATGCTTATGATGATTTATATCAAAATTTAGTGAATCAAGAGCTTCAGCAGCATCAAATACTGACTGGGCAGGTGTGTGCGGAGGATATTGCTTTTTCGCCCTATCGGCGTGAAATTTACGAACAAAATAATTTAATTCAGCGCTTGTGCGGTTTTTATCGAGATGAAAATAATCATCCGGTTTTATTTAATTTATACCGCCATAAAGAGCAGGGCTTTTATTCGGATCATGAAATTGCCAATTTTGAACAGATGATTCCTGCATTGTCTAAGCTGATGCAAGGTCATTTAGCATTGCAAGTCCAGCCTGATTTTAAAGTCCAGCTATTGAAAAGACAGCCTTTGCTGGCGCCGCAAGAAATTGAAGTCTGCGCTTTGATATTAAAGGGAATGAGCTATGCCGGCATTGCGGTCACGATGGGGCTGAAAGAGTCGACGGTCAAAACCTACCGCAACCGCGCCTTTGATAAATTGGGGATTCATTTTAAAAACCAGCTGTTTGCAATGTTTATGCACGCTTAAATGTATTGAACGAGTCTTTCAGGCCATGGACGTCCTCTTTTTGGGGGACAAGGCCGCGTCAGGATGTTGTATATATTTCAGAACATATAGGGAATATATGGAATGGAAGCCTTCGCTATGGAACGTTCAGCATTCGAACTGCGCATTACTGACTTCAAGTCAGAAGCCAAAGATATTGTGGTGCTGGAACTGCAGCATCCGGAAAAAAAGCCATTAAGCCCTTTTACCGCAGGTTCACATTTGGAAGTGTATTTGCAAAACGGCTGTATCCGGCATTATTCATTGCTGAATTGTCCCAGTGAAACGCATCGTTATGTGATTGCTGTTGGACTGGCGCCAAATGGGCGCGGCGGTTCACAAAATATTCATCAGGCTTTGCGTATGGGGGATTTGCTTAAAGTGAGTCCGCCGCGAAACAATTTTAGTTTAGTCGATGCATCTGAATATTGCTTTATTGCCGGCGGCATAGGCATTACGCCGATTTTGTCTATGCTCCGCAGATGCATAGCGCAAGGGAAAAAATGGCGGTTATTTTACAGTGTGCGCAATAAACAGCGCGCTGGGTTTTATGAAGAGCTGCAGCAGTTATCAGATCGCAATATTTATTTTCATTTCAATGATGAGCATGAAGGGTGTCAGCTCGATATCAGCAAGGTGGTTGCTTCATTGTCTCCAGAAGAACATCTCTATTGCTGCGGCCCTGAGGCTTTAATGCAAAGCGTGAAGGATGCTGCTGGCCATCTTCCTGCCCAGCATGTGCATTTTGAATGGTTCAGTGCGCCAGCCTCAGTACCGGCAGCAACCGATAGCGGAGGATTTCGGGTCAAATTAAAACGCTCCGGGCAAGAAATACCGGTGATGGCGGACCAGTCAATCTTAGATGCCTTAGAGCAAGCCGGACTGGATTTGCCCTTTTCATGCCGTGCTGGGATCTGCCGCACCTGTGAAGTCACGGTATGTTCAGGAACGCCGGATCATCTAGACATGATTTTAAGTGATGAAGAAAAAGCTGCAAATACATCGATGCTGATTTGTGTGTCTCGCGCCAAAAGCGCAATGATTGAGCTTGATCTTTGACTGTGAAATAAATATTCAAATCAAAAAAATAGGGAAATAACATGACGATTCCAGTAGTGAATATTATTGAAGCTTGCCGTAAAGCCAGCGATAAAATGGCCAATAAAGATACGCCATTAATTTTAAATGAATGGTATGTGGCTGCGTTTAAAGATGAGGTCGGCCGTGAACTCTTAGCGCGGAAAATTTTAAATAAGCGTGTGGTGATGTACCGTACTTTGGACGGGGCGCCAATTGCGCTGGAAGACCGCTGCGCACACCGGTCATTCCCGCTGTCTAAAAGCCACTTAGACGGTGACAATATTATTTGCGGCTATCATGGCTTTAAATATAGCTGCACGGGTGACCTGGTTGAAATTCCGTCACAAAGCAAATGCCCGCATGGGATTGGCATTAAAACCTATAAACTGGCAGAAACTGGGCCACTGGTTTGGATTTGGCTGGGGGATCAAAGTCTTGCGGATGAATCTAAGATTCCGCATTTGTCTTGGCTGGAGGACTCAAATTGGGCATGTACATCGGGCTATTTTTTCCATCCAGGAAATTATGTCAGCATGCATGAAAACCTGATGGATTTAACCCATTTAACCTTTTTGCATGCTGCCACAATTGGCACGCCAGACTATGCCAGCGCGCCGTATAAGACCGAATTAAAGGATGGGCATTACAAACTCATTCGTGAAGTTGTACCCACGACTTTATCGCCAGTTTGGGGGCAAACAACAGGCTTGGCGGGAAAAGATACCGCTGCGCGCATTGCAACCTCAGAATTTTTGTCTCCAGGCTTACATCAGGTCAGTGTGAAATTTTATGATTCGGCACTGGATGAAGAAACGCGTGAAAATTATAAAATTCATACCGCGCATATTTTGACCCCGGAAACCAACAATACCATGCATTATTTTATTGTTCACGGCCGCGATTTTGCCTTAAATGATGAACACATTGAACGTTTTATGCATGAGCAATTATTTGCAGCCTTTCAAGAGGATGTTGAGGGTTTAGGTGCATTGGAAGCGATTTTAGATGATCAGGATGAGCATCATTTTGAAATTTCTGTCGCCAGTGACTCACCCGCAGTTGCAACACGCATTTATTTAAAAAAACGTGCCGAACAAGAGAAAGGCTAAATTAAAGTTAAAGGCATATTTAAATTAAATTGAAATACGCCTTTAGTCGGGGTATGATTTTAAAAAAATAGTTAATATATTAATTAAAGTTGAAAGCGTGTAAATGGACTTCACCTCGGAAAATGGAAAATGATGATGAGATCAAAAAAAATCAAGCTTTTGAGCTTGGCGATATTAAGCATAGGGCTTTCTCAAAATGCGCTTGCAGAAGATCATTGGAAGCTTTTTTTGAAAAATGCATATATTGATCGTGATTTTGATAATGATGCAGTTAAAGATACCGGCAGTTGGTCGCAAGCCATTTCATTATTTTATGATTCAAAATTTCAAGATACGCCAATCGATCAGCTGCAAATTGGCCTGGATGCAAATGTGCAATATGCAGTGCGTTTGAGCAATGATAAGCATGCCGCTGATTCGGTGCTGCCTTTCGATGCGCAGAGCCAAAAGCAGGCCTCTGACTATGCTAAATTTGGGGGCGCAGTAAAACTCAAATATAAAGAGAATGTGCTGAAGGCCGGTGAGATTTGGTCTGACTCGCCGGTTGCAAATATTGATGCGAGCCGCCAGTTGGTTGGTACGTATTTGGGGGGAACTCTAAGCAGTACCGTCAATGATCATTTGAGCCTTGAGCTGGGCGTGCTCAGCAAATATTCAGCACGCAATGATGATCAGTTCAGAAAGCTATCCTATACCCAAAATGGCAATAAGATTCAGTCAGATGGGATGAGCTATATCGATCTTAAATATCGCGTGAATGATCAGCTGAAAGCAGCGTATTCATTTGCGCATTTAGAAAATATTTTCAATAAACACTATGTGGGTTTAGAGCATAACTATGCTTTGAGTGCGGATACCCAGCTCAATTCTAAAGTGCGTTATTTCAATGTGCAAGACACCGGCTCAATTGCAGCTATTGACAGCCAAAATATTGGTGTGATTGAAACTGTAAAATATAAAAATCATACCGTGGCTGCCGGCGTGCAAAAAATAGTGGGAGATGCATTCCCTGCGCTGGATGGCTACATTCCAGAGCTTTACTTTGTGAACTGGAATGTCACCGGGTTTTTCAAAAAGAATGAACAAACGTATCATTTCATCTATGGTTATAATTTTAAAGATTATGTGCCAGGCTTAAATGCCTTGGTGAAATACTCATACGGTGAAAAAATTAAACTTGCGGATGGTATTGAAAATAATGAGTCAGAGCTGAATCTCATCGGTGCCTATAATTTTCAGCATGATTATTTGAAAGGTGTGGGCTTGCAATATTTATTTGCAAAATATGACACTAAATATGGCAATGATTTTGATGAAAATCGTTTTTTTGTCACTTATACAAAGAAATTTTAATCACGAAATCAACTGAGTGTGATGCGAAATTAATGGTTTAAATTTTTTTTACCATTTAGTTAATATATTAACAAATAGGCAGTCAAAAAACATTCTATTATATGGAGATAGAGATGGAATTAACTTCTGCAGCAGTGTCAGGCAAGGACCGCATGACCAGGGATGAGCGAAAAGTCGCCTATGCCACCATTGTGGGAACGACGGTTGAATGGTATGACTTTTTTATCTATGCGGCAGCGGCAGGCCTGATCTTTAAAGACCTGTTCTTTGCGCCGGCAGGCAATACTTTAGGAACATTGCTGGCCTTTGCCACCGTTGGCATCAGCTTTTTATTTCGTCCTTTTGGCGCCTTTTTAGCAGGGTATTTAGGGGATAAATATGGGCGCCGGATTGTTTTAGTCACGACATTGGTATTGATGGGTTTAGCCACAACATGTATTGGCTTATTGCCAACCTATGCCAGTATTGGTGTGATGGCGCCTATTTTGCTGCTGGTGCTGCGTATTTTTCAAGGGATTGCGGCTGGCGGTGAATGGGGCGGCGCTGTACTGATGGCGGTCGAGCATGCACCCAAGCATAAGCGTGGCCGTTTTGGCGCATTCCCGCAAATTGGTGTGCCCTTAGGTTTGATCCTTGCTTCGGGCATGTTTGCGCTGATGACCGGTGTGATTGCTCCAGGAGATGCGTTTGTAGAGTGGGGATGGCGCATTCCATTTTTATTCAGCGTCGTGCTGCTGTTCATTGGCCATTGGATTCGCCGTACAGTTGAAGAAAGCCCTGTTTTTGAAGAAATCAAAGAGCGTAAAAGCGCATCTCAAACACCGATTCGCGATTTATTTAAAAACCATAGCCTTGTTGTATTGTTAGCGGCCTTGGTCTTTGCCGGGAACAGTGCAAGCGGTTATATGACCACGGGCGGATTTATTCAAAACTATGCGACAAATCCTGATGGCCCTTTAGCCATGGCGCGTACGCCAGTATTGATTGCTGTCACGATGGCTTCTTTCTGCTGGCTGATTACTACTTATATTTCAGGGGCCTTGTCCGATAAAATTGGACGTAAAAAGACCTATGTCTTGGGCTGGATCGTGCAGCTTGTCGGTATTTTTGCTTTATTTCCCTTGGTAAATACAGGGATTTTCCAGCTTTTTGCGCTGGGTTTATGTTTCTTGGCAAGCGGCATTGGCTTAACGTATGGCGTGCAGTCTTCTTATTATGCTGAGCTTTTTCCTGCATCAATTCGTTTTTCAGGCATCTCAATTTCATATGCGCTGGGTGCAATTTTAGGCGGGGCATTTGCGCCAATGATTGGCACTTGGCTAGTGAGTGTGACGGGTTCAACCGCTGCGGTTTCATACTATTTAGCATTCATGGCGACCGTTGCACTGCTTTCGACCTTGGCTATTCGTGACCGCACGGGCATTCCATTAGGGCCTGATCATGAAGCTGAACAAAGCAAGTCACCGCTGGTATGGCGCAAATAATTTTGGTGATGTGATACTGGTTTGGATTTCAAAGCCCCAGTGATTGACTGGGGCTTTTTTAATATCTGAATGAGGGAAATAAGTGACGGTCAATATCAGGTGATTTCAATTCTGTACGTCTATTGGGGCTTACACATTTTTGAGCAGGGTGAAGGTATTTTTAGGGTGATGCTGAGCTGCTATAGGCGGTATTTGGCTGCTCATAAAATCATGGAGGATTTCGTTCTAGGCCAATCGCTGAGAAAAAGACAATAAAAAGCCCCAATCTTTCGATCAGGGCTTTTTGAATTTGGAGCGGGAAAGGAGACTCGAACTCCCGACCCCAACCTTGGCAAGGTTATGCTCTACCAACTGAGCTATTCCCGCGGAGTCTATCCTGTTTTTTTACTAAAAAACTGAATCGAAAAAAATTTGGAGCGGGAAAGGAGACTCGAACTCCCGACCCCAACCTTGGCAAGGTTATGCTCTACCAACTGAGCTATTCCCGCGGAGTCTATCCAATTTTTTAAATAAAAAACCGAATGAAAAAATTTTGAGCGGGAAAGGAGACTCGAACTCCCGACCCCAACCTTGGCAAGGTTATGCTCTACCAACTGAGCTATTCCCGCATAGCCACGTATAATACAGTAAGCAGTTTCAAGGTCAATAACTTTATGCAAAACCTTGGTTCAATTGCATAAAATAAAAACAATTTTAAGATGGTTGCTAAATATTTAAACAAAACGCTTTGATTTTAGGTGCTGCAGGCAGTGTTCTGCTGAGTTAAATTTGCTCATGACAGCGGAACCGGCAGTGAGAACACGCTATACTGAAAGCAGTTTTTTTAATTTTGGAGCGCAGCTTTGAGCTTGGAACAGCAACTCATCGAACGTTTACAGCAGTTATCGCCAAGCCATTTAGACGTGGTGAATGAATCTGCAGGCCATGGCGGCTATTTCCCAGGCAAAGAATCACATTTTAAAGCGGTGATCGTCAGTGAGGCTTTTGCTGGCTTGCGTTTGGTGCAGCGTCATCAAAAAGTCTACGCAGCGGCAGGCGATTTATTAGGCCCGGGCAGTATTCATGCGCTGGCGATTCACGCCTATTTGCCTGAAGAATGGAAAGGGCAGGATACCTCCAGCCCTGACTGCGCGCACGCTCCAAAGCCTTAACGGACATTGAATGAATATGGAAACTCAATTGCTGATTAAAATCATTCATATGTCCGCGGTTACATTGGCTGTTTTGGCCATTTTCATCCGGGCCTTTACGCTGTTTAAGGGGGTGCAGGGCAATCAGCCGAACCCAGCAGGCCGAAAGCTGTTTGTGGCGCTGCAGCATTTATCCATGACGCTGATTGCAGCGACAGGTATTGCGCTATTAGTGATGAAAAACTTTGATGTGCAGCCATGGTTTTATGCCAAAGTAGTACTGTTTTTAGTCATGTTGTCGTCATTAAGCAAGGCCTACCGTAAAACTGATACTGTACAGCTGCAGCAGCGCCGCGCAGGCTTATTCTTGGCGGCTGTGGCCTTGCTTGCCATTATTGGCTTGGTCATGATTAAGCCGAACTTTGGCTGATCTTCAGGCAGGGATGCTTTAGGATGCATAAATTGTCAGACATAATAAATTGCACATAAACTGTTCTCAGGTAGACTGAGAACAGTTTAAATAATAATGAGATAGAGGGGTTTTATGCGTACACGAGTGGTGTTTAACCAAAAAGGCGGTGTGGGGAAATCCAGCATTACAGTAAATTTGGCGGCCATCAGCGCGCATCAGGGCTTAAAAACGCTGGTGATTGATTTGGACCCGCAGGCCAATTCCAGCCAGTATTTGCTGGGGGATGACGCGACGTATTCGGCCGATAAGCCTGCATTGGAACCCAATATTGAAAATTATTTTGAAGAAGTGCTGGGCACGCAGCAAAGCAAAGGCTTGCTGGGCAATGCCATTGGTTCAATTTTAAAAAACCGTTCTAAAGGATTGGACAGTTATGTGCACCAATCGCCGTTTAAGAATTTAGATGTCATTCCTGCCAGCCCAAGCCTAGGCGCTTTGGCTTATGCGCTCGAGTCTAAGCATAAAATTTATAAGCTGCGCGATGCGCTGCAGCAGCTGAGCGGAAAATATGAGCGTGTGTTTATCGACACGCCGCCTGCGTTTAACTTTTTTACGCTGTCGGCATTGATTGCCTCCGACCGGGTACTGATTCCGTTTGATTGTGATGTTTTTTCAAAACGCGCACTGCAAACACTGATTGAAAATGTGATTGAAACGCAGGATGACCACAATGACGGTTTGGAAATCGAAGGCATTGTGGTGAATCAATTTCAGGCGCAGGCCAAGCTGCCGCGTGAAGTGGTGCAGCAGCTGAAGGATGAAGGATTGCCGGTGCTTGAAAATATGCTGCCGCCGTCAGTTTTGATGAAAGAATCGCATCATAAAAATCAGCCGTTGGTGCATTTGGCAGCAGATCATAAATTGACGCAGGCCTATCAATCATTGTTCAATGAAATTGAGCAAAAATAAGATCGAGACATTTATGAAAGCAAGCACATTCAGCCTTCTCAAGTTAAGCCTTTTGGCCGCCAGTTCACTGCTGTTGGGCGCATGCGCCACGGCGGTAAAGCCAACCTATGTTTCACCGACACAGTACCAGTCACTGAATTGTTTTCAATTGCAAAGCGAATATAACCGCATTCAGGAATATTTGAATAATGGCGTACAGCCTGCCAAGCGTACAGGCATGGGAGTAGGTGTCGGTTTAGGCGGCGGCTGGAGCAATCACGGCGGCTGGGGCATTGGCCCTAGTGTTTCGGTCAATATGGGCCAGTCTTCCAATACCAAAAAGACAGAAATTGCCCGTTTGATGGGCGAACAGGAAGCCGTGCTTCAAGCCGCTAAATTTAAAGGCTGTCCGATGATTCCACGGACAGCCGCTGCGCAATAATAGCATTTCATGCATGCACCCTCATGCTCAGCCTGCTTCTGCAAAATAGGCTGAGCATGAGAAAAGTGTAATAAAACTTGTCGATGTATCCCTGCATTTTCAAATATCTGCTCCGTGCTTATGGGGAAGATGATTTTTTGATGTTAAATATTTGAAAAATATAAAATAAAATTAACATTGATTTTATGTGCAAAACTGTTCCAGTGCTCTCAATTCTGCATTTATTTCCTGTGATGCCGGCCGTAAAATTCTTTTTTAGCCTGATCTGTACTTGTTTTTATAAATTATTTTCAGCTAAGGTGTGCCCACTTTTGCATAGTTCCGGGTTTTTATGATTGAGAGTTGGCTTTTTGTTTTAGCAATGATTGCGGTACTGATGACGCCAGGCCCGACCAATGCATTGCTGGCAAGCTCAGCGCATCAACAGGGCATCGCGAAAACCAGCTTATTTATTCCTGCAGAATTTTTTGGCTATTTTTATGCCATTAATCTTTGGGCTTTATTGATTCATTTAAGTGCGCCCATTTGGCCAAATTTAATTCATATTCTGCATTTTTTGAGTATGGCCTATGTGTTTTGGCTGGCTTTCCGTCTGTGGAAGTCTTCAGACTTGCATAAGCACAATCAGCGTTTCACGTCTATCCGTCCGCGCCAGCTGTTTTTTTCAACGCTTAAGAATCCGAAAGCGCTGCTGTTCGCTGCCGGCATTTTGCCGCTGGAAACATGGGGAAATTCCACCAATTTTATCTTGGTTTTTGCGGTATTCAGTCTGGTGCTGCTGCCGTGCGCCTTGTTTTGGATGTCTTTTGGGCGCGCAATTCTGTCTGGCGATACCAAGCAGATCAAAGCCGATCTTTTATATAAGGGATCGGCCATGATGCTGGTGCTGTGCATGCTGCCTTTGCTGATCCGCTTTTTTTCTTAAGCGGAAAGCGCAGATGGCCGCGGCGCCGAAGAATCAGTTTTTCTTCATTTTTTGGCGGATAAAGCCAATAATGCCCGGCAAGACGCTGATAATGATAATGCCGAAAATTAAATGCGTGAAGTTGTCTTTCACAATAGGCATGTTGCCGAACAGATAGCCCAGCAGAATGAATGAACCTGTCCAGCACAGCGCGCCAATGACATTGTAGCTCAGGAAAAATTTATAATTCATGCTGCCGGCGCCAGCCACAAAAGGCGCAAAAGTGCGGGCAAAAGGGATAAAGCGGGCAAAAATAATGGTTTTACCGCCATGCTTGGCAAAAAAGTTTTGTGTCGCAATTAAATGCTGCTTATTGATAAAGCGGGATTCAATTTCAAATACCCGAGGGCCGATGTACTTGCCGATATGATAATTCAGCGTGTCACCTAAAACTGCGGCCAGAAACAGCAAGATAAATAAAATCCAAGGATCCATTGCCCCTGTAGATGCAGCCAATGCGCCAGCGGCAAAAAGCAGGCTGTCACCCGGCAAAAACGGCATCACCACTAAACCTGTTTCGACAAAAATAATCAGGAACAGAATGCCGTAAATCCAGACACCATAATTGGCAATGAATTCCAGCAGGTGGTCATCTACATGTAATATAAAATCAATAAGTTCCATGAGTGAAAAACAAGCAAAAATGTAATGGAATGCTATCAGCACAGTCTTGTAAAGTCAGTATTAAAACGTAATTAATTTCATTTCACATTGTTTTAAATACGGAACGCTGAGTGTTGATAATCTATATTTATTAGATAAAAGCAACGACGTACCATTGACCCATCTTCAAAATAGAATTCAAAAGGTGTCACCATGTTTAATCCAAATGCTGCTGTTAAAAATCTTGTCAATCAACCCGCCGCCAATGCGGCTGTTGCACTGATTGCCCGTATTCTTATGGCGTACATTTTTCTTGTTGCCGGTTGGGGGAAAATAACGGCCTACAGTGCAACAGTCGGTTATATGGAGTCTATGGGGGTGCCGGGCGCCATGCTGCCTTTAACGATTCTGGTAGAGTTCGGCGGCGGTTTGGCATTGCTGTTTGGTTTTCAGGCACGCTTTGCGGCATTGGGCTTGGCAGTGTTTAGCCTCATCACGGCATTTTTATTTCATGGCGGCGCCGAGGACAGCATCAATTTTATGAAGAATTTTGCCATGACCGGCGGCCTGCTGTTCTTAATGCTGCAGGGCGCAGGAAAATTCAGTATTGATCAGGCTATTGAAAAATAATCCGCAGATTGAGGGCTTTTTGCCCAGCCGTAAAATAAGGAAGCCGCTTTCAGCGGCTTCCTGCTGTTGAAGGCCGGTCGATGTATCTCTATTTTTTGAGGAATGTGCGCCGTCAATGTCACTGGAATCGGCCAATTTAGGGGTCTGTCCGAATAGTGTGCGCATTGCGTGGAAAAATGCTAGAATACCGCGCTTATATTCGTTGCCTGCATAGTTGTTTGCCATGACTACCAATACCCAAATTACTGAAGACCGCATCCTGATTTTGGATTTCGGTTCTCAATATAGCCAGCTTATTGCACGCCGTGTACGTGAAGCTGGTGTTTATTCAGAAATGTACGCATTTGATATGTCTGAAGAAGATATTCGTGCATTTAACCCAAACGGGATCATCCTTTCGGGCGGTCCAGAAAGTGTTCATGAAGAAGGTAGTCCGCGCGCGCCAGAAGTTGTATTCAGCTTAGGCGTGCCTGTTCTTGGCATTTGCTATGGCCTGCAAACCATGTCAGAGCAGCTGGGCGGCAAAGTAGAGCCGGGTACAGTGCATGAATTTGGCTATGCTGAAGTCAATATTCAAGTTCGTGACAAATTAATTGGCGATTTAGAAGATACTAAAGACCAGTTAAAAGTGTGGATGAGCCATGGCGACAAAGTAACGCGTATTCCTGAAGGATTCCAGGTTACTGCAAGCACGCCAAGCTGTCCGTATGCGATGGTTTCTGATGAAGCCCGCCGTTTTTACGGGATTCAGTTCCACCCTGAAGTAACGCACACTGCAAAAGGCGCAGAGCTGCTGTCTAACTTCGTTCACGGCATCTGCGGCTGCCGTAACCTTTGGAACTCTGAAAACATTATTGATTTGCGCGTAGAACAGCTGCGTGAGCAAATTGGCGATCAAAAAGTGCTTCTAGGCTTATCTGGCGGTGTGGATTCATCTGTCGTGGCTGCGCTTTTACACCGCGCGATTGGCGATCAATTGACATGTGTATTCGTGGATAACGGCTTGCTTCGTTTGAACGAAGGCGAGCAAGTGATGGACATGTTTGCGAAAAACATGGGTATCCGAGTGATCCGTGCAGATGCTGAAAACCGTTTCTTAACTGCGCTTGCCGGCGAAGTGGATCCTGAGAAAAAACGTAAAATCATTGGCCGTGAATTTATTGAAGTCTTTGCTGAGGAAGCGCGTAAGCTTGATGGCGTAAACTTCCTTGCGCAAGGCACAATTTACCCTGACGTGATTGAATCTGCTGCCACTAAAAATGGCAAAGCGCACGTGATTAAATCACACCATAACGTGGGCGGCTTACCGGAAGATTTAGCGTTTGAATTGGTTGAGCCTATCCGTGACTTGTTTAAAGATGAAGTTCGCCGTTTAGGCACAACTTTAGGTTTACCGTTTGAAATGCTTTACCGTCATCCATTCCCAGGTCCAGGTTTGGGCGTGCGTATTTTGGGTGAAGTGAAAAAAGAATATGCGGACATTTTACGTCTAGCAGATGACATCTTTATGCAGGAACTTCGCGCAAGCGGCTGGTATGATAAGACTGCTCAAGCCTTTGCTGTATTCCAACCGGTTAAATCGGTTGGTGTCGTCGGTGATGGCCGCCGTTATGCATGGGTGATTGCGCTTCGTGCCGTTGAAACAGTTGACTTTATGACAGCGCGTTTTGCGCACCTTCCTTATGATCTTGTAGACAAAATCTCTACACGCATCATGAACGAAATTGCAGACGTTTCTCGTGTTGTTTATGACGTTTCGTCTAAACCACCAGCTACGATTGAATGGGAGTAAAACTGGGATTTCACGAAGCACTGCTTCGTGCCAGTTTTACGCCGAAAGCTATGCTTGAGGCTATTTAGGTTACCCTAAATATTCAATAAAAAAGAGCGCCTAGGCGCTCTTTTTTTATGTAGTTAGTTTTATGTAAAGAGGATCTTGGGTTGTTGATTCGATTCCGATACTTTTTAAGAAACCTTCATATTGTCTTGGATTTAAAGAAATAATTCTTTTTAAAATAGCAAAAGAAGCTTTATTCATCTCAGGTTGTTCTAAGGGAGTAAAAGATCTTTCGAATATTCCTGCTAAGTGCGAATATTCATTATTGATTCTATCTGTAAAGGTAAATATTAAATGTTCGCCCCAAAGGGATTTAAGCTTTTCCGTATCGGTATTAGAGAATCCATCGGGATAGTGGAAGTTAGAATATAACTCCAAAAATTTCCTAGCATTATTGGGGAAATTATAAAAAACATTATAGTTTTGATCGTTAATGTTTTCTTCGCTTGCACAAAGATATAGTTGATGAAATAGGAAGTTAAGTTCTGAAAAATAGTTTTTCATATAATTTGGCATTTGAACTATAGCAGAGGAATCAAAGTTTCTTTTGACAATAAAAAATTGTATGTTGCCCCATTTTTTCCCATTGAGTCGTTTTAAGTATTTTAAAAATTCTAAATTGTGTGTTGAAATGAAAAGTTGCCCAAATTTTTGATTAACTACAATTTTTTCTTCAATTAGAGAAAAGATAAAGAAAATATGATTGCTATCTAAACTACAAATTGGGTCATCTATCCAAATAATTGGTTTCTTGTCTTGGTTTAAATCATCTTGAATTTTTGCTAAGAAATAGCAAAAAGAAATTAAACTACATTCACCTTCACTTAAGTTGTGAGCTTTGGTTTTTATTCCATTTTTAAGTCGCTGTATTTCAAATTTTATGGATTGACCATTAGTGTTAGAAGTCTCAATTGGCTCAAGACTCAAATGCTGATGGCCAAAGTCATGATTAATAATATCGTTGATACGAATACAAGCTTCATCCTCAGATTTTAATCTAGCTTCTTCAATTTGAATATCTGACAGGATTATTCCTTTTCTAGTTTTTAGGGTTGTTAGTTCAGTTTCTAAAGGAGCTATAGCTAGAAAAGCTAGGTTTATATCTGAATTTTGTTGAGTATAATTAATATTTTGCAAGAAATGATAAACGTGGTTGAGGCGTAAAATATTTTTAGCTTCGCTTTGTTGGGTTTTTAAGTTGATATTCAATTGAATACATTCATCTCGGATTCCAGAGATTTGTTCAAGAATAGCTTTGATACGATCTGAATAGTCCATTGGATATTCAGCTTCTAACTGAGTAAATAGTTTTCCATTTTTTTGTTCGAGTAATTTTATAATTTGTTCAAGTGAGATCTTTTGTAGATCTATAGTCGCGTGAAGATTTGCTTTTAATTCAACTAAAGTGCCATGATATTTTTGATAGTAATGATTTATATTAAAATTTATTATAAAACTTTGACTCTCCAATAAAGTTTTTATCTGTTTTATACCATCTACAATACGATTTTGAAGAAGTTGTGTTTCATGATCAAAATGTTGTCTTAACTCTACTTGTCTTTGTTCATTAATCTCATTAGTACAGAAAGCGCAATTAGATCGACCCTTATGTAGGTGATGACCTTGCTGAACCCATGAATTAAGATCACTATCTTGGACTAACTCCTCAATTTTCTGAGAACCACCAACAACAGTTTTCAAAATTTGCACTGTTGAATTCATTAGGGAAGGGAAATTTAAAGTATAAGATTGCAGTTCTGGAGGGTTAAGTAATTCGACCTGTCTTATTAATAATAATTTTTCTGTTTTTTGATCCTCAGATAAAACTTGAAAGCTAGATTTTTGAACCTCGAAAATATCTGCTTCTAAATTTCGTTTATCGTAGCGAATATTACCAAAATGTTCATGCTGATTTTTTATAGAGTCTGAGCTACGTGTTGCTTTATCTAAAAGTAATTTTTCTAATTTATTTTTCTTAGTACGGTGATTTTCACTAGCATCATGTACATCCTTCTCTTTATTTTGGATAGAAAGATAGACGCCAGTTTTACTATTTTCTTCATTTGAGCCTAATTCATCTTTTAACAGTTGAATACGGTCTAGAATTTGTTGATTGTCACCACCCAAAGTTACTGAGAAAGACTCAATATTTGCATTTTCATCATGGATGAATTTTAAGTTTTCTTTAATAAAATCAGAATTATAAATATGAATAGGATGAATGAATGCAGATAGATTACTTTGTGAAATTATAGAGTTATCTGAGAGTTCAATCTGAAAATTAGGGTTATCGTATTTAGCTGGAATACCTTGTTTTTCTAAAGATCTAATAATTTTAGAAAGGCTAGTTTTGCCTGAGTAGTTACGTCCATAAAAGATGTTGATATCTTTAAAGTCATAGTTTTGATTGTTTCCAAGACTTAAATTTTGATCCCAATCAAAATTTTTAAAAATTCCAAAATTATCAATTTTTGATATACGCTTAATTTTCATTTTATACCAACTTAATTTTTAATATTCAAATATTTATTGATTTATTAAATATACTTTTTGGTTGTTAATTATTCAATAAAAAAGAGCACCTCAGCGCTCTTTTTTATACTCTAAACCTTACCCCGCCTTTCTCTGTTTCGGCATCTCATTCAAATCCAGCACTTTTAAAATCTGTTCACCAATGCGCTGAACCAGCGGCATGGTCACCGAGTTTCCTGCCTGTGTATATAAAGCGCAATTGGCCATTTTTTTAGGAAAATGCATTTGATCGACAGGATAGCCCTGAAAAGCAAAACACTCTTTGGGGGTTAATTTACGAATGCCATAATCATCTTTAATGATCGGCACATTATGCCCGCCAGAACCCATGTTCGCAGTCAGTGTGGGGCAAACATTGCGCTTATTTTCACGTACATACACCCGGCGCCATTGATACACTTTATCCATTGAGATTACGGATTCCGCCATCTTCGCATAGTATTTATGATTTGGCCCATAGTAATATTTTTGATCCACTTTGCCTTTTTCCAGCAAGCTGCGGATGGAGGCAGTTAACGGAATTTCTTCAGGGAAATTGAATTCTTGATATCTCGGCACTTGTACAGGATCTAAGGCCACAATAAAAATGCGCTGACGGTATTGCGGCACATTGGCATGCGTCATGCTGTTTAAGACTTGATGAAAGACGGTATAGCCCAGCTCTTCCAGCGTATTGCAGATGACCTGAAAGGTATTGCCGTGATCATGTGTCACCAGATTTCTGACATTTTCTAAAAAAAGCGCTTTGGGGCGATGCTTTTTGGCAATATTGGCCACATCAAAAAATAAGGTGCCTCGGGTCTCTTGAAAGCCCTTGCGGTGACCGGCAATAGAAAAGGCTTGGCAGGGAAAACCGCCGCAGAGAATATCAAATGTTTTTGGAATTGCCGCTTTTGTGCTTTCTAATGTGATATCGCCTTCAGGCAATTCACCATAATTGCACAAGTAGGTCTGCTGGGCGCGCTTATTCAACTCACTGGAAAATTCACAGCGCCCCTCAAGGTTTTGTAAGGCCATCCGGAAACCGCCAACACCCGCAAAGAGATCTATAAATGTAAATTTATAATCTTTAGGCTGTAGAAATGGGGGAGTAATCGGATCAGACAGCATTAAAAACTCAATCTCAGGGGATAAAAACGCACTTTCATTGTAATTAAAAACAGCAAAATAAAAAGGGTCAATCCGTTATTTAATGCGTTCCTAGAATGACGGCATATGCGGGTTGGCGCTGCCGCAGTTCCGCTGCCGAAAGTGAAGCCAAACCTGTGTTTGACACAGATTTACATAATGGACCATGTGCGTGAGGCAGGATCCTTGCACGGATTAGGCAGCTGGATTGCATTCAAGGACTTTTTATTTTTTGCTGGCGTTAATTTTGAGCGGGCGCTCATGGCGGGTTCGTAACGCACAACGCAATTCCGGCCATTTTCTTTGGCCTGATAGAGCGCAAGATCGGCCTGTTTGACCAATTCATCCAAATCCTGCCGATGCGATTTTAATTCTGCAACGCCAATTGAGACAGTAAAGCTCAAGCTTCTTTCTTTTAAATGCAAGCATTCATTCTGGATGCGCTCACGGATACGGTCGGCTATCAGCAATGCATCCTGAATGCTGGTTTCTGCGAGCAGGGCAATAAATTCTTCACCGCCAAACCGCGCCAAGACATCTTTTTGACGCATTTCTTTGCGCGTGGTGTCCGCGATGATCTGCAAAACACGGTCACCGATGTCGTGCCCGTAGCTGTCATTGATTTTTTTAAAATAATCCACATCAAACATCAGCAGGCAGGTGCTGGCGGACGTTGGCCATTCATGAATGCGCCGTTCAGCGACATGCACAAATTGGCGCCGGTTAAATAGTTGAGTCAGTTCATCTGTATGCGCCATGTTTTTGAAACTGTGCAGGTTCCAGTCATCCAGCAGGGAACGCAAGAAATTCCGGCGGCCATGTAAAGTGCTGTTCCAGCTGATATACAGGCTGAATAAAAGAATGGGGAAAAAGGTGAGGAAAAATACAATCGCTTCCTGCACATGCATCAGCTGCTGCACACCGATGAGCGCAAAAATAGAGATGAATATAGTGCTGTAAAGGGCGGGTTTAAAACGGACCTGTATGCAGAGATTTGCAATTAATACAAAAATAACTGAAGCGTAAATATAAGAGTTGACCCACGGGCTGGAGGACTGCAGCAGCAAAAAGATCCAAAGCCCCATGCTGCAGGCGGTGCTGACCGGCAAGATCAGATCCAGCAGAAGAATATCTTTTTTATATTTGAACAGATAGAACCCGGCAAGCAGCGATGCGGCGACGCAGCCGACCCGCAGAAAAGCCGACAGGTTATACATATCCGGCATAATGAAATAATCTGCAAAAAAATAGATCAAAAAAACCAGCTGGGCAATATAGTTGATGCGGCGCAGGAAAAAGCGCTGCTGCTGGTACTGGAAATCTAAATAGGCCTGCTGAAAATGTGCTGGAATGGGCGCGTTATGATTTGCCAGCGCCTGTTCAATGGCGCTGCGGTTTTTCAGGCTGCATTCCGAAGGCTTCAGTAAATGCTGCTGAGGCTTATGCTGTGCGGTTATACTGGAATGGCTTTTTTCACCAATCCTCAAATCTGCAGTCATGCGCTGATCCTTTTGATTACAGCAGGAATGAAGAGGAATGTATTATGGATAAATTGGTTAAAAAATAAACTCACCAGATTTGGGTATTTTTTCGCATAAAGTATGACAAAATGTGTAGATATCGACTGATTTAAAATTCTGACACTTTTACGCGCTTTCTGCGGCGGGAACAGCATGCTAGATTAAAGGCAAAGATTTGCAGGGCATTGGGCCGAATAAAAACCGCTATTGTCCTATTTATAGCATTCACCGTATTGCCGGATGCATGGGCTTCACCTTCAGAATTGACTAAGATGCATGTATTCCATGCCGTGATTCAGCTATACGCCATTTCGGCTGTACATTCCTTTCAGCATCAACCGTGTTTGCAGCAAGACTTCGCCAGATTCAGGATAGCAATATGACCAATACCAATTACACAGAACTGTCATCTTCAGACGATTGCGAGAAATATATCAATCAATTTGTACAGGAATTCCCGCTGCGCAGCGCTGAAATTGGACAGGGAACCGTGATCAAGCGCGCTTTGCCCAGCCGCCATAAGCGCATGATTGGCGCATGGTGCTTTTTGGATCACGCCGGGCCTGCAGTGTTTCCGCAGGGAGAGGGGCTGGATGTTGGCCCGCATCCGCATATTGGCCTGCAGACCTTCACTTGGATGATTGAAGGCACCATGATGCATACCGACAGCCTGGGCACAAAACAGCTGATCCGCCCGCATCAGGTGAATTTGATGACGGCCGGCTACGGCATTTCACATACCGAAGTGGCGCCGGAGACTGAAACGCATATGCACGCCGCGCAGCTGTGGATTGCTTTGCCGGATGACAAAATCAATATGGCGCCGCGTTTTGATCATTACCCTGAACTGCCTGTGGTCAGCCAGGATGGTGTTGATTTTACTGTGCTGGTGGGCGAATTTATAGGGGTCAAGTCGCCGGTTGCCGTACATACTGAGCTTTTGGGCGTTGATTTGCAGGCGCAGGAAAGCACCCGCACCCGCATTGGGTTGAATCCGAAATTTGAATATGGCTTTATGGCTTTAGAAGGTACGGCATCCATCAATGGCCATGAATTGACCGAAGACAATATGGTGGTTTTAGAGCCCGGGCTGGAGCGCGTTGACATTGAAATTCATGCCCATAGCCGGGTTCTGCTGCTGGGCGGTGAACCGTTTGAATCACCTATTTTGCTGTGGTGGAACTTTGTGGGCCGGACGCAGGAAGAGTTGAATGTAGCGCGCGATCAGTGGATTAATCATGATGAACGCTTTGGCAATATTCCAGACTATGAAGGGCCGCGTTTAGAAGCGCCGGCTTTTCCTGACAAAATGCGCGCCTCCAAGTAAACGGGCTGGATGGTTCAGGCGCTGCCGCATGCGGCGCCTGACGGTTAAATGACGTGCGCTGGCATCACAATAATACAAGATGAATAAGGACAAAAAATGGCTGTTATTGCAAATGCAAAAGTAGAGACCCTGCCTGAACCGTGGTCAGGCGCAATCCGCAGCGGCAGGCATCAGATGATTACGGACAAGCCGGAATCTTTCGGCGGTCAGGATCAGGGCTTGGCGCCCTATGATTTGATCTGCTCAGGGCTGATTTCCTGCACCATGATTACCTTGCGCATGTATGCGCAGCATAAGGGCATTGATTTGGGCGCATTTCAGGTTGAAGCTGATTTCTGCGCCAATAAAGAGGGCAGGGAATGGATTGAACGCCGTGTGCATTTTCAGAGTCCCCCAGATGAGGCGTTGCAGCAGAAGGTGCTGGATATTTGCAGTAAAACGCCCGTCACGAAAACGCTGCTGCGCAGTTTAGACATTAACACTCAATTGGTTTAATCCGCTTAAGCCGTGCTGTCCCGCACGGCTTTTTACAGCGCTGCGTTAATTCCATTCAATTCATGATCAGTTAAATAATAAGGATAAACCATGCTGACACTGCATCACTTAGAACAATCCCGTTCATTCCGCATTTTATGGGCGCTGGAAGAATTAGACCTGGAGTATCAGATTCAGTTTTACAAACGCCTTCCGAATTTTTCAGGCCCGCCGGAGCTGCTGGCCGTGCATCCCTTGGGCAAAGCGCCTGTACTGACCGATGATGATCAGAGCATTGCAGAATCTGCGGTGATTTTAGAATATCTGCAGGAACAGTTTGACGAATCAGGGCAGTTTGCGCCGAAAACACCGATAGACCGCCAGCAATACCGCTACTGGATGCACTATGCGGAAGGGTCACTGATGCCGCTGCTAGTGATGCAGCTGGTGATGTCCAATGTGCCGAAGCATGTGCCATGGCTGATTAAGCCGATTGCGCAGAAAATCAGTGACGGCGTGAAAGCGGGTTTTGTGCAGGCGCGCTTAAAAGACCATATTGCTTTTTTAGAACATTATCTGTCAGCGCATAATTATTTTGCCGGCCAATTCAGCTTTGCTGATATTCAGATGAGCTTTCCTCTGCAGGCCTTGCAGTCGCGCACGCAAGGGCGATATCCGCATATTCAGGCTTTCTTGCAACGCATCAGCAGCCGTCCAGCCTTTCAGCGCGCGCAGCAAAAAGAGCAGGCGCTGAACTGAGCGCGCACACTTGCCGATATTAAAAAGCCTGCTGATTGAGCAGGCTTTTTAATCGTTTTTGATTTGACAATCAGACGGTTCAGCTGACGTGATACAGGCGTTCTTTCGGAAACACCACTTTGAAAATCGAGCCGCGGTTTTCTTTCGATTCAATTTCTAAATGCGCCTGATGCTGCATCAGCACATGTTTGACAATCGCTAGGCCCAAGCCTGTGCCGCCGGTTTGCCGGCTGCGGTCACTGTCGACACGGTAAAAGCGCTCGGTGAGGCGCGGCAGATGTTTCGGGTCAATGCCGATGCCGGTATCTTCAACCGTGAAATAGCCTTGCTCGCCGTCGTCATGCCAGCCAATGGTCACTGTGCCGCCTTTGGGGGTGTATTTGATGGCATTGGTAATCAGGTTGCTGAAGGCGCTGGCCAGTTCGGTGTCGGAACCGATTAAATCGCAGTGGCTGTCAATGTCTAAATTCAGCTCATGGCCATAATCGACATTGTAGGCATGCGCATCGTCATACAGCTGGTTCATCAGGCTGGGCATATCAATAATTTGATTTTTAGCAATTTTTTTATCATTTTCTAAGCGCGACAGCAGCAGCAGGTCATTCACCAAAGCATTCATGCGCCGTGTCTGTGACTGCATCTGGTCAAACGCGCGCTTCCAGCGCGGGTTCAAATCTTCCTGATCGGTAAAGGTTTCGATATAGCCGCTGAGCACGGTAAGCGGCGTGCGCAGTTCATGAGAAATATTGTCGACAAAGTCTTTGCGCATCTGTTCCAGATTGTGCATGCGGGTCACATCATAGGCGACCAGCAGGCGGCTCTCGCCGCCAAACCGGGTCATTTTGACTTGCACATAATGTTCATCAAAACCCGTCGATTTCATTTTCAAGCCATCGGGCGCCTGATCAATATTGTTGAAATACTCAATAAAGCTCGGCTGGCGCAGCAGAGTCAAAATATTGCGCCCGCGGTCGGCGGCTTGAATGCCCAGCAGCTTTTCCGCAGCCGGGTTCCACCACTCAATTTGATGGCTTTCATCAATAAGGACTACGGCTTCGGCCAGCGCCACCAGTGAGGACTGCGCGCGGTCAATCAAGCCGACCATTTCCGCCTGAACAATGCGCTCCTGGCGCTGCGCGCGGTAAACATTGAACAGCAGCGCGCCCCAGATGCCGTCTAAATTCGGCGGCACATCATAAGGGCGGTTGGAAATCCATTCATTGACTAAATACAGCGAACGCAGCTGCAGGGCAAAGAAGATGCTGAAAGCCGCAAAAATGCAAATCCAGAAATACCCGATCCCAAGGCCAATGCAGCCGCCGATAATCAGCAGAAAAGCCAGCAGGCGCAAATCCTGCTTGGCAAAGGTCCATAAGCTGCTGTAGCGGAACTTCTTATGCTCTCGCGCCAGCTCAGGGACAGGGTAGGGTTCGTACATAAAATACTGCTAACCTAAAAAAGCTTGATCTTGAATGATATCAGCCAAGCGCAACATCTGCGCGGGTAGAAAAACGGTAGCCTGTGCCGCGCACGGTCTGCACATAGCGGTCTGCGCCATAAGGCTCCAGAACTTTGCGCAGGCGGCGGATATGCACGTCAATCGTGCGGTCTTCAATATACACGTTTCCGCCCCAAACTTGATCCAGCAATTGCGCGCGGGTGTAGGCGCGTTCAGGATGGGTCATGAAAAAAGCCAGCAGGCGGTATTCGGTCGGCCCCATTTCTAAAATACTGTCGCCGTGGCTGACGCGCTGGCTGACCGGATCTAAAATCAGGCCATTGGCATCAATGGTTTTCTCACCGCCCAAGGCATTTGAACGGCGCAATACTGCCTTAATGCGTGAGACCAGCTCGCGGGTCGAAAACGGTTTGGTCATGTAGTCATCTGCGCCGGCATCCAGGCCTTGCACTTTATGGTCTTCTTCGCCGCGGGCGGTCAGCATGATGACAGGGATCTCAGATAAGTTCTCGTCGCGCTTCAAGCGGCGGCATAAATCGACGCCGCTGACGCCGCCAGGCATCATCCAGTCCAGCAGGACGAGAGCAGGGCGCTGGTCGACAATCATTTGATGCGCCTGTTTGGCATCTTCGGCTTGCTGGCATTGAAAGCCCGCCATATCTAAAGAGGTATGGATCATTTCCCGGATCGGGAGTTCGTCGTCGACAATCAAAATGTAGTCATCTTTCACAGCGCAATACCCTATTTCATGTAAACGGTGGACCGTTTTATATTTATGACAGGCTTATTACAAAGATTAATTATGACAGTATCATTGCAAAAAAGTATGAGCAGCCCGTTTTTGAAAGATTTTGTGACAAATATCTGCGTAAAATAGCCGTTCAATTTAAAAATAAGCTTATGTTTTTTAAAAATTAATAAGATTTTTTCAACACTGTAAAATAAGTTTCATTATTTTTTCACTGACGGCTCATGCTGAGAGAAGGTCTGCAGCAGGGAGAGGAACACAATGCTGCAGGACGATAGAATTTCATCCATCGATTGCTTAAATCCGCTCATCACCCAGCGGATGGCAATTTGTGTGACATAGCCATTCAGCCCGGTTGCCACCAGAGAAATCTCCCGCTCTGAGCGTCCAATATTCGGCATCATCAGCATGACAAAGGCATGAATCATGCGGTCAAAGCGCGACATGGTTTCGTGAATGGTGGCTTGATTATGCAGTTCCTGCACCAGCATGGCATCAATGTAAATGATGCGGGCCATTTGCGGATTGTCTTTTAATGTGGTCAGCAGGGCCGTGAGGCCGGCTTCAATCATTTTTTTCGGATCTGAAGAGGCTTGCATAATCGCCTGCATGACATTCTGCTGCAGCTCATCAATCAGCTTTAAGAATATGGTTTGAAAAAGATTTTCGCTTTTTTTAAAGGATTCATAAAAATAGCGTTCGGTCAGTTTGGCTTCATTGCAAATGTCTTTGACTGTCACCGAAAAAAAGCCGTGCGTGCCATAGGCTTCAATGCCGGCTTCAATCAGTTTTTCACGGCGCAGCTGCTTGCGCTCTGTCAGTGACAGGCCTTTGAATTGGCGTTCCTTGCTGTTTTTGGCGGGCTGCTTTTCTTCTGCCGCTGGCTGCTCTGTCATCATCATCATTTTAAGTTGAAACGGATCATTGTCATATCTTATCAATAAATCAGCCGAACACCTATGCCCATCCGCCTTATCCGCAAGTGCAACAGAGCGTCCCAAGATGATATTGACAATATACATTGTCAAACCTATATTGAAGCAATGAGCTGAGACGAGGCTGCACAAATACAAGCAGCTGATGCCCCGTTGGGCAGAGTGCAAAAGCTTTACGCTCAGAACCGTTTAAGCAAAGGAAACAGAATGAAAAATTTTAAAAATAAAGTCGCTGCCATTACGGGAGCAGGTTCAGGGATTGGCCAGCAACTGGCGGTACTGCTGGCAAAGCAGGGCTGCCATTTATCTTTAAGTGATGTGAATGAGCAGGGGCTGGCGCAAACGGCGGCGCTGCTGACAGACAGCAATGTGCGTGTCACCACCCAAAAAGTCAATGTCGCGAAGCTGGATGAGATCCGCGCCTGGGCGCAGGACACCGTGCAGAATCATGGTTCGGTCAATATGATCTTCAATAATGCCGGCGTGGCTTTGGGCTCTACCGTGGAAGGCGCCAGCTATGAAGAGCTGGAATGGATTGTTGATATCAATTTTTGGGGCGTGGTGTACGGCACCAAAGAGTTTTTGCCGCTGATCAAGAAATCGGGTGAAGGCCATATCATTAATATTTCCAGCCTTTTTGGCCTGACCGCGCAGCCGACGCAGTCGGCCTATAATGCCACGAAATTTGCTGTGCGCGGCTTTACCGAGTCGCTGCGCCAAGAACTGGATATGGAAAACAGCGGTGTCAGCGCGCTGTGTGTGCATCCGGGCGGCATCCGCACCAATATTGCCAATGCGGCAAAAATGAATGACAGCCTGCGCAGTTTAGGCATGAATCCGGAAAAGTCGGCGCAAACCTTCAATAAGCTGCTGCGCTGCCCGCCGGAAGAAGCCGCCCGCCAGATTTTAGAGGCTGTGCAGAAAGACAAGCGCCGCCTGCTGATCGGCAATGATGCTAAAGCGCTGGATTTAATCCAGCGCATCCTGCCGACGGGCTATCAGAAAATTACCGCCATGGCGACCAAGCTGGGCCAAGGCAAATAAAGACAATGCAGCAGAACAGCCCGCAGATTGCGGGCTTTTTTACGGGGGTAAAGCATTTTTTAATTTTTATATAGCAGAAATGCAGTATAGAAATGTCAATTTATTGACAGATTTGCCTCAGCCAATTCGGCATGATGATTTCACAGGCCCAGTGTCCTATAACAATTTTAAAGAGGAAATTTTCATGTCACAGCAATATCAGCATATTCAAGTCCGCCCGATCGGCGGCCGCATTGGCGCAGAAATTCAAGGCGTTCAGCTGTCTGCAGACTTAGCGGACGAAGTGGTGCAAGAGATCAATCAGGCTTTGCTGAAGCACAAAGCGGTCTTTTTTAAAGGCCAGCAGCATTTAGATGATGTGGCGCAAGAGGCATTTGCCGCCCGCTTAGGCACGCCGCTGAATCATCCGACGGTTCCTGTGAAAGATGGCTCAGCGCATATTTTGGAAATTGATTCACGCGGAGCGCGTGCAGATGCATGGCATACTGACATTAGCTTTATTGATGCTTATCCTAAAGCCTCAATTTTACGCAGCGTGGTGGCGCCAGAAGTGGGCGGCAATACGGTTTGGGCCAATACCGCAGCGGCTTATGCAGATCTGCCTGAGCAGCTGCAAACTTTAGCGGACAGCCTGCGCACGGTGCACAGCAACAATTATGACTATGCGGCCAAGGCCAGCATTCCGCCAGAAGTTTTGGCGAAATATAAAAACTACTTTAACTCGACCGAATATGAAACGGAGCATCCGCTGGTGCGCGTACACCCGGAAACAGGCGAGAAATCGCTGCTGTTAGGCAGCTTCTTCAAAAACTTTGTCGGCTACAGTCAGGCGGAATCGCGCAGTTTGTATGCGCTGTTCCAGGCGTATGTCGAAAAGCTGGAAAATATTGTCAGCTGGCGCTGGGATGCAGGTGATGTTGCCATCTGGGATAACCGCGCGACACAGCATCGGGCCATTAATGACTACGGCGACCAGCACCGCGTTGTGCGCCGTGTCACGCTGGAAGGTGATATTCCTGTTGGCGCAGATGGGCTGCCAAGCAAAGTCTTGCGTAAGGAAGTGAAAGAAGACCCTGCAAATTTCCGCTATAACAGCGAGCAGGGCATATATGAAAAAGCTTCATAAGAAATGCTGTTATATTCGCAAACTTTGCATATAAAACGCTAAAGTTGGAAGAATAAATGATTCGTCAGTGCCGATTAATCCATCTAGTATATTTTTCTCTCATCAAAAGATTAAAATAACAGGATGGATTAATCATGGCAGCGCATGCAGATGTATCTACATTTTATAAACGTGAAGTTTATGAGGTTTTAAAGAAGGTCTTTAAAAATATATCGGATTATAAAATTCAATCTATTTTAGAAAATTCTAATATTAAAAAATATCAAAAAAATGATTTAATTTTAAGTCAAGAAAATAGCAGTGATGCACTGTATATTTTGCTCGATGGGATTATCCAAATTGGATATTTAAGCCCGTCGGGCCGTTTTCACGCCTTTAGTTATTATTCGGAAAAGCACTTGATTAATTTACTGCCTTGCCTGAACTCGCAAGCGATTGACTATGATTATTATGCTTTTAATCAAGTGCGAATTTTGCAGATTCCCAAAGCTTTTTTTATTGAAGAAATCAGTCATAGCATTGCTTTGAAGCAGGATGTGCTGGATATCTTAAGCCTGCGCATGCACTATTTAATTCAGCAGGTGAAGTTCTTGCAAGTGGCCAATTTACATCAAAAAGTTTGCAAAATACTGCTGGATTTGTCGATGCGGTATGGAGAAGCGCATGCGCTTGGGACGGAAATCCGCTTAAAAATTTCACAGCATGATTTAGCTGACCTGCTGTCATCTTCACGGCAAACGATTAATAAGGAAATTAAAATCCTTGCACAGCAGGATGTGGTTTTTTGGCAGTATGAAAATATTATTATAAAGAATAAAGATTATTTATCAAAACAGGTTTTATTAATTTAGTTTTATTTTAATAAAACCGATATAAAAATCGTTTTATATTATTTTTTAAATTTTTATAAATGCGTCATGATTAATTTTAAGCAAATAACAGGAATTAAAAATGACCATTCAATCTATTAATGTACGCAATCAATTAAAAGGCACGATTCAGGAAATCGTGAAAGGCGACGTTGTTTCAGAAGTCGATGTAGTTACGGCCTCCGGCGTGTTTACTTCAGTCATTACCACCCGTTCTGTGATCGAACTGGATTTGCAGATCGGCAGTCAGGTGATTGTGCTGATTAAGTCCACTGATGTGTCACTTGCGAAGCTTTAGGTGACGGTTCAGCATGAAACGAATTTATTTAAAACAAGGGGCAGCAGCGCTGACGCTGTTGAGTGCAAGTATTGCTTTAAGCCATGCAGATACGGATGTTGCGCAGCTGCAGCAGCAGGTTGCGCAGCTGGAGCAGTCATTAAAACAATTAAAAACTGAGCTGAGCCGTATTCAAAGTGCAGACCAAACGAAAGCAGACGGCGCAGAAGCAGCTGATGAAAATTTAACAGCAGATGCAGGCGCTGAAACTGGATCAGAAAGCAGTATTGAGGCTGAAGATGATCAAAGTTTTGTGACCCGTGCAGAACTGCAAGGGCTGCAAAGTGATTTGGAAAATTATAAATATCAAGTGCAACGTGAGCGTGATACGAAAACGGCGCTGTCTACCCGCCAGCTGCTGATTAATGGCGTGGTCCAGACCAAAGCATCTTATATTGATGAGCCGCAAGTCACGCAGCCGCAGGGCGCAAATACAGGCAATGCGGTGAACAGCCGCCGCTCTTCCTTTGATTTAGGCGCGGTGCAGATTGGCTTTTCCGGCAACTTATTTAAAGATTATGAGCAGGGCAAAAACCTCGACTTCAACCTGCGTTTTGGCACGTCACCGCAGTCTGGCACCAATAACAGCTATTTGAACTTGCTGGATGCGCAGCTGATTTATAACGTGCTGCCGACCTTAAGCCCAGATACAGGCCGTTTATCGGTCACTTTGGGTCAGCAGCTGCTGCCCTTTGGCCAAGAGGTGCAGGCGACTGAAGATTTGAAGCCAACCATCAACAATGCCTTATTCAGTTTGCCGGGCTATGGCTACGGCTTGGCTTTGCGTGAGGTGGGGCTGATTGTGCGCGGCGATGCGCTGCCGACGGTCGATTATGGCTACAACTACCGTTCTCCAATGATCAGTTATGCCTTTGGGATTGTGAATGGCAATGGCGCCAATAAGTCCGATGACAATGATGACAAAAACTTTGTCGGACGCCTGCGCTACACCTTGCCTGCCGAATACAACTCGTGGCTGCGTGAACTGAGCTTTGGCGTGTCGTGGTATCAGGGCAGGAGCAATTTATTTGAAACCAGCGGCGCCAGCGCATCCTTTGCCGGCAAAGGCGATGTGCTGCGCAAAGGCTTTGATATTTATTACAACCACCATCCATTTGGCGTGACGTATGAATATGTGCAGGGCGAAGACGATACCTATAGCAGCCAAAGCGCTTCTGTGTATAAACGTGAAAGCGAGTCACATACGGGCACGCTGTTTTGGAACTTTGGTGAGCAGTTTGTCAAGGGCTTCCGCAATCAAGGGCGTTATGACGACTGGTGGCCAAAGTCCTATCAGGCCTTTTACCGCTTTGACAGCATCAACCGCGACACCAATGCGGACAATCAGCTGATTGACATACACAGCCTTGGGCTCAATGCATTTTTTGCAGAAACCACCAAATTTCAAATCAATGTGAATCATGTGAATAACGAACTAATCAACAAGAGCTACAACGAGCTGGTCGCCCAGTTCCAGTACGGCTTTTAAACCTTATTTAAATTATTAGAGGAATTCAGCATGTCTTCATGGACCAAAATTTTATTCAGCAGCGTGATCGCTGTTTCTACACTCGTACCGGCGGTGCAGGCCTTTGCTGCCGAGGCTAAGCCTGCGGTCATCCGTTTCGCTTCGCCATTGGTGGGCACCGGCAACCGCCCTGTCGGTTACGGCAGCTACTATGCAACGGTGCAGACCCAAGGCCTCATTGAAAAAGAATTCCAAAAAGACGGCATTAAAATCCAGTGGAACAACTTCAAAGGCGCAGGCCCTGCAATTAACGAATCCTATGCCAATGGCTTGATTGACATTACTTGGCTCGGTGATCTGCCGGCCCTGATTGGTAAAGCCAGCCGTTTAGATACCAAACTGATTGCGGTGGCAGGTTCAAATGACAATACCTATTTAATTGTGCCGCCGGGATCAAGCGCCAAATCATGGGCAGATTTAAAAGGCAAAAGAATTGGCTTTTTCCGCGGCACCAGTGTGCATTTAGCATTAAATCAAATTATTAAAAAATATGGTTTTACGGAAAAGGACTTTAGATTTGTCAACGTAGACGGCCCTGTCGGCTACGCGGCTTTGGCCAGCGGGGATCTGGATGCATTATTCAGCAATCAGTCAGTATTTCCTGTGATTGACCGCGGTGTGGCGAAGCTGATTTACAGCTCTAAAAAAGAGCCTGCGCAGCTGCAAAGTTCTGGCTACGTACTCGTAAACTCAAAGTTCGAACAGAAATATCCTGAAACCGTACAGCGCGTGGTCAATGTGCTGGTGAAAGAAGCCGCTTGGGAGAGTAACCCAAACAACAAGCCGGCTTTATTTAAAACTTGGGCTAAATCCGGCTTGCCGTATAGCGCATTTGTCCGCGCCAATGACGGTGTGAATTTAAAAAGCCACAGCGCGCCAGTCTTCAATAGCGCCAGTATTTCCTTGATTAAGCAGAAACTCAAAGCAGGCCAGGATTTAAAGCTGATCCGCGGCAATATTGATGTCGATCAGTGGATTGAGCCTAAATACCTCAACAACGCGCTGAAGAGTCAAAACTTACAGAATTTCTGGACACCTTGAGTGCTGGATCAATAAGCCTTGGTTTCTGAAAGGAGAGATCTGATGCTGCAAGAATTAGAGCTGGATAGCGCAAAACCGATTGCGAAGCCTGAACCGCTGCTGGCGCTGAAACGCCTGCTGCAGCCTGTGCTTCAGAGTAAAGTAGCATTGTGGAGTGTCGGCCTGATTTTCCCTTTGCTGCTGCTGTACACATGGCAAATCGCGGTGGAGCGCAATTGGGTCAATACCTTATTGCTGCCGCCGCCAGAGCTGGTCTGGACAGCGCTGAAAGACCTGTACAGCAGCGGTGAGCTGTGGAGCAATCTCAGTATCAGCCTGAGCCGCATTGGCTATGGCTTTAGCGCTGGGATTGTTGTAGCGCTAGCGCTTGGCTTTGCCATGGGGCTGTCCCGTACAGCCGAAGCCTATATTTGGCCGACGTTTAAAGTGATTAACTTAGTGCCTGTGGTGGGCTGGATTCCGTTATTAATTCTCTTGGTCGGGATTGATGAAGCGCTGAAAATTATTCTTATTGCCAAAGCCGCTTTAGTCCCGATGACCATCAATGTTTTTAAGGGCGTGCGCAATATCTCGCCGCAGCTGATTGAGGTTGCAGATGTCTATCAGCTGGGCACGTGGTCCAAGTTTAAAAATCTGGTGCTGCCGGGCGCTTTCCTCAGCTTTATTGGCGGCCTGCGCTTATCGCTGGCCAGCGCATGGGGCGCCTTAGTTGCGGTCGAGCTGCTGGCATCCAGCGAGGGCATTGGCTACATCATGGTGTATGGACGGCAGATTTTCCAGCTGGATGTGGTCTTAGCGACCGTTGTGGTGATTGGACTGGTGGGCTTTGCTTTTGATGTCTTCATCCGCTTGCTGCAAAAGCAATTCCGCGGCTGGGATCAGGCCAATTAACCGGAGCAAGAAGAATGAAAAATATTGATTATCGCGGCTGGATCATCCCGCTGGTGCTTTTGATTGCATGGTCGGCTGCGGCCGCTTGGAAATGGGTTGATCCAGCTTTGCTGCCCGCGCCGAAAGAGGTGGGCAAGGTGCTGCTGGAGTCGGCGCAGTCCGGTGAACTGTATGAAAATGTCATCGCCAGCTTGCTGCGCAATACAGCGGGCTTTATTGCAGGCGGTGTGATCGGCGCAGGTTTTGGCTTGCTGCTCGGGCTGAATGTCTGGCTGGACCGATTTTTTTCGCCCACTTTAAATGCCATCAAGCATGTCGCGGTTTTTGCATGGATTCCGCTGATGATTATGTGGTTTGGCCATGGCGAAGTTTCCAAAGTGATATTTATCAGTCTGGTGGTGTTCTACCCGGTGTTTTTCAACACTTATGACGGCGTCAGAAATGTGCCTGTCAAAGTCAAAGAAGTGGCGCAAATTTTCCAGCTCAGTCCGCTGCAGACTTTTTTTAAAGTGATTTTGCCGGCTGCTGCGCCCAGTATTTTTGCGGGCCTGAATATCGCCTTGGTTTTTTCATGGGTGGCGACCGTGGGCGCGGAGTATTTCTTTGTTTCCGCTGTGGGCGTGGTCAACCCGATTATGGACGGCCAGAACTTATTTAAAATGGAAGTGGTGCTGTACGGCATGCTGATCATTGGCGCAGTCGGCCTTGTCCTTTCCAAAGCCGCGCAATTTTTTGAACAATACAATTTACGCTGGCGTCAGGCTGCGCAGAAATAACAAGAAGCGAGAAGATTATGAATCAAGCAGTACAACATCAGCCGCATGTGCAAATCCGGCAGCTGGATAAATACTTTCCCAAAGACGGACAGGACTTAAAGGTTTTAGAACAGATTCAGCTGAATATTCAGCATGGCGAGTTCATCAGCATTGTCGGCAACAGCGGCTGCGGCAAATCTACGCTGCTGCGCCTCTTGGTCGGGCTGGATGCATCTTTTGATGGTCAAATTTTAATTGACGGTCAGCCTGTTAAAGGCACCAGTTTAGAACGCGGCATTGTGTTTCAGGATCACCGCCTGTTTCCATGGCTGAATGTCGAACAAAACGTGGCTTTGGCCTTAGAAAAAAGCGCCTTAAGCAAGGCTGAAAAGCAGGCGCTGATTGATTACCATCTAGAGCTGGTGCAGTTAAGCGCATTTAAAAAGGCTTATCCGAGCCAGCTGTCAGGCGGCATGAGCCAGCGCGTTGCCATTGCGCGCAGCTTGGTCAACCGTCCGCAAATTTTATTGCTGGATGAGCCTTTTGGCGCGTTGGATGCATTGACCCGCGCGAATTTGCAGCAAGAGCTGCAGCGGATTTGGCAGTCTGAAAAAATCACCACCATTTTGGTGACGCATGATGTGGAAGAGGCGGTGCTGCTGGGTGACCGGGTGGTGGTGATGCAGCCGCATCCAGGGCGGATTAAACGCATTGTGCCTGTAGAGCTTGAGCGTCCGCGCAAGCGTGAGGATTACCGCATCGCCGCGATTAAAAATGATATTCTGCTGGATTTCCAAGAACAGCCTGAATTGGCGCTGCCGCATGAGCTGGAGCAGTTTAAGCTGGCGTGGTAAGCGCGTGATCTGGGTTAAGACCTGAAGCCAAAGAAAAGCCCCATCTGGGGCTTTTTTTTGGCTTGCTGCTTATGAGGCGTGTTCCGTATAGCGGCGCGCCAAAACATACTGGTTTTCAGGGCGCTTCAGGCCTAAATTTTCACGTAGAGTCTTTCCTTCATAGGCCGTGCGGAATAGGCCGCGGCGCTGCAGCTCAGGCACGACTAAATCGACAAAATCATCCAAGCTGGCGGGCGTGGTCGGCGGTAAAATATTAAAGCCGTCCGCAGCATCATTTTCAAACCACTCCTGCAGCTGATCTGCGATTTGCGCAGGCGTGCCGATTAGTGTCCAGTGGCCGCGCGCGCTGGCAATCCATTGGTACAGCTGGCGGATGCTGAAGTTGTTTTTACGGGCAATGTCTAAAATCAGCTGCTGGCGGCTGGCGCCGTGACTGAGCTGACCGATATGCGCCGGCAGCGGCTGATCCAGATCATATTGGCTGAGGTCTTCGGTAAATCCGCCTAAGGCATGCAGCAGCATCAGCCCGACGGAAGGATGAATATAGCTGTTCAGCTCATCATACTTGGCGCGGGCTTCGGCCTCCGTTGCTGCCACAAAGATAGACACGCCGGGCATGATTTTGACATCATCGGCAGGGCGGCCATATTTGCTTAGACGCTGTTTAATATCGCGGTAAAAGCTTTGCGCATCACTTAAATTCTGCTGTGCGGTAAAAATGACTTCGGCATATTTAGCGGCCAGCTCGCGTCCATCTTCAGACTGGCCTGCCTGCACAATCACCGGATAGCCTTGCGGCGGGCGGGCGATATTCAACGCGCCGTCTACGGCAATATGCTTGCCCTTAAACCGCGGCGCATGCACTTTGCTGCCGTCAAAAAACTCTCCGGATGCTTTGTCATAGCTGAAAGCATCATCTTCCCAAGAGTCCCAGAGCTTTTGCGCTACGTTAATAAATTCATCCGCGCGTTCATAGCGCGCTTGCGGCAAAGGCGCCTGTTCTAGGCCATAATTTTTGGCAGCTTCAGGCTGGGCCGTGGTGACCACATTCCATGCGGCGCGGCCTTGCGACAGATGATCTAAGGAGGCGAACTTGCGCGCCAAACTATAAGGCTGCTCATAGGTGCTGGATGCCGTCGCAATAAAGCCAATATGCTGAGTCACTGCAGACAGCGCTGAAAAGAGGGTAATCGGTTCTAAACCCGTATTATTGGCATTGAGGCCTAAATTAGCTGTGCGGTCCGGGTCGACACTGACAGGGATATCAGCAAGGAAATAGGCATCAAATAAACCGCGTTCTGCCGTTTTGGCCAGTTCTACAAAATAAGCGAGGCTGTGGTTGTCTTGCGGGCGTGCTTGCGGGTGGCGCCAGCCTGCCAAATGCTGAGAAATGCCGGGTACAAAAGCGCCTAATTTAATTTTTCGTTTTGACATGGTAATAACCTATTTTTATCAGATGCGCTTTGGTTATAACAAGGAACAGATATGTATAAAAATAGGATTAATTTCAAAGGTTATCAGTTTTCAAGCTGAGCTGCTAAATCAGCGCTTGAATCGTTTTCTTTTTCCAAACCAAGTGGTAATACAGCCCTTGCATCAGGCACAGGCAGACAAAGGCCAGCGCATAGGCATACCAAATGCCTTTGAGCCCCCACCGTTCACTGAATAAATAAGCGCAAGGCACTTCAATCAGCAAAATGGCTGCAATATTGATGATCATCGGCACAGTCACGGTTCCGCTGGCGCGCATGATGGAGGAAAAGATTGCGCTGGCGCCAAAAAATACGATCGACCACAGCACAATAAACAGCAGTTCCTGACCCAGCACAACGACCTGCGGGTCAGTGATGAACAGCGCCATCAAATACTTGGAGAATAAATAGGCCAGAATAACCAGTGTGCCGGTAAACAGAATATTCATGGTCAGCGCGGTGCGGTTGACTTTGTTCAGCAAATCGGACTTGCCGGCGCCAATCGCTTGCGCGGCAAAGATTGAAGCCGCGATGGCAATGGATAATGCCGGAAACTGAATGTAGTTCAGCACCTGATTCACTGCGCCGTAGGCGGCGGTGGCATCTGCGCCGTAGCGGTTGACCAGCCCGACAATCACCAGCCCAGCCACAGAGGTGGTCACCATTTGAATGCCCGTTGGAATGCCCAGCCGCAGAATGATTTTACTCAGTTCCGGCTCATAGCGGATATGGCGGAGCAATGCTGCATCTGGGCGCAGCGGGTGATTTTTTTTATTTAAATAGAAATATAAAAAGATCAGCGCAATGCTGAAACCGATGATTGTCGCAATGGCTGGCCCGACAATGCCCAGCTTGGGCAGGCCAAATTTTCCCGCAATCAGGACCGGGGTGATGATCAAGCCCGTGGCAATTGTCATGCCGGATGCAATCAGCGGGGTCGTGCTGTCGCCGACTCCGCGCAGAATCGAGGTGTAAATAATGTAGATGAACAGCAGCGGGCTGCCCGCCAGCATCCATTGCACATAAGAGATAGACAGATGCAGCACCTCTGAATCTGTGCCCAGCGCCAGCAGTATATATTTGGCAAAAAACACTCCAAGAAAAGCAATCACACTGCCGCCAATCAGCGTCATAAACAGTGTTGAACCCACCACGCTGTGCACTTTCTCAATGTTTTTAGCGCCCCAGGCCTGTCCAACCAAAACGGTAGCGCCTGCCGAAAGGCCAATCACAAAGGCCATCAGGCAGAATAAGATCGGAAAAAAGACGGACACCGCTGCAATTGCATGAACCCCCAGCATTTGGCCGACAAATACGGTATTTACTGTCCCTGAAAGGTTTTGCAGAATATTGGTGGCGATCAGCGGCACAAGGAAAATCAGAAAGGATTTCCAAAGTTTCTGTTGACTGTTGAAAGGCTGATGCTCCGTCATATGCAATCCTAGGCAGTGTACTTATAATGTTGATTGGCTCATGCTGACATTAGCAGGAATGGCTTAAAAAAGCCTTAGTTCTACAGTAACTCAGGCTTGAATTTAATTAGCCAAAATGGCGATTCAGCGAATTTTTAGACCTGCGATAAAATGTCTCCCGCTTTTTGCAGCGTTTCATCTTTTTTCGCAAAGCAAAAGCGGATTAAGCGTAAATTTTCCGGCGGCTGCTGATAAAAAACAGAGACCGGTATGGCCACGATGCCATGCTGTTCCGCCAGATGCTGGCACATTGCGCTGTCATCCAAATCGGGGCGGATGGCGCTGTAATCTAAATTTTGAAAATAGGTGCCGGGTGACGGTGTAAATTGAAAACGTGAATTTTTCAGTCCGGCATTAAATAAGTCACGCTTGGCCTGATAAAAACCAGCCAGTTCTGCAATATGTTCAGGGTGATGCGTCATGAAATTGGCCAGCGCCATTTGCACCGGCGTCACACCGCAGAAATTGGTAAATTGATAGACTTGGCGGAACAGCGCCATCAAATGAGCTGGCGCCGCGCAGTAGCCGGTTTTCCAGCCGGTGACATGAAAGGTTTTGCCAAATGAGCCGACCACCAAGCTGCGCTCCCGCAGTTCTGGAAAAGACAGCGCGGAATAATGGCGCTGGCCGTCATAAATCAGATGTTCATAAACTTCATCCGACAGCACGGCAATATTTGTATCCTGAATCAGCTCAATCAGCTGCTGCCAATCCTGTTTTGACCAAATGGCGCCCGTCGGGTTGTGCGGCGTGTTGACAATGATCATGCGGGTTTTGACATTGACCGCATCTTTCACCGCTTGCCAATCCACATGGAAACCGGGAGCGGTGAGGCGGATATGCACAGGAATGCCGCCGGCTAACTTTACACTGGGCGCATAGCTGTCATAGCTGGGATCAAAAATAATGACTTCATCGCCTGCATGCACAATGGCTTGAATGGCGCTGAACAGGCCAATGGTTGCGCCCGGGGTAATGGTGATTTCAGCCGCAGGATCGAGATGCAACTGGTCGCGCTGCCAAAAAAGCTGTGCCAGCTGTTCCCGCAAACTCAATAGGCCATCGCCCGGCGCATATTGATTAAATCCATCCTGTGCAGCTTGCGCTAAGGCGTCCAGCAGTGCGGGCGGCGCAGGAAAATCAGGAAAGCCTTGCGACATGTTCAACGCATTTAAACGCTGCGCCATGGCGCTCATGGTGCTGAAAATGGTCACGCCTTGCGCAGGGAGTTTGGATTCAATCTGGAGCATCTTTTTAGCATGATTAAATTAAAGAGAATCAGCAGTGTAACAGCCCATTTTCCGTCCTGAAAGTTGAATGCGGCATAATTTTATGCATTTTTCAATGAAGGGGATGGGCAATGAAATTGAGCAGCTGCTGAAAAAATAACTGGACTAAAAAAACAACATTTTCTAGAATGCGCGCACAAATAAAATAAATTAATTAAAAAAAAGAACATGATTAAAAATATTTATAGCTTAATTGAGAGTTTTGGCCTCAGTGTGCAGCAGCGCGCTTTGCATATCCATTTTTCAAATGAAGTTCTGAATACTCAAGTCTTTATTCAGCGCATTGAAGGCGAGCACCGCATTAATCAGGGACTGCGCGCCGAGCTGATTTGTCTGTCCGCGCATGCGCATATTCCGCTTAAGCAATTTATTGGCGGGCGTGCCGCCATTGATCAAGTGACCGATTTAGGCCAGCTGCAGCGCATCACCGGGGTGATTACGGGCGCCAGTCAGGGGCAAAGCGATGGCGCGCTGACGGTTTATAAGCTGGTCATTGAAGATGCCACCGCGCTTTGGCATAAGCGCCGCAATAGCCGGGTGTTTATGAATAAAAGCGTGCGTGAGGTCACTGAAGTTTTATTCAGCGAATGGCAGCAGAAAAGCGCGTTATTCGCATCCAGTTTAAGCTTGAATTTAGAAGGGCTCAGCCGAGATTATGCCGTGCGGCCATTTGTCATGCAGGCCAATGAAAGTGACTATGGCTTTTTAACGCGTTTGTGGCGCAGTGAAGGCATCAATTGGCTGATTGATGAAGCTGAACTGACCGTTGCTGCATCCGCTGCACCGATGCAGGCGCAGCAGTTGCGCTTGATTGATCATAATCAGGCGTTTAACGCGCTGAGCCGCCGCTCCATCCGGTTTCACCGCAGCCATGCAGCCGAGCGTCTGGATAGCATCACCAGTTTCATTGGACAGCGCCAGCTGCAGGCGACAGCAGTTCAAACTCAGCGCTGGCAGGCGCAGTCTTTGGCTCAGGACCAGTCTCAGCCTTTGCTCAGCACGCATGTGCACAGTGAGCAGCAGGACAATGAAAGCCTCGGCCTGGAACAGGTCTGGTCACTCAGCCCTGCATGGACAGCGGATTTAAGCGGTGAAGATCAAGCGACGCCTGCGGGCAGTGCGCAGCTGGAACAGCTGAATCAGCAGCTGAATCAGCATCAGACTTTGCAGTCGAAATTTTTTACAGCGCGCAGTAGTGTCCGCGATGCGCAAGCCGGCTATTGGTTCCAGCTGACCGATCATCCTGACATTGACCCGCATGAAGGCTCAGACTGTGAATTTCTGATTTTAGGCAAAGCATTTTATAACCAAAATAACCTGCCGAAAGACATTCTGATGCAGCTGGAATCGCTGCTCAGCGCTAGCTGCTGGCCATCTTTAGGCGATGAGCGCCAAGCCAATGAACTGCATGTGATGCGTCGCAGCATTGCTGTGGTTCCAGAATATGACCCGCTGCAGCATCGTCCTGCCGCGCATCCGCAGCGGGCTAAAGTGGTGGGTCCAGAAGGGGAAAGCATTCATGTGGATGCCTGGGGGCGCATTAAAGTCCGTTTCAGCTTTACCCGCAATGAAGACCATGCTCATGATGGCGGCGCCGGCAGCAATGACAGTGATGTGGATTCTGCTTGGGTCGATGTGTTGACCCCATGGGCGGGTGAGGGCTATGGCGCGCGTTTTCATCCGCGGATTGGTGAAATTGTGGTGATTGATTTCTTCGAAGGCGACGTCGACCGGCCCTTTGTGGTGGGGCGCATACATGAAGCGGAACGGCATCAGACCATGTTTGATGCCAAAGGCCAGCTGCCTGAGACTAAAAAACTCAGCGGCATCCGTTCGCAGGAGGTGGATGGCGCTGGCTTTAACCAATTGCGTTTTGATGATACGGCAGGACAGATCAGCACGCAGCTGCAAAGCAGCCATGGCGCCAGCCAGCTGAATTTAGGCAATCTCAGCCATCCGAAAGATAAAGAACAAAGCAATGGACGCGGTGAGGGGTTTGAGCTGAGAACCGATGCTTTTGGCGCCGTGCGTGCAGGCAAAGGCATGCTGATTTCGACCTATGCGCAGGAAAATGCCATCGCCGATCATTTGGAGGCTGCTAAAGCGCAGGCCTTGCTGAGCCAAGGTCAGGAAAGCATGAAAATGCTCAGCAGTATTGCTGTGAAACAGCAAACAGATGCGCTGAATGTGATTGGCCGTTTGCCCAAATTAATTCAATCCCTTGAAATTAAAAGCACCTCGCAAGCCTTGATGACGACAGTCAGCCTCTTTAAAGATGAATTGTCGCAAGATCCGTTAAATGCTTTAAAAAATTGCAAAGGCTTTATTCAGGATATGGGCGCAATTACCAAAGATGTCAAAGGCACAGTGCAGCAGTTCCAAGCCTATTTTGAAGATGCTGAAGAGGCTTTTGACAATTTAAAAGAAGTGATTCAAAACCTTGAAGATCATGGTTCTGAGCAGCTGCAGGCACGAATTGGCAATTTAAAAAACCAGCTGAAGAATGATCCGCTGAAGGTTTTGAAAGAGGTGGGTAAAATTGTTGAAGAAATCAAAATCAAGCCTGATGAAATGATCATGGATGGTGGTTTCGGCAAGCCTGAAATATTCACACCTACTAAGGCTTTGGAACATGTTAAAGGCTTCATGGAAGGCTATACCCAAAATTTGGAAAGTTCATCAGACCCGCAACAGCAGGAGCAAGGTAAATTGTTTAGGCAGGCGCTTATGTTATTGGCGTCTCCAAATGGCATTGCATTGACCACGCCAGAAGATATTGTGCTGCAGGCCTCTCAAGACATTGCTTCGAGTGCTCAGGGTTCTGTAAATATCAGCGCGCAGAAGAATTTGGTGGCGCATGCACAGGACAAAATCAGCCTGTTTGCAGCGCAAAAGGGGCTAAGTGCTTATGCTGCTAAAGGCAAAGTGGAATTGCAGGCACAAGATGATGCGATAGAAGCGATTGCCCGTAAGGTAATTAAGCTGATTTCAACGGAAGATAAGATTGAAATTACCAGTCCGAAAGAGATTGTGCTGACGGCGGGTGGGTCACAGCTGAAGATTAATGGGGCTGGAATATTTACCACAACGGGCGGAAAGTTTGAAAGTAAGGCAGGGCAGCATAGTTTTGTGGCGGGTGCGACTGTGAATGCTCAATTACCTAAGATGCCTGAGAGTGGAATATTTAGCCGAAGGTTTGATTTTGGTGAACTATTTGATAAAGATCAAATAAATCAAAAAATTAAATTTAAATTTTTAAATCATGCCAAAAAAACTGAATTTAATGGGTTTTTAGACGAGTTCGGTCGTACTCAACGCTTTTTCAGCGATAGTGCTGATAATGTTGAAGTAATTATTTTAGGACATGATAGTCAGAATCATGATGAGCTTTTTGTTATCAAAAATGACTTGAATAGCACAGAAAATCAGGATTCTAGTGAAGATTGCTGTGGTGGTGATGACGATGATCATTATCACAACACGGAAGAATTATATGATTATAGTGAATTAGAAGCTGATTTTAAAAGTTTTGGATTGTGAGAAGTTTTATGAAAAATAAAATCCTTTTTATGTTGTTTATGTGTCTAATGCCTTTTACTCATGCAGAGATATTGAAATCATATCCATATGAAATATTGGATGGTGAAAAAGTTAGCTTCAATTATATCGAATCAGATAAATGTAATTTTCAGAGAAAAGATTTAAAAAGTTCAATAAATCGTATTCTAAAAATAAATAAGATAGATCTTGGGTCTGGAGATTGGATGCATATCCCTTATGAATGCTGGGATATCAAAAATTCAAAGGAAAACATTCTGCTTATCTCATTTATAAATAAAAACAAACCTTTAGAGTTTTATGTGATTGTTGATGACATTAAAAGTTTAGGAAGTGTTATGTTTAATTTAAAGAAAGATAGAAGCTTTGATTTTAATAAAAATATGATTATATTTTCAAAAAGTATAAATGATAAAAATAAAAATAAAATATTAATATTATTTAAAAAAATTGATTTTGAATCTAAGGGGCTATAATGAGTTTTGTTTCGCTTGAAAATGGACCTTCTTTTGGAGAAGATCGACTAGCCTATATATATGCTATTTCCCGTAGAGAATCGTCATCAAACCTCTCATTATCTGATACAGTTAGACCAAATTTACAAGCCAGAAATGTTCATAACGGTAAAACTGCTGGGTATGGATTTATAGGCTATTTTCAATTTGGTGAAAGTGCACTATATGATTTGGGTTATTTTAAGCCGCCTTTTGAATTTAATAGTAAGTCTTCGAGTAGTTTTCAAAAATCCCTACAAGTCAATGATTGGAATGGTACTTGGACGGGGTTAGATGGCGTCACCTCAAAAAGTATTTTTTTAAAAGATAGAACTATTCAAATAAAGGCTTTTAATAAATGGATTAATACTTTGTGTAATAGACTAAATAGTCAAAATTTAAATGAATTTTATGGTGTTAGGGTTGGTGGTGTTGAAATAACTGAATCTGGCTGTATAGCAGGAGCACATTTAAAAGGACCTAAATATGTTCTAGAATTTGTTCAAGGCTTAGGTAATAGTACAGATGCTTTTGGTACGAAAGTCGGTGAATATATATCCTTATTCGCTCATTACGATTTGGAAAGTTGTTGTAATCGTAAAGTATATATTAATCTAATAGATGAGGGTGGTAATCCTGTTTTAGGTAAAAAAGTTATAATTGAGTCGGAATATAAAGAAGGTAAATATTACAGTAAAATCGGAAAAATTTCGAATGATTATAAGACAAACAATGAAGGGAAAATTCCAGTTATTGTTAGACATCCAAATACTAAAATTAAAATAATCGTTGATGGTAAGAAATTAGAAATTACACAGCAAAAAGATAAAAAAGAAAGCTATACAATTAAATTAACAAAAGAAATATCTGTACCTGTTGTGTTAGAGCAAAATAGTACTCCTCAGCCAAAACCTCAATCAGATAAGACTCCTCAAGAAGTAAGAAATGAGCAAAATTCATCTGAAGAAAAAAAAGAGGTAGTTGCTGGCAATACAAAAGAAGTGAGTTTTAATGTTCAAATTATAGAAGAGGATACAAGGAAGGCTATTTCTAATATGGGTTTTTACTTAACTTATAAAGGGAATATAAAAAAGCATACGGCTGATTCGTCAGGGACAAAAAAAGGAATAGTGGCTGAAGTAGGTGAAGATATCGAGGTTACAGTATCTGGAGCTGGTCAACCTCAAAAAATACATCATTTTAAAGTTGAACAGTCTTTATCTAATCAGACTATTAAAATTAAATTACCTGTATGTTCTTTTAAAATCAATGTTAAAGAAAATAATAAAAATGTAAAAAATACCTTGGTAAGTATTTTCTATAGAAATAAGCAAATTGTAAAAAGAACAGATAGTAATGGAGATGTCAGTGTAAAAATGCTTCTGGGTTTTGTTTTTGGCTTTGGTGTAAAAAATAAAGAGTTGCAGAAGCTTCGTGTTTTGAAAGGAATACCAATTAGGTATTTTAAAGTTAATGAAGGATTTGTAAAAGCTTCTAAGCTGTATGAAATTGCCGATCAAAAGCGTAAGGAAGCAGATCAACTTAAGAAAAAATCTGAACAAATGCGGCAAAAGCAGCAACAAGATGCTCATGAAAAAAAAGCAAAAGAACAGGCTGAAAAAGCAAAATTGGAATCAGAAAAACATCAGCCTATTCAAGATAATACATACACCGAAAATGGTGGTCAGCCACTAACAACGGCTAGCAATCAGTCTCCATCTACGAGTGATACAACACGTTATCATATTTACCATGATGGAAAAATTAAAAGAGAAAACAGAGCTGCTACTGGCTATGCTCAGTATATATATTACGATTCTACAGGGGCTGTTCATAATTTAGGTAAATCAAAATATGTTGTCGCAAAAAGATGGTCTTCCAAGAACGTCTTGGGTAGTGGTAATGTTTATTTAGTAGATGTAAGACATTTTGAGAAATATCGTTCAGGTGTAGTAGGTTATAAAATTTTAATGAATTCTGGACAGCAACGATATTATTTAGGTGGTATTGAGTTAGCTGCATTTTTAGGAGCTTTGTGTAAATCTGGGTATGATGACATTTGTTTTAATGGTTTTAGCAGAGTCAATGGTGATCCAGGTGAGAGTAAAAGTCATATTAATGGTGAAGCAGGAGATCTAAGATATTTAAGAACTGATAAACAGCCTCTAGCAGTTATATTGCAAGATGCTATTTATGATCATGAAAGGACTTTGAATTTGATCAATAACTTTATAAGATTTGGTTGGGGGAAGTCAAAAAAAATGCTCAGTGAGTATTTTACTAACTCTAAGGCTGGTGTTGAAAGTAATTATATTTTTCCAAATTGTAAGCATTTGTCAGATCCACGGCATAATAATCACCTTCATTTACAAGGGTTGTCTCCAGATCTAGAGGATATTTGATTTATGAAAAAAAATATTTTATTTTTTTTATTTTATTTTTGTGTGGTTGTTTCAATGGTTATAATAATTTATCAGACTTAAATGGAAATAAAAATAAAGAAAATGAATTAAATTATATTAAAATAGGAGATAATTTAGAAATATTAATGGAGAGGTTTAAGGGGGATATAATTATTCAAAACTATAGTGATATTACTGATTTAAAAGAATGTCAAAATAGAAAAAATATTTTAGTTAATAACACTCTGACAAGTGCTGATATTGATGATTATGGAGTAGTCACATCTATTCATACTCGAGATTTGAAAGTAGTTGATGCTAACAATATAAGTGTTGGTAAGCTGGGAAATAGTATTAAGAAATTAAATAGAAATATCAAGCCAGAAAGATTTTCTAGTGGGGATGATTCAATAGACCTATTTGTATATAAGATTCCTATGAAGGAGAATGAAGGCTATTTTATATATAATATTGGGAATGGCAGTAAAATAGAGTCTATCTCGATTGAAAGTTTGGATCACATTTCCTGTAACTTAGAGTGATTTGGAATTAATCTCAGGAAATTAAAATCTAGTTGAGAGATTTAAAATAAACTAATATCACAAATTCAAATCTTAAAAAGCCGACTTTCGTCGGCTTTATTTATTTAACCTTCCAGCACTTCTTCCAACAGCTCTTCACTCGGTGCAAAGTAATATGCGCCATCCATGGGAGTGACAAAATGCAGCAGGCGGTCATGAATGCCGTCACCGCTGGTGCCAAACATACGCAATAACATGCTGTCGATAATGCTTAAATCGTTGGTGTAAGCAACGAAAAATAAGCCTTGATCACCGCGGCCATCTCCATAAGGCAAAGAATGACGCAGAATGGCCAGCTCTTCACCTTCACCATCTTCAACCACAGTGCGTGATACATGCGAGTTTTCAGGCTGTTCAGCCTCACTCAGTTCAATCGATTCCAGCTTGGTGCGGCCAATCACATGCTCTTGCGCATCCACTTTCAACTTTTTCCATTTTTCTAGGTTGTGTGCATAACGCTGAGCGAAAATGAAAGAACCATCTGCAAAAACACCAGCATCTTCAGGCAGCAATGCGGTTTCAGCGCGGTCATCTGGAAATTGCGGGTTTTCAGTGCCATCAATAAAGCCAGTGAGGTCGCGGCCATCAAAATTGCGGAAGCAGACGCGCTCATCTAAAACGTCTACTTTATCTTGAATGCCGTCAAAAAAAGCCTGGCTTAAAGCAAAGCAGATATCGGTACGCTGTGCGGCGATATGAATCAGCACATCTGCGGGAACCACAGGCATTTGAAATGAGCCTTCAATCGGCGCCAGCTGTTTAAAGCCTGCAGGCGCTTCAGCATGCAGGTTTGCCCAAAGCTCGGGGCCAAAAGCGACAGCTGTTTTAATCTGGGAGTGCGGATGCTGTGTAATTAAGCGGTCACGGGTATCAAATAAATCCCCAAGTTTTTCTTTCAGTTCTTCAAGGGTTAAATCTTTTAAGCGAAGAACAATAAAACGCGCATGATCTGATGGCAAAGGTAAAATTACAGATTGGGCGGTCATTCATGGCTCCTAAATTTTGATATTTTCTGCGTAGCTTTCTCTATTGTGCCCTAATGGCTGTACAGTGGGTAGCCTAGAAGTATATTTAAATCCGCATGGCTTTAATCCGCCTAATAAATAGTAAATGTCATATAATTGCGCTTCTATTTGTAAAACTACCTTTGATATGTCCTTCCAAATTTGGCTGGCCTATATGCTGGCCTGCTGGGTGATCAGTATTTCTCCAGGCGCAGGCGCGATTGCTTCTATGTCGAGCGGCCTCAATTACGGTTTTAAGCATGGCTATTGGAATGCGCTTGGACTGCAGCTGGCGCTATTGGTGCAAATTGGCGTTGTGGCGGCAGGGGCAGGAGTGTTGTTTGCGACTACACCTTGGGCATTTCAAATTGTGAAATGGTTTGGGGTTTTATATTTGCTGTATTTGGCTTTTTTGCAGTGGACAGCGCCTGTACAGTCCATCGAAATTCAGCAGAATCTGCCGGATAAATCACGCGGAAAATTGGTGCTGCATGGCTTTCTGGTGAATATGAGCAATCCCAAGGCCATTGTGTTTTTATTGGCAGTCTTGCCGCAATTTTTAGACTTGTCCAAACCGCAGTGGATTCAATATGTAATCATGGCTGTGACGATGATCAGTATCGATTTAATTGTCATGGCAGGCTATACAGGGCTGGCATCAAAAGTGCTACGGCTTTTAAAATCACCCAAACAGCAAAAGTATATGAATCGGACCTTTGCAGTGCTGTTTGCCTGCGCAGCCAGCTTGCTGAGCTTGGTGCATCAGTGATTTATACGTATAAGCTTTAATAATAATGTGTTTTTATCTTATTGGCTGATCTGATATGTTTGAGATATAGTTAATAAAATAAGTAGAAAAAACAATGTCTACAGCGCTATGGATTTTGATTTATGCCTTAGATTGCATCGTGACAAAATGGATTATATCGTGGGGCGGTGCATCGTATATTCAGGGCTGGAAAACATGGCTTTTCTTTAGCTCTTTTCAATCTGAAGAGTGGACGAAAGGCCAAATCATTATGATGGCATGGTTCTTTTGGATCGCATTTTCAATCATATTTTTAATTGGGCTGTTTAATCCAGAGTTTCGGTTCTATAAATTAAAAAATAGCCTTTAAAACAGTCCATTCATTATTTTGGATCGCTCTTTGTTTGCTCTAAGAGCATATAAATCAAATCCAGTTCAGGGCAGTCATAGCCCATGGCGGTAAGTGCCGCTGTAATTTGTCCGCGGTGATGGGTGCCGTGATTAAACACATGCAGCAGCGTACCGGCAAAGGGGACAGAAATCTCTTGGCCTTTAGAGGTCTGGTAATGAAAGAGTCCGCTGAGCAGCGCAGGATCCAGATCATGCAGATAGTTCTGCCAATCAAAGGACTTTTCCAGCAGCGTTTGAGTCAGCACATAACGGTCCTGTTCAATAATGCTGTTCAAGGCTATTTTCGGTGAATGGCCTTGGCTGAAGCGCGGAAACCATAAGGCATGTTCACCCAGCAGCAAATGATTCAGTGTGCCGAAAATGCTCTGAAAAAATAAGCCGCTGTCTCTGTAAAAGTCTTCATCTGAGACTTGATCTAGAATCAGGTTTAAACGCTGCGTGGCCCAGCTGTTATAGCGGGCCATTAATTGAAAGCTGTCCAGCTCCATAATCTGATTTTTTTCATAATGCTGATATTCAACATATATCAGAGGATACAGAAAAAGAACATCATAAAAAACTGCCCGCAGGCAGTTCAGTGTTTGTATAGCATGGTTTTAGATTGCAATATTGGACTGCTTAAGCCATTTTTTTGATTTTCTGCACGGCAAAAATCACGGCAAACAAAATCGACATGGTCAGCACAATGCTCAGGCCTGTCGATACATTCAGGCCAGCGCTGGACCATAGGCCTACGCTAATGCCGATTTGTGCAAATACAAAAGACCAGAGCACCATCTGTTGAGGTGAATTTGCCATGAGGCGCGCAGTTAATGCAGGAATCACCAGCAAAGCGCCCATTAATAATGAACCGACCGCGCGCAGCGCCAGAACCGTAAACAAGGCCAGCAGCAGCATGAAAATCAGGCGCTGCCATTTGGCATTGATGCCCTCACTGACAGCAATATCCGGATCAATCGCGATCTGAATCTGCGCCTGCCAATATTTATACAGTATGGCCAGCGCGCCTATAATCACCAGGCTAAAGACAGGCAAATCTGACCATGAAATCGTCAGCAGGTCGCCAAATAAATAGCTGAGCAGTTCAGGTCGCAGCTCAGGCAAGTGCTGAATCAGCAGCAGGCCGGAGCAGAGCAGTGTGGCAGAACACAGCGCCAGCAGCGCATCATTCGGCAGCCGCGGATCGTGCAGAATCCATAAAATGCCCACCAGCATGACAGCAAGCAAGGTCACGCCTACCCAGAGGGGGAGGGCTAAAGCGCCGGCAATCGCCACGCCCAGTAAGGTGCCATGCGCCATGGTATCGGCAAAAAACGACATGCGGCGCCACAGCATTAAACAGCCGAGCGGGGCTGTGAGGAACACCAATAAGGTGCCCATAATCCATGCCGGCAGCAGCAGTTGTAACCATTCCATCATGGCTTAGGCTTCCGGTTCGGGGTGAATGTGCGGGCGAGAATCGTGCGGGCACGGTGCCGCAGAATCTCCATGGCCGCAATGATCATGATGGTGCTGATAGAACACGCGGTTGGTGCCGAAAATCGCTTGATATTCAGGATGCTGCTGTACGCTTTCAGGCAGGCCGCTGCAGCAGATGTGCTTATTCAGGCAGACCACGCGGTGTGTGCCCTGCATGACCCACTGTAAATCATGCGACACCATCAGTACCGCACAGCCGTATTTTTCCGGCAGGCTGCGCACATAATCATACAGTTCCGCTTCGGACTGAATATCCAGGCCTTGCATCGGCTCATCTAAAACCAGCACATCCGGCTGGCGCAGCAGCGCCCGGGCAATCAGCACCCGCTGGCGCTCGCCGCCGGACAGCTGCTGCACTTTGGCGTCCTGCAGCTTGGCAATGCCTGTATCACGGATAACCTCTGCCTTTATAGAGTCTTCACATTTTTCTAAAGCCAGCAAATCACAGACCCGCAGCGGTAAGCTGTGGGATGGGTTGAATTTTTGCGGCACATAGGAAAATTTTAAATTCTTGGCTGCGATGACCTGTCCGGACTTGGGCTTCAGAATGCCAAGCAGGACTTTGATCAGGGTTGATTTGCCTGCGCCGTTCGGGCCAATCAGCGTGACAATTTCACGGTCGTGCAGGGTGAAATCGACATTTTTCAGAATATCGCGTTCATCAATCCGCACATGGATGTTTTTCAGCTCAATCAGAGGAGCTGTGCTTAGGGTTTGCTGCACTGCTGACAGATTCCTGAAATTTCAATAATGCTGTGGTGTGCGGTGAAATGGTCAGACGCAGACAATTCATCCAGCTGCTGCAGCAGGCCTTGCGCAGAAGCTTCTTTTACCGTTTTGCATTCGGTGCAGATTAAAAAGGCGGCCTGATGACCCTCACGCGGGTGGCAGCAGGGAATATAGGCATTAATTGAGGTTAAACGGTGGATTAAGCCTTTTTCCAATAAAAAGTCTAAAGTGCGGTACACCGTTGGCGGGGCAGCAGGGCGGTCAGAATCACTTTTGATTTTTGCCAAAAGGTCATAAGCGCCCATGGGGCCTGCAGCATTTAAAATCAGCTCCAGCACTTCCTTGCGCAAAGGAGTGAGGCGCGCGCCTGAAGCCGAACACATGCTTTCAGCGTCTGCAAGCCGCTGCGCCACATTCGGGTGGTCGTGCACGCCATGCAATGCATTATGATGTTCGTGCGAACAAGAGCTCATGATTAACCTCAAGTGCGAAACTATAAAAGAAAAAGACTTTAAATCTTAGCATGAAGCGAGGCAAGTTTCGATCAGGCATAGGTATTTTTGAGAATTTGTTATATTATAACACTATTCTATTTTTTAGTGATTCTCCCTATGTCCCGTATCTTGGCATTCTGTGCTTTTGCATTTTTCAGCTCAGTGAGCTGGGCGCAAGGATTAGTGGTTTCAACGCACCCAATCTATTTAATTGCACAGGAAGTGACGAAGGGCGTAGAGCAGCCGACACTGCTGCTGCAGAATCAATCCGGGCACGATGTCAGCTTGACGCCCATGCACCGCAAAATTGTGCAGGATGCCAATTTGGTGATCTGGCTGGGCAAGGCGCATGAGGCGCCTTTGGACAAGCTGCTGTCCGGCAAACGCAAAAGCGTTGCGCTTTTAAACTCCGGCATACTCTCCACACAGCCGCTGCGCAGTCCGCGCGGGAAAGCGCTGCCGAATACTGTAGATACGCATGTTTGGCTGGAGCCGAACAATGCTGTGCGTATCGGTTTTTTCATTGCCGCCCTGCGTTCACAGCAGATGCCTGCGCACCGCGAACAGTACTGGGCCAATGCCAGAAATTTCGCGCATCAAATGCTGATGGCTTCTCACCAGCTGAGCAGCGGCAATAATGCACAGCCTTATTGGTCTTATCATGATGCATATCAGTATCTGGAGCGTTCATTGAATTTAAAGTTTGCGGGCGCCTTGACGGATGACCCGCATATTGCGCCAACCATCGCGCAGATTAAATACCTGCAGGACAGCCGTCCGCAAGCCAAAATGTGCCTGCTGGCGGAAGGGCAGGCCAGTAAAAACCAGTATCAAAAACTCAATCCCATCATTTTTCAGCATGTGGATGAAAGCATGAACGCAGAGACCAGTTTTATCCATGCTTGGAAAACTTTGGCGGAGCAAACCCGCAGCTGTGTGCTAAATGCGCGGAAATAATGCAAAAAACAAACAGTAGTTGTTTAATTTGACAGCAATCCAAACATGCAAAAAAAACAGACTTAGGTCGGGAAAAGATTGCATGTTCAGGGGTGTAACTCTATAATGCCTGCGATTAAAAATAATCATCAGCTAAACTTGTCAAGCATAATTGCTGTGAGTGTACAAAAATGAGCCGAACTAGTCGCTTGATTGATCGACGATTAGCGAAAGCTTTGATCATCTTGCAAGCATTAATGATTCCTGTTTCAGCCTTGATTGGATGGGTCTTAAAAGATTCAGCTGCAGCATTGAGTGCGGCCTTAGGTGCACTGGTATGCTGGCTGGCAAGCTGCTATTTTACATGGCAGTCGTTTCGGGCCGCTGGCGCCCGCGCCACCAAACAAGTGCTGTCCAACATGTATCGTGGCATGATGGGCAAGTTTGCAATTGTGATTGTTGGATTCATTTTAATTTTAAGCAATGTAAAGCCGCTGTCACCGGCTGCATTATTTTGCGGCTTTATCCTCGTTCAGGCCATGACGTGGGTCGCTCCATTTTGGGCGTCACGTCTGCAGAAGCGGGTTTAAGCGCAGCTGAAATTGAAAAGTTTTTTCAGGAGCTGGCGAGATATCAAGCAGCACGCGATATTCGTGAGTTCCATTTAGTTTTTTGACATTGACCAGGTGTGATTTATGGCTGCTGAAGAACATGCCCTTACTTCGACCGAGTATATCAAGCACCATTTGACCAATTTGACTTATGGCAAAATGCCAGACGGTTCATGGAAATTGGCTGAGACTGCTGATGAAGCTCAACAGATGGGGTTCACTGCTATTCACTTGGATTCAATGGGTTGGTCTATCACGCTAGGTGTGATTTTCTGTTTGCTGTTCTGGTGCGTAGCGAAAGCTGCAAACTCTGGTGTTCCAACCAAGTTCCAGTCTGCAATTGAAATGATCATCGAGTTTGTTGACTCAAGTGTCCGCGACACTTTTCATGGCAAATCACGTTTAATTGCGCCTTTAGCCCTCACAATTTTTGTGTGGATTTTCCTGATGAATGCGATGGATTTACTTCCTGTAGATTTCATTCCGCACCTTGCAGGAATTATTGGTTCTAATGTGTTTGGCATGGACCCGCATCACGTTTACTTCAAAATCGTTCCATCTACTGACCCTAACATTACCCTTGGTATGTCATTGTCTGTATTTGCGCTGATCTTGTTCTACAGCATTCGTGAAAAAGGCATCGGCGGTTTTGTCGGTGAGTTGGCGCTTAACCCATTTAACCCAAGTAACCCAGTTGCAAAAGCGTTATTGATTCCAGTGAACTTAATTCTTGAATTGGTAACTTTCCTTGCACGTCCAGTTTCATTGGCTCTGCGACTTTTCGGTAACATGTATGCGGGTGAGTTAATCTTCATCTTAATCGCGTTATTGCCGTTCTGGATCCAGTGGGCGTTATCTGTGCCTTGGGCTATTTTCCATATTCTCGTTATTACGCTGCAGGCATTCATTTTTATGATGCTGACTATCGTATACTTGAGCATGGCAAGCGAAAAGCATTAATGGTATTGCCTAACTGTCGATGGACGGTTGGGCGCACAATTTTTTAATTTAATTTGGTATAAACCTAACCTCTGAGGAATTATCATGGAACTCACTTTAGGTCTAGTTGCAATTGCATCTGCTATCTTGATCGCTTTTGGTGCTTTAGGTACTGCGATTGGTTTTGGTCTTTTAGGCGGCCGTTTCCTTGAAGCTGTTGCTCGTCAACCAGAATTGGCTCCACAACTTCAAACTCGCATGTTCTTAATCGCGGGTCTTCTTGATGCTGTGCCTATGATCGGTGTTGGTATTGGCTTGTTCTTCATCTTCGCTAATCCATTTGTAGGTTAATCAGCTTAATTCCTAAATTAAACTATTGAGGAATAGCAATGAATATCAACCTCACATTGATAGGCCAAGCAATTGCATTTGCGATCTTTGTCGCATTCTGCATGAAGTTTGTATGGCCACCACTAATCAATGCGATTAGTGAGCGTCAGCGTAAAATCGCTGATGGCTTAAACGCTGCTGAAAAAGCAAAAGCTGACCTTGCGGATGCGCAAGCTCAAGTGAAAGCTGAATTAGACGCAGCGAAAGCGCAAGCGGCTCAATTGATCGAACAAGCGAACCGTCGCGGTGCGCAATTGGTAGAAGAAGCGCGCACTCAGGCATCTGCTGAAGGTGAGCGTATCCGTCAACAGGCTAAAGAAGCTGTTGATACCGAGATCAATACAGCTCGCGAAGAATTACGTCAACAAGTGGCTGCTCTTGCAGTGACTGGCGCTGAGAAGATTCTTAGCCAGCAAGTTGATGCAGAAGCTCACAATGCCATGCTGACTCAGCTGGCTGCTAAACTTTAAGAGAGGCGGATTATGGCTGAACTCTTGACGTTGGCACGCCCATACGCTAAAGCAGCATTTGCTTACGCTTCTGAGCAAAGTGCAACTGACTCATGGTCAAAAGTGCTTGAATTGCTCAGTGCTGCGGTGCAAGACGAAGCATTTTCAGCTTACTTAAATCGCCCTGAGCTTACTCCTGCAGAGCAGGTAAGTGTTTTTGCCAAAGTTTTAGGCGAAGATCAGACCGCAGCAGTGTCAAACTTTTTGACATTGCTGGCCGATAATGGCCGTCTGGCGCTTCTACCTGAGATTTCTGCAGAATATGAGCAGCTCAAATCACAGAATAACAACTCTGTGGATGTTGTGATTGAATCAGCATTCCCATTGACTTCTGTACAGGAACAGTTACTTACGCATGCATTAGAGAAGAAATTCGAAGCTGCGGTAAATGTTTCTGTAGAAGTGAAACCAGAACTAATTGCTGGTGTTGTTATTCGTGCAGGCGACCAAGTGATAGATGATTCTGCGCTTAATAAGCTTGAAAAAATGCGGACTCGTCTTCTTGCTTAATTGCATATAAGAAGACTGAACTTTAAAAAGATTGAGGTATAGCGCAATGCAACAACTGAATCCATCCGAGATCAGTGCGCTCATTAAACAGCGTATCGGCGATCTGGACACCAGCGCGACCGCTAAGAACGAAGGGACCATTGTTATGGTTTCCGACGGTATTGTGCGTATTCACGGCCTTGCTGATGCAATGTACGGTGAAATGATCGAATTCGACGGCGGCTTATACGGTATGGCACTGAACCTAGAACAGGATTCAGTGGGCGTCGTTGTTTTAGGTAACTACTTAAGCCTGCAAGAAGGTCAAAAAGCTCGCTGCACAGGCCGCGTATTAGAAGTTCCGGTTGGTCCAGAACTTTTAGGCCGTGTCGTAGATGCTTTGGGTAACCCAATTGATGGTAAAGGCCCAATTGATGCAAAATTAACTGATGCTGTTGAAAAAGTAGCACCAGGCGTAATTTGGCGTCAATCAGTGGATCAGCCTGTACAAACTGGTTATAAATCAGTAGATACAATGATCCCTGTAGGCCGTGGTCAGCGTGAGCTGATCATTGGTGACCGTCAAACTGGTAAAACAGCGATGGCGATCGATGCGATCATCGCTCAGAAAAACTCTGGCATTAAATGTGTATACGTAGCTATTGGTCAAAAACAATCGACTATTGCTAACGTTGTGCGCAAGCTAGAAGAAACTGGCGCTATGGCGTATACCACTGTTGTAGCAGCAGCTGCAGCCGATCCAGCAGCAATGTTGTACTTGGCTCCATACTCTGGCTGTACAATGGGTGAATACTTCCGTGACCGCGGTGAAGATGCACTAATCATTTATGATGATTTGTCTAAGCAAGCTGTTGCTTACCGTCAAATTTCATTGTTATTACGCCGTCCACCAGGCCGTGAAGCGTATCCAGGTGACGTATTCTATCTTCACTCTCGTCTTCTTGAGCGTGCTTCGCGCGTTTCTGCTGACTACGTTGAGAAATTCACGAATGGTGAAGTTAAAGGCCAAACTGGTTCTTTGACTGCATTGCCAATCATTGAAACTCAAGCGGGTGACGTATCTGCATTCGTACCAACGAACGTAATTTCGATCACTGACGGTCAGATCTTCCTAGAAACATCATTATTCAACGCAGGTATCCGTCCTGCTGTGAACGCGGGTATCTCTGTATCTCGTGTTGGTGGTTCAGCGCAGACTAAGATCATCAAAAAATTGTCTGGTGGTATCCGTACCGCTTTGGCGCAATACCGTGAATTGGCAGCGTTCGCTCAGTTTGCTTCTGACCTTGATGAAGCAACACGTAAGCAGTTAGAACACGGTCAGCGCGTAACTGAATTAATGAAGCAAAAGCAATATGCTCCATATTCAATCGCTGACCAAGCTGTTTCAATTTATGCATCTAACGAAGGCTACATGGCTGACGTAGAAGTGAAGAAAATCGTTGCATTTGATGCTGCGCTAATCTCTTACTTCCGTTCAGAGCATGCTGCGTTAATGCAAAAAATCGATGAAACTGGTGATTACAACAAAGACATCGAAGCTGAATTTAAAGCAGGTATTGAGAAGTTCAAAGCGACTCAAACTTACTAATATTCAACCCAGTTGGATTTAGTGTCGGTTTGGTTCACGGATCAACCTTCGAAAGCTCGAAAGGGCTTTCGAATACTAGGTTAAGCGTATGGCAAATTTAAAAGAAATTCGCGCCAAAGTAGCTAGTATCAAAAGCACGCAGAAAATTACTCGCGCGATGCAGATGGTAGCAGCTTCTAAGATGCGTCGTGCGCAAGAGCGCATGGCTCAAGGCCGTCCGTATGCCGAAAATATGCACCGTGTAATTGCTCATTTGGTACAAGCGAATCCTGAATACAAGCACCGTTATATGGTTGAACGCCCAGTTAAGCGCGTTGGCTATATCATTGTGTCTTCAGATCGCGGCCTTGCTGGCGGTTTGAACATTAACCTGTTCAAAAAAGTGGTAAAACACGTACAGCAGCAACAAGAGCAGTCAATTGAAGTTCAATTTGCTTTGATTGGTCAAAAAGCGGTTTCGTTTTTTAAAAACTACGGCGGTAAAGTGCTGGGTGCTACGACAAATGTCGGTGATGCGCCGAGTCTTGAACAGTTAACTGGTTCTGTACAGGTGATGTTGGACGCATTTGATAAAGGCGAATTAGACCGCATTTATCTTGTGTCAAACGGCTTTGTCAATGCCATGACTCAAAATCAAAAGATCGAACAGCTTGTTCCTTTAGCAGCAGCTGAAACAAGTGAAGGCCTGAACCGTCAATACGGTTGGGACTACATCTATGAGCCAGAAGCTGAAGAGCTTCTCAATGGCTTATTGGTTCGTTACATCGAGTCTATGGTATATCAAGGCGTGATTGAAAACATCGCGTGTGAGCAGTCTGCGCGTATGGTTGCAATGAAAGCTGCAACGGATAACGCGGGTGACCTCATCAAGAGCCTGCAACTTATTTATAACAAGCTGCGTCAAGCCGCGATTACTCAGGAAATTTCTGAGATCGTTGGTGGTGCCGCTGCCGTTTAACATTATTTTGAATTGAGGAGACAGCAATGAGTAGCGGTCGTATCATTCAGATCATCGGCGCGGTTATCGACGTCGAGTTTGAACGCAACAGCGTTCCTAAGATCTATGACGCTCTTCACGTTGATGGAACTGAAACTACTTTAGAAGTTCAGCAACAACTTGGTGATGGCGTAGTACGTACAATTGCGATGGGTTCTACTGAAGGACTTAAGCGCGGTTTGAACGTAACTAACACTGGCGCTCCAATCTCTGTACCTGTAGGTACTGCATGTTTGGGCCGTATCATGGACGTTCTTGGTCGCCCGATCGATGAAGCTGGTCCTGTAGGTACTGAAGCGCGTTTGCCAATTCACCGTCAAGCGCCTTCTTATGCTGAACAAGCGGCTTCTACTGACCTTTTAGAAACTGGTATTAAAGTCATCGACTTGCTTTGCCCGTTCGCTAAAGGCGGTAAAGTTGGTCTGTTCGGTGGTGCCGGTGTTGGTAAAACTGTAAACATGATGGAGTTGATCAACAACATCGCTAAAGCTCACTCAGGTTTATCTGTGTTTGCTGGTGTTGGTGAGCGTACTCGTGAAGGTAACGACTTCTATCACGAAATGAAAGACTCAAACGTTCTAGACAAAGTAGCAATGGTCTACGGTCAGATGAATGAGCCACCAGGTAACCGTTTACGCGTAGCGTTGACTGGTTTGACTATGGCTGAGTACTTCCGTGACGAGAAAGACGAAAACGGCAAAGGCCGTGACGTACTATTGTTCGTTGACAACATCTACCGTTATACACTAGCGGGTACTGAAGTATCAGCACTTCTAGGCCGTATGCCGTCTGCAGTAGGTTACCAGCCGACTCTTGCAGAAGAGATGGGTGTTCTTCAAGAACGTATTACATCTACTAAGTCTGGTTCTATTACGTCAATCCAAGCGGTATACGTACCTGCCGATGACTTAACAGATCCATCGCCTGCAACTACGTTCGCTCACTTGGACGCAACTGTTGTATTGAGCCGTGACATCGCATCTTCTGGTATTTACCCAGCGATCGATCCACTTGACTCAACTTCACGTCAGTTAGATCCACTTGTAGTAGGTGCTGAGCATTACGAAATCGCTCGTTCAGTTCAAAACGTTCTTCAACGTTATAAAGAATTGAAAGACATTATCGCAATTCTTGGTATGGACGAATTGGCTGAAGAAGACAAACTTACTGTATACCGTGCACGTAAGATCCAACGTTTCTTCTCACAACCGTTCCACGTAGCTGAAGTGTTTACTGGTGCTCCTGGTAAACTTGTACCGCTTAAAGAAACAATTCGTGGCTTTAAAGGTCTTCTAGCTGGTGAATACGATCACATCCCAGAACAAGCGTTCTACATGGTTGGTGGTATTGACGAAGTTATTGCTAAAGCTGAGAAACTTTAATTAGTTACCTAATTTAGGAGATTCTCATGTCAACTATGCAATGTGACGTTGTAAGTGTTAAAGAGTCTTTGTACTCTGGCACTGTAACTATGCTAATTGCTAAAGGTGCTGGCGGTGAGTTAGGTATTATGCCTGGCCATGCTCCGCTGGTAACTTTGCTTAAGCCGGGCGCGATCCGCGTTCTGCTTGAAAATGGTACAGAAGAATTAATCTATGTATCAGGTGGTGTACTTGAAGTTCAACCGCACGTTGTTACTGTACTTGCAGATACTGCAGTACGTGCTGACAACCTTGATGAAGCAGCAATTCTTGAAGCTCGTAAACAAGCTGAACAATTGTTAGCAAATCAAAAGAGCGATTTGGACTCTGCTGCTGCTTTGGCTGCTCTTGCAGAAACTGCTGCTCAGTTGGAAACCATCCGCAAAATCAAAAACCGCGCTCAATAAGAGACGGTTCGAGATTGAAAAAACCACCCGCAAGGGTGGTTTTTTTATGGCTGAAATTCAGAAAATAAGAATTGCTGAAAGATGATTTAATTGCTATTTTTCATGTGCTTATAAAATTTATACCAATGGGCTTTTTCATGTCAAAAAAAATTATATTCACATTATTGCTATCTTTAGGTTTTGTGGGGTGCGCATCAGTGCCGAAGGCGGATCAGCATGCTTCTGATACAGTGAAACAATTCACAGCTCCGCAAGACGGCAATGCAGGGATTTATGTATACCGTTCAGCTTCAGTGAAAGGCGCTGCGCTAAAGAAAGATGTTTGGGTCGATGGCGAATGCTTAGGAGAAACATCACGCGGTGTGTTTTTTTATAAAGAAGTCTTAGGAAACCGTAACCATACTATTTCTACGGAATCTGAGTTTTCACCAAACCACCTTGAAATTCAAACTGAAGCGGGCAAGCAATATTTTGTTCAGCAATTTATTAAAATGGGTGCATTTACTGGCGGAGCAAATTTAAAACAGGTTGATGAGCAAACCGGAAAGCAGGCGGTTAGTGAATATGCATTTGCTAAAGGTGGAAATTGCAGCAAGGCAACGCTTGCATTGAAATAATGGCCAATCCAAAGATAAAAACATTAAAACCGCCTAAATTGGCGGTTTTAATGTTTTTGTGCCAGCAGAACTTAATTTGCGCTATCTAAAGTGGCATATATTTTATTCATCCCATGCATTAAGTTAAATTCATTATTTTCACAAAGTTTCTCTCATGAACCTTATCGACTTTGAACCGCACTTTTGGGAACTGTACCAAGACTTTGACCACTATTATTTAAGCATTGCTGTCGATATGAGCTCAGTGGTGTCATGCTGGGATGTTGAACTGACCCATGAAGAAGTACAGCAATATGAACACCGTGGACGAGTCAGTATTCAAGAGCTGGCAAAAACGATGGTAGCCGCTGCATATAAAGGCGATTTTTCAGCGATGGAAAGCCGATTGGTAAAATCGTATGAACGTCAAGCGATGCATGCCGCGTACAGAACATGGCGGCACAGCCTAAAGGCGGAATAAACTCTGAGGCCAATTCGGGAATAGTCGAGAATTGCCCATTGCCCGCAATGCGGGTTCTAAAAGCTTTATTCAAGCCTTTATTTAAACTGGATGATTTTAGCTTTGCTGAGTTGCACGTGCATTCCCTTTAGAAAGGCCACCTTCACTATTCGAAAGCGGTTTTATATTTAAGATACTGTTTAAGCTGGCTTTTTAATCATAATTAAGCACGTCAAAACAATTCATTTGAATACGCTGCATATAATTGCATCTTCGTTGGGCATTGGGCAAGGACGATTAATGATGCTGCAGTTTCTAAAGCTGAACAGACTTTAAAAGTCCTAATTTAAACTTGTGCTGCGGTAACAATGCGGCTTGCAAGAGAATTGCAAGAGGAGGCATCTAAAATCATCAAATCCGCTACAAATCCGCCACTTTTGATAATTTATATATTCTATATAGTTGAAAAACGGTTCTTAAAAAAAGAACTTTCTTGATATTTTGAATATGGAGAACAGCATAATGGCGAATACGATGAAAGCAGCGGTAGTCACTGAATTTAATCAGCCGTTGCAATTACAAGAGGTCGAAATTCCTAAAATCAGTCCAGGAAAAGTACTGGTCAAGATGATTGCCACAGGGGTTTGCCATACCGATCTGCATGCGATGCATGGCGATTGGCCAGTGAAACCGACGTTGCCTTTTATTCCGGGACATGAAGGTGTGGGCGAAGTCATTGAGGTCGGTGAGGGGATTGAGCATTTAACAGCCGGTGATATTGTGGGTGTTCCATGGCTTTATTCAGCCTGCGGCCATTGCGATCATTGCTATGCAGGCTGGGAAACGTTATGTAAAAAGCAACAAAATTCAGGCTATTCCGTCAACGGCAGTTTTGCCGAATATTGCCTGGCAGATGGTGATTATGTCGGAGTGATTCCTGAAGGTGTGGATCTGCTGGAAATTGCGCCGATTTTATGCGCCGGCGTGACGGTCTATAAAGGCTTAAAAATGACGGAGGCCAAAACAGGGGATTGGGTTGCCATTTCCGGAATTGGCGGTTTGGGCCATGTGGCTATTCAGTATGCCAAAACCATGGGCTTTAATGTGGTCGCCATTGATGTTGATGACAGTAAAATTGAGCTGGCCAAAAACTTGGGTGCCGATGTTGCCATTAATGCGCTGAAAGCGGATGTGAAAGAAGAAGTGCTCAAAGCTACAGGCGGCGAGGGGTGTCATGGCGTGCTGGTGACCGCGGTATCCCCGAAAGCATTTGAACAAGCCGTTGCCATTGTCCGCCGCGGCGGCACGATGGTCTTGAATGGTCTGCCGCCTGGCACATTCGACTTATCTATTTTTAATATGGTGCTTGAAGGCATTACGGTACGCGGCTCAATTGTCGGAACACGTTTAGACTTGAAAGAGGCGCTGGATATTGCGGCGCGCGGTAAGGTGAAAGCGCATATTCATGTCGAAGCATTAGAAAATATTAATGATATTTTCCACCGGATGGAGCAGGGCAAAATTGATGGCCGCATTGTCATTGATATGAGGCTTTAACCGTCAATTTCACTCACACTCAGGCCAATTCAGTGTTCATGAATTGGCCTGAGTGGCTTGGAATGCTAGCTTTCCTGAGCTTGCTTATCCTGTCCTTGTGAAATCAGCATGCCAGCCAATTTAACCATTTCGGATTGGATTGAAACCATTTGCTGCTCAATTTTTTTCAAATCTACTTTGCTTAAATCTACTTGACCGTTCAGGAAAGGTGAATTCAGCACGTCCTCATTGGCGGAAAGAATATTTTTGCGGATATCAGAGATTTCCTGCGTTTTTAAATGAACACTGCTTAAGGCCTGGTTGAATCCAGTGAGCTGTTTTTGCAGCTGGGCGGCGCTGTGCTGCAGTTTTTCATGATCCTTTAGATCGACAGCGCTTTGAAGCTCTGCTTGAGTCTGCTGCAGCTGTTCCACATAGCCGCCGGCTTTCAGCTGCAGGTCTGCTACATCGCGGATAAGATAGAACATATTGCCGCTTTTCAGCTCGGTTTGCGGAGCAGGCGCATCGTCATCCGCAGCGGACTGAATGCCTTCGGATTGTTCAGTTTCAATTTGAGTCTGCTCAGCGCGGGTATTTTCAGGTGAAGCGGCTTGATCGCAGCCCAGCAATGCCATGCCGGCTGCAAAAATACTGAAAGGTAGGATGGCGCCTTGCAGGAATTTCTTCATTCGCTTTTAAACTCTGTATCAATTTATTGGGTCTTAGGTTGAATATAGGGATGAAATGTGGATTCAAAATAGATTGCTGCAAAGCGATAACAAAAAAGAGCGCCGAAGCGCTCTTGGGCAATCCCGTGATGGCGATTAACCGCCAATAATTTTGATGATTGAATGAGTCATAACATTGATTAAAATATAATCGCTATTTACTTTAATCCATTGCTGGTTTTTGCCCGGCTTGGCTAATTTTTTATACTTGCTGTGGTCAACTTTGTAACTATTGCCTCGGTACTGGCTTGGAACTTTTTGCCCTGCATGCCAGTCATGCGATGGATTCACCGCGTTTTTATGCTGCTGCGCCTGATGTTTTACAGGCGCTTCGTGATTATGCGCGGCCTGAGGCTGATGGTTTTGGCTATTTTGCGGTGCAGCCATTGCAGGTGCAGCCACGAACGCTGTTGAAATCGACAGCACAATTGCTTTTATTAATGTATTCATAGGTTCACCTGTTTTTGACTGCGTCTGTTTCTCGATAGCTTCAGCATATAACTGATTTGCAGATAAAAATGGAATGAACTGTTGCTGCTTAATTAAAATAGTGAATAAAATGTGTATTTTATCTTATTATGATAATTAAAAATTATATTGAGGTTTATATCTTTGATACAGCCTTATTAAAGTCTTTAATTGATAACTTTAACAAGGCTGTCTGCGGTTTATTTATTTTGCCAATTCTGCATTGACGGCATCTACAATGCGGGCATCATCTGCTTTGATATCTGGCGCAAAGCGCGCAACAATCTCACCTTGCTTATTCACCAAGAATTTTTCAAAGTTCCACAGCACTTCTGGCGGCTCATTGGGCGTCAGGCCGTAATCAATCAAGTCTTTTTTCCACGGGCCTTCACCGGTGCGATCTGGAATGGCAGCCGTTAAGGTTTGATACAGCGGGTGCTTGTCTTCACCTGCGACTGAAATTTTTGAGAAAAGCGGAAAATCAACCTGATAATTTAAAGAACAGAATTGCTGAATTTCTTCATCTGACCCAGGCTCCTGCGCTAAAAAGTTGTTTGCCGGAAAGCCTAAAATTTCCAAGCCTTCCGCTTTTTTGTCCTTATACAGCTGTTCCAAGCCTTCATATTGCGGGGTTAAGCCGCATTTAGACGCGACATTCACAATCAGCAGCACTTTGCCTTGATATTGATTGAGTGTGGTTTCTGCGCCGTCAATGGTTTTGACAGGGATGTTGTAAACTGAAGCGGCCATGCAATGATCCTGATTATTTGCGTTTTGATTGCAATGTTTTAACTGGAAAACTTGCAGGCGGCAAGTGTTGAAGCCTCAGGTTTTGATAATTTTTGTATGCGCAGCGCCGAACTGCCGTAAAATTCATAAAATCAGGCAGTTAATATCGTGATGTATGATTTGAATCGGGCTTTAAGTGCGTCAATAATAAGAAGCAGATGCAACATAGCGGAATAATCTGCATATTTTATAGGGGCTTACAGTGTTCCTATGATGCCGGCGTTGATTTGGGTGCTGAATAGGGTGGCTACCCGATATGCAGCGGAGTGATGAATGGCCTATTATGCCTGTGCCGCGCTTATGGCAATTTCTGGAGCGGCTTTGGCGCAGCGCAAGATTTGAACTGAGCCGGTGTCTGGCCTGTATAGCGTTTAAAAAATTCAATAAAATTGGAACTATGCTGATATCCCAGTTCAAAACTGAGGGCTTTAATGGATTTTCCCTGCCGCAGCTGCATGATGGCATACAGCAGTTTGGCGCGGCTGCGCCATTCCGATAAGCTGAGCTGCAGCTCTGCCTGGCTGATACGGTGAAGCTGCCTTTCGCTTATGGCAAAAGGCTCTAATACCTGCCGCAGGCTTTTCTGAAATAAAGCAGGAGCGGCTAAGTTCTCTAAGATGGGCTTGAGCGCCGGATGATGGGTTTGCGGCAGATAATGATGATGCTTTGGCGCACTGCTCAGCTGATCTAAAATAACCTGCAGCAGGTGGCGGAAATAATGCAAATGGCCCTGCTGCTGTACATGAAACGCTTCTAAAATCAATTGCCTGAAAAATACCGATACACTGAGCATTTCAGGCTTTACGGAAAAATTTTCACATAATTCAGGGTCTAAGCGGATTACGGCATAATGGGTAGTGTGCTGATCGACAGCAATGGAGTGATGCGCTACGCGGGGCGGAATCCAAATGCCGTAACTGGGCGGAGACCATAATTTTCTGCCATTGACTTCATATTCCAAAATTCCATCGAGGCTCATGTTAAAATCGCCCCATATGCAGCTATGAGGATGAACTTCTTCATCTTTTTCATAAAAAGACTGGCTGATCTCAATACGCTGTTCAATCTGCTCAATCATGTTCTATAGTCCGGGCGCGGTGCGGAAGAATGTCGCTTTAACAATATCATTGTCTGAACTTCAATATTTCATTTATATGCGACATTGCGCACAATAAAAAACAGAAATTGCTGAAAGAATGATTCTATGCAACACAATCCTAAAATGATGCGCTGGGCAGTCTTGCTGCCGCTGCTTTCCGTGTTTATTTGGTCGCTGAATATTGCGGTTACCCGTTATGTGACGGAGTATATTTCTCCAGTCAGCATCAGTTTTTACCGCTGGCTGGTGGCGTTTATTATGTTAACGCCTTTTATGCTGCCGCAGCTGTATAAAAACCGCGCTTTAATTCAGCAGCACTGGAAGCAGCTTGCGGTACTGGCCGCTTTTGGAATGGTGCTGTATCAGGGGCTCAGCTACAGCGCTGCGCATTATACCACTGCAACCAATATGGGCATTATCAATGCCTTTATTCCCGTCTTTACGATTTTAGTGTCCGTTTTTATTTTAAAAGAATGGCCGAACCGCTTTGCCTTGCTGGGCTGCCTGATTTCTTTTTCTGGCTTGCTGCTGGTTATTGCAAAAGGGCACTGGGCAAATCTGCTGTCTTTAGGCGGCCATGCGGGCGATGCGATTATGCTGGCTGCCGTTTTTTTCTATGCTTTTTATGGGGTGCTTCTAAAGAAATGGCAGCTTAAAATTCCTCTATTTATCAGTGTCTATGTTCAGATCTTTTTTGCCTTGCTGTACCATTTGCCGTTTGTGCTGTACTTTGGGCTGGATGCCATAAATGCGCAGAATGTCTGGAGTGTACTGTACGCGGGGATGTTCCCCTCGCTGGCAGCGCCATTGCTTTGGATGCTTTCGATTCAATATTTGGGGCCGAATCAAACCAGCATCTTTATGAACCTGATGCCGATTGTAACGGCGGCGATTGCTTATTGCTGGCTGGGGGAGCAGTGGACGGCTTATCACAGTATAGGGACCGCTTTGGCCATTCTGGGCGTGCTGTTGGCACAGAAAAAGGCGCCGGCAAGAGTTAAGTTGATGGCCGAATAGAGGCAATGACAGAAAAAATTAAATATTTTTTTGTAACTGTTCAGCAGAAGCAAGATATAAAATATAGCGCTACAAAGATTAAAATTGTCTTTGTTTTTCTAATAATATGATCAAAAATAGGCATATATTTTGAATAAACTGCTGTTTTTCATCTTAAATTAATAACTTTAAGCTTTTTATTAATAGAAAAAATCTATTTGTTTGGCAGAGGGCTTTATCACATAATAATGCCACTGAAAACGGTGCCTGATGTTGACTGTTTTTTGCTAGATTTTCCAGACCCTCTGGATGTGATTTTTTGCACATCCTTTTTTATGCTCAGCCATTTCTATATGGCTGAGCTTTTTTTTGCCTGACAAGGCCTGCTGCCGTCATCGGCATTTATGCGCGGATGATTTCACCTGTTTCTGCATCAATAATTTTGCTGGGCTCTTGGCTTAAGCCTAAATCGCCGTTCAAATAGTTCAGCTCATTGGCAAAATATTGGCTGGCTTCCTGCAAGGAGCGCGCTGGCTCAAGCCCTGCGGGATTGGCGCTGGTTGATACAATAAAGCCATTAAAGGCATGGCATAAGGCTGCGCAGAGCGAGTGGGTGGTGACGCGAACCGCGACTTTAGAATGGCTGCCTTTAATCCAGCTGGGAATATGCCCTCCTGCCGGCAGCAGCCATGTGGTGGCGCGTTCAGCTGGTGAGCGGCGGCTCCATGATGCAATGACTTCTTCCTTTATTTCAGGGCTGAGTCCTGTCAGTAAATGTTCAACTTGCGCAACATTGGCGGCCAGTAAAATCACGCCTTTTTCAATCGGGCGCTGTTTCAGCCTTAAAATTTCACGGAATGCCTTTTCGTTAAACGGGTCACAGCCTAAGCCCCAAACTGCCTCTGTAGGATATGCCAAGACCTGCCCTTTTTTTAGACAATCGGCTGCTTCGGCCACAGAGGTGGTAATCATGAGAATTTAACCTTAATGAAAATAAAGAGGCTATTGTGAACCCTATTTTCCGGAACGGCAACGCAGATAGCATCCAGCCTGCTGCATTGCGAGCCCCAATAATTCTAATTCCATGAGTTGGCTGGTCAGTGCAGCCGCATCCAGCTGGGTTAAAAGCGCGAGCTGATCCAAAGTTTGTCCAGACCAATCCAGCTGCTGGTATAAGGCCTGCAGATGTTCAGGGATGCCAATCGGTTCCTGCATGTTTTCGGGTGCCGCAGGTTTTTTTGTAGCAGATTGCCATTGTGTCGGCAGGGCAAGGTCTTCAATGACCTGCAGAGGGTGGTCAATGAGAATTGCGCCTTCGCGGATCAGCTGATGGCAGCCTTGATGGAAGTCGCCGTAAATATGGCCTGGAATGGCAAAAACAGCTTTGCCTTGTTCGGCGGCTATTTTTGCTGTGATCAGTGAGCCGCTTTTCAAGGTGGCTTCAGCCACAATAACGCCTAAGCTGAGGCCGCTGACAATGCGGTTGCGCCGCGGGAAATGATGCTGCAAGGGAGGAGTATTCGGCAGGAATTCGGAAATAACGGCGCCGCCATTGCTCAGGATATCCTGTCTTAAGGCTTGATGCTGAGAAGGATAAGTTTGATCCAGGCCTGTTCCCATCACGGCAATGGTGCGCTGATGCTTTAAAGCGGCTTGGTGGGCGGCTTCATCGATGCCTTGCGCGAGTCCGCTGTTGATATAAAAGCCTTGTTCGCTTAAGTAAAAAGCAAAATCATAAGCCACCTGCCGGCCATGCGGGCTGGGCTTGCGGCTGCCGACAATGGCGACTTGAGGCTGATGCAGTGCTTGTATTTCGCCTTGTCCAAAAAGAATAGGCGGTTTATCGCTGTAGGGCTGCAGCTGCTGCGGATAATCTGTTTCTGTATGGGTGATAAGAAAATCACAGCTGTATTCAACAGCATGCAGGCACTGCTGAAACTTTTTCTGGCCTTCTGCCGTATGAAATTCCTGAAAGCGCTGCAGATGATTTTTATGAATGCCTAAGGCTTGCCATGTGGGAAATTGATTGGATCGAAGCGCTTCAGAAAGCTGAGGATAGTGCGAGTGAATTTTGTAGAAGCTGGACAGCGAATGCTGAACCAGATACCACAAGGTGAGTGTTTCAAGTTGCACTTGTGATAACGGATTCAGCATATTGTTAACCTATGGCGGATTATTCATCCAAAAGCGGAGGCTGAATGCTGGCGCCGACTTTGATTGGCAAATCACTGTCTAAGACATAAGCATAACTAAGGTTGTCAAAAGTTTTGAAAACCATAATTGTTCCAACCCGCTGGCCTGGGAGCTGGATTTTTTCTCTGGTTTGAGGGTCATTAACTATTTGCCCCTTTTGATTTACGCTGAATACGTGGCCAGTCTGCACACCTTGCAATGCGCCGCGGTCAATCGTCACGACACTGTTCGCAGCCGCCATGCCAATAGATCCTTGGACACGGATTATGCTGCCGCCCGCAGTGACATTCTCTGCATTGGCTGGATAGAACAAGGTTGGCAGCATTGGGTCATATTCAGGCAGAACGCGGTCACCGCGGCGGACTTCCTCATTGTAGGTATCCGTCAGTTCCAGTGTGGTGATATCATTTTCACCGCGTACAGCGACACCTGATGCCACTTGAATTAATTCTAAGCCAGCCTTATATTTTTTGCCGTTTGCATCAGTTAAGGTATACGGTTCGCCTTCACGGTAGACAGCATAGCGCTGCCCCACTGTTAAGCCATTGCCGCGGACATAAACAGTTTGGCCTTTCGCAGCCAGTACACGTTCATCTGCAGCACCTACAATATACGGGGTATTTTCTAAGGCTTCAGGAGAGATCACTATGCTGCGTTCCAGCCATTTTTCAATGTGTGCCAGTGGAATGACAGGAATCGCATTGTTCAGTGATTCAATACGCACCTGAGGCTGCATTTTAGTGTCGCCCGTATAGCGGCGGATAATGCCTTCACAGCCATCGCCTTCATCTTTGCCGATGAGTGGCTTGCCGTTATGAGTGCACATCAATAAACGGTCACCAGGGAAAATCCAGTGCGGGTTTTTGACGTGTTTATTGCTTGCCCAAATTTCAGGCCAGCGGACTGGATTTTTCAAGAATTTTTTGGAAATACCCCACAGCGTATCGCCTTTTTTCACCACATACACTTGCGGCGCGCCAGCTTTCAATGCGGGCGGATTGACATTACGGGCAGGCGCTGCTTCAGCAACGCTGGCGATGCCAGCCCCAATGCTTAGGCAGACGGCAAGCGCTAATAATTGTTTTTTAAACCCCAAGGCACTAAAAGTTGGCATGCCCTTCAAAACCTTTTTCATTATCATAATTCCTAAAATTATGTATGCAGTTGCGTTATAATAACGATATTACACACAATTTTTTGATGAAGCATTCCTTCATTTTGTTTTTTGATCAATGGCATAAGTGAGGACGTCGTATGGCCTTATTACCTATTTTAAGTTTCCCTGATCCCCGTCTTCGTACCATTGCAAAACCAGTCGAAGAAGTTACTGATGAAATTCGTCAGTTGGCAGCAGACATGTTTGAAACCATGTATGAAGCGCCAGGCATTGGCTTGGCAGCAACTCAAGTAGATCAACATATTCAGCTGATTGTCATGGATTTATCTGAAAATAAAGATGAACCCATGGTGTTTATTAACCCCAAAATTACGCCATTGACGCAAGAGACGCAGCCGTATGAAGAGGGCTGCCTGTCAGTGCCTCAAATATACGATAAAGTTTCGCGTCCGTCACGTGTAAAAATAGATGCAGTAGATCTGAATGGCGAGTCTTTTGAGCTGGAAGCTGACGGACTTCTCGCAGTTTGCATTCAGCATGAAATGGATCACTTAAACGGCAAACTTTTTGTGGATTATCTGTCTCCGCTCAAACGCCAGCGCGCCCGTGAAAAAGTGGAAAAAACGGTTCGCCAGCGCCAAAAAGATCAGGTTGCCGTAAAGCGCTAAACTTTCCATTCGATTTTTCTTTAAAAAAAGACAGTATAAAGCCCAATTTTAATTGGGCTTTGCTATAATTATCGCCGACAAATTTTAGGATTTGCCTTTGTTTCTGCGTAGCGGCCTGCTGCTGTCCTTTACAGCGGTATTTTTACAGATTGCTGTTTTTCTACAGCCTTTGCTTCCGACGCAATATCAAATTGCGCCGGTCTGTGAAACCATTACGCGTGCACTTTTATTAGATTCTCCGCATCAGCACTCTTCGCAGACCTCATCGGCGCATCATGCTGCCCATCACATGGCTGTACAGGCAGACCATGCCGAGATTTCTAAATCTGCTGGCCATGATCATGATGCAGGCCATCAATGCCAGTACTGTACGGTATACGGCAATCTGGTTTTACCGCCTGAACTGGATATCAAAGAAGTCTTAGACCGCATTCAAATCCGCTTAGCGGCTTTCCAGCAGGCATTTGCGCATGTCTGGTTTGCGCTGCAGCGCCTGTTTCTGCTGCCTCAAGGCAGGGCGCCGCCGCTTTTTGCATAAATCAACGTTTTAAAAATTTAAGGGTCTTGGTTGGCTCCAGCCCAGTTGTATTTATGTTTTAAGTGAGATTTAAAAATGGCTCAGCCACAATTTTTTTTACAGCCTTTGGCGGCTGCAATTGCTGTCGCGTGTACTTCTGCTGCATGGGCAAATTCATCTGATAATAAAATGGAAGCACACGCCGTGCAAACGCTGGCACCAATCGTGGTGACATCACAGCAGGGCAGTGATGCCAATGGATTGATTGTGATTGCCGATCCCAAGCAGCCGATTCAGCCTGTGCCGGCGACTGACGGGGCAGATTATCTGCAAAGCATTATGGGGTTCAGCGCGATTAAAAATGGCGGCACCAACAGTGATGTGACCTTCCGTGGCATGTTCGGTTCGCGCATTAAAGTATTGGCGGATGGCTCTGAGAATTTAGGCGCTTGCCCAAACCGCATGGATGCGCCAACGTCGTATATTTCCCCTGAAAGCTATGACCGGATTTCGGTAATTAAAGGCCCGCAAACGGTGCAATATGCCAATACGGGTTCTGCAGCGACAGTGATTTTTGAACGGCAAAAACCGGAGCTGAGCGCTGCCAAGCCTTATCAAGGTCAAGCCAGCGTGCTGATTGGCTCTTTTGGGCGCCTGGATCATAATGTAGAAACAACGCTTGGGGATGAAAAGAAATATATCCGTTTAAATGCCAATCGTTCTGAATCGAATAGTTATCAGGATGGCGATGGCAATACAGTGCCTTCCGCTTGGGAGCGCTGGAATGCAGATGTCGCGCTGGGCTGGACACCCGATGAAAATACGTGGCTGGAGCTGACGGGCGGAAAGTCGGATGGTGAGGCTTTATATGCAGGCCGTTCTATGGATGGCTCACAATTTGCCCGTGAAAGCTTGGGACTGCGTTTTGAAAAGAAAAACCTGACGGATGTTATTCAAAAAGTTGAAGGGCAGGTGAACTATAGTTATAACGACCATGTCATGGATAACTTTAGATTAAGAACGCCACCAATGACACACGACATGATGACGCATCAAATGGTAGCGAATCTTTCAGAAATGCAAGTCACCCGCCGTACTTTGAATGCCCGTTTCGCCATGACCAGTGAGTGGGATAAACTGAATTTAATCACTGGAATTGACTCTCAGCAGAATCATCACGCAGGAGGCATGAAATCCTTGATGATGGATATGCCATTGGCCACCAATATGAAATTCCAGTCCTATGGTGCATTTGGTGAACTCGGCTATCAATGGAGTGAAAATTCAAAGCTGGTGACAGGCGCCCGACTTGACCAAGTCAAAATTGAGGCGCTGAAGCTCAATGATGACCGTTCAGAAACGTTGCCGAGTGGCTTTATCCGTCTGGAAAATCAACATCCTGAGCATGATGCGAAAAGCTATATTGGCTTAGGTTATGTTGAGCGTGTCCCTGATTATTGGGAGCTGTTCAGTACAGCGCATGGTAATTCAGGCATGCCAAAACCTACTTTCAATGATTTGGATACGGAAAAAACCTTGCAGCTGGATATGGGCTATCAGCATCAGCATGGCGCATTCAATTCATGGGTTTCAGCGTATGCAGGTTTGATTAATGACTATATTTTAATGAGCTATCATAATCATCCAACCTCAGGCGGGCATGGTCATGGCTCAAGCTTCAGTGCCGGGGCGAAAAATATCGATGCCACCATTGCAGGGGCGGAAGCCGGATTGGGCTATCAATTTAGCGATGCCATTCAGGCGGATGTGAGCGCCATGTATGCATGGGGCGAAAACACCACAGACAACAAAGCATTGCCGCAAATCGCGCCGTTAGAAGGACGCTTTAATCTGCGCTATGTTCAAGATAAATATACCTTGGGCATGCTGTGGCGTGTGGTGGCGAAACAAGACCGTATTAGCTTGAACCAAGGCAATATCGTGGGCTATGATATGAATGAGAGCAAAGCGTTTAGCACGCTGGCGTTAAATGCTTCTTACAACTTAATGCAAGATGTTGATGTCGCTGTTGGCGTAGATAACGTTTTAGATAAAACCTACACCGAACATTTAAATAAAGCCGGAAGTTCAGGTTTTGGTTTTGCCAGCAATGAACAATTCAATAATATTGGGCGCAATTATTGGGCGCGGATTTCAATGAAATTCTAAGTTCATTATTTTGAAAAATTAAAAAAAGCAGGGCATCCGCTCTGCTTTTTTGATCACGCTGCGCGCTATTGATGCATGCTGGCCAGCTGTTTGGCTTTGCTTTGATATAAGGCCAAGCCCAGCTTTTGTATTTCGCGGCCTTTCTGGATCAATTTTTGCTGCAGGGCGGGCAATCGTTTTGCGCCGCTGTACAGCACCACATTCCGCGCAATCAAATAGTAAGCAAACCAGGAAGCCGTTTGCGGTTTCAAGCCTAAACATTGCATGCGTTTTTTGCCAATGAAAAACTGAGTCAATTCTAAATGCTGCCGATAGGCAAGTTTTTGCTGCAAAGGGCGCAAATAGCGGTACTGCCGTTCAAAAGGCTCTTTAGACAGGCTGGTGCCCAGCGCACAGCTGCTGTCATCCGATTTGGGGTGGGCAAACTGCATCCAGTACAGCAAGCGCCAGCCCTCACTTTCTTTGGCAATCAGCCATTGCTCATCCACTCCCATCAGCCAGCCGATATAGCGCCAGAAATGCAAAAAGTTTTCAGTATCCTGCTGAGAAGGAAAGATGCCCAGCGCCCGAATGCCAATCAAGACCACGCTGCTGAATGCTAAATTGGTCATCGCAAGGTCAAATTGATTGATCGGCAGCCCCCAAGTGTCAGCATCCCATTTGGGATTTTTTTTCAGATGAGCCCGCACCAGCGCATGGATAAAGCGGACATAAATCGTCGATGTGAACCCCGCGCCATATCGCTTCAATCCGTCAGGTTCGGTAATGTCGATCCACCATTTTGTGGTTTCGGCTAAGCGCGTGCCTGCCTGTTTGTTTAAAGCGCCCGTCATCATTAACGGTTGATTGAACCCGGGAAATAAATAGCCAGCCATCAGGGACAAATCCCTCAGTACAAAGCCATTGTTGATTCCCAGCTGATGGGTGAATTGCAGGGCGCGATCCATTTTTTCCTCATCCAGCCAATCGGGCTTGTGCGCCGCATGCTGGAAGAAATCGGTCAGTTCGGGAATGGATTCTGGAAGCTGCGCCAGGCCTTGAAACAAAGCGGCCTCAAACAATGGACGGTTGCGTTTCGGGTTCTGCATTACCCAATCCACAACAGCATCCATAGCCGCATCGCCAGAATTGAGGGCTTTATTCAGGCGCAGATATTCTGCATAAGAGGGCGCTAAAGGCTTTGCTGTAAAATGGTTCAGCAGCTGAGTCAGCGCATCACTCCTTTGCATTTGCTGAAATGTCGCCAAGCGCTTAGGTATTTGAAGGGTCATTGCAGATAGCCTTATTGCTGTTGTTTAATTCAACAGTAATATGAATATTTATTCGCATTCAATTCGCATTCCATTTCAGGCGGCGCAGGTCATAATGATGAGAAAACAACCGCAGCAGCAGAGAGCTAAAATAATTGTGGAGCATGTCTTGCAGGCAGCGCAGCAGTGCATTGCGCAAGAGGGGCTGATTTATCTGACCACGCCCAAAATTGCAGAGCGCTCTGGGGTGAGTGTGGGATCGATCTATCAATATTTTGAAAATAAAGAGCAGATTGTTGAGGAGCTGCTGCTCCGCAAATCAGAACAGCTGGGCATAGCGCTGAAGCAGGCGGTGGTTGAGCAGGGTGATCAGGAAATTCATGACATCATTCCGCTGACCATTCAATTCGGTTTTGACATGCTCAAAGCAGATCAGGGTTTTTTAATTGAAATATTGAAACATTGGCATGTGTATAGTCATTCAGGTGCATCTCAGGTTTTGGAAAAGCACTTTTTTGAAGTTGGCATGTACTTATTTAACCGCTATTACCGGCACTGGGACTTTGAAACTTTGAAAAACCGCTCTTTTGTGATTATCAACAGTACCCTGTTTACTATGATGCGCTATGTCAGCAATAATAACTTTCTTATTACAGAACAGCAGCTTAAGTTGGAGTTATCGATGATGATTCTGGCTTATTTAGATGCAAAAGCGATTGGTGAAAACTAATTTTAATTAATTTATGCATAATTATCAGCAGTTTATTGTTTTTATGGTTTGAAATTTAAGCACTCAATCAAGCAAATTAAAAAATAGGGTTGCATGGGGTAGGAAATGCTGTAGAATGCACATCCATCGGCGGTGATGAAGATTAAAACTTCTTAAGAAACAAAGACTTGATTGAATTGATTGAGTTTGGTTTTAA
>NZ_JAGFEU010000007.1:0-144789 GCF_039655955.1 Acinetobacter sp. CWB-B33
GCCGAACCAGTCGCGCATCTGCTGCTCTTGCCGCGCCTTTTTCCACCCACCTTGGTTAAACATCACTTTTTCACACTGGCCCAAGACCATCCGTTTTTTAGCCATAGCTGCCGATGAAGCCCACGCAAATGCCAAAAAGTTCTCGTCATCATGAAGCAGCTCAGCAATATGGTTGTGATCCGGGTTATGAAGTTCCCCACCAATGGTCAGCCAGTTCTTAATCACCCAGTCTTTCAAGTCCACGGCGGGCGCAAGCAGAATTGCTTCTTGTTCTTCAGCGCGGTCAATTAAGTCTGCCGGAGGAAATGGTCTGATCTGTGCCATTGAATATCTGCCTTTTTAAATCTTTCAGCCATTGGGATGCTCGATAAGAATCAATCTGCAATGGGCCTGATTCTTCAATCCTGTAACGTTCCGCAGATTCCAATCGCACTACGGTAAAGCCCATTTCAGCAGCGTCATCGTAACGATCCAAGCTCCAAGCCTTATTTGCCAGTTTCCCAGCACGCCCACCAGACCAAGGCCCGCCTGAAATCTCAACTAAAATTCGATGTTCAATAAGATGAAAATCAAAACGCCAATGCTTTGTAGATTTAAACTGGAATTTCTTTTCGTATTTGATATTCAGGACATTGAGCGCTTGTTCGAAATATTCCTCAGCCTCTAGATATTTTTCTTTGGCCTTAGGTAAAGGTTTAGAACGTGGTTTCGTTTTAGGTGGGCGTTTCTTAGTTTTCCAAAAATAGTCATATGCGTTCATATATTGGGCCCATTAAAAAACCTCCCGAAGGAGGTTTTTTGAATTACATAATAGAAATCAAGGTAACTTAAAAATTTTCCCAGTTTCATTACTATGAAAATGTAAATCAAAGCTAGGCTTAATTATTTCATCAGCTATTTGTATATACCTGATGCAATCACCAAAACTATTAGGCTCATCATTTGATCTGTCGCACATTGCTTCGACTGTATATACAGCGCCATGTTGATCAACCACATCTACTAGAACTTTTTCTAATGGAATATTCATAGATTAATTATCAATCGCGACAATTTCACTTGCTTGAAATCCACGCTGCCCTTTAGATACTGAAAATTGCACTCGCTGACCTTCAGCTAATGTTTTAAAGCCATTTGACATAATTTGAGAAAAATGAGCAAAAACGTCACTACCATTATCTGCCGCAATAAAACCAAAACCTTTTGCATCATTGAACCACTTAACAGTGCCAGTAGTTAAATTAGACATATACTTTTCCTTATAAATTTTTGTGATAGAGCAAAATTTGAAATACTCTGAGCTTAAGAAAATAAAAGATAAATTAAAAACTCTTACTCTGTGATGGATTGAATAGTGTTAAAGAATTAAGAATACAATTTATAAAGTTTATTCAATTCAGTATAAAAAGATTTACCATCTAAATTCAGTTCAATTTTTTTGCCTGACTCAAGTTCAACTTGTTTTGCAACTTCAACCAAAGTGAGGCCACTCATTGTGCTTTGAACTTTATTTAACGGGATGATGTTAACTCGTATGACATCACCATTGATCGCTGCGGCTGTAGTCCAGCCATTTTTAATGTTCATTTTAATCACTCATATATTGAGCTTTTGTAAACAGAAACAGTCTTTAAAAGATAAAACCAATTGCAAGGTTGGAGATAGTTCACTTAAGAAGATATTTAAACTTATAGTATTTACAGTAGCTTGGAGATTTTGAAAAAAGATATAAAATTAAATTAGTATCTTGGAAAAATACTTAAGGAAAACCCACTAATAGCTGTGGGCTTCCCTTGATCGGCATGATGCGAATTCATGCTATGCGTTAACTGTTTGAATTCGGTGTGAACACCTGAGATTTTGAAGGGAATACGCAATTCCTATAACAACTCAAACACTACCGTTCCGCTTACGGATTCGATCGAGCCCACTATAACAGACCCTAGCCTTTTAACCTATTTATATCTAACTTTAATTTTTAGATTAAGAAAAACCCAGTAATAACCAACACCTAAATGAATTCCAAATATGCTGCTATGAATAAATTAAACCGCTATAAAAAAAACCTAGAAAGCATTAAGCAATCTAGGTTATAAACTTTGAATCTTTTTCGTTGGTAGCGGGAGCTGGATTTGAACCAACGACCTTCGGGTTATGAGCCCGACGAGCTACCAGACTGCTCCATCCCGCATCAACGAGTTAGCTTTATACGCTTTAAATAGTTACATAGCAAACTTTATTTTAAATATAAAGACTTAGTGCCGCTGCGGCATTATTTTTCGATATTCCCGATGCTTAGTGGATTTAAACTGAATATTTTTTCGTATTTGGTCCTAAAGTGCGCGAGAGATTGCTCGAAACTCTCTTCACATCTAAATATACCTCTTTAGCCTTAGGCAATGGCTTAGTACAGGGTTCTCTTATAATGGTTTTTTACAGGTAGTGAGTTAATACTGTTTCTCGTCCACGTATTGCGCTCATTGAATATTCAACCCAAGTTAACTTGACTGAAAAATCACTCAATCTTATAGGTAAATTTTAATTGATCAGGCTTTTTTCCATTACCAACCATACATAGCCATTTTTTTTATTGCCATATAAATAAAGCTGATAGTGCAACCAATTTGCACCAAAATCATCAAAGGTTCGCGACCATTTTATTATTTTATATGCTCGAATTTTTCCATATTCCGATTCCACACTTTTATCATAAAAAAGTACACTCTCAATTCGATTAGTGTGGACTCTAGCAGACATATATTCATAAGTTGAGATTAAACAAAAAACTATGACACCCCCACAAAGAATACTTTTTTATATAAATATTTCATTAAGTTATAAGTCGTTTATTAATATATTTTTGAATCTTAAATATATTAAATCACATGCACTACTTCCATCAAGAGCTAGTGATAAATTTCTAATTTTTGCATGATTAAAACTCCCCGCATTCTAGATGATGTAGAGGGCTTTTATGTGCCGTAATACGTTCGGCGGAAAGTTTTAAATCCTCTTCATATAAAACTCATCACCACACTATATTAAGTATGGGGACAAACCATGACGGAGAGGAACCATGAAGAATATCTACATGCTTATAGCATTATTTCTACTTACTTTCTGGATGATGATTTTTAGCTTATTGATTGAGATCTACTTAAAAAATATACCATTCTTAATAATTGGGATCATTTCTCTTTTTGCCCTAGTTTTAATCATTTTGGAGATAAAGAAACATCCGAACGATATACTTTTTTAAACCAATTAGGATGAAACAGCCGGCATAGCTACCACAGCAGTCCTATGCTGCGGTCCATGGCTACTCCCTACTTTGATTGCCACCTAATAGGCACGGTACTCATCAATTTTCGGTTTCATTATCAACTTTTGGTCGGGGCATCACTCCCAATTCTGATTGTCACTTTCCTGCATATCCTTTTCATGCTCAATGAACTGCATGGGTTGTACCCTCTTTCGCGGGGTCTAAACGCGTTTGCTTAAACAGTCTTTAGCTAATCAGCAAACTTTTGGAACTGGGCATGACTTTTCTCCAGATATTAAAAAAGCCCCATAGTTCCCTATGAGGCTCCACCTTTATCATTTGCGCTGATTTAGGATGCTATTTAGCAACCTGCATTATATATATTCTCTTTAAATATGTATATTAGATACATCTTATAATTTTTGCGCCCATTAATAAACCACCCAAAGGTGGTTTTATAGATCTTTTAATTTTCCGTACTTTCTGTGCCATTCAACTAAATTTAGAATTTGAATATGCTTTTTTAGCTTACCAATGAACCTTGCATTTAACTCTGTCCCCAAAATAACTCCATTTAAGGTACCTATATTTATTAGATTAAAATTACCGGATAAATAGTTTAAGTAATCACTAGGCTCACCATATTTTTCTTTATTTTTCAGGTAGTACTCAGCAAGCTTCACTACACAAAATGCCCGCTTAACAGAGAAGACCTCCTCTCTCTCAAGATTAATTACAACACTTTGCTCACCGGTTAAAATCAATTTAGTTGCAACTGGATTCAGATATTTTCCATTCTCTACTGTAATTAAGGGCATTCAAGCTTCCTAATAATAGTTATTAAATCACTACTTTGGGCTTAATCACAATAATTCAATAGTTTTTACAAATAAATCAGTAACATATTTTTACTATAAAATCAAAAAACCTTACCTTGAGCTTTATCATGAAACCGTCAATCGCCAGCATCTCACTCCGAGTCAAACCCGCTCGAAAAGAAAAACCCCGCCAACAACTAGAGTGCGACGGGGTTTTATATGCCGTAATACGTTCGGCAAGTTAATTTATTTCTTTAACCTTAAGGCAATCTCGGCAAAACCCTATATCCCCATCCTTACAATGTTGAATTTCAGTCACGCCATGAAAGCCGAATAAGCATTTAAAAAACTGAAGCATATTGTTGCCCTCAACGATATGGTTGTGATTTGGTGGGATTACACCATTTAAAAAGGATCGAATTCGAACTATTTAAAAATCAGGCAATAAAAAAGCCTGCCCTCTTGGAGAAAGAAACAGGCTATAAACTAAATGCACTACATGCCATGGTGAATCTGTTTATACGATAATAGTAACTGATTTTCAACATAATACAATTATTAAATATACCAAACGGTAAATTAATTTCACATTTAAAAGCCCGATCAAATGACCGGGCTTCCGTTGTTATATCTGGCGCGCCATACAAGAATTAAACTTGTGACCTACCCCTTATGAGGGGATCGCTCTATCCAACTGAGCCAATGGCGTATGTATGGTGCCAGCTGGATTCATTTTCAAACCGCTAGGATTAAAACAGCTGGCATAAAAAAGCCTGCAACCTCTGGGGGGAAGCTGCAGGATAAAAATTGTATTAGCATTCGTGGAGAAGTTAATACTTAATACCAAGCATTCTAGTATGCTTTATTCAAATATTCATGTAACTTTTGGTAAAAAAATACCCGCTAGATTAGGGCTGCGGGTATATAAACTTTGAATCCTAAAAAAAGCCCACCATTTAGCGAGATTTCCTTGATATCTAAATCTACTCTTTTGAACACTTCACTTCAAACTGGTATTCGTCTTGGGTAACCTTAATTTTAATATTTTTATATTTTCGTTTGTTTGGATCCATAGCTGAACCCGCGACTTCCTCAAAAAATCCACGATTATCCATTAGCTCGCTATATGCTTTATAACCCAACAAAATCTTTTCAGGTTTTTTGCCTTTAACTGCTAATTCACTGAGCGTATCATCTAATTTACTGAGAGTTAAAATTGCCATTTCAGTTAAAGCTCAAAAACAAAAAAGTCATTATCGCTTATTTTTATGAACAAACAATGTCAAAAAAAGCCCACCATTTGGCGAGCTTTCAATTTACTTTAGCGCTTTATATACACTTCGGTCACTATAACAGAAATATGCCATATGCTGTCCGGACAGTCAATTGATTCTTAATCGTTTATCGTGCCCATTTAAAAAATACTTGCCTGCAAAAATCATATTATCGATCGAAGTCTTCCCAAGCTTGAATTCGTTTTCCATTTGTCTAAGTGACATCCCACGGATATTCTTCTCAATGAAAAGATTGACCGCTACTTTCGCAGAATCACATATGCGTTTTGAAAACTTTAGATTGATAATCAGCTTATGCACCTCATCTGCTTCATAGTCGGTTATTTGGCACGTTAACTGATTCTTGCGAGGCGCCACCCCTTTATTATTCTCGCAAATTAGCCAATAGATTTGGTTTACACCCAATGTATCAGGCGCATTACCTGATTTCATGCGACAGGTTTGAATGTATGCCCCGTACTGCTTAAACCAGTCTTCAGCCGTTAATTTTGACCAATCCATCACTTCAATTTTTGCCGCTGCATTCATACCCTGCCCTCATACTTCTTTAATATCGATGTCGTGTACTGTTTTCATCAAGTGTTTCTTATTGCGATAACTCGCCAACTTCCGCGTTATCGCCGACTTCACATCCTCAACCACAAAGGCCCCATTTTCGATGTATGTGAAATCTGCAAAGTACCGCAGCGCGGGTTTAGCTCGCTTCTCACCTTGAATCTTTACTTTCGGCGCCAGCTCAAATTTGACCTGACACCGTAACTCTGAAATTTCACCCCGCTGCATTAACGCTGTAAGCTCGATATAGCGCTTGTACTCCTTGACGCTATCAAACTTCATTCCATCCTTTTCAATACGCTGTGCGTTGTATTTGCTGCGCCCTGATTTAGCTTTAGCCTTGGGTGCATATTGAGAGTGATATTCAGCGAGTGAGATGTTAGTCACTGTCACCTCGCCAAGTTTCAAAGAAGAACACCACTGGATCAGACTTAATCTCAATTAAGCCAAAACGATGTAAATGACGCGCATGTGTGCTATCACGAAGCAACTGAACATCGCGATAGTGCTCAATAGACTTACGCCACGATTCAAGACTCATTGAATGCTTATTGATGTTGCAAGGAACACATGAGGGATTAAGGTTCTCAATAGTATCTAGATGTCGGTTATGCATTTCACCAGTAGATTTAACGCCGCGCTTTGGGCACCACGCCAAAACCCTATCCACTGCCTCAATATGATCCGCATGCCACTTATCTCCCAACTCACAGCCACAGTAAGCACAATGGCCACCGAATTTCATTTTGAGTTCCGCACGCTGTTTTTTATTTAGATTCATGCTGTCACCCCAAATAATTGCTTTGCTTTCCCGCTCAAGTAATAGCGATATTCACGATCACCGCTGCCGACGATGTAAATCAACCCAATATCAGCAAGCGTTTTTAGATACCGTTGCACCGCGCGGCGCGATAAATCCGGCATTACCTGCTGCTGAATCTCTGTTGTTGTGGCTACTGGCATATGCTTAATTGCCAGCAGTGTGTCTATACCGCGGTTTAGCACTGCAGCCTTGGCGTAATTGGCTTGGCGCTCGTTCATGCGGCACCTCGATACGCAAGCTCATGTTTGAAATTGGCTTCAACCAATGCGCGTGACAACTGCGGGCAAACTGAGTTGCCAACCATACGTGTCTGCTCAGTCTTTGTGAGCCGGATCTCCACCCCACACGCATCAATTCCACGATCAAAAATGTATGAAGCTGGGAAGCCCTGCGCTTTGAAGAGTTCAGCCGGCTGCAGCATGCGGAAGCCAATATCCGTGATTTGATACTGCTGCTGATTGATCGTTACCAGGCCGAAGCGGTCACGGGTTGGAATAGTTCGCAAAGGCTCTTGTACTGAATTTCCATCTTTTTCATTGCCATAAAATGCAGTTAAGAAAGCCCCCACTTCAGCAAAATGGCCGCCGCCGCTGGTAATGGTATGCAACGGCTCATCAGCTGCCTGCCCGATGCAATTATTTCGCATTTTTGACAAATGACTGACCATCAAAGCATGATGACCGCCTTTGACTTGCGCACAGATCGTCCGCAGCGGCTCATTGATTGGCATTGAACGAGGGTTTGAAGCATTGGCACATTCAGTTAAGACCGGCGCCACAATCGCAAAGCCTGGTGCGCTTGTAATAGTCTGCAAAGGACTCATCAAGGATTGGCCTCTGAAGTAGCGGTAATAAGATGCAGTGTGATTTGCCTTCACAATGAATGGATTGCCAGAATTCAAGACAAACTTTTCAACCCCTTTGGCAATACGATTCATCGTTGCCTCAGCCAGCGGACGGCGGCGGTTGAAAATGCTCGGACACTCAATTGACCAGTCAATGCATTCAGCGGCCGTGCGCCATGGTTTCAAATGGCCCTTTTGCACCTGGATGCTTTCTGGATTGCCATGCGTAACTGCTGGCCATTGGATCTTAATTCCGTCACGGCGGGCAATTAAGAAGAAACGTTTGCGAATCGTTGGTGAACCATAGTCACACGCGCGCAACTCACGCCATTCAATTTCATAGCCTTGGCGTTTCAGCGCCTTCACAAAACTTTGAAAGGTTTCCCCTCGGTGTTTTGGACATGGCTTTCCATCTTCACCAACATGGCCCCAAGTTTTAAATTCCTCAACATTTTCCAGCATGATGACTCGCGGTCGCGCTTTAGCAGCCCAGCGCAATGCAATCCAAGCAAGGCCACGTATTTTCTTTTCTACTGGCTTGCCGCCTTTCGCTTTTGAGAAATGTTTGCAGTCCGGCGACAGCCAAACCAGACCGACAGGCTGATTACCTGTCACTTCAACCGGATCAATATCCCATACGCTTTCACAGTAATGCTTCGTGTCGGGGTGATTTATACGATGCATTGCGAGTGCCTTAGGATCGTGATTGATTGCGATATCAACCGGGCGCCCAAATGCCTGCTCAAGACCCGTGCTGGTGCCTCCGCCTCCGGCAAAGTTATCAACGATTAATTCGTGTGGTAGAAATGACATATTCATGCTGCTTCCCCTGCGATCGTTCCAGTGAAGCCCACCTGCTTGAGGTATTTCTCCCATTTTTTGGCTTGTGCTGGATCTTCAAGCTTGACGGCAATCTTGGCAGCCAGTTTTTCATAGCTGTCACCAGGTTCACTGAACTTGCTGGCGAATTCACTATGATGGGCAAGTTTCTGTGCGAAGGCAGCAATCTGTTTTTCAGTGAGGTGCTGCGGTTTTGAATCTCCAGCTTTGGCTTGATGGCCAGCTGCAGGTTTTGAATACTTGGTTCGGTATGCGTGAATCAGCCAATCTGCAAAATGGAAGTTCATCAGTGCATCACAAAGATTCTTGTCTGCGTTGTAAATTTCAAATGCGCGTTTTTCCCGATCTCCCCAACTTGCCGTCATGAGATATTCAAAATCCAAATCGGGATCTGCCAGATAAATTTCTTCACGAAGTTTTTTAAAGCAAAGCCAGTCTTTTTTATTTTTAGATTCTATTGGGAGATTCCTTGGGAGATTCTGTGTCCCAATTTCGGTACTGGTCTCGGTCCCAATATTGGTACTGGTTCCTGTACCGTTTTCGGTACTAGTACCAATATTGGAACCTGTACCTAAATTGGAACCAGTTCCGTTTTTACCACTAGTTCCTTTTTTGGTACTGGTTGGCTCATCTTCGCGACCCATCACGCCTATCAATTGATAGACTTTCACGCCATTTCCGACAATGCTGCCAGTAAATTTTATGAGCGATTTCCGCTCTAGATCATCAAGCACTTTGATGATCGTTTTACGGTTCATTTTCGTATCTTTTACCATACGCATAATGCTGGGATAGCATTTATGATCTTCGCCGGCCCTGTCTGCAAGCGATAGCAAAATGAGGCGTTGGGTTGAGCTGTCTACGTCAGCCTTCCAAGCCCAAATCGTTGCATCTAAGCTCATTGACCTACTCCTTTCATAAAGCAAATCCAATGCGTATTTGCACGCTTGCCACTGATATGGCCAAACAAGGGTTTATTAGGTGTGAGCTTCAATATTTCTGAGACTTTGATTTGAGTTTCATTCCACTTGAATATCAACACACCAAACTCTTCAAGCACACGAAAACACTCTGTGAAACCTTGCTGCAAGTCTTCTTGCCAGCTTTCATTTAACTTGCCGTACTTTGCTGCCAACCAACTGCTTGACCCTGCCTTTGTTAGGTGTGGAGGATCAAATACAACTAACTTGAAGCTGTTGTCATGAAATGGCAAAGCCCTAAAGTCCATCTGCTTGTCTGGTTTTATGTTCAATTCACGGCCATCACAAAGCTGCTGTTCTAAAACACGAATATCACCAAAAATGACATTGGCATGAGTGCGATCAAACCAAAACATTCTGCTTCCGCAACACGGATCTAAAATCAGCGCATTTTTCTTTGGATCTGTATTCATAATTTCTTTACCGCTGGCTTCACAAAGCTTCCGCCTATAAATTCAATAACACCCGCGCGGCCCATGCTCTTTTCAATTTCAAGAACGGTGTACATGGGTATGCGGTATCTGCACTGCAGCTGTTCGCGGTAAATATCGCGCTGTATAGCTGCATTCGCTTCGCTGTAGTTTCGCTTTCGTAAGTTGCGTTTAGCTGCTTCCATTAACTCATTCAGCAGATGCAGCGCGGGCTCATGCCACGACTGAATGCTATGAAGCTGCTTTTGATCTAATATCTTTTGAAATGCATGGCTCATGTGACCCAGCCTTGTGCGCCTAAGGCACGGTGCAGATAGATGGATTCATCTTGATTAACGGTTTCATGGCTGGCAGAGACAAATAGCGCTGCTGGCGCCGGCAGCCGTTGTTTAGCTTTAAGCTCTGCAGTTGTGGCAGAACGAATGAGGTGGGTTAATGCAAAGTTTCTATTGCCATCCAGCAGCACACTATTCCCCTGCACTTTATGCACAGTCATTAAGCGGTCTGTTTTAGAGTTATCGATAAACACGACTACATCACCAGCCAAGAAATCATCTGCAGTTTTCACATATGCATCGTCTGTGGCTAGGCCGAGTTCAAATTCACGGCTTTCAATATTCCGTGTTAAGTCATGTTGCGATTTGTTGTTTGTCTTACCAAGTTGGTTGTTGCCTAAATTGCGCTGTGCTACTTTTGTTTTGTTCATTCAATTTCTCCAAATTTTGATGAATCCATAAAGCCTGATCTGCCCGGTCGGGCTTTTTTATTGCTCTACGCATTTGTTTATTTGCGCCTCGAGCTCTGCCAAGACTTCATGCATGGCATGGATGACCTTGGACATATCTATGGCCTCGCCGCGGGTGATCCGTCCGTCCGCCATCATTTCTTTGAACAGCGCGTATATATCCCCACCGCCCATGCCTACACTCAAAACCAAATCCGTCAGCGCGGTATCTCTGCATTCAGGGATATTCGGCAGATTGATGGCCACTTTCCCGTGCTCGGCGCATAAGGCCTGCAGTATTCGGTAATCCCCTGTAATGGCCATAATGGTTGAGGCTTCCATCAGCGTGAGGTGATGTGTCTCTGTGTTTTGGTTCACTTTGCTGTTGAGCACTGCAACGCTGCGCATGCCCATTCGGACAGCGAGTGCGGCTGCCCCGCCTTTAAATTGGCGGACGGTGTGATAAGCGGCATCCAATATGTTCATGGCAGTTCCTTTTGAACGTGTTTATTGGATGGCGGGTTTATTACTATTTTGGGTAGAACGCTTTATAGGGACTTTGCCTTTTGCCAAATCACGAATTTGATATTCGCGCATCAATGGAATTTTCTTTTCTGGCCATTGGCTAACAGCCTGAGAACTAATTTCTAACTTCAAAGCCAAGTCTGCGACACTACAATTCAAAAGCTTTAGAGCTTCTTGTTTTGTCATTAATTTCACCCACAAAGGTAACTTTTCTTACCTTATTAAACAGCATAAAACTTACCTAGTCAAATGGTAAGATTCCTTACATCAAATATGGACCAATATTATGGAAACACTTGGTACACGCCTAAAAGCATTAAGAAAAACGAAAAAGGTGACTCAGCAACAGCTTGCTGATGCTATTGGTGTATCTAAAACTTCTGTAATTTATTGGGAGAAAGACGATAATCTCCCTAAACACGAAAGCCTAATGGCGTTATCCAAAGCCCTATCAGTAACACCTGACTTTCTCTTAAGTGGTAAGTCTTCAGGTGATTTAGACGCGAATATATCCACCCCTTTTCCTATTTCAGGTCGTCTTGTACCTGTCATCTCTTGGGTTCAAGCCGGTACATGGACCACTGTCGAAGCTGTGCCTGCGGGTACACAGTTTGAAGAATGGCTGCCGCCAAATCCTAAATGCGGCAAGCATGGCTATGGCTTAGAAGTTTCAGGCGAATCCATGCTCCCTGACTTCCGCCCTGGCGACAAAATTTATGTAAATCCTGACTTTCAGGTAAATGATTTAAAAACTGGGGATCTTGTCATTGTTTCTTGTGAAGGCGACAAAGCAGCAACGTTTAAAAAGCTGATCGTAGAAACAGACAATATGTATTTGCAACCGCTAAACCCCGAATGGTCTGAGAAAGCGATAGCTTTGGAAGATGGTTGTAAATTGGTGGGTAAAGTTGTTGGATTGTATAGGGATGTATAGTGCAATCACCAATACACCCCTCTTATATTTGATTATAAAAATAGAATCCCCTGTCTATTCACGTGCCTAGAAAACTTAGATTGGATATCCGCTAATAAAGTAGATCTTAAGCGAAAAGGTGTATTTAAATTAGAATATTCAATCGAATTGTTTTCATTTAGAGTTTGTAAATATCGATAATCTAAAACTAAAAATACTTCTTTATCTGCATAAATAAAATCTGGTGAAATATAGAGAGCCTCGGTATTTACATCAATTAACTCTTTCATTTCACTTCTTACAATTAATCCTTTCGCAATTTTTGGAAAAAAAGCTTTTTGTTGTACATAGTCACATAAAGGGTCAATGCAAACTTCAATAAGAATAGCATCGCTAAATAAACTATCTTTTTTTTGTCGGCATGTTTGTTTCTGAACACGCTTATTTAAATCGTTAAAATTAACATTATGATTAATCTGTTTTAGATTAGCTACAGCATCTTGCTTCGCACTCTTTATTTGATCACCATTTAACTCATTAATATTTATCTTATTTTTCTTATAATACTCATCAATCAGAGCTGTTCTTTTTTCATCTACAAGGTCAACAAAATCAGCAATTAATTCATTATGCTGAAAAAAATTCTCACTAGGATCACGCAAAATTATCTTATCAAATATTATTTTTTTGAATCTATCATTTTCACAAAGAACAACTGTACCAGGATACCTTGCATCCTTTTTAATAGGTGTTCCTGTCAATAATTTGGAGTTAATTTCTAACTTGGATAAAACAAGACCGTTATCATCTTGTGTTAGATCTAAATTATGAGTCAATGAGTAAAAACTTGTTTCCAATTTATCCATAAAAAGCTGATTAATTACTTCAAATGCAGCATTAACTTTAGTAGTGTCATCCGAAGTTGAGTAATGACGCCCAATACTTGCCTTTGCAAAAATATTTAAAAGCCCTCTAGTCTTAATAGCCCAATCTTTGTAATTAACTTCCGGAGGGAAGAACTCGGATGCAATTTGATTAGTAATATTATGAATATGATTTTCCCATTTATATAAACACTCTAATTCAGAAAAATTACTTAATTCATCCTCTAAAAACTTTTTGAGATTATTATAATCTCCAGTATCAACTCTAGTACCATCCAAATCAAAGAAAGAGATTTTATCTGCTTTCATTATATGAAACGGTTTCTTTTTATCCATACCACCAGTTTCATCAAAAACATAGCTTTCTAAATCTGAAATTTTATCATCATGTCTAGTCCACACTACAAGTAAGTATGGATGACAAACTGAATTAACAATACGATTTAGTACACCTTTTAATTGAGAAAAATGTGATTTATCAGGTATTTTATTATCTAGTAAATTTAAATCTAAAAAAATTATTCTTATATCATCGAAACCTTCCCCCTTTAATGGGAGTTCCTCTTGATTACCACTAAAATATTTAAAAGGTAAACCATTTTTAGATAAATAATTAATTAATGGTAATGCCTGATCAATTTGATCATCAATGATAATAATACGTCCATTTTCTGGTAAAATCATTATTTACTATGCCTTAAACTTTATTAAAACTAAACACAACAATTGCGCCATTATTAAATTCCAATGGAATATCAAAATCATTAAAATCTGGAAATTCTAAAATACCATTATTTGCAAGTAAAGCTTGACTAGCAATGTGCAAACCTAACCCCATACCAGAGTCATTAGGTTTGTATGAAACAAAAGGCTCTATAAGTAATGATTTATCTGAACTAAGATACCCAGTACCATTATCAGCAATAATAAGATGATATTTGTGCTTACTTTCTTGAAAATCAATATATATTTTCTTTGAGCCTAAAGGTGCATTTAATTCATCAAACTTTCTTCCTAACCAATAAAATGAGTTGTCAAAAACATTCTGCAAACTACCCAATATTAAATTCTTTGAAATCTTTATTTTAATATCTTTACGCTCTTTATATTTACTAATAACTTCAACATTGTGTGACATCTGCCGAAATTCAGTATTAAATAAAGCTTGATCTACAACTGTGCTTAATGATTGAACTTTTCTTGCTGATTTTTTTAACAACTCAGAATAGCCTTCAATCATTAAAGATAAATGCTCTACTAAATGCCTAGCTCTTTCAGATGCTTTCTCAACTTTAAGTAGTTTTTCAACCTCATAAATGATTTTTTCAACTTCATGAACTACAATTGAAAGGCTGAGCCCAGAACCAGCAGCATGTAAAAGATTTTCTTTAACAGACTTATAATCTGAATCAATCTTTTGTAAATACTTTACAATTTCATTTTTAACAGGTGTATCTTTTACATTTTTCTCAACATATTCTTTAGTTTCATTAATAATATAATCAACTGTTTTATTTTCTTTTTTTGCACCTAACTCAAGTCTAAGTTTTATTTTATCCTCTTGTCTTAGCTTTTCAATTAAATCTAGAACATGTAGTACTGCACCTTTAAAGGCGTAATAAGCCTCATTTTCAACAAAGCCTTCTCTATTTGTTTTTTCTTGCAAATCAAAACTTGCATCTCTGTCTACCTGAACCGCAGCAACTAAAAGGTTATTACTTACTGCCTTTGCAGGGGTTTGAAACCTACGATGATCTAATCCCAACCAATCATTTTCAGGTTCACCGTAGTCATATACCCGCAAACTATCTCTAAAAACTTTTACACCAGTATGCATTCTAAGAATATCTTTGAAACCTTTTTTATCAGCGATGCCGTAATTCATTACAACGGCTTCTAAATCAAAGATATAACCGACAAATTGAACTTTTCCAATTTTATAAGCATCTAAATTAATTAGTTTTCTATTTTTATTTTCGATCTCATAAAGGGTTATGCTTTCACTTATAAGAGGATAAGTAATATCAATCTTTCTTGGAGAAATTTTATCCAACATTTCAGACCAAGGCATAAACTCATAATAAAATTTTTGTATTGTTGTACCGTCAAAAACTACTTTAAATTTAAATAAGGCTCTTTCTCTAACTGTTTCCCAACTTTGTAAATCTGATAACCAATCACTATTTTGCTTCAATGTTAATGTTGGTTCAAACTTTTGACTTGTTGCTACAAACGGAGATTTTAATGAATTTACAGTTCGTGCAAGTTCACGAACCATTCGTCTATCCCATTTATTTTTAAGTCCCTTAATAATAATTTTAGTACCGGTTTGATTTTCTGACTCATTAAATACAGTTGGAATATCGTGTTCTATAACCTGAATAGGTACATCTTTTAAATATTTAACATTGTTAATATTTTTCCAATCAATATTAACCTCAACTTCTTTACAATTTTCTTTTTTTGTGATGAGTTGAATAACATCTCCTAGTTTATGAACACCAAATCGCCCAATTCCTTTTTCTCCAATTGGTAACCTTTTATATTTTGGAGAAAATTTTGGAGTGTTATCAGAATTTACTTTCGAGTCACTACCAGGCTCAAGCCATGCATTTTCGACAATATCGATATCCATACCATTACCATCATCTAAAATAATAATAGTACCAGTTTGAGGATTCATAAAATCGTCTAATATAACTTCACATAATGTGGCATCTGCATCGTAAGCATTCTTAATTAGTTCAATTACTGCAATATGCTCATTTTTTATAAGCTGATCACCCAACTGAGCTAGCAAACGAGCTCGAGGTTTAAATTCATATTTTTTAATATCAATCATTCTTCAAATTATCCTTTATCGCTTCTGCTATAACTCTAGCTAATAATACAGGAACAGCATTTCCTATCTGTTTATAGGCACTTGTACGACTTGGTTTGCCACTCTGACTTTCAAAGTAATAATCATCAGGAAAAGTTTGCAGTCTAGCTGCCTCTCTAGGTGTTAATGATCTGTTTTGCTCAATATCAGGATGAATATAATGGTGTCCATCTTTTGACATGTGAGCAACTACAGTATGCGAAGCTGGTAAGTCAGCCGCCACGATTTTAAATCGATCTGTAAATGACGTTGTTACTCTATGACTTTTCAATCTTTCTGGCAAGTCATTATAATTTAATCTTTTTTTATGTTCATTCCAAACTTGCACCACAGACTTATAAATTTCTAAATCTTGTTTTGTATTTGGCCTAGACTGATGCCAAGTAACAGGAAATTTAGTACTTATATTGGCTAATTTAAGCCATTTGCTCTGATTTTTTGATATTTCACATGGTAAGTGAGAGCCTTCACCAGCTTGAATTTTTGGAAGATCGGTCAGCGCATCCTTAACAGTTGCATACCCTATATCATTTATAAACTCAGGATAGAAATTTTCATGATACTGCCCTCTTTTTCCAATCAGAATAATACGCTTCCGATTCTGAAGCACTCCAAACTCAACTGCATTTAAAGTTTTGTATTCAATAGAATAACCAATTTCTTTGAACAGCTTCTTCATTTTATCAAAATAAAGCTCACCATCAGGATCTCTAGCAGACAATAGCCCTAATACATTTTCAAATACAAAATACTTAGGTTGATAGCGCTTTAAAAACTCTGCGTATTGAATATACAAATGATTCCGTGGGTCATCCTTCATGTTCCCGCGCGCGCGCCCTATAAGTGAATATGCTTGGCATGGTGGACCACCAACAATTAAATCTAGTTCTTTACCATCTAAATTTTTATCAACTTTTTCAAAAATAGAATCTAAAGTTTTCGGCTCAATAAATTCATTAATCACAGAGTCCAAAATAGATTTAGGTGCAACACTCCAAAAATCATTTCTAGAAATTTGACCATTTAAATAATCGACATAAGGCTGAATATTATTTTGTTGTTTCAACCAATGAAATACTTGCCTAGTTTTAAGCGTTGCACATGCAGCAGCATCTGCCTCTACATGAGCTACAGATTCAAAACCTGCTTGAACAAAACCTTCGGATAAACCACCAGCACCAGCAAATAAGTCTAAAAAATTAAAAGTAGGACGTAGAGGCTTCATACCACAAACACAACAAATAAAACATAAGCAAGAGTGCCAGGATAAGGCCATTGTTTCAAGCAATATTTCCAAATTTCATAAATATAGTTACATGTAAAGATCTTATTTTAAATCTCCTAGGCTGGGTTTTCTTTTGCCTACTATAAAACAAAACAATTAAAAGTAACTTTAATTACTAAATACACTTGACTCTAAAAGTAAGTTATCTTACCTTTATCTCACAGACAACAAAAAAGCGCACTGACCTGAGAAATCTAATGCGCTTTTACAGAAACCTGCGAGATAAGTATGAACAAAACCTTCACCCCATTCAATAGCTTTGCTGTAAGTATATTTACAGCCAGCATCGCAATTGGCGCATTAGCATACGCATACCAGCCAGACTTTCGCGGCATGCCATCGTCCAATGATCAAATTACCCCAGCGTATAACGCTGTGGCCGCTATGCAATTCAACACTGCCAATTCAGGCACTGCAGTAGTCCGCTTAGACGGCTTTACCCTAGACGTCAGCTTCGACTTCGAACGCATCGATGATTCATACGGCGTACCCGGCAGCGAATTCACCAATGCCGAAATCACAAATCTATCTGTAGACAAAGTCATGGATACATCTGGCTATCCAATTCGCGACTTTACAGACTTCAATGACCATCTAAGCATCAACCAAATGCTGGTGGCCCACATGCTCCAATACAAACTGCTGGAGGCTGCCTAATGAACAAGACTTTTGATAAACCATTCCGCGAAGACTTGGGCCTTGATGCTTCTGGCTTCCATCGCATCAGTATGGGCAACACGGTTTACTGCGTGAAGAATAGTGAAATCTACATCCTAAATACTGCAGGTGAACTCAACCGCGTAGACGAGGCCACACTGACAGCAAAGTCTTGGATCCGCCGCAATGTAAATGAAGTGCTCGGCGCTCAGAAGATCACTGCCCGCTTCATCTGCCGCCTAAGCCATGGCTATAAGGTGGATGTGAATGGTACTGAATACATCATTAAGGTTTCTGCAGATTTTTCTAAAGGCTTCGACCGCAACGTATTTGAAAAGAATGCCCCTGTTTTCTCCTGGTTATATTGCGTGGTTGTAATTGAAAACGGCATGCATAAAGCGGCTCCAGCAGATCTGGTCAATTCACTGCCATTCCAAACTGCAGTTAAAAGTGTCTTGAACCCACAGCGCAAGCTTGACCGTGTGACTCGTCACCATAGCTTCAAGCGCTGGAATTCACGCCATGAATGTGAGCAGTACAAGATTGCAAAACACAACTCTGATGCCTTTGGCACATCTTTTAAATAATTGAGCTGGGAGAAATAATATGAACGCATTACAGCAAATTCAGCTCGAATTAAAAGCGCCAAAGAGTAAATACAACTCCTTTGGTAAATACCACTACCGCAGCTGCGAAGACATTCTCGAAGCTGTTAAGCCTTTGCTGCAGGCAACCAATTCAACTTTGGTTATTACAGACGAAGTGCAGCAAGTTGGCCCAGTAGTTGTGGTTACTGCAAAAGTGGTCTTTACAGATGCAGACGGCAAAGAAACCACTGTTACGGCGCACGCAGGTGTAGAAATTGATAAGAAAGGTATGGACGTTGCGCAGACATTTGGCACATCCAGCTCCTACGCGCGCAAGTATGCCCTAAACGGCATGTTCCTAATTGACGACACCAAGGACTATGATTCTGATGAATATCACAACCAAGTGAATCAGCAGGCTAACCGCGGTCAATCAAATCAAGGACAACAACGCCAATCTGCACCCAAAAATCCGCCAGCGCAGCAGCAGGCAAACAATCCTCAGCAGAAGCCATTAGACCAGCGCTATCAGGATGCTTTGGTGTCTATTCGCAATGCCAAGAAGCCTGAAACTTTGGATAAGGCTATCAATACCTTTGGCAATACTAAATTTAATAATCAGATTCGGCAGGCCTGCCGCGCCCGTGCGGATCAAATGGGATGGTCAGATGCACCGCCACAGCAGAATCAAAACCCGCAGCCAAACAGTATGCATAGTTAATTGGAGGATATAACAATGAACCCTATTCTTTCAGGTACCGAAGCTTTTAATGCAATGATGGCTGGCAAGCATGTAATGTGCCGGCCTGTTGGTGACATGCTGGATTTTGATGAGCTGAACCAATTCCCTGCGACGATCTTTGGTAAAGCAGGTTTTGAGTTTTGCCTAAAATTAGAAATGATGGAAGTATCCGGCATCCGTTTTACCAAGCCATTAAATGCCTTTGAATTAAACGATGGCCAAGATATTTTTATCGTTCAGCCGACATGTATCGTACACACCAAATACGATGCCAAAAATGCTGAAATCCATGAAAGCTTACTCAATGGATTTGTTCAGGCAGATGAAGAAAATGCCAAACTGCAGCTGCAGGCAATTGCAGATCTATTTGGCCGCGTGGTCGCGCATCCAATCGTTAAAACTGCAGAAGTAAAAACCCGTAAAACTCGAACCCGTAAAGTTAAAGCGGATACCGCAACAGATGAGCAAAATTCAATATCACCTGATGCGGAAGTAAAGACTCAGCCGGCAGAAGTAGCCGTCGCTGAACCGTCAATCAGTATTGAGCCACCAGCGGCTGCCGAAGATCTTGAATATCAAAATTTGCTCAATGATTTACTGAACCGCGCGGCCATGGCCAAAACACCGACGGAAGCGACTACCCTAACCAGCTATACAAAACCGTGGAGTGAAGCGCAACGCAAGCCCCTGCTTGATGCAATTCATAAGCGCTTAAATGAGCTAAATCCGCCTGAAAATGCTCAAGTTAAAGAGCCACCGTCATTGATGGTACAAATTCAGAATGCTAAAGATTTGACTGAATTGGATTGCTTGGAAATTGAAGTATCTACTAGACATGCTGATATTCAGCCAAAGCTCATGGGTTGTGTGAAACGCCGCCGCTTTGAATTAGAGAATCAAGGCAGTGAGGTGGCTCAATGATTTGCCCTAAACAGCTTATCCCTGCTTTCACGATGTTTGTAGCAAATGATGATTATCAATGCGTAATCAATAAAATCCTTGGTGAAACAATCTTCACCAAAGCAAATAAGCCAGGACTAAAAATAGACCGGCTTGGGAATATGAATGAAGCAGCGCAAAAGCGTTTTGAGCTGTTCCTTAAATTATGGCTGAAGAATGGCAAGGAATTCGTTCTGCGCCTTCAGGCTCAGGCAATTATGTTGAAGGTGGCGTGATGGATATTAAAGAAAAACAAGCTATTTGGCTTAAAGAAAAACCTTTGTTTGAAGCTGAATTAATTCACTCTCATCTTCTACCGTTTTTCAACTTCAATGAAAATACCGGTGATTATGAAATCAAAACTGAAAGCGTCAATAACACAGATGAGGAAGATCGTAAGGTTGCTTATGAGTCTTTAAATACTGGTTGGGCGATGTGGTTACGCGCAAAACGCACCACCAAAGCCCAAGTGCCGGAAGGATTTGTTTTGGTGCCGAAAACCATTACAGATGAGTGGATGAGCCCTTTTGTTGTTCGGCTTGTTTGTGATTATGTTGAAGAATATAAAGGGCTGCCATTTGAGGTTAAAGATAGTGAAATACCTGGAATTGAAGAAAACTATCGATGGCCCATTCGTCAAGCGCATGAAAAGTTGATGAAAGTGATTGAAGCACAGGAGCAAGGCCAATGAAAAACTCTATGTCTAAAGATGAATGGTTTAATGTCTTGTCTGCACTTTTTGATATGCATGTTGGCCATGACAATGTGGATGAAGATGGGTGGATCGAAGACTACAACCAAGGAAAATCCCCGCACGATGCTTTCTATGATGAGTTTCCTGAATATGAAGGCATTGAGGATTAAAGAATGACTGAACTCTCCCCTGCAGAAATCGAACTTTTAGAAGAATTCCGTGAAGACCTGGCACCGCGCCATGTATCAGGAATGTTTCATACAACAACATTGCCGGCTGAATTAGTCACATTGTTATACAAGCTTATAAATGAAAAATTGGCTGCGGCAGATGGGTTGCCAGCGGCTGTGCGGAAAAGTCTGAAGAAGGTGTCTTGATGGAAAATAAAGGATACGACTTGCAGGTAAGTACGGTCGATTACTTATTTATTAAATACAGATCAATGACTGTAACATTGGAAGTAATGGCTAGGGATTATTACCCTCATTTAAAAAAAGCAGAGCTGCTAAAAAGAGCAAATGGACAAGAGTTCCCATTCTCAGTTTTTAAACTCGATAAAAGTAAACGTGCACCATTTTTAGTGCACGTTCGAGATCTTGCAGAGGCGCTAGATAAGCAGTATGAGATGGCTGCAAAAGATCATGCTACATTTCATTAATGAGATGTAGCATTTCATCGATAGTTAGCGGAGCTTTTCTCTTTTTGAGAGAGACATACCGTTGCAAGCTCTGCCAAGAGCTATGCAAACTGTATTGCTGAATTTGCGGCACCGTTAACCCCTTCTCAGCAAGTTGCGTACATCCTTCATGGCGTAAATCATGAAATCTTAAATTCTCAATACCTAGCGCATTACAGGCATGATGAAATTCAGTAGCAAGAGTTTGAGATCTTAAAGGCACCAAATATACCCCCTCTGTTTTTGACTTGAACCGCTTTCTAACTTCCGGCTGCATCAGCAGGTCAATGACTTTCTGGCAATCATCAGATACGATAAAAGACTTATGATTCCCCTTGGAACCATTTGGATTTTTAATGTCCCGAACTTGCCATGTATTAAATTCTTTTTCAAAATCCCTAAACTCAAGGCGTGTAATTTCAGCTTGACGACGGCACGATGTAATTGCCAACATACAAATCAAATGCATTGGGTATCGTGTAAATTTTTTTAACGTCCATTTATCATAAAAGAATAGTATCAGACGTTTTAGTTCATCATTAGTTGGCAATCTATCTCTTGATAAACTAGCAGAAATTTTTCGAGTCTTTCTTAATTGCGCAGTTGTCTTGTCAAAAACTTGGATATTAACTTCAGCATCCCACATGATTGATGCATGTGTTATCACCGTTCTTATTTGTAATAGCTCCTGCAAAATGGTAGATGGCGAAATAGGCCCAACTTTTACTTTGGGGCAATATGTATTTCTTAGAGCAACATGATCCGATAAATCTGTGGCACACAAGTGAGAAAGCTTTTTTTTGCCAATCGGAAATCGTTTTATTAATTTTAGCGTATTTACTTTGGATTTAGTGTACACCCCGCCAACCTCCTCAAGATAGAGATCTATTGCATTAGACAGTGTTAATGGAGTGTTGGCTTTTTTTGAATGTAAAACATTTGGATTAGCTTCTATCTCAAGTTCTCTTTTCTTTAACCACTTTTCAGCAAGTTTATTTGTGCTAAAGGTTTTACTTTCCTTGTAAACTGGATACTCTTTACGGTTAATACGGATCTCAGCCCTATATCTCAAAGTACCGTCAGATAGAGTTCTTTTAGAAATAGTGCCCATATATTTACGCCTTAAACCTTTTTTTTATTATGGCGTAACTCAGGGTGTAAATATAAGTTTGTTCGCATGTGTTTATTGCTGTTTGCGTGTATTTACATGCTATTTTAATGAACACTAAGACTTTGTAAATTATTGAAATTTTATGAGACGCTTATATAGCGCCGCATTGGAGAAGAAAGGTAAAACCTATGTTAAAATGGTTTGAAAAGCTTGTAGATCCTTACCCTGAAAAAGGCTTGAATGAACCTCTTCCGAAAACATTCTTCCCCTTTGTCTGGCAAGCGGCCAACGGCGTAAAACGCTATTTATTGCTGCTTGTGCTTTGTACAGCTGGGGCTGCAAGTTTTGAAGCATTTCTTTATGCAAAAATTGGCGATCTTGTAAATTGGTTAAGCCAAAGCCAGCCAGAGACATTTTTGCAAAATCATAGCCAAAACCTGACTGTTCTAACCTGTATTTTATTGGCCAATGTATTTTTTTCCAGTTTGCAAACTATTGTAAAGCATCAAATGCTGTACAGCAGTTTTCCAATGCGGCTGCGCTGGCGCTTTCATAATTTACTGCTGCAGCAAAGCTTAGACTTTTTTCATAACGATTTTGCTGGCCGCCTTTCCGCCAAAGTCATGCAAACCGCCTTAGCCGTGCGTGAATTCTGGATTATTTTAGGAGACATGCTGGCTTACGTCTTCATTTATTTTATTACGGTCAGTTTTGTTCTAGCCTCTATTTCTCCAATGCTGATTATTCCGCTGATGCTCTGGCTGGCACTTTTCATTTGTTCCGCCTCCTACTTTATTCCAAAGCTCAGCAGCATTTCCAATGAACAGGCAGATGCCCGGGCGGTCATGACTGGCCGCGTCACCGATGCCTACACCAATATTCAAACCGTAAAGCTATTTGCGCATGCTGGACGTGAAAGCCAGTATGCAAAAAGTTCAATGCAGCAGTTTATGGCCACGGTGTTTAAACAAATGCGCTTTGGCGCACGCTACTCCATCAGCATCAGTGTTCTGAATATAGTGCTGTATGGCGGCGTGATCGGCATGGCCGTATATTTGTGGATGCAGGGCCAAGTTGAACTCGGCGTGATCGCGGCAGCTACGGCCATGATTTTAAAATTGAGCAGTATTGCTGAATTCATTATGTGGCAGACTTCTGCACTCTTTGAAAATATCGGCACAATTCAGGATGGCATGAAAACCCTTGGCCGCCCAATCAGCATTCAGGACAAGCCTGATGCCAAAGAACTTCAAGTTAGCAAAGGTGAAATTAAATTTGAAAATGTCAGTTTTGCCTACAGCACTAAAAATGTATTTGATCAGCTGAATATCACCATCAAGCCTGGGGAGAAAATTGGTATTGTAGGCCGTTCAGGCGCAGGCAAATCAACCCTCATTCAGCTCTTATTGCGTTTTTACACCATCGACCAAGGCCGTATTTTAATAGACGGTCAAAATATAGAAGATGTTACCCAAGACAGCTTAAGGCGCAATATTGCTCTGGTGACACAAGATACGTCCTTATTGCACCGCACTGTAGAAGAAAACATTAAATATGGCCGTCCAGATGCGACCGATCAAGAGATGTATCAAGCGGTGCAAAAAGCCAAAGCTGATGAGTTCATTCCTCAGCTGGTCGATTTGCGGGGCAAAACCGGCTATGACGCCTATGTCGGTGAGCGAGGCGTAAAACTGTCCGGAGGACAGCGGCAGCGTATTGCCATTGCCCGCGTGTTCTTAAAAGATGCACCAATCCTCATCTTAGATGAAGCAACCAGCGCTTTGGATTCTGAAGTAGAAGCAGCCATTCAATCCAGTTTAAATGACTTGATGCACGGCAAAACGGTCATCGCCATTGCGCACCGCCTGTCAACGATTGCGCAAATGGACCGCTTAATTGTTCTGGATCAAGGAAAAATTGCAGAGCAAGGCACACATGAAGAGCTGGTAGCCATGAATGGTATTTATGCGCACTTATGGCAGCGGCAGACAGGCGGTTTTTTAATAGAGCAAGAAAGCAACAAAGAACAGAAAGGAACGGAATAGCATGCTGTATTTGGAAGATATAAAAGTGGGCGACCGCTTCATTAGCCGTGAATATGAAATGACGCTGGAGGAAATCAAGCAATTTGCCCAAGCTTATGATCCGCAAGTCTTTCACTTAGATGAAGATCAGGCAAAAGATCACCCGATTTTCCAAGGTCTAGCAGCCAGCGGATGGCATACTGCCGCAGTGACTATGCGGTTATGGACAGAATGTTTTCCCGTTGCCAATGGCTTAGTGGGTTCAGAGTCCAGCTTAAGATGGCCGCGCCCTACGCGGCCTGGCGATTTGCTCCATGTAGAAGTTGAAATTACAGCGATTGCGCCATCGAAAAGCAAAACAGACCGTGCCATTGTCACTTATGTGACGCAGGCGCTCAATCAGCATGGCGATGTTCTTTTTATTTCAACCACAAAGATTATTGTCTTTAAAAAAGAACCGCTTGTGGGATAGAACAACAGTATTGGCTGCATGTCCTGCAAACAATTTTATAGCACAGCCAGCCCCGCGGATTCACTGCAGGCTGGACAGTTAAATTGTCCAACAATTTTAATAGTCCTTCGCATTTTTTCATGCCAATATAGCTTTGGAAAAATAGAAAAAGATAAAAACTGCAACGGATAGCAAATGAAAACACCTTCTCTACGTCAAGACCAAGGTATTCCTGGTGTTTATGGATTATTGCTTTTAGATGTTGTATCCCGCTGGGGCTACAATGACCATACATTATTTGAACCTTTCGGTTTAAACAGTGAGCAGCTGGCTGATCCTAATTACCGCATACCGACTGCTGTTGCGAATGAACTAATGCAGCATGCCCTGCGTTTAACCGGCGAACCGACTTTAGGCTTTCATTTGGGTACGCAAATGCGTATTTCCATTCATGGCTTTATTGGCTATGCTATTATGACAGCACATGACATTACGGATGCGCTGATTCTAGCCAACCGCTTTATTCAACTGCGCATGCCTTTTCTGCAGCTGTTTTTTTCGACTTTTGACAGCAAAGCCACTGTACAGCTGCAGACAGACGTCACTTTAGAACCGTTGCGCACTGAAATTTCCATTGCTTTAATTTTCGGCATTATCAGCATGGGCAAAGCCATTACAGGCACAGATTACGGATCTGGCGACATTGACTTTGATTTTCCCAAACCAGAAGGATTTGAGCGCTTTATGGCAAAATTTCCACGCCATAATTTCCGCTTTGAACAGCCTCATTTAATTCTAAGTTTTGATAAGCATTATTTAGGCAATAAGCTTGTGCATGCAGACCCGATAGCCAGCCAAATCGCCATTAACCAATGCGAAGCCGAGCTGTCAGCTTTAGGCGAACGCCACCGTTTGGCAATGCGGGTACGTGACCTGTTAACAAACTCTGAGCAGCATTATTTAAGTATTGAGGCGGTAGCCGAACGCCTGCATATGTCTGACCGTACTTTAAAACGCCAGCTGGCCGCTGAGGGAACTTCCTTTTCGACGATGGTGGATGAAGTCCGTTACCGCCATGCCACTTCCCTGCTGTCGCGGACAGACTTTACACTTGAACAAATTGCTGATGAGTTAGGCTACAGTGATGTAGCCAATTTCAGCCGCGCATTTAAACGCTGGAGCGGGCGCAGCCCAAGCAACTGGCGTAAAGACCCTTATCTTTAATTCATTCTGATAATTCTTTTGTTTTTCGCGAAAAGCATGTATAAATCATGCCAAAAATGATTTTAATAGTTTTAAGGAGTTAGCCATGAATCATCCTTCAGATTTGAAATATGCAAGCACGCATGAATGGGTGCGCATTGAAGGTGATCTTGTCGTAACTGGCATTTCTGACCATGCACAAGATGCATTGGGCGACTTGGTTTACGTTGAAGCGCCGGAAGCAGGCACACATGTTACTGCTGGCATGCAAGCTGGTGTCGTCGAATCTGTAAAAACAGCATCAGATATTCATGCGCCTGTCTCAGGCACAGTCATAGAAGTGAATGCCGCATTAGAAGATGATCCTGATTTTGTGAATCATGAGCCTTATGGCAAAGGCTGGATTTATAAAATTAAGCCAGACAATATGGCGGATGTTGAAAAACTGCTTTCCAGCAGCGATTACGAAGCAGGCCTGTGATCCGCAGCGTGTTTATTCAGCATAAAAAATCGGCCGCAAAGGCTGATTTTTTATGTCTGAAAAATAAAACAGCGCTCAAATTCGATAGTCCAGACGGAATGAGGTCATGCTGAGCGAGCCGCCAACTGCAGCCTCATTAAAAAGCGACAATTCATCTGGATCTTCTTGCAGCCCCAACGCATACAGCATTGGGTAATAATGATCCGGCGTCGGTGTAGACAGTTTGAAGGCTTCTCCTTGCCTGTCCCATTCAATCAGTTGCTGATGGCGTTTTTCCAAAAGCCAATTCTTCATTTTAGCATCTGCTTCCAGTGCCCATTCATAGCCAAATACCGGCTCATTCAGCTTATCCCAAGCAACTTTCATTAAATTATGCACCAAATTGCCGCTGGTGATGATCAATACCCCTAAACGCCTTAGCGCCCGCAGCTGATGGCCAAACTGATAATGAAACGCGGCTGGCTGGCTGTAGTCAATACTCAGCTGCACAACAGGAATATCGGCCTGCGGATAGAGATGCACAAGCACACTCCAAGCGCCGTGATCAATGCCGCGTTCTGCATCTTCAGCAATGGACACCATACTGATGCAATGCTTCACGGCATTGACCAAGGCTTGAGAGCCTTGCACAGGATACTGCACATCAAACAGCGCTTGCGGAAAACCGCCAAAATCATGAATAGTCGCAGGATGCGCCGCGGCAGTGACCGCACTGAAGCCCTGCGTAAGCCAATGTGCAGAAATGCACAGAATTGCAGCGGGCCTTGGCTGAAGATTTTCCCCTATTTTATGCCAAGTTCTCGAAAAAACAGTGTCGCTAATTGCATTCATTGGCGAACCATGCCCCAGAAACAGCACAGGCATCGGTGCAGTCACGGGCAATTTAGTATTGGGCCGTGCAGCGGAAAGCAATTGATCATCTGAGTTCATCATGATTGCCCTCAAAAGCGATGATGTCTTTAGATTAATCTGAATCCGCAACGGAATGCGATTTAAATTGTAAACTTAAATAATTATACAAATAATCACATAAAGATAATTTAATGAAATTATTTTGATTTTATGCGGATATTTTTCAATGAAATATTACAATAACTATACTTTTCATCTATATGATTCTATAATAAACCTTAATTTCTGACGGTTTGTCTCATCTGCGCTCGTATAAAAAATATATAAAGAGCCAAGCCGCCTGTTCAATTTCATACATTCAGGTCACTTATGAACGCTGTAAATGCACAACATTTATGGAATAAGCCGTTTATTCTATGTTTGTTGAATAATCTGTTTTTATTCATCTTTTATTTCGCACAAACCACTATCTTGCCCATTTATATCCTGAATGAACTAGGCGGCAGCTTGTCTCAGGCAGGCTTAGCCATGACTTTATTCATGGTTTCCGCAATTGCAGTACGCCCCTTCAGCGGCTTAATTATAGAAAAACTGGGCACTAAAAAAGCGCTGTATATTTCTGAAACCTTATTCTGTTTATTCAGCCTTACTTATGTCTTCGCAGACAACCTCACAATTCTAATGATCATCCGTTTTCTGCATGGCATTTGGTTCAGCATTTTGACGACTGTGACTGTGCCCATCGTCAATGATTTCATTCCTGCAAAGCGCAAAGGCGAAGGCATGGGATATTTCCTGATGTCCATCAATTTAGGTATTGTATTGGGCCCGCTGATTGGGCTGACCTTTATACAGAGCATGTCATATACTGCGGTTGCAGGCATTTTGGCCTCTTTTGTTGTACTGGGTTTTATCTTTTGCTTTTTGATCCCGCTGCCAAGTCATCAGAAAACAGCGATGGAGACTCCCAAAAAACAGCTCAGCATTCATGACTTTATTGAATTTAAGGCTTTGCCAGTGGCTTTAATGGCCATGATGATTTCGTTTTGCTATGCCAGCATTATGTCGTTTATCGCGACTTTCGCCGAATCAAAACACATGCTCGCTTATGCCAGCGTGTTCTTTGCCGTATTCGCTATTTCAATGATGAGCCTGCGTCCGATTACAGGAAAAATATATGACCGCAAAGGCCCGAATGCTGTGGTTTATCCGGCATTAATTTTATTTTCAGTTGGCTTGGCAGTTTTAGCGTTTATCGACAGTGTGGCTGGCCTCTTATTTTCAGCTGTCTTGATTGGCATGGGCTTTGGTTCAGCGCAGCCTTGCCTGCAGACTATTTCGATTCAGCGTTCACCTAAAAACCGCATTGGCCATGCCACTTCAACTTATTTTACATTTTATGATCTTGGCATTGCCATTGGCTCAATTGTACTGGGCATGATCATTGCTGATACCAGCTATGCGGTTGCCTACAGCATATGCGCCGTTTTGGTCTTAATCAGCCTAATCTATTATAAATTTATGGTTGCCCGCCAACCTGCATCTTAACCAATGACAGCATCATCAGACTCAGCCTATTTTGAAGTGAAGATTATGCATAGCGCGGCAAGCGCCTTGCATAATCATTTCACAGACTATTGCATATGCAAAACTGGATTAAGATGCCTGCTGCGCGTCGCCACTTTCAGCTTTTTCTTCAGCCTGCATGCTGAATTCAGCCGCTGTATTTTGCATCGCTGGGTTTGCCCGCGGGCTTTTCAGTTTAATCTGCAAACGCAGCTCATTCATTGAGTCAGCATTTCGCAGCGCCTCTTCATATGAAATTGCGCCATCGTTATACAAATCAAATAAGGCCTGATCAAACGTCTGCATGCCCAATTCACGCGACTTGCCCATAATCGCTTTCAGCTCGTGGAATTCGCCTTTTAAAATTAAGTCTGAAACTAACGGTGTATTCAGCATAATTTCCACTGCGGCGCGCCGCCCTTTCCCATCTTCAGTTCGGATTAAGCGCTGTGAAATAATCGCTTTCATATTTGAAGATAAATCCATAAGCAATTGATTGCGGCGCTCTTCCGGGAAGAAGTTAATGATCCGGTCTAAAGTTTGATTGGCATTATTTGAATGCAGAGTCCCTAAACACAAATGGCCTGTTTCAGCAAAGGCTATCGCATGCTCCATGGTTTCTGTATCACGGATCTCGCCAATCAAAATGACATCTGGCGCCTGACGCAGCGTATTTTTTAGAGCATTGTGCCAAGAATGGCAATCTACGCCGACTTCACGGTGGGTAATCATCGATTTTTTATGCTTATGCACATATTCCACAGGATCTTCAACCGTAATGATATGCCCTGCACTGTGTTCATTCCTATAGTCGATCATAGCTGCCAAAGAAGTGGATTTGCCAGAACCCGTACCGCCCACGACGAGCACCAGGCCGCGTTTTTCCATAATCACGCTTTTCAGTGATTCTGGCAGCTGAAGTTTTTCAAAATTTGGAATTTCATTGGTAATGGTTCGAATGACCATGCCAACATTCAGCTGCTGCTGGAATACATTGACACGGAATCTGGATACATTAGGCACACTAATGGCAAAGTTGCATTCCAGTTCAGTTTCAAATTCTTTACGCTGTTTTTCATTCATTAAGCTAAAGGCAAAGAGTTTGGTTTTATCGGCTGTCAGTTCCTGCTGTCCAAAAGGCTTCATTAAACCCTGATGCTTAATGCTTGGTGGAAAATCTGCCGTAATAAACAAATCTGAACCGCCATATTCAACCACTTTACTGAGCATATGGAACATTAAACGGCGCGCTTCTTCCAGCAATTCGGCAGTGTACATAAAAAAATTTCCCAAAAATTCAATTCAGCAATACAAAATTACTGTTTCATCACAGTTTTTGTTTTTGTATTCATTTATTGTGCATAAAATCAGGCAGAGTCACAAATATAAATCATTCATTTAAATAATATTTTTAAAAAATAATGTGCAGTATTTCAAAGAAAAAGCTTAAAGCTTGATGGATTGTGTTTTCAATAAAAAATGCCCTTCAAAGTGAAGAGCATTCTGCTGCATGGGCTGAAACGATGATTTAAGCGAACAACGCTTATGCGCTGCGCTGCAACTGTGCTGCTTGTAAAAGTTCTGCAGTTTCCAACAACAGCTGCTGGGTTTTATCCCATCCTAAGCAGCCATCCGTGACCGACTGGCCATAAGTCATATTGCAGCTGACTTTCTGCGCGCCATCCACTAGATGACTTTCAAGCATGACGCCGCGTACGTTGCTGAACTGGCGTTCTTGCACAATTGTATGCAGCACTTCGGGCTGCATCAGCGGGTTCTTACTGCTGTTGCCGTGGCTGCAGTCAATCACCAAAGCAGGAAATTCGCCTTTTACCTTGGCTTTAATTTTTTCAATTTCTGCCAGCTGATAGTTAGGGCCGGTATTTGAACCGCGCAAAATTAAATGCGCTTTAGGGTTGCCCTTAGATGACAGCATACCTGGCAGGCCTGATTGGCTCATGCCCATGAATTGATGCGGATTTACAGCAGATTGAATGGCATCTAAAGCAATTTGAATTGAGCCGTCCGTTCCGTTCTTGAAGCCAATGCTGTAAGGCATTAAACTCGAAATTTCACGGTGAATCTGAGATTCGCTGGTGCGTGCGCCAATTGCGCCCCAAGCCAATAAATCGTCAAAATACGCGGTTGCCATCGGGCTCAAAATTTCTGATGCAATTGGCAAGCCCATTTCTATAATTTGCAGATAAAGTTCACGGGATTTTTCCAATCCCAATTGCATATCTGCTGATCCGTCTAAATTTGGATCATAAAGAAAGCCTTTCCAGCCGACTGTCGTGCGCGGCTTTTCAATGTATGCGCGCATCACAAGGAAAATTTGGTCTGAAACTTGTGTTTGAATCCGTTTTAATTTTTCTGCATAGTCTAAGGCTGATGCCGTGTCATGAATGGAACACGGGCCGGTAATCACCATTAAGCGTTTATCTTTGCCTTCTAAGATATTTTGTATAATTTTACGCTGTTCAGCAATTTGCTGAGCATGCGCATAAGATAAAGGCAATTGCGCCTTCAGTTGCGTTGGCAGGCTTAAAACTGTTTCTTGAGCGGCTGTTTCTTGTAATGCAGTGTTTAAAGCGTTCATTGATTTTTTCCTTGGGACTGCCTTTTTACAGTCCGATCTTTTATTTGAGCGTTATGGGGCGAATGGATTTCTGACAATGCGTCATAAACTGACTAAAATAAAACCAATATGAACTGCTAAAATATGAATAGTTAAAAGTCATCATGAGGAAATCTCCAAAATATTTATAAAAATCAAGACATAAAAAAACCTGATCAGGGTTGCCGATCAGGTATAAACTTGGTGGGCAACCATTTTCTTTGCCCGAATACATTCAGGCAATTATCTAAATTGCCAAAAATAATACGATGCGTTTGAAAGAACTGGCTGCTTTAACATTTTGAATTCATCAAAAAAAGGTGCTTGTCTGAAACTTAAAATACGCTGTATTGTCTACTTTGACAATAGTTTTTTATAATTTCCATCAGAATTGTCCAATAAATATAAAGATCATCCCTACGCACTATTTATTTATATATTGATTAAATATTCACCTTTGCTTAAAATGCTTTTGCAATCTATCCCCATGCACTTTTCAATTTTCCGCTATTTGAGTATCTGCCAATGAAGTAAGCGCTGTTTCATTATCAAAAACCGAATCTTCTTCTTTTTTGATGTGCAAAATAGTGCCTTTCATTCAGCTTACAATACGAACTGAAAAAATATAAATCATTAAAAATATTTAACTATTTTGCGCATTTTTGTCACTGCGAGGTGCGTTAATGACCCCACTAGCATGTGCTGTTTCTCAGCTCAACTTAGACTTCCTGAATAAAACACCCAATCAATCAACATTCCAAAAGCTGCAGTTCAATTTAACGCAACAGCAAATTTCAGCATGCACAGGCAGAAATGGCTTAGGAAAATCACTGCTGATGCAAGTTTTACATTTTCAGCGTACTTCGATACTGCCTTACAGCGGTGAAATTCTATGGCAATTGCCGCATGCATATTTAGCGCAATTGAAGCGTGTAGATGAAAACACCATCGCCGGAGCTTTAGGCATAACCGAGATGCACCAGGCGTTTATGCGTATTGAGGCTGGAACCGCCAGTCTTAAGGACTTTGATTTAACAGAAAATCAATGGCATTTGCCGGCACAGTGGAGCGCGCAATTAACACAGGCGAAATTGCCGGATAATTTAAGTTTTCCTGTTGAACTGCTAAGTGAAGGGCAAAAAACCAAGCTTGCGCTATGCGCTTTATTTTTAAAGCCTGATCATTATCTGCTTTTGGATGAACCCAGCAACCATTTAGATGCTGAATCTAGAACATGGCTAGTAAACAGTTTAAAAGCACATCCTGCTGGCGCGTTCATCATCAGCCATGACCGGACTTTACTCAATCAGGCCCATCATATCTATGCGCTGAATGAATATGGATTGCAGCATATCTCAGGCAATTATGATGATTATGTTCAACAGCATGAGCTGCAATATGGGGCGCTGGAACGCCAAACCGTCCAGCAAAAGCGTGAACTTAAGCAGCTGAAAGCCAAACAGCATGAAACATTAATGAAAGCGCAAAAGCGTCAACGCAGCGGCAAGCAGCTGCGGTCTTCCAGCTCGCAAGCGCCTATTTTACTGGACTTTAAAAAAGAACAGGCGGGCCAGAGCTTGTCTGGTGTGCAGAAACAGCAGCAAAAACAGATGGAGGAAAAACAAACGCTATTAAATGCTGCTCAAAACCAGTTAGAGCACTTTAAACAGCAGCAGTTTAAATTTCAGCATCATGCGGTTAAAACCGGCGAAATCTTAAGGATTGATCATTTACCGCTGCCATTCGGGACGGAAATTCCGCTGTGCTTTTCCTTAAAGGCGGGTGATAAAATTCATCTGCAAGGACGCAATGGATCTGGTAAATCGACGCTTCTTAAATTATTGAAACAGCAGGCGCAGGCAGCCAATCCGCATGTTTGCTTGGCGGTAAAGCCTGTATATTTAGATCAAAATTTCAGCAACTTACAGCCTGAGCATAGTGTTCTAGACAACCTATCGCTATTTAACCCTAAATTACCGGCGTCAGAATGGCGCAATCAATTGGGGCAGCTGAGAATCCGAGGAGATCGGCCTGAGCAGCCGCTATCACGCTTGAGCGGCGGAGAAAAGCTGAAAACTGCACTGCTTGGCTTGAATTTCTGGCCTGAAAATATTGAACTGCTGCTGTTGGATGAACCTGAAAATCATTTGGATATTGAGTCTCGGGAACTGCTGGCGCAGGCCATTGCGCAATATACTGGCGCAGTCATTTTGGTGTCGCACGATGCTGATTTTGTTGCACAATGCGGTATTGATATGCATTGGGACATAGAATCAAATTAATGCGCTGATTCAAATTTAAGCCCCTCATGCACCAAGTATGCAGCTGAGTATTGGTGCATGAGCAATGAAGTTGAACGGCTGTTAATGGCTTAGAAGTTCAGTTTGCTGGACAGCAAGCCGAATGCACGCTGCTTTGCGTGTTCCGCATAATGTTTTGCTTCACTTTTCCAGTCATTTGGCAATGAGCACTTGGCAATACGCACCCAGACACTGGCAAACTGCTTCATAAAGCTCGCTTCATTATAATGAATGCCATATTCAGCACACAGCGCTTTGATCTTAGGCGCAGCTTCAGCATAGCGGTTCGCTGGCATATCTGGAAACAGGTGGTGCTCAATTTGATGGCTTAAATTGCCGCTTAAAATATGCAGCCAAGCCGTGCCTGAAAAGTTGCTCGAACCGCGGATTTGACGCAAATACCATTCTGCACGGGTTTCATTGTCAGTATTGTCCATTTCAAAATTTTCAGCATCTTCCGTAAAATGGCCATTAAAGATAACGGCTGACGCCCATAGGCTGCGGATGACATTGGCCACTGCATTTCCGGCAAAAACAGGAATAGCGTTCGGGCCTGCAATGAGTGGAAAAAAGACATAATCCTTGATAATCTGGCGCTTCATTTTTTTGCGCACAGGAGCCGCATCTTCCCAGACCTGCGCCCAAGTTTTGGTTTTATAGGCAATCACATCTTCAATATGCAGATTCTGCACCCCCACATACCATTCAAAAAACAGCATCAATTGAGCAGCCAATGGAATATTCAGCAAAAAGCGCGGTTCCCATTTTTGCGACTCGCTGACCCGGATCAAGCCATAACCGACATCATGATCCATGCCAACAATATTGGTATACGTGTGGTGGATATAATTATGCGTATACTTCCAGTCAGGGCCTGTCGCCATGGTGTCCCAGTCATAATTTGCGCCGTTTAAGCTCGGGTCATTCAGCCAGTCAAACTGGCCATGCATGACGTTGTGGCCCAATTCCATATTTTCTACAATCTTTGACACGCCCAGCAGGCCTGTGCCCAGCAGCCACACGGGCGGCAGCCAGCCAGCAAACATCAGCATGCCGCGCGATGCAATTTCACTGTAACGGACAAAATTGCGGATTTTGTAAATATATTTAGCGTCATGCTCTCCTAAACTATCCATAATTTCACGGCGGATCGCTTCTACTTTGGCGCCAAACGCTTCAACCTGAGCGGTGCTCAAATACTGTGATTTACTTTTTTCACTAAAATTAATGGGCTTATTCATTTTTTTCTCCCCCTTTTCATGCTTATAGATTAATTGTGACTGGGCTGATGGCCTGTGAAATGCATAATTTAATTTGTGAATTGTTTTGACTGTCAATTTCACCCGTCAAAATATTCTTGACGCTACCCTGCACCTTGGTGCATGAACAGGTATTGCAAATTCCCATGCGGCAGCCATGCGCGGGCCTTAATCCCGCCTGTTCTGCGCTTTCCAAAAGATTGCTTTTGGCCTGAAACGCTTGCTGAGAACGCAAAAATTTTACAGGCTGTTCTGCCAATGTCTCATCGGCAGGAATCTGAAAATATTCTGTGTGCAATTGAGCGGTTAAACCCGCATGCAGATAAATCTGCTGCACACTTTGCATCATGGATGATGCACCGCACGCATAGCATTCACGCTGCATAAAACCATCGACCAACTGTTCCAGAAGCGCTTGGTCTAAATGCTGTTTCTGCTGCGCGGTATTAATTAAATGCAATTTAAATTGCGGATAATGCTCTGCTAAAGCTTGCAGTTCATCTGCATAAGCATTGTCCCGGCTAAAATATAGCAGATCGACTGGTTTTGAACTGCTCAGCAGATGACTGTTCAGCAAGGCATAAATGGCGGTAATGCCGCTTCCTGAAGCAATCATTAAATTGGCGCGTTCAGCCGGCTTGAGTACAAAATTACCCTGCGGCTGAGAAATTTCTACAATTCCGCCTAAGGCCAATGATGTCAGCGCATTTGAAACCGCACCTTGCTTTTTAACGGCAATACTCAGCAGGCCTTGCGGTGAAACTTGCACGACTGAATAGCTGCGCTGCTGGCGCACACCGCCAATAATTGCAGTAACAAGTACACTTTGCCCTGCCTGATAAGCCTGGAAATTAAAGTTTTTGTTCGGGCGCAGCTGCAGCTGAATAAAGTCGGTGCTTAATGGTTTAACACTGATGATTTCAGCTTTAATTTTCTTCCATGCCCAAATTGAGTTAATTTTTTCTGCTATAAAATCAACAAAATCTTCGCGGATCCATTCCGGCTTATATTCTGCGCGTGTATGCATGCGGCCCTCGTCTAGTTGAATAATAGATTAATAATATACAAGTGTTCATTATTGTGATGCCACAATATTACGCGCCTATTATTTGTTCTATATCAATTCAGGACATAATCGGCCATTTACAGTTTATTTGCATTTTCTGTCAGACAATGTGTCATATTTTGCCAATTTGAGAGGTGAGAAATGCTGGCATCAGAGAGAGGATTTTGCAAAAAGTGCCAAATCAGCATTTTAGGAGCCAAAAAAACCAAGCCGAAGCTTGGTTTTTTTCACGCGGCTGATTTATGCTTAATTTTCAAAATGCACGACAGAACGGATTGATTTTCCTTCATGCATAAGATCAAAAGCCTCGTTGATTTTGTCTAAGCCCATGGTATGCGTGACAAATGGCTCAAGCCGGATGTCACCTTTCATGGCTTCTTCCACCATGCCCGGCAGCTGTGAACGCCCCTTCACACCGCCAAAAGCGGTGCCTTTCCATGTGCGGCCAGTGACCAGCTGGAACGGGCGTGTTGAAATTTCCTGGCCTGCGCCTGCTACACCAATAATGACCGATTGCCCCCAGCCGCGGTGCGCGCATTCCAGTGCAGAACGCATGACATTGGTATTGCCGATACATTCAAAAGAATGGTCAACGCCCCAGCCTGTCATTTCGACAATCACTTCCTGCACAGGGCGGTCATGATCTTTAGGATTCACAAAGTCGGTTGCGCCAAATTCTTTGGCTAATGTATATTTTTCTGGATTGGTATCGACCGCAATAATGCGGCTGGCTTTGGCTTTTTGAGCGCCTTGCACGACTGCCAAACCAATGCCGCCCAGACCAAATACAGCAACAGTATCGCCTTCCTGCACTTTGGCTGTATTTTTGACTGCGCCCAAACCAGTCGTCACGCCGCAGCCCAGCAAGCAAACGTGCTCATGATTCGCTTCAGGATTAATTTTTGCCAGTGAAACTTCTGCCACAACAGTATATTCAGAGAACGTTGAGCAGCCCATATAATGATAAATTGGCTGGCCATTATAGGAGAACCGTGTTGTGCCGTCCGGCATCACGCCTTTGCCTTGCGTTGCGCGCACAGCTACGCAAAGATTGGTTTTACCCGACTTACAGAATAAGCACTCACCGCATTCCGCCGTATACAATGGAATCACATGATCGCCAGGTTTAACACTGGTGACGCCTTCACCGACTTCTATGACGACACCTGCACCTTCATGGCCCAATACCGCAGGAAATACACCTTCAGGATCATCACCGGATAATGTAAAAGCGTCTGTATGGCAAACGCCTGTGTGGCTGATTTTAACCAGCACCTCGCCTGCTTTTGGCGGCGCAACATCAATTTCAACAATTTCTAAAGGTTGACCTGGCCCAAACGCAACAGCTGCACGAGATTTCATCGAATGGATATCCTTTTATAATGGCTAGATTAACAGATGATCTACAGTAACCGCTTTTTATTCAATGATTCAACCTTTAACATGATGATAATATGAACGTATAACATTAAGGTGCCCTAAAAAATAAATATGCAGATTTGTTTAGCTTTTCAGGCTGGTTTCTTTTCTTTAATCATTTTTTCACTTACAGGGTGCAGTTTGCCAATGAATGAATCTAAACCTGATGCGCCTATTTATATGCATACGCAGCATTGGCTGAATGAACCCGGTGTAGAACAGCATTTGTCACAAGGTTTAACTGCGTATTTAGCACTGGATGAAGCGTTTATGAGCATTGCCTCACGCGTGCATTTAATTCGAAAAGCGCAGCATACAATTGATTTGCAATATTATATTTGGAAAGATGACTATATTGGCCACATGATGCTGCAGGAACTTTTAAAAGCTGCGGATCGCGGCGTGAAAGTCCGATTACTGATTGATGATCAGAATGGCACACAGCTGGACAAAGTCTTGAAACCGTTGGCATTGCATCCTAACTTTGAAGTTAAAATATTCAATCCGTATAAATTTAGAAAACTGCGCATTATCGATTACGCTTTTCGCTTCAAATATATTAATCACCGCATGCATAATAAGCTCATTATTGCAGACGGCGCTATCGCCGTCACAGGCGGCCGCAATATTAGCCGTGAATATTTTGATGCCAGTGATAACTTTCAATTTACCGACTTAGATATTTTATTTTATGGCACTGCTGTCAAACATGCGAATGAAGTCTTTTCAGATTTTTGGAATGATAATTTAAGTTATAGCGCATCACAATTATTAGGAGCTAGCTCAGAAGCCGAGCTAAAAAAATTGCGCCATCAATATGAACTGGATGCGACGCAAAAAAACCAAGTTGAAAACAAAATTGAATTTGCACAAAAACAATTAGATAAAGACCTAAAACAGCGTTCTTTCAACTGGGCGCCTGCACATTTTGTTGCAGATAGTCCAAATAAGATTCGCGGACAAGCCAGCGGAAATCAGCTCATTTATAATCAAATGCATCATCTGATGGGTGAGCCTAAAAAGCACATGGAGTTGGTTTCGGCTTATTTTGTCCCAACCCAGCGCGGAGCAGACTATCTTTCAAAATTGTCGAAAAATAATATTCAGGTCCGTGTTTTAACCAATTCTTTTGCTGCCAATGATGTGGCCGTTGTACATGCTTTTTATAACAAATACCGCCATGAATTACTGAAAAATGGCGTGCAATTGTATGAGTTTAAGCCCTATTTAGAGCGCAAAAAAAGAACATGGTATGAAGTAATGACGGGAAATGTAATTCCCGCAAAAGGAAAAAGTGCTTCTAGCTTGCATGCAAAATTTTTCGATATTGATGGTATTGTCTTCATTGGTTCTTTTAATTTTGACCCCCGTTCAGTGAACCTAAACACTGAAGTTGGCTTGGTGGTAGAGTCGGATGCATTGCAAAATGACATTTCAAAAATACTGAATCAGTACTTACCGCAAATTGCCTATCAACTTAAGCTAAATGCAAACAATGAAATCATCTGGACAGATCAGCGCCCCGATGGTTCTATCCATGAATTTAAAATTGACCCCGGAACCACACGGTTTCAGCGGTTCAGCATGAAAGCGGTTTCATACTTGCCTATTGAATGGATGATGTAATGACTTAGTCATTACATTTAAATACACATAAGCCTTTTATTTCTAATGCAATTGTACATTTTTTAAATTTTGCATCTTGAAAGGCTTTCACATGCTCAGCGACAGACATGTACAGTTCATTGTTTTGCATTGCGTCTAGTGCATATAAATGATCACAGACCAAATAGCAGCCGCCTGAATTCATCATTTTTTTAACTGCTTGATGAAATAACGGCGCATGGCGCTTATGCCTTAATTCATGAAGCGCCTGATGAATAATAATCACATCAAAAGGTTTATATGAACTCTGACTTTGCAGGGCCTCCTCCCATTGCGGCTGTTTAAAATCGCCTGTAATAAACTGGCATCGCTCCAACTCAGAAGGTATTAACTTGCGCTTTGCAAGCGCATGCATTGCATCCGAAAAATCAAAAGCAGTGTATTGAATATCGGGACATTGCCGAATCATGTGTTCTGCCAGATAACCCGGCCCAGCACCGAGCTCCAGAATATGACCTTTGGGCGCGTGCTTCAGAATCTCTTCTGCATAGAAATCAAAAAATTTATAGCGCCATGGCCGCTTTACATTGACTTCATTGGCCCATTGCAGTGCATCCGCCGCGTTTTTGAGATCAATTGGACTGTGCACATCTTCCGGCTGCATATCTTTATCTTCTTATCAATGATTCATGACTATTTATACTTAAAAAAGATCAGTCCATGCAAAGGTTTTACAGCTGTTTTTTATTACTTTAAAATTGCGTCTTTGCGGTTTCTCCCTTTCTCTCCTGTTTTGTGGTCTCTCAATGCATTTTTTTGATTTAAGCCGTCATTTTAATATTAATGATATTTTAATCCCTTATAAGACTTTAGAAGACTTAGGCCAGCAAGAATGGATCTTGGCCAAAGTCCGTGTAGAACATGACTGCTTAACTGACAATGAATTTCTAGAAGGTCAAGCGGTGTTAAAGTCCAATCAGAATATTCAGATTGAACTGGAATGGCTGATTAGAGATACGGGGCATGAACTGCAGGTTTTATTCAAAGGTGTGGAAACTGATGCCGCTACAGAAACATTGGTTTTGGTGAAAGGCGCTCAATTGGTCGATGCCGAAAATCAAACGCTGTCATCGCAAGCGCTGAGCCTTTGGATTGATGGAACATTGCTGCCCCTCATGCCAAATATCCGCAAGGAAATTAAAGCGCGTTTAAATTTATGGGATTATGTGGAATATGATGGTTAATGCTTACATTAATGGCGGCGTTTAAACGGCTGCGCGCATATTCAGCTCATTTAAAGCAGCGGCTAAAACATCAAAAACTTTTTTGTCTATGCACTGTGCTGCATTAAAACGGATAAACTGCGCAGCATTTTTGGATTGGCTGAAAGAATTTCCCGGCGCCAGAATAATGCCTTTATCCAAACACAGCTGCGACAGCTTGGCTGCATCCATATGCACGGGCAATTGACACCATAAAAAAATTCCTGCTTTCGGCAAAATGACGGGGTAAATACCCAATACGGCCAGTTTTTTCACTGTCTCAGACATGGTTTTTTGCAGCTGTTTTTTCAGCCATTCAATATGGCGCAAATAACTGCTGTCAATCAGCGCCTGGTAAATAATCTCTGCATTTAAGTGGCTGGTATTAAAGTGTGTCGCAATATTCAGATCGATTAATTGATCAATCATCTCTTCTTTAGCAATAATGTAACCGCATCGGATAGCCGCCGACAGTGTTTTTGTAAAGCTGCCGATTTGAATCACCTGTTTCAATCCCAGCAATGTCAGATAGCGCGGTGCGGGAACATATTCAAAGTCGCTAAAGATCTCATCTTCGATAATGTACAGCCCATTTTTTTCCACAATTTTGGCAATTTCAAAGGCAGTTTGCATCGAAAGTACAGCGCCTGTCGGATTATGAATACCTGAATTCGTCAGATACAGTTTGGGCTGATAGTGCATTGCCTGCTTAAATGCCTCGATCTCTGGGCCATTTTTACCAAATGGCACTGCAATGCAATTGAGCCCGTGCGCCTGAATTAATGCCCTAAAATTAAAATAGCACGGGTCATCAATAATGACTGTATCACCTGCTCTTAATAAATGCCGGAAAATCAAGTCAATAGATTGCGTAGCAGAATCACTGACTAAAATTTGCTTTAAAGTCAGCGTGATATCGCAGGCTTCCCGCTTTCGCGCAATATAGCGCCTTAACTCAACATGCCCATGCGGAATAGAATAATCCAGCAGCAAACTGCTGTCTGCTTTTGCGGCCATCTTCAATGCTTTTCGCAATGCCTGTTCCGGCATCCACTCTTTCGGCAGCCAGCCGCAGCCTGGCTTTAACATATGCGCTGGAGCATCTAAAGACTGGCGGGAAATCCACAGCGGATCGACTTCACGGCGATATTCAATTGTATGCTCTGACAATAAGGCCGATGCAGTTGAGGGCGGGCAAATAAAATAGCCGGCGCCAATTCTGGATTCTAAAATTCCAGCACTGACCAAACGCGCATAAGCTTCTACAACAGTCGAGACTGAACAGCCATGCTGCTGTGCATATTGGCGCACAGAGGGTATGCGCGCCCCTGCAGTGAGTTGACGCTGTAAAATTTGCGCTTTGATCTGCTGCATCACTCCTTCAATTTTTGTCATTTCTTATTTTCCTGTTTAGCTAACCTTTTCTATTTTAGAAGGGAAAAAGCTGCACAGCTCAATGAGCCGTTTGCGGTGAGGCAGAAGATTTCATATCACTGCATGAACTATGATTCAGCTTATAAAAACCGTCTTTAAAAAGCAAATTGTGTGGGTATTTCCATCATAACAGTTCTTTTAAATTGTATTGCACTGTATCTGTTTAACTCGCCAGCCTTGGCTTAAATTTCTGAACATCATTTGCGGCAATACATGAGCAGGAATACTAAAAATGAAAGCACTTCACCAAGGCTGGCTGTACGGATTAATCGGCATAGTGATTTTTGCAGGCTCTATGCCTGCTACACGGATCGCGGTGCAAGGTTTCAGCCCGGAATTTCTGACTGGCGCACGTGCCTGCATCGCTGCTGTTTTGGCTTTAATCCTGCTGATTGCCTTACAGCAGCCAAAGCCATCCCCGCAGCAAATCAAATCTTTATGCATTACATCCGCAGGTGTTGTTATCGGCTTTCCACTATTTACGGCACTGGCTTTGCAAACAGCTACGGCTGCGCATTCATTGATTTTCATTGCCTTGCTGCCACTAGCCACAGCTTTTTTTGCGGTGCTTCGCGCAAAGGAAACACCTAAACGTGCATTTTGGATCTACACCTGCATGGGCAGCAGTTTAGTCATCTTTTTCATGCTGAATCAATCAGGATTGCATCTCAGGGCTGCTGGCGATGGCTATATGGCTGCTGCTGTTTTGCTGTGCGGATTAGGCTATGCAGAAGGCGGTGTACTGTCGCGTGAATTAGGCGGCTGGCAAGTGATCTGCTGGGCTTTAGTGATTGCATTGCCGGCCATGCTGCTGATCAGCTGGATTTATTTTCCGCAAGATTTTTCTGCAGTACCGTCATCAGCCTACTTAGGATTGGCTTATGTATCACTGTTCAGCATGCTGATTGGATTCTTTTTTTGGTACAAAGGCTTAGCGCTTGGCGGTATTGCAAAGGTCGGACAAATACAGTTGATACAGCCATTTATTGGCCTGATTCTTTGCGCCCTAATACTCAATGAACATGTCACACCGCTGATGATTGCTGTTTCTTTGGCAGTTGCTGTTTGTGTTGTAATGGCTAGGAAATATGCTTAAGCCTAAGCTGGACTTTCTCAAAGCTTCATCTAATATCAATCAAACAGCGGGCAAATAACCAATGGCCTGAATGACCAGTTCATTCAGGCCTGTTTGCAACAGATAACAGCAGAGAACTGCTATGTTAACAGCTCAAAACTAGAATAAAAAAGGCCCCATCATGAATTTGCAAGACTGGAAGCACATCCAAAAAATTGCGGCAGCCGCACAGCAGTCCTCTATGCACTGCTCTATTGCAACGGTCGATCAAAATTTACAGCCAACCATTACACCCATCGGCACCCTATTTCTGCATGAAGCTACTTTTTCAGGCTTCTTTTTTGATACCTATTTGAAGCGCTGCAAGAAAATTTACCTCAGAATCCTAAGGGCTGCATACAATTTATTAACAGCAGCAAGCTGTTTTGGCTTCGCGCATTAGTACAAGGCCAATTTCAGGATTTTCCCGGTGTCCGGCTTTATGCTGAGATTGGAGATTTGAGGCCCGCAACTGCTGCTGAAATGGCTCTGGTCAATCAGCGAATTAAAGCATTAAGCTGGACCAAAGGCAGTCAGCTGATTTGGAACGACTTTAAGCTGGTTCGTGATTTTAATGTGCATGATTATAAATGGGTCAAATATCCCCATATGATGCCGGATCATTGAACGGCACCACTAAAATAACTTAAAGTAAGCCTATTTCTGAAAATAAAGAATAATAGGCTTCCGCTTTTTTTTCTAACGCCAGCGGATAAGCACGCGAGGAAGACGGCATTCGGTACAGTGTCAATTCCCGGCCTGCAAAAGTGTTTTTGACCGAATAGCCGATTTGCGGTTTTTCTGCGGCTGCTGGCATCGACAGCATCAGCGTATCGGTTGCTTTATCGCCTGTGGTCATTATGCTGCGGCAGGCAGGCATCTGTTCCAGCAGCATGGCAATATCAGTAGGCTGGTAAATCTGCAAAAATTTGTCTGAGGCATTGCCTTTTAGACGAATGACCTGATACGCCGTATCAAAAATGCCAATGCCCTTTTCATTGAGAAAATCCCGGATGCGCTGTTCTTTGAATGTTTTCGCATCGAGATTTAAGAAATAATTTTTGTCTTGAAAAAAGCATAAGCCAAAGATTTTCCACATATCGTTTTGGTAATTTGGATAATAAAAATCCATTTTCCAGCGCGCCTTTGGCGGTGGGAAACTGCCGAGCATCAAAAGCTTGCCATTTTCAGGCAAAAATGGCTTTAGGGGGTGGGTTTCCATTTCAGACATCATTTATAATCAATAGGTTAGGTTGAGTTTGCAAGGGCGGTTTTGATTGTGCACCATAGAGTTATCTTCCTAGATCTTAGCATAATATCTGATTTTACAGCGATATCACCTACTCTGCTAAGTGTGTTCTTGATTAACACCTGCAAAACTTTGATCAAAAATATAGAAAGTACTGACCATTATGACGAAAGAGAATCATGAAAATACGATGCGATTTTCTCAATATCTATAGAATTATGAGCATTCCAAATTTGCGCAATGAGCTTCCATGTAATCCTTTTCTCTACGGATCAGCTGGCGTACTGTAGTGTGTAATTTCATTTAGCTATAGTTTTTAGAGCTATATCAGCCATGAAAATAGCCCCTCTCAGAAGATTATTAGGGTTATTTTGGCAATCCAGCGCAGTGCAGTTTTTGGATTTTTCCAATCAAGAAAGTGTAACTGCTTTTTAATTTTTGTTAAAAATAAATAAAGAAAAGACTTCTGAATTGATATAGAATTCCTTTAATTTTTAGCACAACATTTGCTAAATTTTTATTATTTTTAAATACATACTTTAAACTAATTTAAAATTCGAGTAGTCCAATAATGCAATTATTAACTTCAAAATTTTCAAAACTAAGTTTTATTTCTCTCATAGGCTTAACTATCTCTGCATGTGGTGGAGATGGCACAGGTGACAGCTACAATAATAGTACCGCTAAAACGTCAATTAAATTTCCAATGCATACTTACGAATTAATAGGTGAAAGAAATGATTCCATAGGAATGGAATTATATAAAATATTTAGTGAATCGCTCATATTACACGATAATGATGCTTCAATAACTACTAGAACTGAAATTGATTTTGCTCAAAACTACGCTACGGCAGAAAATCCTTTTACAGAATATGATTTCACTCTTACTAAAGATAAATTATACGAATCTAATGGTTATAGCCTGCCTCTATATTTAGAAAAAAATGGGCAAGGTTCTGTAGTAATTTCGCATGACCAGCACAAAGGTGGCCTAACGCAAACCATTACATTTAAGACGCTGAGTCTGTCTAAAAAGAAAATGAACTCATCGGAAGTCATAAACTCTATTTTTGCTTCTGAAAATCTCAATTCAGAACCAACTGAATTTTTAAAGCTTAGACTTGCCTTTTTCAAATCTGCTCAAACTTTTCCTGAGGGAGCTGAATGTTACCAGTTTTTAAGCACCCAACTTTCGCACTCTACTATTGAATTTGATAAAACCAACTTAGTCAATAAAACATATTCAGCTTGGGTAAAAGAGAAAAAAACTCAAGGTTTAAATGTTATTACAGAACAGTGGGCAAATAAGAATGTTGCATATGTAAAAAAAGCTGATGGCGAGGTTTCAGATGATTCCCAAATGGTCGTAGCGGAATTAAATGGAAAATTATATTTTGGCGACTACACCTCTGACGAAAAAGTAGATTTAAGCAAATATATTGATCCTTCACTTAAATCCGGTTTATGTTCAGCTTTTGATCAAAAAGCTGCTTACGGGCTACATTTAGCCTTTAGAGATTTACCAACGAATCCTTGGTAATAACATATAAAAAGGCGGGTTTTCCCGCCTTTTTATATTCTCCAAAATTTGCAGCTTTCAATTTTGATCGCTGAAATCAATCACCTCATACCCCACACCCATTGATCAATCATCCCATTCAACATCCAAAGCTTTTTTAGGCTTTAATGCGATTTTTTGCTTTGTCATAAACTATGCTGTAAGTTCTCTTTCCAGCGGTAAAAGGTCGATTTACTTTAAGATTTTTTCAGCCGCTTCACAACCGCTGAGGTATGCGCCATGCACTGTACCCGCATATTTCAAGCTGCAATGTTCACCTGCAAAGAAAATAAGCTTTCTAATTGGCTGATGTAATATCTTAATAAGATCATCAGTGTGATTTAGTGAGGGAAAACTAAAAGAACCACAGCTATAAGGGTCCGCTCCCCAACGTGTAACTATTATTTTTTTGGGTTTATTCGGAATTCCATGAAATTGTTTTTGTAAGCTGCTAAAGACAAAATCAGATACTTCTTTATCTGTTGAATTGTCTATAAACTTTGATTTATCTCCTCCAAATAGCATTAAATAAGTTGGTTTTTGATAAATTTTAGATAAATCTAAAATGTTAAAGCAATCGGTGTCATTCCAATAAAAATCACTAATATTCTCCACTGAACCTTCCAACCGAGATGGAAGCGGTTGCTCTAATTCAAAAAATACTTTATTGAAAGATCCAAACCCGATTTCTTGAATAGAGTGAATATAATCACGAGATAATGGCGGGTGAAACTCTATGTGATTTTTTTTCAGAATACCAAGTGGCACGGTAACCACTACGCGCGAACCTATGTAAACATTATCATTGGAATCGATAAGCTTGACACACTCATCCTCATAATTAATTGTTTTAACATCTATATTTAATTTAAATTCTATATTTTTTGAAATACTTTCAACAACCTGACAGTACCCCTTGGGAAATACAACCTCATTTCCTTGAAAGTATCCCTCATAATTTTGATAATTTGAAGAAAGCAGATCTAGATTTGCAGCAAATGGGTCATTTGCTATTCGTTCAAAGAAGCTTAATAATAATTTTTTAAGATAGTTTTCTGAAAATGTATTACCTGAATAATTTAAAGAAAAAATTATTTCTTTAATGGCTTCAAGAGCAGATTTTTTTTGTGTTTGAGAAAGTGAGTTTTCTATTTTATCTATATAGAACTCAAATTCTTGCGCTTCTTTTTCTGAAAATGATTTTCCATTTTTATGAAAATACTGTGAATTATCATAATTAAAAATAGTCGTTCCTATATTATTTTCTTGGGTAATAGCCCATATAGGATTATCATCAATTCCATGAATCCATGATGCACCCAAATCAAAGATATCCGAATCAATTTTTTTAGAGTTTATGCGCCCGCCAATACTGGATTTAGCTTCTAATACGATAACTTTTTTACCATTTTCTTGCAGTTTTTTAGCACATGCTATTCCAGCTATCCCTGCGCCAATAATAAGAATTGGTAAATTAATATCACTATTATTTTGCATAAATTACCTATGATTACTCATTAAAGTTAAGATAATACACCTTATATCAAACACTTTAATTTATTCTTTCCTAATCATTATCTTACTTTTAGCCGTTCCAGCGCGGTCAGTGCACTAGAACGGCTTTTTTGTGATTATTCACGTTCTGCACCAGTTCATTGACTAAATAATACATTTAAGAAGTCTGGACTTTAGCCTATTCTAACTGCTGAAGTATTGATCACGCGGCGCTGCCTTATCTGCGGCCTCCAATCCTAACTAATAGAAATAGTTAAAAATGGCGGTTTTTGAAGCCATTTTAGAAGAAAATAACCGGAGTATTCACTATTATTAAAGAAACTCAATTTATCAAAAGATAGCTAAAATCTTAGTTAAAACCTGGATGAGTTCTAAACTTATAAAACCTGACGGATTTTATCCGCAACCTCTTTTGCCCAAATTTGGTAAATCTCTTTACTTGGATGAAAGCCATCTTCAGCCATTTCCAAGTTCAGCGCCTGATACTTTTGCAAATCATATTCAATCCATTGCATATGCTCATGCGCTTGTATAAATTTTTCTAATTCAGCATTCATTTGCTTGGCATACTGTCCAAACAGCCAGCCTAAAGGATTTGGCAGCGCAGGAAACATATGCATTGGGGGAACGCCTGCGGCAATAATAAGCTTAGGGGCGAACTTCTGCTGAATTAAATTGTACAGCTCATGCTGTTTTTTGATCCATTGCCGAGCCGACATGAGTTTAGTGACATCATTGACACCGACAGAGGTCAGCACCGCGTCATAATGACGGCTTTCTAAGGTATTTACGTTTTTAATGATTTGATGGCTATTGTCTCCTGACTTGGCATGCAGTTTCCAATCCAGCGCATAATCCATTTTTAATTCATTAATCACGGCGCCAAGCAAAGCATCTTCCTGAGACGCTACGCCAACACCCGCTGCGGCAGAATCACCAACAATTAAAATAGACAGCGGTTTTCCTGCGCCAGTTTGGCCAATACGTGCACCTTCAGGTTCGGGCAAACGCGGCGTATTTTTTTTAACGCGGCTTCCTTGAATGACCAAAGCTGGAATTAAGGCAATTGTTGCTGCTTTTAAAAACATGAAGGGATTACACAAAAGGTGGATGCGGAAAGTTTAAAGGATTCAATATCTATCTGCATTAAATGCAAGCAAAATATCTAAGAGAAATTACATCTTTACTTGGACGAATTATTGATTTGATCAAGGCACTGTGATTGAAAGGCAGATAAGTACGCCATATTATTGCAGAGGATGATCATGCACTGTGAAGTAAATACTGCATGCATTATCCATACTTATCTGATAAACAGAGTGTATTGAATATCAAATCAAGCAGGCTAGATTGCATGATCAATAAAATCACCCTCACTTTCGTGATGGCTATCATAAGTAGCGAATCAGCATTTGCCCTGACAGACTCAGAACAAAAGCAGGTGGATCATCTGGTTATGCTGTTTAAGCAGAACCATCCGCAAAAGATTGCGCTTAGCATTCAATATCCATTGCAGCGGGAAGCTCCAATTCCTGCTATTCAAAATGCCGCAGATATGGAAAAACGTTTTAATCAAGTCTTTGATGCTCAGCTGAAGCAGGACATTGCCTACTCTCAGCTCAGTCAGTGGAGTTCTATGGGCTGGCGCGGCCTGATGCTGGATAATGGTAAAGTTTGGCTGGACGGCGGAAAAATTACAGCGGTCAATTACAGCAGCAAGGCTGAACAGCAATATAAACAAGATTTAATTGCACAGCAGAAACAGCAGCTGCATCCATCATTGCAGAAGTTCAAAGCGCCCGTTTTCAGTTTTAACACCCAAAGTTTTATGGTGCGCATTGATGAGCTGAACAATGGCCAATACCGCTACGCTGCTTGGAAGGCCAATCAAAAGCAAGCTACAAAGCCGTCCTTAATTTTAAATCAAGGTTCAGTAACATTTGACGGCAGCGGCGGCAACCATTATTACACCTTTAAAAGCGGTTCAAATATCTATACGGTTGAACGCATTGTGATAGGTGAAAACACAGCACCTGAAGTGATATTGCGGGTAAAACAGCGGAATAAAACCATTCTGAATCAAACTGGAAAGCTCATAAATTAAAGCCATTAAACCAGAGGATATTTGAATAATAATGAAGCAGAATTTTTTAAATACGGACGGTTTCAATATCTGCTCATTTAAAATCAAACAGGTTCATGTACCTTCACGCCTTCCCAGCCAATCATGGCCGTTTTACGCGGAGCTCCCCATTTGTAACCGCCCATAATGCCTGTTGAACGGATAACGCGGTGGCATGGAATTAAAAACGCAACAGGATTGCGGCCTATAGCTGTACCTACTGCCCTGTTCGCTTGCGGACTTTCAATATCCTGCGCAATATCGCCATAGGTCTTGAGCTGACCCATCGGTATTTTCAGCAGGCTTTGCCAGATTTTCAGCTGAAATGGCGTGCCTTTTAAATGCAGTTTAATGCTTGGCAGTGATTCTGCATCAGCAAATATACGCAAAGCGCTTTGTTGAAAGGCATCGGTTTGCTCTGTGAATTGTGCCTGCGGAAAAGCATCAAGCAGCTTCCGGCAGGCCAATGCCCGGTCATCTTCAAAAGCCATATGGCAAATCCCTTTGTGCGTGGATGCTATAATCACTTCACCAAAAGGTGTGTCTGCAAAACTGTATGAAATTGCCAAGTTTTTGCCCTGCTTCTTAAATTCAGCAGGCGTCATGCCTTCAATCTGAATAAAAAGATCGTGCAAGCGGCTTGGGCTGGAAAATCCAGTTTCATAGACGGCATCCGACATTGAAAAGTCAGTGTTATTCGCCAAAATCTTTTTAGCATATTCCGCACTGATATATTGCAGAAACTTTTTTGGGCTGACGCCTACCCAGTCTTTAAACTGTTTTTGAAAATGCAGCGGGCTGAGGTGAACCGACGCAGCGATTTCCTCTAAACTTGGCTGCTGTTTAAAGTTCTGATGAATATATGCAATTGCATCTGCAATTCGGTCATATTGGTTTTGTTTGCACATTTCAGCATTTGTCATCGTTGCGGTCTCCATTGTTCCTCTCAGTATAAAAACATGCATCCGCAGAAAAAATCCGAAACTTGTGTTTTATATCTGTCATGTGAAAAAAAAAGCTCCATAAGGAGCTTTTTTTTAAAGATGGCACTAGCCGAGTTTCATTACTAATTTTAAAGGCAATACCTTCATTACTGTGCCTAGCGGCAGCCAAGGCCATTTTGGCACATACGCTTTAACCGGCTCTTTTTCAATTTCAGCGGCCAACAGGCGTGAACCAGTTTTTTCATCCACCTCAAAAGGCAGTTTTTTTGCGCCTTCATTAATTTCTGTGCGGATATACCCTGGAAAAATTGTCGAGACTTTAATTGGCGTATTGATCAATTCTGCACGAATGCCTTCCGCCAAATGTGCAACACCGGCTTTGCTTGCGCCGTAAGCAGTCAAGTGTTTTGGCATGCCGCGCACTGCGCTCATGGATGAAACCACCACCAAATGCCCTGCATTTTGCTCACGGAAAATTTCAACCGCAGCTTCACACTGTGCCAAAGCAGAAATAAAGTTGGTTTCTACTGTCGCGCGGTTAATATCAAAATTGCCTTTACCAATGCGGCGGCCGTCACCGACACCGGCATTTACAATCACACGGTCAATCGTGCCGAACTCTGCTTTAAAAGCGCGGAAAACTTCAAAGACCTGATCATAATGGGTCACGTCTAAAGTTTTAGCGATTACTTTTACGCCGTATTGACTTTCCAGTTCCTGCTTTAAGATTTCCAACCGTTCCAAACGGCGGGCGCAAATTGCAAGGTTATAGCCTTTTTGCGCAAATTCACGGGCCATGCCAGCGCCAATACCTGAGCTTGCGCCTGTAATTAAAAGTGTTTTCGCCATGATTTTTTCCTTAATTTTTTATCAAATCCATGTCAATAAATTTGGATTGGCAGCTTTAATAAAATGATGCTCATTCAAACTTAACAATTGCGGCTCATTGCCCACTAAGCGCAGTGTAGTGATGCTGGTATTCGCAATTGCCCAATTCAGCGCAAAAGTTTTTTCAGGGCTAAGGCCTAAAATTTTGCCAACAGCCACCGAAATGACACCGCCGGAAGTAAACACTACAGCATAGCGCGGCCTAGTCTGCGCCAGTTTATCGCACAAATTTTGCAAAGCGGTTTCTACACGGCTTTTAAAATGCGGCCAGGATTCATCATATTCATGGTGGTACTCGCCGCCGGTCCAGCGTTCAATAGCGCCTTCAAAAATTTTGGCTAAATACGCACGCGGATTGGCTTCTTTAGAAACATCTTCTTTCAGCAAATGCGGTTCATTAAAGCGCGGTTCATACTGCGCAAAAACCTGCTGATGATTAAACTCGTTCCAAGCGCTGTCCGTTACAATTTCACTTTCTGGAAAGCATTTTTCCAGCGCGAGGCTGGCGGTTTGCTGATGGCGCTGCATAGATCCTGCAACAGCATAAGGCGCTTCTTTCAAAATCTGATCAAAATACTGACCCAGCACTTTTGCCTGAAGCTCGCCATTCGGCGAAAGCTTGTCATAGCTTTCGGCACCAAATGAAGCCTGACCGTGACGAACTAAATAAATCGTGGTCATTTCCCTAAAATATCCTTCATTTTTTCAATGTATTTATGCGCAATTTCATTGGCTTCAATTTTTTGCAGGCCAATCAATTTTAACGCACGGATGTGCAAGGCATGAATGACAATCCAGAAATCCTTAAAGGCCGGATTATTGGTTTGCTTATGGTAAAACCGGTAGTAAATCTGCTGTGCAATGACAGCTAAGCGGAAAATGCCGAACACTTCATAAAAGGTCCAGTTGTCTGTGTGCAAACCGGTTTTTTCCAAATAGTATTCTACAACTTCTTTGCGGGTGAACATGCCTTTTAAATTGGTTGGCTGGCGGCGGGTGGCCTTGAAAATGGCATTGTCTTTATCTTCTACCCAATAGGCTAAAGCCGAGCCCAAATCCATTAGCGGGTCACCCAATGTCGCCATTTCCCAATCCAGCACACCGATCACCTGTGTCGGGTTTTCCGGGTCTAAAATGACATTATCAAAACGCCAATCGTTATGAATTATGCAGGTATTGGTATCTTCAGGAATATTTTCTTTTAACCAATTGCGCACATATTTGAATGACGGCACATTTAAAGTCTTGGCTTTTTCATAGCGGGCATCCCATCCCTCAACCTGACGGCGGCAGTAACCTTCACCTTTGCCTAATTTCTCAAGCGCTGTCCCCTTATAGGGCACCTGATGCAATTCAATCAATTTATCAATAACATTGATACACAGCTCGCGGACTTGCGCTTCATTAAAGTTCAGTTCTTTGGGTAAGTTTGCACGCGGGATAATGCCTTCCACACGTTCCATCACATAGAAGTCGCAGCCAATAACCGATTCGTCCTGACACAACGCCACCATTTCAGGCAAAACCGGGTAAAACGGTTTCAAATTTTTCTGAACGTTGTACTCACGCGCCATATCATGTGCAGACTTTGCTTTTGTGCCTTTCGGCGGCCGGCGTAAAATCAGGTCTGCGTTTTCATACTTGAGCCGGTAGGTCCAATTCGATGCGCCGCCAGAATATTGAGTCACTTCAACTGGCCCAGCAATATCTGCACCATTTTCAATGAGCCAGTTGCTCACTGCGCGGATATCTAATTCTTCACCCTCTCGAACTGATCCGCCTACATCAATGACTGACATTCTTTTATTTCCCTAAAACCTGAATTTCTATGATTTGAATTGCGGACTTCAACTGTGCACTGTTGATCTATGCGCAATTCATTTGTTCATTGTAAAAAATATAGTGTTAAAAAAGCATACAGCTTGTTATAGCATGACTGCGCATGATGAGCCATGCTATTCCTTAAATAGGCAATCGCTATTTCTTGCGGCGTGAACTGTAGCCGCGTTTGGCAAGTTCAAGTTTAGCAATCATGCCTTTATGCACTTCATCCGGCCCATCAGCCAAACGCAGTGAACGCGCCTGCGCAAAGAAACCGGTTAATGGCGTATCACGGGAAACGCCAGCACCGCCGTGAATTTGAATCGCCATATCCACGACTTTTTCCAACACGCTTGGCGCAACCACTTTAATGGCAGAGATTTCTGTCAACGCTGCCATATTTCCCAAAGTATCCATTTTATAGGCAGCGTACAGCGTTAAAAGACGCGCTTGGTCAATAGCGACACGCGCTTCGGCAACCCGTTCCAAATTACCGCCTAATTTCAAAATTTCTTTACCAAATGCAGTGCGGCTCATGCCCCGGTCAATCATCAATTCCAGTGACTTTTCCGCTGCGCCAATACAGCGCATGCAATGATGAATACGGCCTGGGCCCAAGCGGCCTTGCGCAATTTCAAAACCTTGGCCTGCACCGCCAATAAAGTTTGCCGCTGGCACACGGACATTGTTAAAACTGATTTCGCCGTGACCATGCGGCGCATCGTAATCGCCAAATACCGGCAGCATGCGTTCAATTTTCACACCTGCAGTATCGACAGGAACCAGCACCATAGAATGCTGATGATGACGGTCTTTGGTTTCATCTGGCGTATGCGCCATAAAGATGATGATTTTGGCGTTAGGATCGCCTAAACCTGAAGACCACCATTTACGGCCATTCAAAACAATTTCATCACCGTCGACAACCGCCGTTGCTTCCATATTGGTTGCATCTGAAGAAGCCACAGCAGGTTCTGTCATGCAGAATACAGAACGGATTTTTCCGTCCAAAAGCGGTTTCAGCCACTGCTCTTTTTGAGCTTCTGTGCCGTAGCGCCAAATTACTTCCATATTGCCGCTGTCCGGCGCATTGCAGTTAAACACTGTAGGCGCAATCAAGCTGCGTCCAGAAAGTTCAGCAATATGCGCATATTCTTGAACAGATAAGCCTTGCCCCAGTTCAGGGCACGGCAAAAACATATTCCAAAGGCCGGCAGCTTTGGCTTTGGCTTTTAATACTTCAAGCTCTGCGGGCCATTGCCACTTGGTCCAGTCACCGCCTTGATTCAGTCCATGAACTTTATGCCAGAAATCTGTTTCAACAGGTTCAATTTCATTTTTAATGAACGCCTTGGTTCTTTCAATATAATCCTGTGCGCGTGCTGATAACTCAAACATGGCATGATCCTTTTAAATATTGTGTAATTCGCTATTTACAACACCATAACCTGAAAACTATTATGAATAAAATGATTTAATTTTATAATTCAATATGAATACAATTCATAGCAAGAACCAAATGGATCTGGGTGTTTTTCACCGTATCGACATCAATTTATACCCGCTGTTCATTGCTGTTTATGAACAGAAAAGCATTTCTAAAGCAGCTCAGATCCTCTGCATTACGCAATCTGCAGCCAGCCATGCGCTGCAGCGCCTGCGGCAGCATTTACAGGATGATCTGTTTGTCCGTGCAGGCAGCAAAATGCTTCCAACGCCTTTTTCTGAACAGATTTACTGGTCGATTAAAGATGCCTTGTGCGCCATTCAAAACGTCTCGATGCAAAATCAGAGCTTTGATCCCAGCATGGTGCAAAGCCTAAAAATTGCCCTGCATGATGAAATTGAACCGCTGATTTTTCCGAAACTTGTTGAACATTTTCAGCAAAGCCAATTCAATATTCAACTGTCCAGCATCAAATTGGACCGTAAAAATATTGCAGCCGATCTGGCCTCCCAGCAAATTGATTTTGTCATTGATTTAGAACAAAACTTTGGTGAAAAAATTCAATTTCAAAAACTGCAGCAAGATTATTTTGTTATTTGTTCTCAGCGGTCAGAAATGAATGAAGCCCTCTACCTTTCTTCCAAGCATATTGGCGTTTCATCACGGCGTACAGGCGTATTGGTCGAAGATATTTTTCTTCACCGCAAACAGCTGTCGCGGCAAGTTATTTTGCGCTGCCAGCATTATTCAACCGCTTTGCAAATTTTAGTTCAGCAGCCCAGTGCTGTTTTGACCATCCCCAAGAATCTTTTAGCGAATTTACAAGTTGCCGATTGCTTAAATATTTTTGAAGTTCCCGTTGAACTTCCTAAAATTACGATGGGTATTTATTGGCATAATGATATTGAGAAAAATGAGCGTCATCATTTTTTGCGAAGCGAAATTATAAAAATTTTTGCTTAGGCTATTTTAATTGCATGATTGAGGGTTGCTTAGGCTATTTGATTCCTGTCAGTTTTAAAATCGGCTTCCAGAATAAAATTCAACCAAAACATTGATTAATATTTAATTTTAAATCGTTAGCTGTTTATTTAGCCCATCAATGCATCAAGTTTCCTTTACAATAATGTTTCTTAACAGCTCCAACTTTTGCTGAATTTATTTGATACGGATCAATAAATTCAGCAGCTTTTTTTATGCTCGAAAATTTATCACCCGGCTGGCTTATTGGCCTAGGCATCGCACTGTGCCTCATCGCTCTATTTCTATTTCATAAACTTTACGTTTTCCTGACTGAGCTTTTCCGTCCATTCAAAAAAGGCAAATCTTACTGGTGCCGCGTCATCGCAGTCAGTGATGGCGATACCCTGACCTGCACCTGGCTGAATGTCCGCAGATCGCAAACGAAACTGCGTTTTGCCTATGTGGATGCCCCTGAATCAACACAAAGTTATGGCAAAGAATCACAGCGTGTCGTTAAAACTCTGGTGTATAAAAAACTGGTGCGGGTGAAAATTACCGATATTGACCGTTATGGACGATGTGTCGGCATGATTTACCGTTATCGGCGCAATGTAAATGAAGAAATGGTCAAACGCGGCGCTGCATGGGTCTATGAAGAATATATTCGCGATAAAAAACAGCTGCAGCACATGAAGTCCTTGCAGGATACAGCCAAAAAGCAAAAGAAAGGCCTGTGGAAAGATAGCCGTCCAATGCGCCCTAAAGAATATCGGAAATTGAATAAGTAAAAGCTGCAAAGCCTTGCAGCCCGCCTGCCATGCATTTCGTACTATTTTTATCAGGACGCTGACCCCGCCTGATTAATTTAGCCCGTCATGTTTACAGCATTTTTATCATTTCGGCTGCATCAGCTTCAGTACGCTTGCATTGTTGTTCTACTGAAACAGCTGCATCGATTTTTTAATATTTAATGTATTTTTAGTACTGCAATCCCCTATTTTTCTCTTGAATATTATTTTTAATCGGCGTACAGTTTCAATAAATTAGTTACCCTAGTTAACTACAATGAATTCAAGATTAGGCTTCCGCGCTTCCCTCATGCGCTGCGCGCGCATGTTCAGCGATGAAGTGAATACCATATTACTCCCTTACCAGCTTAATTATTCCCTGTGGCAAGTCATGTTTGTCATTCAGGAAAAGCAAGGCTGCACGTCCATAGAAATCGCTGAATACTTGAATGTATCTAAGCCTTCTATTGCAAAACGCACACAGATACTGGCTCAGCTAAACATTGTATCTCAGGTGCAAACTGAAGATAGACGCCAGAAAAAGCTGATTCTCAGCCCTTCTGGACAAAAGATGTATTTGCAATGTGCAGCAGAAATAGATCAATTTGAACAGCAGCTGATTCAGCATTTAGATCAGCAGAAAATTTTACGCAGCGTGCAGGTTCTTCACCAAATCAGCAATGCGCTTGAGGCCTCTAAAGCGGGTACAAACCATGAATGATCAAGCCCCGCTGTGGACAAGAAATTTTGTTCTGGTCAGTTCGATTAACTTCCAATTGGTATTAATCTTTTATCTTTTGGTTGTGGTTATTGTCGGTTATGCCGTTGCTGAATTAGGCGCAACAACGGCTCAGGCAGGCCTTATTTCCGGCTTATTTATTGTCGGCACATTGGTCGGCCGTCTGCTGGTTGGCCAATTTCTAGAGCATTTTGGCCGAAAAACAACCTTAGTTGCAGGCCTGATCGGCTTCTTAATTTTTTCTTTCATGTACTTCATTCATTTTGACGTAGGCATGTTGCTGCTTGTACGGTTTATGCATGGCTTTATGATGGGTATCGCGTCTTCTGTCTTAGGCACCATCATTGCACAAATTTTACCGCCGGCGCGGCGCGGTGAAGGTATTGGCTATTACAGCATGAGCAGCACGCTGGGAACGGCTATTGGTCCATTTCTTGCGATCTGGATGATGCTGCACATTGGCTATAAGGCAATCTTCATTGTGTCCAGTATTATTGCTGTCAGCTGCCTGATCGTTGCCTTATTGATTCAAATACCGAATTTGCCGCAAACTGAAGCAGCGCCAATAAAAGAAAATGCTGTTCAACTGGCAAAAACCAGCTTAATGTCTCGCTTTATAGAACCCAAAGCGTTGCCTATTTCAATTATTATGCTGCTGGCTTCCATCTGTTATTCAGGTGTATTGTCGTTCATTAACTTTTATGCCAAAGAAGTTGACTTGGTTGAAACGGCCTCTTTTTTCTTCCTGACCTATGCAATTGCAATCTTGATTTCCCGCCCAATTACTGGCCCGCTCATGGACCGCAAAGGCGCAAATATCATTATGTATCCTGCATTCGTGCTTATGGGCATCGCTCTGATTTTACTCAGCACAGCGAACAGCGCTTGGGGGCTTTTACTTTGCGCAGCGTTACTGGGTTTTGGCTATGGCAATATTCAATCGGTTTGCCAAACCATTGCTGTTAAAAGCACCAGTATCGAGCGTATGGGCTTTGCGACTTCAACGTTCTTTATCTTCTTAGATGCTGGCCTAGGCTTTGGCCCCTACTTTATTGGCAAATCTTTAGATTATATTGGCTATTCAGAACTGTATCTGTACAGCGCTCTTGCCGCCTTTGCTTGTATTGCGGTGTATTTCCTGCTACATGGGCGTCATGTGAAACCAAGCGTTTAAGCTGTCTTAGCGTCTTTTCACCGAATACCGCCGGCTAAAACGCCAGCGGTATTCTAACGGAGTGAACCCAGTTTTTTTATGAAATAATCGGCGGAACGAATACATCACGCGCACCAATATTCAAATTGAAAGCGCTGATGATGATCCTGTTTTTTAGTATTACTTAAATACTTTAAAACGCGCAGCATCATCCATATAAGTTTTGGCTTTGGCTTCACCTTCTACAGAGCCAAAGACCAGCTGAGCACGTAATTTCCAGTTTGCCGGAATATCCCATTCTGCATGTGCTTCAGCATCTACAATTGGATTGTAATGCTGCAGCGAAGCGCCTAAACCCTCTGTATGCAGGGCTGTCCATACTGCAAATTGAGCAATTGCCGTTGAATGTTCTGCCCAAACAGGGAAGTTTTCTGCATATGATGGAAACTGTTCCTGCAAGCCTTTCACCACATCCATATCTTCAAAGAACAATACGGTGCCTACGCCGGCAGCAAAACTTGCCATTTTCGCAGTGGTTTTTGCAGCGCCTTCTTCATCTTTGGCATAAGATTTTAATTTCTCTGCAACCAAGCCCCAGAACTTTTCGCTTTCACCATTAAATAAAATGACCGCACGGGATGACTGAGAGTTAAATGAAGAAGGACTTTGCTTAATTGCAGTTTGAATCAAATCAGTTAAATGTTCCGGCGTGTGCGCTGCATTTTTGCCAATGGCATAAATTGTACGGCGCTGTGTAATTTGATCTAAAAACTGATTTGACATAAATATTTCCTGTGCATTGCCATTCATAATGTAAGCTGCTCTTTATACTGCACATCTGATTAAACATTGAGATTGCACAGCAAGGCCGCTGATAAACACTTAACCTTATGCAATATCAATTCCAGATTCCAGCTGAAAAAGAAGGATTCTTAACCATTTGATAAATTTTTAAAGCATATTTTCCACTAAGCTTATGCAATATCAGTATAACCGATATGAAAAATCCCCCATGTATTGGGGGATTTGATCAGGATATTTTTTCAATCCAATGCTTCACAGAAAAAGCGGAATGATCCCAAGTGCTGCATTGGATATTCGAACTGAAGTTCAATCGATTAGAACGTTGCCTGCAGCACTTTCGCAGACACTTTGCCTTTCCACAGATCACGCAGTATCGGCAAATAGAATTTCTCGCCAAGTTCTACCAATTCTGCATCAATCAAGCCATGCACTTCGTGCATAAATAAATAATCTAAATCAACACTAGACAGCATCGAATGCGCTTTAGAAAAATCTTTACGCTTTTGCTGTGCCTGCTTCACTAAATTGTCAGCATATTTTCGGTCTTTGTACTGCGCAATCGCATTTAAACGCAATTCAATGACGCCCCATCCGCTGAGCAGCAATTTGAAAACTTCAAAATCCTTGGTGGTCGATTCCCAAGTCATTTCTTCCAAGTTTTCATTCTCTGGCAGCACAGGAAGCATGAGCTCCATAACGCTTGGGAAAATCTTCTTAAAATTTAAAACAAATTTAACAGGATGCTCACCCGGATAATCCTTAAATTGAACTTTCTTTTGAACATCTGTCAAATAAATATCGAACATTAAAAAACCTTATATAAAATACTGTTTTGTATCGTTTTATTATTTATCTCGCATAATAAATGCAAACTAAAAACAAAATCGAAACAGTGGGAGAAATGTATTCTAACAATTTTGACAGTTTATTCAAAGCCACTTGAAATATAAAAAATTATGTGAATATAAACCCTAACCAGCTTAGCCTTTCAACATCAATTCCGCCCACAAAATTTTTATCTCACCTCTGTATATTTTGCTTTTCGGTTTTAAACAACGCTGACTGGCGCTAAATTAAAGCGCATGTAGTTCATTCAGCACCATCTTTAATGTCCGAATCGCTGAAGCGCGAAAAATAGGATCAGTACCATCAGAAGAACAATGGGTATCCGTCCAAGCAATTGCGGCAAGGCATTGAATGCCTACATAGTATAAAAATTTTCTTTTAGGCACTGTCTGCTTATATGTAGATTCCCAGCCCGCTAAAACGGCATTTCTCAAATCTAGTTCAGAAAAATCCATGTTTACCCAAACGATTTTCGCTAAATCATAGATAGGGTCTCCTATGCGGGCTGCTTCAAAGTCGATAACCCCTGAAATTCGATTATCCTTGCCCACAAGAATGTTGCGCCCGATATAGTCACAGTGCAGCAAAGTAAGCTGTGCTGGCTCAAACAGAGCTGTATCATATTGGCGCAATTTATCCAGCTGGCAACTAAATTCTTGATAATCAGATGATAATGGATTAATACGAGTGACCCATTTTGAGATCATTAAATCTAACTGTTTATTCCACAATACGGAATGTGTTGATAGGCCATCTCGATCTTTCCAAAATTTCATATTCAATAAATCAGTTTGCGGGATTTTATGATGAAGACCGCCAAGAGTTAAACCTATGTCATAAAATAAAGCATTTTTTTGCGCCTGCGTGCAATTTTGCAATGCTTGATCAGCTTGCATGCCTTCAATAGCAGTCATGCTAATCACAGACAAGCCTTTCCATTCAAATTGATCCAATACATTTGGGGTTCGCGGAAAATCTGTGAGGGCTTCTAATATTTCAAAGTAACGGTCATTAGCAGTCTTGTTTTCAGTTATCTTGATAAAGACTTCTCCTTGAGGAGAATATCCTTGATATACAGAAGATCCATTTCTTTGTGTAACTAGCTTTAATTCTGTTGTCTGAATCCTATTCTTTAAATCAGATAAATCTTTCATACTTCCCAATGAGTTCAATACTGTTAATAAAAATCATTCTAAAGCAATACAACTTCCTATATTTATGAATATATTATTTTTATATTTCAGATATCAGCCGTTATGCAAAAATCAAATTCAAATCGTTGTAAAATTCCTCCAGCTTCAACAAATACTAAAAAACCGGCTTATTTCTAAGCCGGTTTTATGAGCAATTTGATCTTTATTACCCAATAACAGAATACGCAGAAAAGTACGTTGATAAAGACTGGAGGTAACGTCTTTTCTTCAATATGAAGATCGAACATCCATTAAAGCCAATATATCAAATCAAAAGATATTCACATTGGACTTCATCCAATATTATCTGCACCATTTTATTTCGCATTTGCTGAAACCATTTGTTCTGGGCGGACCACTTCATCAAATTGCTGCTCAGTCACCAGTCCAAGCTCTATCGCAACTTGTTTTAACGTCTTGCCTTCTTTATAGGCCGTTTTTGCCACTTTGGCTGCATTTTCATAGCCAATTACAGGGTTTAGCGCAGTCACCAGCATTAAAGAATCATGCAGGAAATGATCAATTTTTTCACGGTTCGGCTCAATGCCTATGGCGCAATGATCATTAAAGCTGTTGCATGCATCACCTAACAGCTGAATAGACTGCAGCAGGTTAAAGGCAATTACAGGCATAAATACGTTTAATTCAAAATTGCCCGATGCGCCTGCAAAATTGATGGTTGTATCATTGCCCATCACTTGCGCAACCACCATTGTCATCGCTTCACTCTGCGTTGGATTGACCTTGCCCGGCATAATGCTCGAACCTGGTTCATTTTCAGGAATGCGCAGTTCGCCAAAACCGCAGCGCGGTCCGCTAGCCAGCCAACGAATATCATTGGCGATTTTATTTAAGCTGGCCGCCAATGTTTTTAGCGCTCCAGAAGCAAACACAGCAGCATCCCGGCCCGCCAAAGCTTCAAATTTATTTGGCGCAGTCACAAATGGCAGACCTGTCAAATTGCCAAGCTGCTCTGCAGCTTTTACTGCATAATCAGGATGCGCATTTAAACCTGTACCGACAGCCGTACCGCCGAGCGGCAATTCATAAAGGCCTGACAAGGCTTGGTGCAATCGCTTTAAGCCATGATCTAACTGAGAAACATAGCCGCTGAATTCTTGCCCTAAGGTTAAAGGCGTTGCATCTTGCAAATGGGTACGGCCAATTTTGACAATATCTGAAAACGCTTTGGATTTTGCATCTAAAGTATTGCGCAGCTGATCTACTGCCGGAATCAGTAATTCATTGATTTGCAGGCTGGCCGCCACATGAATAGCTGTTGGAAATGAATCATTAGTCGATTGCGCACGGTTTACATGGTCATTGGGATGTACGGGCTTTTGCGAACCGAGCGGGTTGCCCAGCTTTTGGTTGGCAATATTGGCAATCACTTCATTGCAGTTCATATTGCTTTGCGTACCTGAACCCGTTTGCCAAACCACGAGTGGAAACTGTGAATCCCATTGCCCTGAAATCACTTCTTCAGCAGCGCTCACAATATATTGCGATAATTCTTGAGAAATCTGATTTAATTCTGCGTTGGTCATCGCCGCCGCTTTTTTTACCAGCCCCATTGCGCGGATCATAGGGCGCGGCAGCCGTTCACCGCCAATTTTAAAATTTTGCAGACTGCGCTGTGTTTGTGCGCCCCACATTGCTTCGCTTGGCACTTCCACTTCACCCATTGTGTCGTGTTCAATACGTGTTTGCATGTTGCAACCTCATTTCCTTGTTTAAGACCTGGCTCTGGCAAAAACAGCTTGCTTTGGCTATTTCCTGCAGTTTATGCAAGTTTGAAATAATTGTAAATGATAATTATTTTCAATAAATACTGTGAATTCAGATGATGCTTATTCATCTTTTGAATCAGCTGTACTTCTATTTTTATGCTTTTTCTAAGGATTTATCCAGCCATAGCACTATTTATATTTTGTAAAAACCGGCCGCTTCAGAGTCATGTTGCCCATATCCACCTGCAAGCTGGCTCCTTCATGACGCTTCTGTAAATTTTTGATTAAACGTAAATAAGCCAATGATGTGCCCTAAACGCGGTAACAGCTTATTGTCCGCGTAAAGTCATTTGATAAAAACGCCATTCATCTTCTAAAGTTTTTTTCAAACTATGCTCTGGCGCCCAATTCAGTATTTCTTTCGCTTTTTCCGAATGGCTTCCCAGCTGGTCAAATTCAGCATAAGGATAATACGGCGCATCAATGGTTTTAATCGGACTGTAAGTGACTTCAGCAATGAGGTCCAAGAGTTTTTGAATCGAAATCAATTCACCGGAAATATTGAACGCTTCACATGTATGCTCTTGGGTATCTAGCCAATTCAGCGCCAATAAAACTGCCCTACAGGCATCCAAGACATGCAAAAAACTGCGCTCTGCGGTATGGTCTGCCGTATTGGCCTGCTTGCGCAATTCTATAAATTCGCGCTGCAGCGCCCCCACCTGCATGGCTAGAGGTACAATATTTTTTGGCAGCGGCGCAATAAACTCACCTAAAACGCCATGTTCAAATGCGCCAGCAATATTGCTTAAGCGCAAAATAGCAATTTTCCACTCATTGTCTGTACGCGCTGTATCCCGGATAATTTCCTCAACCATCTGCTGTGATTTAACATAGGGATTTGGATAGGCATAATGAAATGGCGTATCTTCCTTGAGATCCGCTGAAGACTGTCCATATACGGCTAAACTGGACAGGTTCACCAAATTCCGCACTCCTGTACGCTGCATGGCGCGCATTAAGCTCATAATACAGCTGACATTATCATTATAATATTCCAGCGGTTTCAGCACCGACTCTTCTAGTGATTTAAACCCTGCTGCGTGCACGACGGCACGGATTGAATACTGCTCGAACACTTTGTTTAATGCAGGCGTATTGCGGATATCAATTTTAACAAATGGCACATACATGCCAGAAATGTATTCAAGGCGTTCTAAAATCTGCAAATTAGAATTTGATAAATTATCGACAATAATGACTTCTTGTCCTTGTGCCAACAGATTTAAAGCAATGTGCGAGCCTAAAAAGCCTAATCCACCAGTCACTAAAATCATTGTTTAGGTACTCCTTATATTTATCAAGTATTTACATCCAATTGGTGTAAATTTCGCGTTACCCCCTACTTATCTACAGATATTAAAAGCAAAAAACCGGCTCATAATTTATCTTGAGTCGGCCAATACGCAAGAGCGTTATAGTTTCATCTTATAGCTTTAGAATATCGCCTGTGTGCAGTTATGGTTATTAACTGTATTTTGTTTATGACAAGAAATACTTTGATTTCGGCATCAAAAAACCGCCATATGGCGGTTTTTTGATGCCGCTCAAGAATGCTTATGCATTCTTTGTCCGGACTAAATTTAAAAAGTGGAGATGCCTCTCGTATTGATCAATGACATCTTGCAAGAGGTCTTCTTGTGTCCAATCAATAATATCGTAATTCTGGCCGCCTTCCCTTAAAAATACCTCGGCCTGATAATCATGCAGTATTTCTTTCGGATCCATCATGAAGCTTGGTGTCTTCTTTTCCTGCGCAACCACTTGATAAATAAAGTTCATTTCATCCTTATGATTGACCCTCAGCTGCAGGCCAGCATCAATATTATGAATAGATACATCTAAATGGCGGCGTTTAAACTCTTTCTGCAAATTTGAAAACGCTTGCCTTACAGTTTGGTCAATATACTGTTCAACTTCTTCACGCGTATGCGGGTAATGCATGATAAGCCCTAAGCGTTGCTGCCAGCTTCTCGGGTTTTGAATTGCTCTTGGGGTAATGCGCGCTTCTTGCAAGGCCTGCATTTTAGTCGCGTCTAAGTGCAAAGCTTTCACCAAACCCCAGCAAATCAGCAACATTACAAAGGTAAATGGTAATGCGCTTAGCATTGTTGCTGATTGCAGTGCGCCTAAACCGCCTGCAAATAACAGAACAATGGCGAGCACAGCCATTAAGCATGTCCAAAAAAGCCGCTGCCATGCTGGAGAATTTTCCGATTTAGCCGTTAAATAATCTGTGACTAAAGCGCCTGAGTCTGCAGATGTCACGAAGAATAGCATGACTAAAATAGTCGCCACAAAACTCATGACGCCAGAGAAGGGTAATGTATTTAAAAACTCAAAGAGAGCAACAGACGAGTCTCGCTGTACTGCCGCAATCAGTGAGGTATTTGCTTCATTTAAAATGCTGTATAGCGCGGCATTCCCCATAACCCCCATCCAAATAAGGGTAAAGCCAGTCGGAATGAGTAAAACCCCCACAATAAACTCGCGGATCGTGCGGCCTTCGGAGACTCGTGCAATGAACATGCCCACAAATGGCGACCATGAAATCCACCACGCCCAGTACATAATGGTCCAGCCGCCAATCCAGCCATTCGATTGATAGGCATATAAGTTAAAGGTCATATTGAACAAATTTGAAAAATATTGACCTGCATTTTGTATAGTCGTTTGCAATATAAAGATGGTTGAGCCAGCAAAAAATACAAACAGCAGCAGGATTAAGGCTAATCCCAAGTTAATTTCTGATAGCCGCTTAATGCCTTTATCCAGGCCCATAAAAACAGACAATGAAGCCATGCCTGTGACAATGACAATTAAAATAAGCTGCGTGGTCAGCGAATATTCAATACCAAACAGGTAATTAAGGCCCGAGTTAATCTGTGTCACGCCAAAGCCTAATGTCGTTGCAACACCAAATACTGTTCCGATCGTCGCAAAGGTATCTACGCCATCGCCTATCGGGCCATAAATTCTTTTTCCAATTAAAGGGTATAAAGCGGAACGGACTTTTAAAGGCAAATTGTGTCTATACGCAAAGTAAGCTAATGCTAAACCAACGATTGTATAGATAGCCCAGGCATGTAAGCCCCAATGGAAAAATGTCACGCGCATGGCTTGCTGTGCAGACTGAATCGTTTCAGGATCGCCTGTAGGCGGTGAAGCGTAGTGCATTACTGGCTCTGCAACGCCAAAGAACATTAAACCGATGCCCATACCTGCAGTAAACAGCATGGCGAACCATGAACTGTTGCTGTATTTGGGCTGACTATGATCTAAACCCAGTTTAATTTTGCCCATGTTTGAACAGGCAATATAAATAAGCACAATTAAAAAGATTGCTACGGATAATACGTAGAACCAGCTAAATGAGTCTGTGACCCATTGATTCAGCTGTTTTGTTATTAAGTCAAAAGCATTGGGAGCCAAGAATACAATGGCAATAAAAATACCAATAATAACAACAGTGCTGATAAATACATTTGGATTCACATTGGAATACCATGACGGTTTCAATGAAGACATACCTTCCCTATTCCGTTTTATTTGTAAGACAGATCTAAATTGATCAAAAAGATATCCGCTAGATGCGGACAGAAACAGGCTTGTCGTGATGAGTGCTATCGCTTTTATTCTCATTTTTAGACAAATATTTAAAATATTCGCCTAGATAAAATGAAAAAAGTGAGCCTGACTCAATCAAAGCCACTGCTTAGAATCTGTACATGTTATCATATTTTTAGATACATAATTTAATATTAAGCAATAAATCAAATTAAGGATCATATCAAAGCAAGATAAAATCTATATTTTTATTTTATTTATCAATATCTTACATTCACACATGATTTCTGAAATCTTATTATGATTTTTATCAGATATTTGATGATTTTTTCTAAATTTTTCTAAATGCACAATTGTAAAAAACCACCCGAAGGTGGCCTTTTTCTAGCAAGCTGGATCGCCTTAGCCTGTTGATCAGGTCAAGCTTGAGCTGTTTTTTCTCATTCCTTCTTCGCAGACTGATTTAACGGTCTACCCCCATATGCAATTTATAGTTTACTGTTCTATTATTGCGTGCAGTATTGCGCATTTGATAAATCTGAATTAAATAATTGCCGGATTCTGGCAATTTGAGCTGTCCTGCTGTACCTGTTGCAGATCCAATCACTAAAGCTTCTGCTGCACCTGGTTTATCACCCGGAGCATATATGTTAATTTGAGCAAGATTCCCATTACTTGTAAGCTTATAATTTAAAGTCTGCCCCGCCTTAGCCCGCAAACTATACTGAACATCATCATAACCTTTAAATGAGCCTGCAACGGTAGTGCCAACAGAGCCTTTCGCAAATTGAATGGGCTTGACAGGCGCCGCAAATACGCTTAATGCGGCTGTAGACAAAGCCAAGATTATTGAACCCACTAAAGTTATTTTTTTCATCTCTGATTGCCTTTCTCAACCTAATATATATTTAAAAATCACCTGAAATTATAAATTTCATCAACGATTTATTATTCATATCGTATTTAGTATTAGGCTCTTTTTCCATATTCATTTGTTATCAATTTATATAAAAAATCGCCCGAAGGTGGTCTATTTTTTATTTCAGCAATCTGTATCGTTTATGCGGAGATATTTTTAATTCGGACATATGGCCGTACAGCATATAAATCAGTTAAGGATTCAGTTTGGTGAATGCTGAGCTATGTATTCTCCGCCATGTTTGGCTAAACATAGTATGTCTTGCAACGTCGGTCGGATGATTTCTTTAAGCAATCAGGCTTGCTGCTCTGAATTGAGCTTTGCACATGCATCGATTTGCTGTTGCAGGACTTTTTTTAAACGTACGTCGCGTACCCATTTGCGGAATTCTTTTACAATTGGGGTTCGGGCAAAGAATGTGATGAGATGTTTATAACCTAAAGCTTTTGCTTATTCAGCAGACTTCCAATCTAATTCAGAGGCTATGGCTCAGAGCATTTTACATAGTCCAGCCCATAGTTTTGAAAACCATCAATATAGTGCTAAATTCATAATATACAAATATTTATAAGGGAATAGATGTGGAAAATCTGGCGGTATTAGATATTCTTCAGCAAAAAATTGTTTTCATTCATACTTCCAGTGGTGAAATAGAATATACCATTGAACAAGTTGGCTACGCCGATGGCTTGCAGATCGATAAAGCCAATGGATATTTGTATTGGACAGACATGGGGCCGAACCGCAATGGCGAAGACTTCCTCCTCCCTGACGGTGCAATCTACCGTTCAAAACTGGATGGCAGCGCAAGAGAACTGCTGATCGGCAATGGTCAAATATGTACTCCAAAACAATTACAGCTTGATTTAGAAACACAGTATTTATATTGGTGTGACCGCGAAGGCGCCAACGTCTGCCGTGCAAAAACCGATGGCAGCCAGCTAGAGAAATTGGTTGAGCGTGATGATTCCCCCATCTATCCAAAGAATAGCCAAGACCAGTGTGTCGGCATAGCCATTGATAAAGACCGTGACCATATTTATTGGACACAAAAAGGGCCTAAAAAAGGCGGTAAAGGCAGAATTTTCCGGGCTGGCCTCAATATCCCTTTAGGTGAAAATGCTTTAAACCGCAGTGATATTTTGACATTACTTTCCGATTTGCCAGAGCCAATAGATTTAGAGATGGATCAAGCAAACCGAATTCTGTACTGGACGGACAGAGGCAGCGAACCCAATGGCAACACTTTAAATTGCGCAAGCATGACAGATGAAGGATTAGAAAATCATAGAATACTGGCAAACGGTTTCAAAGAAGCAATCGGCTTAGTATTAAAGGACTCTCATATTTTTGTTTCGGATCTTTCTGGCTGTATATATCGTATCAATTTAGATACTCTTGAAAAAGATGTGATTTATTCTGGCGGAGAATCACTTACAGGTATAGTTATTTATTAATACATTTTGATGAGTGTGGTTTAGAAATCCTTATTTCTAAACCGCTTTTTATTAAAAGACCACTTAGAATGGGCGTCTAGCTCTAAAATACGGTTCAAATTGACGGCCAGATCATCACCATGCAGAAGCTCCCAATAATCCAATTATTTTCACGCCGTAACTCCTGAAATGAAAAATTCGGCTTATGCACATTTATTCGATTGAAAATTTTAAACTGAGTTAATAATGCTCTTGCATAAAACTGTGTACTGCTCGAGGTTAATCAGAAGTATCCGAAGAAGAAAAAAAATACGATTGTATGCATTGATATAAAATCAGGAAAATCACCAACCAGGTTCTAATGTTCAAAATACAATTTATAGATTCGGCAGAACCTAAAGCAAAGACAATACGCTATGCATCTATTTTTATTTAATTTACAAATTTTATTCGCAATTAATTTAAGGCACCTGCATAAAACTGATACATTAAAATTACATAAAAAAGGAGTCAGTGCCAACGATGAAAACTAAGCATTTTATTCTCAAATTAGCAGTGAGCTGCATATTTTTAGGTTCAACATACGCAATTGCCTCACCTGCACTCTCCAATAACAGTACAAATCAAATCTTAGATCTTCCCGCTAAAGTGCCTGGTACAATCTTATCTATACAGGCACAAGATACTGATTTATTTACCAACGCCTCACAGCGATTCTTAGTTAATTACCGCAGCCGCGGTGTACAGTCCGAACCAATCGTGGCTTCAGGGTTTATTTTACTGCCTAAAGGGAAAGCGCCTAAAGGCGGCTGGCCAGTCCTCGCTTGGGCTCATGGCACAACCGGTGTAGCAGATACTTGTGCGCCTTCTAATGACTTTGCCGGCGGACCCGTTCATGTCTATCAGCAAATAGCTGCCAAAGCGCTAAATGCGTGGCTGGCGCGCGGTTATGCCGTTGTTGCACCTGATTATCAAGGCTTAGGCACTCCTGGCGGGCATCCTTATATGAATGCACAAAGTCAGTTGCACACTGTAGTTGATGCTGTCCGCGCAACCCACCTTTTAAAGCCTTATCAATTCAGTAAAAATTGGTATGTCATGGGCCATAGCCAAGGTGGTGCGGCATCTCTTGCTGTTGCAGCATTTGGCCCGAAAGATGCTCCTGAGCTGAATCTGCGCGGTGCAATTGCGCTGGCTCCGGGCGGCTATCAATATGAGGGAATTGCTGAATATGTAGCAACCCAAACTAAAATTGATCCAAGCGTTGCGGCATTTTTTCCTATCGTTCTTCTTGGTGCTGAAGCGGCAGATCCCTCTCTCAATCCAGAAGACTTAGTTAGCCCGGAAATGGATAAAGTCTTGAACTATGCCCGTAAACGCTGCTTATCTGAATTGCAATCTGATCTAAAAGAAGCGCCTAAAACTGTTTTCAAATCTAATGCTAATTTGACGCCTCTGACAAATTATTTAAAAAAACAGTCTATTGATAATATCACACCCAATGTGCCTCTTTTACTTGTACAAGGCGATAAAGATCAGCTAGTCGATTACCGCGGAACCTATGCTTATTATCAACAAGTATGTAAAGAGCGAAAACCGATGGCGTTTCACCCTGTCAAGAATGGAGATCATCGTGACTCCTTAAGACAAAGTGAATTCCTGATTGGAGACTTTATCAACTCCGTTGAGCAAGGCAAACCTGTAAATACCTGCAGCTTAAAATAATAGCGCAGATTAAGACATTTGAGACTTAAAATAGAGCGCCATAAGGCGCTCTATTTTAGAAAAGTGAACGGCTGAATTCAGTCTCTTATAAATAAGGAATGTTTCTAAGCTGCCTGTATGGCAGTGAACGATTTCGTGTCCATCCGTTTGAATCATCAAAATTTCTAAGCTGCCTGTATGGCAGTGAACTAATGGAACCACCACCATTACTTCCACCGCCTTTTCTAAGCTGCCTGTATGGCAGTGAACGTGATCGAATCAAGCAGCAGCGTGATCCTGATTTTCTAAGCTGCCTGTATGGCAGTGAACTTGAGAAGTCAGAAATAGTCTTGACGAAATCATTTCTAAGCTGCCTGTATGGCAGTGAACACCCAATCAAAGAATTCACACGCTTGAGGAAATTTCTAAGCTGCCTGTATGGCAGTGAACAAATATCGTATGTTAAGCCTTTGTTTCGTATATTTCTAAGCTGCCTGTATGGCAGTGAACTCTTCTACTTTTTGCATGTCTTTTTGTTTGTTTTTCTAAGCTGCCTGTATGGCAGTGAACTTAAGCGTCAAGGTGCGCTGTTTCAAAACATTGTTTCTAAGCTGCCTGTATGGCAGTGAACGCATATAAGGAACTGGATTAATTCTTTCAAAATTTCTAAGCTGCCTGTATGGCAGTGAACGGTGTAATGAGTCGGCAGGCTTTCATAAGGATTTTCTAAGCTGCCTGTATGGCAGTGAACAGTAACTCAATACTTAAAATTACTTTTATAACAATGACTTAATATTAAACAAATAATATAACCCAATTTTCCAAGCGGAAATATAACTTATTGATTTTACTAATCTATTAATGAGTGAAAAAATATTGGGTAAAATCGTCTTTCACCGTCAAATAAATATAACTCAATCTCCAAATAAAAGTGAGCAAGATCAAAAGGAAATGGCAAACTCAATATATATGCATATTCCTGCATAAACATACCACCAATTCCTGTTCGTACCATACCAGCTATTCCTATTCCAACTGCACCAATCTATCTAGTTTAAAGAAAACTATAAATATTCTTCTTAGATACAAATAGCTTAGTCATTAATGGTAATTATTCAATTTAATTCTTTCATCTGGTTGAGATACCTGATCTCCAATGGTTCTTTACTTTAATAATATTGTGATAAACGATCCTATTGATACTAGTAAAGCATATTTTATGTTGAATTTTCATGTGTCTGCAATCATAAAACTAGCCCCTAACTAAAAACCCATTCAAAATATGAATGGGTTTCTGGATTATTGAAAAAAGAAACTAATTTATTCTGTTGTCCATGCTAGTAATGCTCGCCTAGCAGGTTTTCCGACAATTGTTCGAGGCCAATCATTTCCTAGAAATATTGTAGCTTCAATGAGTAATTGATCTAATTTTTCAGTAATATACTCATTTAAAGTTGATATTGAAATCTGAGGGTCAATAGTACAGAAAATCGTAGGTTTAGCTGATGGTGTTGATGGTGGAAAAACAGCAACTTCATTTATTCCATGAATCTCTGATATAGCTGAGGATATTTCACCAGCTGATTGCAATTTTTGAGTAGTGTTGTCAAACCACACATCTTCAGCACGTCCTAAGACTGCAATAGAACCATCATCATTGATACTAACAGCATCACCTGTCTTATACCAGCCATCGCCAAAAGTTGATTCTGTACGAACTTCATCTCCCCAATATAATGAGGCCATATGAGTACGTTTAAAATATGGTTCACCTATATTTGGAAATTTATCGGAAACTGCTTTTAATGGACGTACTTTCATTTCTATACCATTCATTGGCCATAGAGTTGGAATACTTTGATTGTCTTTCTCTAAGTCCGCGCACATTATGCCTGCTTCTGTAGCACCATATAAGCGTTTTAATTTAAGCCCTGCTTTATTCTGAATCATACTAATCGTGACTGGAGATAGTAGGGCCCCGCCAGTTAGCGCCCATCGCACATTGTTTCCTAAATTCGGGTCAGTACTATTGATTGCTAGATACGTATAATGAGATGGCAAGGCACTCATCATCGTTACATTATGCTTAGATATACTGTTAATAATATCTGTTACATCATCACTTCTGATATTGTGGTGAACAACAGTTATACCTATAAAGAGTGCAGGTAATACATGTACATCTATACCATGGGCAAAATCCAAGGCATGTAAATTAAGGATAGAGTCTTGTAAATTCAAAGACAAATCATTAATCCAAGATTTTCTATCTTGGATTAGATTATACTCAGTCCAATAAACCCATTTAGGTTCACCTGTACTTCCAGAGGTTTCTAGAATTCGCCCTGATGAATATAAACTAGACTCAGGTAATTCATTTTTTAGAAAAATATTTCCATCATGCTTATTAATCGCTGTTCGTAATGAAGAAAATTCTGTTAATACACCTGCATCAGATAAGGACGTAATCGCACTCCAAGGAGTGCCTAACCGCTGTAGTCTTGACCAAGTTGTATATCGATCCCGTGTGGATAAATGTATACCGCCAGCTGATACTACACCGATGAATTTGCAAATATATTCAAATGGATCAGATTCAAAATCACAAACAACAATTTCACCTTGACTAACTTTATTAGTTAAATGTTCTTTCCACCATAGACACCGTTCAGAGAGTTCTGTATATGTCCAAGACTTATTACCATAAACAATAGCCACTTGAGACGAGTCATGTTGAAGTATAATATCTAAGATTGAATTTCTGATACTCATTGTAATTGCCCTCTAAATAAGTGACGAGTACCATTTTCGGTAATGGTATTTCTGCCATGTATAACTTTAGAGTTATTGATTATCAGTAAATCCCCTACATTCCAACGATGAGAATAAAAAGCATCACAATTCTTGAGGAATTGGTCGAGCTCAACTAGTAAATCACGGCTGTTTTGTTCATCATGATCCGCTAAACGTACAGACCAAGCTGGTGCTTTCTCAGTTGTATCAAATGGGAGGGCTAAATTAAATGATGTAGTTCCATCATCTTTTTTAATCAAAGGTGGTACAGATATCCATTTATGTGCAATGGATGGGAAGTGTGAGGCGTCATGTATTTTATATTCCCAGTCTTTCTCAAATATTGCTTTCAAATGTTCTGGCATAGATTCAAATGCTAATTTCTGATCACAAATTTCAGTTTCACCATATCCATTACTCTGATTAAACTCAACACAATAAAGAATAATATAACTAGGATGTGTTCCTACAAATGCGCCATCATTATGCAATGGTAGTGCAACGCGTCCAGTTACGTATTTTTCTGGATTTGGATCTGCATTAAGATCTAGTAATTCAGCCGAACCTGTTCCGAATCGGTGTTCCGCTGTCTTTCCTGCCAAATTAACTAGTTCCTTGAACTGTTCCCGCGTGAGTGAGAGGTTCTTGGCCAATGCAACACCATGCTCTTTCGCATTAGAAATCACTTCATCAGCCAATTCCTTTAATGAGGGCCAAGCTTCGTTTCGAGCTAACTGGATCCCTATTTTTGAATTAGCTATCTGTTCTATAGTTGTTTTCATAATTAATCCTGATAAAAATATTCAGAGCTATTTGCAATATTGGATTGATATTTCTAATTCCAAAATGCAAATAGCTATATTCAGCCTAGTGGGCAATCGCTTTCCATAACTGTTTAATATGTTCATCCAACGTCAATGGTAACAGCGATTCAGATAAACCTTGCTCTAGGTTTGACCCCTGATGAATTGCTGTTTTATATCCAAATGCTATCTTTTCAGGCAACCTTCTTTGGGCTAGTTTTCTCAAATAATACTTTTCGAAAGTACCATCAGATTTCAATATTTGGTCTACAGCTAATTGAGCTGCAATTGTGGAAGCCTGCCAATAAGGGTGGTGAATCAAGTATTTACCTGCCGTACCAAGAGCATTCGTTTTGAGTAATCCTGATCCACTAACATTTATGATTCTATCAGCTAGACCCTGTTCATCAGGTGAAGCTTCCATTCCTGTTTCTGAAACAGAATTAAGTAGATCACTTCCCATACCTGTAACAAGATCTCGACCTTGACTGCTCGCATAGTTATGCGCAATTGTTACTAATAACTGAATCAAAGTTATCTCAACATTATCATGCTGAATCCAACGTAGTGTTGGTTCTATACCAGCTAATAAGTCTTCCTTAGATAGTTCAAGAGTTACTAATGGCACACCCACATGTGCAGCTGTCGCTGTTGCTCCCTCTAATTCATCCCCCCATGGCGTCTTAATAGTGACAGCTACTACATCAGCTTGTTGTGCAGCCAAAAATGAACAGAGTAATCCTGAATCAACACCACCAGATAGCAACAACATTACTGGCCGTTGTGATTGGGCAATAGAACCTACAGATATAGCTAAAGCTTCTTCAACATTTGATATTGCTTCAAATAAGTCTGTTACCGTTGTTGTAGATATTAACGTATTCTTTTTGCTAGTGATTTCTATATCCCAAATACCATTGTCATTTTTGTTAATTTTTACAAAATTACCAGGATCGAGCTTGATCAACTCTGTAGTATGAGATGACTCTTTATTCCAAGTAGCAATCAATTGCTCAGCAAAAATATAGTCATTAGTGACAACCCATTCTCCTTTCTCTACATCACGTTTTGCAATAAATAATTGCCATTGACCCAGTGAGGGAGCAGTAATCTCAATAGAGCTCGCTCCAAAAACCGTACCCGCTTTTAATGCAATATCCTTACGATATACATTGTATACAGACCTTTCTGTCTTGTTTTTGGTAAAATAAAAACCAGAGATAACAAAAATTCCTGCATTAAGTCCTAAATCCATTATATATTCCAAATACTTTTAGGTTGCTAAATCTAAAACTAATAAATTATTGTCTTTAATTTCAGTAAATTAACAGACGATATCAATCATCTCTTACTTACTCTTTTTACTTAACTACTAATCACTTCACGCATGCGTTCTTGTGCTGATTGTGAGGCGGCGAATCCAGCACGGTGAGCTCTAGTCGCTTCGATTCGTGCATGCTCAAGTCGTTCAATAATGCCTGCATTGGCATAACGTTTAGTTGTTTTAAAAGGTACTGGTTGGTATTTTGAAAATTGTTGAGCGATAGTTTTTGCTTTTTCAAGAACAGATTCATTTTCTGAAGCTACCACGTCAACCAAACCATCCTCAAAAGCTTTTGGTGCTAACCAAGGTTCACATGTCATGATCATTCGATTTACTACATGTGGCGCAACTCTTTCATTTAATAAACAAGAACCCAAAACACATGCAATACCAAGTTTTAATTCAGGCATCCTTAAATCGGCAATATGAGATGCAACTCTATAATCCGCACACAATGCCAGTTGTAAACCAATACCAATAGAATATCCATCAAGTGCTGCAATTACCGGAACTGATAAAGCTAAAACGGATGTATACATGCGAACACATGCTGCAATCCACTTATCAACTTCATCTGATCCTTTAAAAGTATTAACTTCATGAAAATCACCACCAACCCCGAAAGATCGGCCTTCACCAGCAGTGATGATGACTGCTCTAATACTGCTCGTATCCAAATTTTCTAAAGTTTCGGCAATTTCATTCATTTTCCAAGTTGCAAATGTATTGTGACCAGAACCTGAAAATGTGAATACAGCTACTTCGCCTTGTACTTCCATATTTCCAGCTGTATTTTCTTTTATTAAATTATTCATATCTAACCCTTTAGTATATTTAAGTATATAAAAATGATAAAAAATTATCGAGATGGATAGTAATGAATTTTATTAAAAATAAAATTGGCTAAAAGTTACACACTCTCTTTAATCTCAACTTAAAATAAATTTTCCGAAATGAGTTTGTCGAATGTTTAAGGTTTTTTTAGCTTTCATTAGTAATCATATTAATTATATAAAACGATGATTTTTTAAGTGATACCTGTAAATTTACACATTAGGCAACTTGCATAACTCACAAAATGAATGACTATTTGCTGTAATTCTTCACCGACATTTTTTAATATTTCATGCATGAAATATATTGATATACGGCTTTGTTGGACAAAGCTGTTGTTAGTGGCAAAGGGCAGCAATAGGTGTGCCAGACTCCGCTTGCTTCAAGATGGACATGATCTGGCTGTTAGTAAATTTAGATGTTTTCATGCAGGATCTCCCGCTTATACTTTCAGATAAAATTCTACTTTTAGATCCTTTTATTTTTAGGAGGGATTACTATACCGATGGTGCTTATGACACTAAACACTGCCGAAAAGTCATTTTAGATAGACAAGCACATGCAGTGATTCCTCCAAAAAATTCAAAACATTGGAAAGATAAACAATCGAGGTCTATCGAGCGGAATGAGTTATTGAAAACAGTCAAGCCATCAGGAAGATCACTTTGGAAAAAGTGGTTTGGTTATCATCGTCGAAGTTTGGTGGAAACCAAAATGCATTGCATCAAATTATTAGGCGATAAATTAACAGCAAGGAGTTTTCCTAGTTAGGTGAATGAGATCCATGCACGTGTGGCAGTCTTAAATAAGTTTACGATATTAGGCCGACCTCATACCCAAGTTGCCACTTAAATTTGAGTCGCTTAGAGAAGTTATACTTTTTAAATCTTTGTGCAACAAAGCCACGAGAAAGTAAAATTCAATTTTATCGTTATGAAATGTCAACAGCCCTAGATAAATGCTTTAAATAATAAAAATCCAGTTAAAGTAGCAAATTCTTTTATATTCATTATGTATAGGCAATGTACAATAAAATGTTATAGGCCTATCCTCAATCTTTTTTAGCCTCAACTTTTCAGCAAAGGTAAATTTTAATGTCTGATATTAATTTTTCTGATGAACTACCTCAGGGCTTTATTGGGTTAACAGCTAATGTTGGCCTCAAAAATCTTGATGATGATTGTTTATTAGTGGCTTCTACCGTTCAGGCAAGTTCGGTATCTGTATTCACAAAATCACTATTTGCTGGACCTAGTGTGGTCCTTAGTAGAGAGAGTCTAGTAAATGGACCTCTTCAAGGTGTAGTTGTCCTTTCAAAGAACGCGAATGTGGCTACGGGGAAGAAAGGCTATGAGCATGCACAAGAGTTACAGAAACTTGCTGCTGATGTCCTCGGATTGCCACAAGATAAACTGTTAGTTGCTTCAACAGGTGTTATTGGTAAAAAATATCCAATGAATGATATCCGTGAAAGTTTCCATGATTTTTCTGGAAAAATAGGAACTTTGACTGCCCAGAATGCAGCTAAAGCAATAATGACAACAGACACGCATCCCAAAGTTTCAAAAGTAAAATGTGGTAATGCGACTCTAGTTGGTATTGCCAAGGGGGTTGGAATGATCGAGCCTAATATGGCTACAATGCTGGCTTTTTTCTTTACAGATGCGGCATTAGCTCAAAATCAATTAAATACTATCTTTAGAAATGTTGTTAATCGTACATTTAATGCACTAAGTATTGATACTGATACATCGACTAGTGATACTGCCGCCATTTTCGCAAATGGGCTAGCTGGTTCAGTTAACGAAGATGAGTTTAGTGATAGTTTATATCAATGTGCGTTGAATTTAGTGAAACAAATCGCTAGTGATGGTGAGGGTGCTACAAAGACAATCATTGTTAATGTAAAAGGTGCTAGAAATAATGAACAAGCTAAGTTAGTTGCAAAAAGTATTGTTAATTCTCCATTGGTTAAAACAGCAATTCATGGTAGCGACCCTAACTGGGGGCGTGTTGTAATGGCGATTGGTAAACTAGATACAGAGACAGATATTGACCCAATAAAAACTGTTATTTCCTTTGGACACCAGCAAGTTTATCCATTATTGAATGATATTCAACAAGACCATGAGTTAAAAAAACTAAAGGATTATCTCTCAGGATCTGAGATTGAGATTAATATATTTTTATCTATAGCTGAGGGGGAATTCACTGCTTATGGTTGTGACTTATCTGAAGGATATATACGTATTAATGCAGATTATACCACCTAACTAAAATTAAGGATAAAAAACAGTTTGAAAAATAAGGTTAGAGCTTTAGTAATTGATTACATCAACTAAAGACTCTAACTATCGTATTTAATTCGGCTTTATTGTATAAAGATTTGAAAGGTTGAGTTTCCCTAAGTAATTCTAATTTAAGATACAACTTGGGTATGAGGTCCGCCTAATATCGTAAACTTATTTAAGACTGCCACACGTGCATGAATCTTTTTAACTTGGCTGTCAAAATTTCTAGCATTGAGTTTATCGCCTAATAACTTGATGCAATGCATCTTGGTTTCCACCAAGCTTCGGTGATGATAGCCTGACTATTTTTTTCCATGTGTTCTGCCTAAATATTTGACTGATCGAAGTAACTCATTTCTCTCCTTAGAATGTGCTTTTGTATCTTTCTAAGGTCTTGCATTTTTTCTGGGTGGAATCACAGCATGCGCTTGTCGATCCGTAATGACTTGACGGTATTTTTTTGTGTCATAAGCTCCATCGGTATAGACAGAGTGTATTGGCTCATCAAGTGGAACCTGATCAAGTAAATCACTAAGTACCTGTGAATCACTCACATTGTTCGTCGTGAGTTGAACAGCTGGTATTTGCAGGGTTTCAGCATCTATACCAATATGTAGTTTTACGCGATTGGCGACGATATTCAGGCTGATGTTTCTTTCATTTCCATTCATCTTCACCTAGAAACTTTAGACCAGTAGAGTCGACAAGTAGATAGAGTCTATCACTACTTTTTTGATAGCCAATCGCAATATCGATATGCCTTTGTCTTCTACATAGTGTTGAATAATCTGGCGCTATCCAATTTAATCCGCAAAGCTTACTTAGATTTTGGACAAAGCCAGTAACCATTTGCAAAGACAATTTAAATAGAGATTTAATCATTAAGCAGCATTGGATGGCTGCGTCAGAATAAGTTTGATTTAGTCCGTGTTTGCCTTGTGGGTGAGTATACCATTGAGTCGTAGGATCAAACCAAATCGAGATATTTCCATGATTTATTAATGTTCGGTTATAAGCGGACCAATTCGTTGTTCTATAGATTTTGGGTGTAGGCTTATTCATTTTGAAATTATATTGCTGAACAGACCTTCTTGGATAGGTTTGTACAACAAAGCCCTTTCTCGTTATTCCTTTGAACAGAGAATGTTAATATGCTCTAAAATAATATAAATTATTTTGCCTCAACACCCTCACTTGCTGTATGAGTTGTTGAAACCCAATCTTCCCACTGGTCAGCTAATAAGTCTTTCATATGTGAGCTTGGTTGCTTTCTCCAAATTTCCTCCCACCAATAAGAGGGTTGAGTGTGACGAAGAATAGCTAAAGGATGCACGTATAATTTACGAAGTTCATTAAATTTTTCTTTCTTCATTAAATAACTATGTACTGAATTACGGTGAGGACTATCATAAAGGTAAGCCCATAAACTCGCAAAATTTTGTAGCATTCTTCGCCCACCATCACCAATTACTGTAGAAATATGAGCTCGAGTTTCCAATACATCAACTTTCTCATTCTTATATTCTCGAACAATCACTAACTCACCCTCAGGGGAGATATTCCTTACAAAGTGAATCTTTTTAACTTTGCTCATAAAAATTTCATGATCAGAGATTCCTTCTGTTTGAAATAGCTCTAGAATATCTCGCTCAGGTGAACCTGAAGCATCGAATGAAGAATGTGGTGTTGGATAGCCATCACCATGCACCAGCCAATCTTGCTCTACCCCTAAGAATTCAGCGATTTTTCTGAGTTCAACAAATGTAGGTTCATGTTTGCCTTGTACCCAATCCAAAAAGATTTCTGCTGTTTCATACTCAAGCTGTTCTGCAATATGAGAATACTTTAACTCTCGAAAGTTATTAAAATTTGCCCATTGAATAGCATGAACTAATCTATCTGATAATTCTTTTTTACGATCTAAAAGTTGGTAAGGGCTTAATGTAATATTCCCATGTTCTGAATCCAACTTCTTGAAATTAAAGCTATTTTCAAGGCGTGCCACAATTTCTGCATTCATTGAACGTTTAGCATCTTGCGCTTCAGCTTCAATTCTTTGTTTTAATTCAGTTGGTATTCTTAGTTTTACTTGAGAATCACTTAATAGACTCATAGAACATGGACCTTATATATTGATATATAAACCACATTGGTTTAATATATTTAAACCAATGTGGTCCAGAGAGGTTTCTATGAACCCCAATACTCATGAACTCGCTCAACTTAAAATTCGTATTCCTGCTCATTTAAGAAAGCAACTGCAGGAAGAATCTATTGCTCAACAAAGATCCATGAATGCTCAAATTAACTTTATTTTAAAGCAATTTTTGCAAATTCCTAGCAATGTACAACAGATGAAAGATAATTAAATATGGCAGAAATAATAGAGACTCATGCGGGTACATGAGTCTCTAATGTTGTCTTAATTTTGCGGTCAAGACAATTTCATTGTATTGAACATCGATTGATTTATCAATGTTCACGCGGTGCTTTCTGCCTCTTTTGAACCAAAGAGGTCCATTCCTATGCGTATTGAAACAGATAAAATTAGGCAAATTGTTCGACTACTTAATCTTGGGTATAGCCAAAGGTCAACAGCGATACAGGCTCGGGCTAACCGCAGTTCTGTAAAAACCATTTTTGATAAATTAACACTTTTCCCGATTGATAATAGTGAGCTTAATTTATTTACTAATCTGGAGTTGTTGGATTATTTTGAGATTTCACGTACTCCAACTTACCCAACACGAAAAATTTATCCTGATTTTGAATATATCAATCAAGAGCTTAAAAAGCGGGATATGACTCTGGAACTCCTTTGGCAAGAATATATTGCTCAATATAAAGAAGGTCTTTCATATTCTCGTTTTTGCCATGTATTTAATCATTTTCGTAATAAAAAACATGCGTCAATGCGCCAAACTTTTAAGAGTGGTGAGGCTTTACTAGTTGATTTCTGTGGTAGAACAATGGAAATTACCTCACCTGTAGATGGGTCAAAGAGCTATGCTCAAGTATTTGTAGGGGTTCTAGGGGCTTCTGCTTATACATTTGCTTATGCTGTGCCAAGTCAAAGGGTGGAACATTGGCTCGAATGTTTTATCAAAACTTTTGCTCATATCGGTGGTGTTCCTGCAACCGTGATCACAGACAATCTCAAATCAGCAGTCATTAAAAACAATAAGACTGGTTTAGTTTTTCAAAAGGATTTTGAAGACTTTGCGGCACATTATGACTTTGCAATTATTCCAACTCGTCCTCGTCATCCTAAAGATAAAGGTCTAGCTGAAGTTAGTGTTCAAATTGTGCAACGTGCTGTACTTGCCTCTTTACGAAATCAAAAATTCTTTTCGATTGAAGAGTTAAACCAAGTCATTCAGGAAAAAATGGATATCATCAATCGAAAAATAACTCGACGTTTTACCATCAGTCGCTACGAACAATTTTTGGTGCTGGATAGCAAGGATATATCACCATTACCACTTTATCCTTATGAACTCTGCTCATGGAAAAGACATGTGCGGGTGAGTGAATTCTATCGAGTTGAATATGATGGGAATCAATATTCAGTTCCTTATAGCCATATACATTTGCATGTCGATCTCAAAGTTACTCAATCAACACTACATATCTTTTATGAGCGTGAAAAAATTGCGGAACACGTGATTAGTCACGGTATACGCCAAGATATATGTCTTGATGAACATATGTCACCTGCACACCTTACTCAAAAAGGTTTATCAAAAGATGAAATTATTTATTGGGCAAATCGGGCTGGCCCAAATACTTCACATTATGTATGCCATATTTTAAATCAAAAACGTGATCTCGCTAGAAATATTAAATCATTAAACAAACTGAGAAAGTGGGTAGTTGACAATCAAAAGTCCCATTGTCTTGAAGAGGCTTGTGATTTTGCAACACAACGACAAATTTATGCTCTGGATCGACTACAACGCATCATTGCAAACAGTGCTTATCAAATCCAGCAACAACCATTGTCAGATGCATTAGTTCATACTCCAACATCCCACCATAATATCCGCGGTGCTGATTACTATTTACAAAATTCTGGAGTTGCTCATGCTTAAACAATCGGTGAAAGATAAATTAGAGCAACTAAAACTCAAAGGCTTCTTGCGTACAGCAGAGGCTTCTTTAGATCAAATGCTTGCTGAAGGTAAAAGCTTTGAAGAATTCTTAGATTTGTGTCTAGATGCAGAATTAAATGATCGGACAAATAGACGGATCGAAAGACTTTTTTCGATTGCAAAATTTCGTTATCCCACTGCACGATTAGAGCATATTGACTACGCTTCTGAACGAAAAATTAAAAAGGCAGATATTGCTCGCTATGCTAATTGTGAGTGGATCAGTGATTACAGGGGGCTAATTATCTCAGGGGCGACAGGCGTAGGGAAATCATGGTTAGCTTGTGCTTTGGGTGCTGAAGCTTGTCATCGTAGCTACAGTGCCATGTATTTTAATGCAATAAGCCTATTCGATGAAATTAGCAGTGCAATTACATTAGGTGAAATCAAAGATTTTAAGAAAAAGGTATGTTCTGTGAAATTACTTATTATTGATGATTTTGGATTAGGTGGTTTTAATCAATCTTTAGCTCCATCATTCTTGGAAATCATTGATAAGCAATCACAAAATGGTGGCTTGCTCATTACTAGTCAAGTACCTAAAAAATTGTGGTTTGAGCAATTCCAAGATCCAACGATTGCAGATGCAGTTATGGATCGCATTTTACATCGTTCATACGAGTTAGAAATTTCTGGTCGATCGTATCGAGAAAAAATCTATTCTCAGTAAAAGCTACCTTCTTTATCTCAGGGAGACGGTTCCACTACTGTTCTCTCTTTTATTTTAACTCAAGTGGTATAGCACGAATAGGAATGACTGGTATGGTACGAACAGGAATGGGTGGTCGTTTTATCCAGTATTTTGCAGCCACCTTTTCCTTTCAGCGCGAATTCAGCTTCCGATACAATTCGGCCTTCTTTAATCAATGTAAACTTGGCGTAGCTCATATAAGTCACAAAATCCCAAGAGCGCAAAGCTGTATAATTCATTGTTGTTTCACAGAAAGCCGGTTTTGAATTTTCAGGATAGAAGCGCGCATTAATCTTATATCGGGCAAAACTGCGCGCTACAGACTGATCAAACCCATCTATAGTGACTTTAGGATTTGCGATTACGCAAATCTGTTTAACATTTTGAGGTTGAAAGCCTTCACTGTTATTCACTTTGATTGATGTGCAGCCAGTGACCGCAAAGGCAAGTGCGCCTGATGTTAATAATTTTTTCATATTACCCCCTTAAAACAAGGCGATAAAATACTTATTTTATGATTAAAAGTATATATAGCTAACAGAAAAAGCACCCGAAGGCGCTTTTAATATATTATGAATCACAGCTTCCACAGCATAAGCCCAGCTTGGTATCCAGCACCCAGTGTCCACAAAACAATAAGATCCCCTTTTTTGAGCATTCCCTTATTCAGCCTGCTTGCATAAGCTATAAATAGGCTATTCGCCCCTGTATACCCATACTGATCCCCAACATATTCAATTTTCTCCCAAGGGATATTCTTTTTCTCTTGAAGAATATCAATATTCATTTTTGTAAACTGAGAAAGCAAAAAGCATGAAATATCTTCCAGCTGCAGATTGTGCTTATCTAATAATTCATCAAGTGCTTCAGCGGCAAACTCTACACTTTCGATTCCGCTAAATGCAGCCCAATGAATTTTTTCATTTGCGCTCTCACCGCAAGAAAAGCCCTTCGGAGGCCAAACAATAGTATCTTTGAAACTGCTGTCTGTTTTATAGGTGCGATCGATCATGCCTGATCCTAATCCATCTGCTGCTTTTTCCAAAATAAGCGCAGCAGCAGCATCACCGACGATACTTGAAGGGATTGGCGTATCCTCACTGCCAATCTTGCTCAATTGGTCAGCACCGACCACTAAAGCACGCTTATAAGATTCTTTAGACTGAAGTAAAACTGACGCCTGCTCTAAAGCTAGAAACATACCCAAACAGTTCGCATTGACATCAAAACACACACAATCTTTTTTGATTTTTAAAGCTGAATGCAGCCACAATGCATTGGTTGGAGATAAGTACTCCAGCGTTGTTGATGCGAAAATAATAATATCAATATCGCCATCCTTAATATTATGCTTTTCCAATACTTTTTCTGCAGCGTTAATTGCCATGGTAAGCGCATTTTCTTCAGCATCGCCTATTACATATCTCTTATCCCGACCCACTTTTTTTAATAAGTCCGGTATCTTCTCATTTTCTTTGAATCGTTCAAGATAGTAGTCATTATCACGGATCGTTTCTGGATGATAGATATCCACTGCAGCAATATTCAGAGAAGGTTTTTCTCGACCTTTAGTTTCATAAATAGTATTCATTTTGCTTCTTATGGTTCTCATTAATTGAGATTTATTTATATTAAATTTAGAATAATTTTCAAGTATTAAAAACCAATCTCATACAGATTACCCAGTATAAAAATACACTCAAAAAATATGCAATTCGCACGGCGCCTCGTACAGTTTAAAATATAAATGAATGCTGCTGCCGTGCAATGGCATCGCAGCGGGAGTATAGGATCGGACTCGGGCAATGACATTGAATGCCGTCAAACTGAAATGCGCCACATAACTGAACCTAGACGCCTCATCCAACTTGCACCCAAACTTATCGCGGACCTTCTTCTGATGCTGTAGATTTGAATTGAAATTTACCTTCATGGCCATTTAAATATTTGTCTTATTGCTGCAATAAGATTTCATCGGCTTCTAAGCATTTTTTTGGCTGTTGGCAATCGCTTGTTTGTTGGTTTTCCCCAAATAATCACTTTTATCCATAAATTGCGCCCATTAAAAAAACGCCTCCGAAGGCGGTTCTATTCAGAAATCACTCAATCTTATAAGTAAATTTTGATTGATCAGGCTTTTTTTCCATAGTTAGCCATACCTCGCCATTCCTTTTATCGCCATATAGATAAAGCTGATAATGCAGCCAATGTGTACCAAAATCATCAAAAGTGCGCGACCATTTTTTGATTTTATACCTTCGTATTTTTCCATATTCGGATTCCAAACTTTGATCATAAAAAAGCACCCTATCAATTCGATTAGAATGGACTCTAGCAGACATATATTCAAAGATTGAGATTAAACAAAAAATGATGACTATCCCACAAAAAATATTTTTTTTATATAAATATTTCATAATATTATAAGTCGTTTTATTTATATTTTTTTGAATCTTAAATATATCAAATCATCTCCACCACTTCCATATAATAAATTCCTAATTTTTTTCATAATTTATGACAATCACCATTAACCTGAAAAAGAAAAACCCCGCCAATATCTAGAATTAAGCAGGGTCTTATGTGCCGTAATACGTCCGGCAAACTGGAGAACTATTTAATTAATCTAATTAATCATTTTTTCCACATTTACGGCATATTTGTATATATCCGCAGTCAGGATCGTAATCAAATTCATATTCATGAATGCAAAATAATTTACGAAGGAAATAGATCATAGCTTTCTCCTTAATCGCGATTATGGGATATGAGAGGGATAATCATTAGATGGGCTATTTAGCCTCCCTAAATAATTAATAGGGCTAATTTCACTTTTTTAAAGGCATCAAATTCGAGGGAATTTGAATCTGGGCGCCAGCCGAATTCATTTTTAAACCGATTAAAGGGTAAAAACAGCAGGCAAAAAAATACCCATCTTATGGGAAGACGGGTATATAAACTTTAAATTTTTTTCGTTGGTAGCGGGAGCTGGATTTGAACCAACGACCTTCGGGTTATGAGCCCGACGAGCTACCAGACTGCTCCATCCCGCATCAACGAGGTGCTCGTATACGCCCTTCGCACGCACAAAGCAAACTTTATTTGAAATATAGCCATTTACGGCATAAATTAAATAAAAAGTGTCTTAAAAACTAACCAGCTCCCGCTTCTGTTATAAAGCTTGGATGTAAAGCCTTGTATGAACTCAATCTTCTTTTTTCATTTTCCAAAAATAATTTAGGCTCTTCCGACCATACCGACTTTCTTGAATCAAGGCCTGAGTGGCTTAAAGCCCAATCAGAAACGGTGCCATACACAAACGTATTATCAGCGAAAACTAATTTTGTCTTCCTGCCCACGCTGCTTACAAAAACTTTATGTGTTGGCAATGACCCAAATGTACTCATTTGAGTACATAAGTATTTATAGATTTCAGACATAGAATAAGGTACTTGAACGACAAGCCCATTATACCATTTTAATCAGTTAAAAAGCCCAAAAGCTTCGCGGAGCGAGACGCTGCTGACAATCACGTCAAGCTTATTCAAGATCGTTTGAATTTTATCCTGAAGATAAATTTATTCACAAAAAGGTTGATTTAAAAATCAATGATGCAGATATTATGAATCGAAAATGGCTCCATAATGCAATTTTGATGAACATTATTATGACTCAATTTGGAGATAGCCAGCCCCGCTTTATAATAAAAGGCCTAGAGAATATACAGCGGCTTTAATGCTGCATTCCAAACAAAATCCACTCTGTGTAGGTTTTTCACCTATTTGTCTTTATAATTCATTCATCAATAACAGCAAGACAAAACCATGAAAATAAAAATACTCAGCACTCTGCTCATTACTTTGACAATCACCGGCTGCCAAAAGCAGCAGGCAGAGAATCCTGCAGAAAATCGCACGGCTAAAACCCAATTTGAAAAATCAGATGTGATTATCGGCAACTATCTGGATAGGCTCGACAACCCAAACACACCTAAAGCAGAGCAAATCAATATAATCTGCAAGGATTACCCTGCCGAATATAAAAACCATTATATGCCTGCTTTGTTGCAGCTGCAGCCTCATGACTACACAGAAACAAAGCTGCTGAATGACCTGGATATGGCAGTGAACTACTACAAAGAAAAATTAAACATCGGCTGCAGTTAAGGTTAATTCACTTGATAAAAAAACCGAGAATTTCTCGTTTTTAAAGATTAATGCAATTTATTCAGCAGCACATCCATAAGGGATGCTTTGAATACTTGGCCATGCTTTAAGTTGGGATAAATCAAAAATTTTGCATCAATACCCTGCTCATCAAAATTCGATAGTATTTTTCTGTTTTTATCGATTCCGTTCATATCAAAATTTGAACTTTGCTTTTCGCCATCATTCATTGAAACATCGCCTTCCATCAGCAATACATGCTTCTCAGTCGGCGCTTTAATTTTAACAGCATTAATTTTATCCATCATTCTATTATCGGCCCATGACAGTGATGGACTTGCCGCAAAGTAATGACTGAAATAATCCCCTGCCAGCAAGCTGTCCAATACAAATAGACCGCCATATGAATGACCCCATACAGCTCTCTTATTGGCATCCAATTTAACGTTTTGCTCTACCCACGGGGCAATATTATTTAAAAGCACCTTTCTAAATTCTGCACTTCCGCCGCTCATGCGCTCAGGGCTTCGCGGATCAGCTGCCGGTTGACCGGCAGCCATATCTGCTGGCGTGTAGTCTAAGGATCTCGAAGCAGATTCAAACGGCAAGTTTGTCTTATAGCCTATAGCGACCAACACTGGCGAATCATTTTCAGTTAAGGCTTTCAGTAGTGGATCATTCAGATGAGACATCACTGCGTTGCCATCCAGCATGAATACAGCAGGCAACTTTTGTTGAATATTTTGATTGGTCTTGGGGATACCTAGCCAAACTTTATATATCCGCTTATTATCGTTTGATGCAAACTCTTTGACTTTAAAGCTGTAATATTCGGAGCCCAATTCTGCAATATTGGCGCCAAGCGGTTTGATGTCCGGTTTTGCATGTGCCGCCACATTCATCCCCATGGCAAAAACGGCAGCCAATGAATAGGCCATTATATTTTTTAAGCAAAGAGTCATTGTTCATTTAAGTTCTAAGTCAGTTGCCACATACTACAAGGTATTAATTATCATTATCAAATGATAATTAATACCTTTACCTCAATATAAAGCGTAACCATTTTCTTCTATTCATCATTTACTCGGGCGAGTACCATATTATTTATAGACAATTTTTATTGGAGTAATTTATGCTTGAATATACATTCATTACAGCCATCATTTTACTGATCATTGTCCTGCTTATAATTTTTTATACAAAGAAAAAATAGCTTTGCTCATCTATCTTTTAATTATTCTGTCATCTTGTCCAGCTATGCTGTGTCTAAGGTTTGAAGGCTAAGCAAACCTGCAATAACTAAGTAACACCTATCTCACCCTATTTTATATAGGGTTTTATTTTTGGAACGAAGTCCACTAAATTAGGGTCAGTATTTATCAATCAACCCTACTGTTGCATGGCTTTCTTTTGCCGAATATAAATCAAAAGAACAAAAATAATTTAAATGACCCAATCCTCTTGGTTATAAAAAATAAGTTATCTTGGCTGTATAGCACAGGCAGCAAAAAAGAGCTGCAGTTAGGTGCAGACTGTATTTTAGTTGATCAACAAAGTAGAAAATGAAAGAAAACCTAGAGAATTCTGTGCAGATAAAAAAGGAGTTCTTTAGTTTAAAAAATATCATAATTTATTGTTTTTAAATACTTATTTAAAAAATAATTCCCACATAAAGCACCAAATTATTTAGATGCTGCGCAAAATCATTGTATAATGCCTTTTTCTTATGAAGTCTGGGCAAGCTAACTGCAATTGCCAGTTTCCGCAGTGAATTTCAAATGAGCACTTTATTACTGATAACCTCCTCGCCTACTTCTATTCATGCCTGGCATGCTTTAGGCCTAGCTCAGGCTTTGCAAAACAAGGAAGAAGAGTTCCGCGTATTTTTCTACCAGGATGGTGTTGCAGCAGCCAATGCCCTGCAATGGGTACCGGATGATCAGCGCAAACTGACGTCAGAATGGCAGAAACTTGCTATTCGCTTGCCGGTTTGCGTCAGCGCGGCATTGGCCCGCGGAATTACGGATCAGGAAAATGCCCAGCGGCACAATATTCAACAGCATAATCTTGCCGAAGGCTTCGAGCTGGTTGGCCTTGGTGAACTGGCCGATGCGGTTCAATCCTCGCAGCGGTTAATTCAATTTTAAGATCTAAATTTCCTAAAATTTGCAGCATTTAAAAGGTTGATTGTGTGAATACTGTACTTGTTATCTTAACCCAGCCGAACTTATCCAGCCTGCAGGTGCATGAAAGTTTGTCTGCCACAATGGTGCTTGCGACATTTGGCTGTGAGGTCAGGGTTTTACTGCAAGATGGCGCATTAAGCCTGCTGGCATCTGAACTTGAATTTAATCAATTGAAACATGCATTCAAGATTGCATCGAATATGGTCGACAGTTTTGAATTCTATGATCTGACGCCTGTGCTGATTGAAGAACAGCATAGAGACAATCCCTTTGTTCAACATTCAGCACAAGAGCTTGAGTTCACGGAGTTTAATGCCGCGCTCATTCAACAATTTGACCATGTTCTGTTCTGGTAAGCGGTGAAATATATGTCCGGCAAAAAGTCCTCAGAAAATACTTTATATCTTATACAAGCCAGCTATGCTGCGGCTCCATTGGCGCTTTCTAAATTGCGGCAGCTCTATACCAGCGGCAATCAGGTCGTTCTCATGGGCGAATCGGTCATGCATGCAGCGCATGAGGCGATTCAGGCATTGGAACACTGCTACGTGCAGGAATGTGAACAGCCGCTGCTGAATTCAGCTCCAGAGAATATTCAGCTGATTAATTATGAACAATTCGCAGCGCTGTGCCTGCAATTTACCCGCTGTATTTCTATCAAATAAATTAAATATCGGTTTTAGAAATGAACTTAGAACTCGACCAAGATGGTCATTTAGTCGATTACACCATTTGGAATGAAGCTGTTGCGCAAGAACTGGCAAAAACTTTAGAGTTGGAGCTGACTTCTTGGCATTTTGAAGTGCTGCAGGCCGTCCGTCAGTTTTATCAGCAATTTGGCCATTCACCTGCCACCCGCCCGCTGATTAAGTTTTTAATGAAAACGGTCAGTCCTGAAATAGACAATGCCCTTCTGCAGGATAAATTTAAAACAGGCTTAGTCGCACGCCATCTCAGCCGTTTGGCAGGTGTTCCAAAACCTGCAAATTGTTTATAAATGAATTAAGCACTTAAATATTTCAAGTTAAGCCTGTTTTTGCTCAGAATTTATCAGATTGTAATAGCTCCGGGTAAAAACCGGCTTAACCTGTTTGGCATGGACCTCTTCCCGGCATTCGGAACAGACCAAAACCGGATGAAATAATTCTCCGCAGCCTTGATGGATATATTGAACAGGCGCGCCGAGTCCGTCATCCATCCATTTATCCGCCCATTTTGACATAGACAGCAAGATTGGATACAGCTCAAGCCCTTTATCCGTTAAACGGTATTCAAAACGTTCCTGCCGGTCAAAATAAGCGGCTTTCATTAAAATTTCATGTTCAACCAAGCGCTTTAAACGTTCTGACAAGACATGGCGGGTTACGCCTAAATTTTGCTGAAAATCATCAAAACGGCGCATGCCCATAAATGCATTGCGCAGAATCAGCATGGTCCAGCGGTCACCTAATATTGATAATGTCCGCGCTATTGAACACGGCTGACTGCCGATATCGTCCCATTTCATGTTGATTAACCTGCTGCATGATGTATAAAGCTAAAATTAATGGAATAAATCTGTTTTGGAAAGCATAACTTGCTCAATCTTTTCATCTGAAAAAGTGCCTAAAAACGAATTTCATCCAAATGCCGCTCTATAATGTCCAGCCACGCGCGCGTTGCCGGACTCATCGCCACGGTCGTGTTCCATGCCATGCTGAGCGTCCAGTTCAAATTGGGATTTTCCAAAAGGCTGACATTATACTTTTGCTGATCCAGCTGATCGCAATAAATTTTAGGCAGCAATGCGATGCCGACATTGGATTCAACCATTTTAACAATAAAGTCCCACTGGCTGCTTTTACACACAACTTTAGGCTCAAATCCGACATAATTGCAGGCCTGAATAATCATGTTATTTAAAGTAAACGTATCGGCATACAGCATAAAAGATTCTTCTTTCAACTCGATTAAAGACACCTGTTCGCGGTCATGCCATTGTGACTGCCTGTGCGACAGCAGGCACAGCGGTGAGTTCATAATTTGAATGCCGCTCAAGAACGGTTTTAAATGTCCTAAAATAATGCCAACATCAATTCTTTTTTCAAGAATTGCGTCTTCAATACCTGCTGCGCCGACTTCAAAAAAACTCAATTCAATATTTGGATATTGACGGTGAAATTGGGCAATTAAAGCGCTCAGCAAAACGGAGCTGAGCGGCGGCAGGCCCAAAGTCAATTTACCCTGCTTTAACGCGCGAACTTGAGTCACTGTTTCAGTAATCCGCTGCTGTTCATTTAAAATGACCAAGGCATGCTGATAAATTTTTTCGCCGATATTGGTCATGACGGCTTCACGCTTGCGCCCAGCACTGCCTTTATGAAACAGAGGAACGCCTATTTCATCTTCCAGCTGGCGGATCATCTTGCTGATCGTGGGCTGCGTTACGCACAATTCTTCTGCAGCCAGGCTGAAGCTTTGCTTCTGCACAATAGTGACAAAAACATTTAATGCCTTAATATCCACCTAAATTATTCCAAATAAGCATAATTATTTTTTTATTATTCATAATTATTAACATGGGTCAATTTTAAAATAGCGTTATTCCAATTAATTTAGTCAGATATGTTCACTTTAAGGCAATACCCCAAATTCACACACTTGTTAAAAACAGCAGCACAGCTTGCTTTGCTGGTGCTCATTTGGTGGATGGGCGCTTTGATCCAAAGAAGTCTCAATCTTCCTATTTCTGCTGGGGTTATTGGACTGCTGCTGCTGACAGCAGCTCTACTGAGCGGCCTCTTCAAGCTGCAATGGATCAAACAAGGCTCGGATTTGATTTTAGCGGAACTGGTGCTGTTCTTTGTGCCGATTGTTGTCGGGCTGATTAAATACAAAGCGCTTTTTTTGACCCAAGGCTGGCAGCTTATTGTGGCTGTCGTTTTAGGAACTGTCTGCGTGATGGTCTGTACGGCTTATTGTGTGTTCTTTGGCTTTAAACTTGAATCAAAATTTAAAAACCATAAAAAACAGCAAGACGCTTCCAATCATAAAATAGTGCATGGCAAATAAAATGAACATCCTTCATATCAATTTTATGTCTGTCATCTGTTTGGCTTTAACGCTGATCGGCTATGTACTGGTGAAAAAGCTTCACCGCAAATTTCCATATATGCTGCTGTCGCCAGCCTTATTCGTGCCGTTTATATTAATCATCTTCATGCTGGTATTTCATGTTTCTTATGATACTTATATGCAAGAAAATCAATGGATTGTCTGGATGCTTGGGCCTGCAACCGTTGCATTCGCCATTCCAATTTATGAATACCGCCAAGTCATTAAAAACCATCTGTTTTCGATCAGCCTAGGTATTGTGGCCGGCATGCTGTCAGGTATTATCAGCGCATTTTATCTGGCCCAGTTATTCAGCTTTAATCAGGAAACAACCTACAGCTTAATGGCGCGGTCTATTTCAACACCATTTGCCATGGAGTTGACATCTCATTTAGGCGGCTCTGTCGAATTAGTCATTTTATTCACCATGATTACCGGTATTGCAGGCGTTGCATTTGCTGACCTTGTATTGGCTGGGTTGAAGCTGCATTCTAAATTTGCGCAAGGTTCCGCTTTAGGCAATTCAGCGCATGGCTTTGGCACCAGCAAGGCTTTTATGCGCCATAAAGAAGAAGGTGTAGCCGCCTGTCTCAGCATGGTGCTGGCAGGTGTTTTTATGGTGCTTTTAGGGCCTAGTTTAATTCACACTGCGGTATGGCTTTTAAATTAAGTGAGCATCACTGTTATCAATTTAAGTGCTGGTTCCCCGCAATTAAAATGCATGATCAGTATGCTATAAAAACTAACAATTGGTCTTTATACTCGCCTACCGGCAGATCTGGAGAGATCCGGTATGCCACATGCACATTAACAGTATCGCAGTTTTTAAGGCATGCGGCTGCGCGGCAGCAGTATTCCAGCTTAATCTCCGACCCTGCGATTAGCCATGCAGCTCAGTTCAGATTGAATGGTGGAGAAAGGCCCTGAATATGATTATCTTCTCGCTGCATTGAGCCATTGTCTGGCACGGCATTCTTGCTTTCCATATTTCACAAAAACTCATGCCCGCCTGCAGTCACCTCTTAAGGCAATGCGGTGCCATTTACGCCAATAGGATACGGGCCGTCTGCTGATGATCGGTAAATATAAAGCCGCTGGGCAGCTGATTTTGATTGCTGTCCAAAGGCATGAACTCGAACTGATGTGTATGAATTAATAGATAAATGCTGTTCTGTAAAAGCAAATACTAGCTTTCCTGCTGCTTAAAATTCATTAGTCATTAATATTGAAAATGGCCGTGTGAATAATTATTCGACTCATACGATTATTTACCCCATCATTTTCTGATCAATATATTTCATTTAAACAGCAAGATAAAAACTGCCAATCACAAAAGCCAATAAGCTGACACATTCGGAAATTTCAATACCGGCTCCAACGGTGTCCCCGGTAATTCCACCGATCCGCTGTATAAATTTACGGCGCAGGTAAAGCAAGGTGATTAATGTACTGATACTGGCAATCAACCCCAGCCATGAAAAATACCCAGACGCGGCAATTACTGCGCTAAACAGTCCCCATGAAGCTGTGCGCGGAATAAAATCAGCCATTGAATTGCCTAAACCCTTGGCGCGCACATATTGAGTTGTGAGAAATAAAAATAAAGGCGCCAAACGGCCTAAAATTGGAAAAAGAATAAGCGCGCTGTACAGCTGTTTTTGCAGCAGCAGATAAATCGCTGACCACTTTAATAAACAGATGATAATCAGGCTGAGTACGCCAATCGGCCCGCAGGCGGGATCTTTCATAATTTTCAAAGTCCGTTCTGCATCGCCAAAGCCGCCCACCCAGGCATCAGCAGTATCAGCCAAACCATCCAGATGCAGCCCGCCAGTCAGCCAAATCCAAATCACCAAAATTGAACTGGACAGCAGTATGGCTGGAATGGCCTGCAATATATAAGCAATTGCAAAAAGAATGACGCCTATCATCAGCCCGACCACTGGATAAAACAGCAAGGATTGGCCATTTTGCTGCTTGCTGGGCATTGCTTTTAATTGGACTGGAAATACCGTCAGAAATTGCAATGCAATCCAAAATGGCGTCATCTATGCTACTCACTTAAATAAATCGTTTCAGCATCCGGCATTTCAAAATGGCTTAACTGGCCCAGTTCTGCATTCATTTTTAAGATGTCATCCAGAGGCTGATTCAGCGCCTTGCATTTCAGCAGCTTAATCACACCGCCATGGGTCACAACCAGCGCCCGCTGATATTTATGGCTTTGCAAAATTTGAAGCATTTGCCCAAGCCCCGACATTACCCGATTTTCAAAATCCTGCATCGTTTCAGCATTTGGCGGGCTGAAACGCGTGGGCTGCAGCCAGAACCGTTCCAGCGCTTTCGGTTCAGTGTCATAAAGATGCTGTACTTCTACGGCTTCCCAGTCACCAAAATGCATTTCTTGCAGACTTGGCAAAATCATCAATTCCAGACCCAGCTGCTGTGCAGCCTGTGCCGCAAATTGGTGGCAGCGCTGCAGCGGCGAACAGACAATCACATCCCATTGCCGCTGCATTGCCAAAGACTGGTCTAATGTGCGCTGCATTTGCAGCCAGCCCTCAGCGGTCAGCGCATCATCAGTCGATCCGCGCAAAGTATGGCTTAATGCCGTTTTTCCATGCCGAAGCAGATCAATCTGAAACATCTGATTTACCAAATCCTTGAACTATTATGCCTGAATAGGATTAAACTTTTTCACCGGTTACTGCGGCTTCAGCAAAAGTGGCCATGTTATTGTGCAGGCTGCATGCCAGCTTAATCACCCCTAGAGATGCTCCCGCACCGCTGCCTTCACCTAAGCGTAAATTCAGTTTCAGCAATGGTTCAGCCTTCAGCTCATCCAGCAGGCGGCGGTGGCCATACTCTGCAGATTGATGCCCAAACAGCATCCAGTCATGGACTGCTGGATTCAGCCGTACAGCCACTAACGCAGATACTGTTGAAATAAAGCCATCCACCACAATAGGCAAGCCAATTTGCGCGCATCGGATATATGCCCCCGCCATGGCTGCAATTTCCAAACCGCCTACAGCACACAAAGCCTTGAAAGCATCTGTACCTACATAATCTTTATGCAGCGCCAAGGCCTGATCAATAACCTGCTTTTTATGCGCCAGCTGCTCAGCGCGAATCCCAGTGCCTACACCTGTCAGCTGCTCTGCTGGTTCATTTAATAAAAAGCAGGAGACAGCAGATGCTGAACAGGTATTGCCAATCCCCATTTCACCAGCAATATAAATCGAAGCGCCTTGTGCCAACGCTTTTTCAGCGCTTTGACGGCCTAAATTCACCGCATCTATGCACTGCGCTTCAGTCATGGCAAGCTGTTTAGCAAAATTGGCTGTGCCAGGAATAATGCAATGGCGTTCTACCCCGGCATATTCATAGGCATCACCTACTGAACCGCAGTCAATCACCTGCAGCTGGGCATGATATTCTTTGGCAATCACACTGATGCAGGCGCCGCCAGATGCAATATTCTGCAGCATTTGACGGGTTACCGCTTGCGGATAAGCTGAGATATTTTCTTCCATTACGCCATGATCGCCTGCGAAAATAGCAATCCATGGCAGTGTCACTTCTGGCTTCGCCTGATTTTGCAAAGCTGCCAGCTGTACTGCAGTACGTTCTAACTCAGACAATGACCCTGTCGGCTTAGTGAGTTGAAGCTGGCGCGCCTCAGCTTGCTGTCTTGCTTCTTCACTTGGCGTTTTGCACGCATCTAACCACCAGTTCATGCTTTATCTCCTTTCAAAATCATGGGAAAACCCGCGACACAAAATACAACTTTGTCAGCAATCTGCCCCAATTGCTGGTGCAGGCGGCCGCTTTCATCCACAAATTTACGGCTGATTTGCCCCATCGGCACAACGCCCAAACCTGTTTCATTGCTAACCAGCAAGATCTCGGCCTGCAATACAGGTAAAACCTGCAATAATTGAGCGCATTCATCTGCTTGAATGTTCTCATCTTTTTGCATTAAGAGGTTGCTCATCCACAGCGTCAGACAGTCCACTAAAATCACGTGCCCCGCTTGGTCCAGCTGCTTCAAGCGCACTGCCAAATGCAAGGGCTCTTCCACCAATGTCCAAGCTGCAGGGCGCTGTGCCTGATGGTGCGCAATACGTTCCTGCATTTCATTATCCCAAGCCTGAGCCGTTGCGATATATGTAACAGGCTTGTTCGATGCAATAGCGGTCTGTTCCGCTAAGCGGCTTTTACCAGAACGCGCACCGCCTAAAATGAATTGAATCATAAGCTGTCCAGATTAAATTGCTGATGTGCTGAAAGCGGCCCTTGCAGCTGCTGCGCTGCATAGGTGCCAAAAGTCAGCTGCTGCACATCGATCTCAAAAGTGCGCTGCTCGATTTTCTGCATGCGCAAAAACACATCATTGCTGTTCAAGGCATGGCCATATAAGCCAATTGTAATATGCGGGCAATAGCTGAGCGGCGCAATTTCGTTTGAACATTGATAAAACTGCCGGCGGATTGATTTTAAAATGCCTTGGCTATCTTCTACTTCAATAAACAACGCGCTTTCAAAACTGTTGATTTTGCCTGTTTTCAGTTTAAACGGCGAAAGGTTCAGCTTTTGCAATTGGAGCGTCTGCGCATCTAACTGCTGAAAGTTAAAATCGTCGTCGAATTGCTTATATTGTTCCCAAAAACCGCAGATAAATAAAGTAATATGAAACTGGCGGGTGTTGGGCTGAAATAAAAAATCTGAAAATTCCGCACGAAGCTGCTCTAAATAATTGAGCAGCTCAGGAGAATGAACCTCTAAATACCAGAGGGAAAATGCGGTACGGCCTTTATGCCACTCAGGATAGTTGTGTGCAAGCGTTGGCACCACTGGCGTTGAAGGCAAAAGAAACACACGCACATCACAATGAAATTATTTCATATATTTAAGCATGAATGTGAATAATTAGGATGGCTTGTTGCTTTAGCAATATTCATTTTGAACTGAATTTTATTCATTCTGCAAAAAGACTTCTATGCAATCACTCAGCAATCCCACTGAAATTTGAATATAACGGAAGCACTTAAACTGCTTGCCTTATTGCTGATACTGCCCTTTTCCCATTCATTTAAAAAATACCGATGAATGCAATCTACTCCTTTGCCATCTGAGGCTGTGCATTAGTGAACTGCGCTTTGACTGCAAAATAAGCCATCAGCGCAACAACATTGAAAATTAAAAAATAATAGGGATAAGCCGAATGCCATTGATACAGCCCTGTACTGATCAGCGGCCCCGCTACAAAGCTAAGCGCCTGTGTTGCTGTGCACAGGCTGGCAATTTTAGCCTGCATGGCTTGCGGCGCGGTCTGGGCAGCGCCCGTGGTAAAGGCAGGAATCAAACAAGCTACGGAAATACCGTACAGCACATAAGCTGCTTGAAAAATATGCAAGTGCTGTGTAGTCACTGAAATCAGCAGCCCAGTGAGCATGGTGATTAAACCAACCCAAAGCAGCCGCTGTACTGGCCATTGCAGATATTTAGAGATTAAGCTTTGCATGGCAACCAATGAAATCCCGACAATCAGCGAACATTGCGCAAATGATACTGCTCCCTGCACAATACCCGTTTTGAAATGATCCTGAATATAAAACCCTGCCGTTAAATTCAAGGTAACAATAGCTAAATACAGGCTAAAACCCAGCAGCAGCCATGAAAAGCATTGCTTAAAACTGAACTGAATGCCATCCTGTAAATTGACCAGCTGCTGATTTTCAAAGTTCAGCACTTTCAGTTGCGGTGCTGTTTCTTCACGATCAAAAGTGAATACAATCACAGCGCTAATGCCGGCAAGTATCAATATTGCGGCCCATAACGGCGCCAGCATCCCTTGAGACAGCAGCAGCGTTGTCAAAAGCGGCCCAAAAACCACTCCGACACTATTCAGTGCGCCAAATTTAGACATGCTTTGCGCACGCGCCTGTTCATTGCCATAGCGGGTCATCACATATGTTTGCAGCGCGATTTGCGGCATGGCCATAAATAAGCCGGTACTGGCGCGAGAAATCATCAGCAGTGTAAACAAAACCAATAAAGAAAGATGTGCAGCCAGCCCATACATCAATACCCCAGTAAAAACACCCCAAGTCACAGCCATGCCAACAAAGCCGATGCTCAACAGCTGAAAAATGGAGTATTTTTGCTGATGCTTGCTGATATAGATTGCCGCTATAGCCATAAGCAATGCGCCGATAGACACCATGGCGCCGGCTTGCAGTTCAGACAGCCGCAGCTTGCGCACCAGCGGCGCCAGCATCGGTAAAATCATGGAAAAGCTTGCGCCATTGGCAAGGCTGGCTGCAATAAAAATTTTATTATTTTGATTCATTATTTTAATCATTTACAGGGCTGACATGGTTATAAAGCAAAAAAGGCAGCATGCGCCAGCTTTTTTCGATGCATTGCATTTGGCGCTAATGGCTTAATACAATGCATGCTTCAGGATATCCATAGGTTCTGCCCTGCGCGGGAAGGATTGAAAGCGGGTCATGGACTTGCCATCGGCATTCCAAAGGTGATACACGCCAAGGCCTTATGTGCTGGCCGTATTTTTTCTTTAGCAGAGATACCTCACAACAAATTAATAGTCTTACAAAAATATATTATTAACTAAAAGACCCCGCTATCCCTTCATTTAGTGGGGTCTCTATTTTCTAACTATGGTTTAGGTACAGTTAATTTAATTGTTTATAGGCCCATTTAATAAACCTATCCTTATCTCTAAATAAAGGAACATTGAGTAAATTGATCTGAGTAACATTTCCAAATTTTCCACGCAAACTGCTTGGGCTCGAAATGATAAAATCAGAAACTGCCCCTAAATGCGCTTCTTTAAAGAAGTCTAAAACCTGATTATGAGGACTTTTTTTATTGAATCCCTCGCGCTCAATAAGAAATTCATATATTTGATATAAGACATATAGTTCGAAATCTTTATTCATGGCTAATTATTCACTTATTCTTAAAATAAGCAGTTAAATTAACTTATTGCCTTAGCTATAAAAATTGCATAAAAACTCAAAAACATAATAATTTATGTTTTTACTATATGTAAAAAACAATTTATATATTATGTATTTAAATTATAAAATATCATTTAAACCCAAAATTTATTTTTTAATCATTGGTAAAATGTTACTAGTTGAAACACCATTTATTAATTCAGAAGATCTAAACGATAAACTTACTCAATGCAGGATTTGTTAATTGATTAAGACTGTATTTTGATCGCGCATTATTATGCAAAAAACCCACTAAAATGATAAACTTTTAATTAACGCTGGCGCTTTGCATACACTTTTCAGTCACTCGTTTTTTTATATCAACATTTAAAATTTAAAGCAGCCTTAAAATATCCAAATTTAAATTATAGCTTGGGTAGATGTCCTGCCTAATACTGTAAATTTATCTGCCACGTTGTGATGCAATATCTCATGATTTCGTCCGTGTTTACCTTTTAGCGATGCATAAAACAGATCGAAAGATTGCCCACGACTCACCAAAGCGCGGCTGTAAGAAGGCCCATGGGATAAGATAGATTTTAGATGCAGGCTTAAGTTTGGATCATTTCGTAATTAGTAAATGTCCACTTTTTGATATGGCTACAATAAAACCTATCTTATGATCGTTCAAATTTCAAAAATAAATGAGCCCAGATGGATCTCTAGGCTCAAAGGGATGATTTAATCAATTAAGCCCATATGCTGTTTTCTGCTGCATGTTTTTGACGGTGCTTCGCTTTCAAATAAAACCAAATAAAGAGCGCTGCGAAAGCGATAGCAAAGATATCAATCCACCATAACGATGACATTGAAGCCCATATACCCAGCTGAGGAAATATCAGTGCGATGAAAGATGTCAACGGCAGGCAGCACAATACCAATGCAATGGCAAATAAAAGCTGCGGCAATGCTTTCCCTGCGCCAACCGTAAAACCATATACAATGCTCAGTAAAAAGACCGCATAATAACTATACAAAAACAAATGATTTACACTGCTTAATTCTGCATATAGAACATAGCCCCAACGGCCAATTAACATGCTGCTCACTACGGCAAAAATACAGCCTAAACATGCCCCAACTGTAAGATTGGCAATCGCCATAACATCCTTACGCTGCTTTGGCGGCGCTGACTCAATATTTTTTTGCCGTTTCAGACGCGATTCAATCCAGAGTAAATTGCCAGAATAAAAGAGGAAAGCGCCGCCCAAACCTAAAATTAAATATAACCAGCGCGTGAGGTTTCCACCATAATTACCAAAATGTAAACTAAACATCGAGCGGACCACTTGATCCATCGCTGTTGCATGTGTATTTAAATTGTTGGTATTTAATGGTTTATTTAAATAAGGATTAAACATCATGACATCAAAACGGTCACCGCGCAGCATTTGATCTGCACTGTATAAATTAACGCGTGCAGACGCTTTTTCGGGCACATCTAAATTATTGAAGCTGATTGAACTGACCTGATATTCAGGTGCTTGCTGCTGAATTTTTTCCAGCAGTTTTTCAATATTTAAAGGTTCAATAGGCTCTGCAATCTTAACAGCTGGCGGCCGCGCAGGCTTTTCCTTGGCAATTAATCTATCGATCGCATCATAAAAAACATCATGAAAGGCAAAAGAAATAACGGTGACACTGATAATAATATGAAACGGGAAACTGGTGATTCCAACCACATTGTGGGCATCCAGCCAAAACCTTTTTTTATTTTTACCGGCACGAATTGCAAAATAATCCTTCACCAAAGTCGGCAATAAGATGATTAAACCTGTCATTAACGCTAGAAAATACAAGACACAAATGATCGCCATCACATACACACCTATGGTGTGATGGCCTAAAGTCCCTGGAATACCTGCCGTTTCATGCAGCTGCTCGATCAGCCAGCCCAATTTCGACAAGTTTTCTTGTTTAACCTGCAATGCGCCATCTGCATTTAGGGTGGCGAGCATACTTTGCTGATGTGTGTTGAAATCATGATCATCCTGCCCTTTCAGTACAGGTGTTTGCCACTGCATTGGCGCATTATAAAATTCTTTGGAATTAAAATTTAATTGGTAACTTTTTCTTGTTTCTGGATATTGTGCCTGAACTTGCTGAATAAGCGGATCATATTGAGCTGCTGAAATGGGCTGCAACTGCTGCTGTGGCGGTGTTGCCCATCGGCTCAAGTCATGCTGAAACATGCTGAGGCCGCCAGCAAAGAAACAGATAAATAAAAAAATCCCAGAGGTAATTCCAGCCCATGTATGCAGCGTTTTAGCATGGCGAATAATATCAGTACGCACTTTCATGTCATCAACCTCGCATCCAACATAAAATGCCGTAAGCCAAAATATTCAATACCGTAAAAATTAAAATGGACTGCCAGCCTTTGGGTATAAAGTACGCAATAAAACATACAGGCAGCCAAATCCAGGGAATAGACCACATGCCTAATTGCGGCGCCAAACTTGGGCTTAGATTTTGAATGGCCCATAATGTAATAATTGATGCGCAGAATAAGGAAAAAATAAAACCTAAGCATATTCCAGCAAAGGATTTTGACCACCAGTCAGATTGAATTTTCTGTTGAAAAAATGAGTTCATGGGCTATTCTTTTTAATCATCAGCGGTATAAATGGTAAAAATGTCCACACGACCAGCATGGTTAACAGCCACATATAAATTGCAGCGAGCTTAGGCAAAGCTGCTAAAAAAAGAAGCAGCGATAAAACCACACAGCCAAGGCCAATCCAACGATAAAACGGTGGCAAAACCGCCTGAACCAAGCGCTGGTTTGGGTGCGTGCAATACAGCAAAATGCTGCCAATAAAAACAAAAGAAAATGCAAGGAATTTCAAAACTTACACCCTTTAAAAATGGAAAAATACGAGATACCGTTCCAGCCATTGGAAGATATCCCGTTTCTTGCGTTTAGAATTTCGTTAACACTAAATATTCTTAGAGATTAGAAATCAAAACTCACACCCAGTTTATAAGTACGGCCTGCGCCTAATGTGGTAAAGCCGCTGTTGAATACACCCGCCCAATATTTTTCATTCGTCACGTTATCTACATTGGCGCGGAAGGTTGTATCTACTCCGCCAATATTGGCCGTATATTTCGCGCCTAAATCAAGCAAAGCATAATCAGGCAATTCTAAGGTATTGGTATTATTTAAATATTGATTATCCACATAGGTGCCGCGCGCATTAAAGCTTAAGCCATCCACATAGGGAAGTTTATATTCAACACCCAAGCCAGCAGTAAATTCAGGCTGACCTTCAACGGTATTCCCTGAGATATCTACCTTGCCATTCATCCCTTTCTTATATTCAACATCAATATAGGCCAAGTTGCCCCAGACAATTACATCATCAGTCACGTTGCCAGAGAAACCATATTCAACCCCTTTCGAAGTTGTTTCACCGCCATCGGTGGTGATTTGGGACACACCATTGACCGTCGTTGCATAAAATTCTGTGATCGTACTTGGCTTATCAATTTGATATGCCGCTAAAGTGTGCAGCCATGAACCATGCTGATATTTTGTACCCACTTCATATTGCTTGGTTTGGAACGGCGCAAAAGTTTTGCCGTAATTTGCATCTAATGTATTATTTACAGTACTGCCTTGTGATAAACCTTCTACATAGCTGGCATAGAATGATAAATCTTCACTCCATGGCTTAATGACAATCCCTAAACTCGGAGAGAGCTTATCTTCACTATATTTCGTATTTGTACTAGTAATTACGCCAGTTCTATAGTTTCGAGTGTAACTCGTACTATCGACATCGATATCTTGATAACGCAGCCCCAAAATGAATTGTAATTTATCATCCAGCATCGACATTTGGTCGGTTAAAGTGTAGCTGACATATTCATTGTCTGCTGTTGGTAAAACCTCTGGTGTATCAACAGGCATTGATCCGCCTGCACTTGGGTTATATAAGTTGGTTATAAAAGTTATAGGCTCTGAGCCTTGACCAGCTTGTGCATCTTTTTTAATTTTTAAATAGTCCGTACGCAATCCCACGGTATGTGAAATAGCACCTGTATTAAAAGCACCCTCTAGACCTAAATTTGCTGAGGTATTATTTTGCTTCATATTGACATGATAGTACTGTGAGTTCGCATCGCCTGCATCATTGGTCACAATCATGCGTGTACCAAAAATATGCCCTTGATACTTTTGCTCAACAGTTCCAGCACCAGCAATCACTTTCAAGTTATCCAGCAGTTTATATTCGCCAGACAAGCCAATATATTGCGCGGATTGACGGCCATGAATGTTCGGGAAGAAATTACTCTTGCCATCTGGCGCATCCAGTACTTTACCCAATTGCGCAAATGACACCATCGCAGGCGAGCCGCCATCACGCTTGTCTTGGGTGCTATATGCATCCAGATTGATTTTGGCTTTATCCGTGGTCCAATCTAAAGCCAAAACGGCCGATGTGCTTTCGTCTTCCAGACCCTCAACAATGTGTTCGCCTTGGCCATGGTTCGCACTTAAACGTGCGCCAAATTCTTGGTTCTCACCAAAGCGGCGTGAAATATCAAAACCTGATTTATAATAGCCTTCATCTTCAAAATTAGCGCTCACGCGGGTAATGTCTTTATCCGCCCGCTTCGTATTGGCAATAATGACCCCGCCAACGCTGCCGCCAGGCGCCATGCCGGCAATCAATGCATTTGGACCTTTTAATACCGTCACAGAACTTAAAATATCGGTCGTGATACGTCCTGTTGGCGCCATGCCATAGGCCCCATTTAAATTATAATCTTCCCAAGTAATGCCAAATCCGCGCATATTAAAATTTTCATTTAAATGGCCTGTATTGGTTGTAGTGCGAATGCTTGGATCAATTTTAAGGACATCCATCATTGAGTGAGCATGTGAATCTTGAATGGCTTGATCACTGTAGTTACGAATCGTAAAAGGCGTATCAAGGACATCTTTTTCACCCAAAATATTCAGCGTTGCTTTGGTTTTAAGTTTCCCCGTCACATCAGTTTCTTGTGAGTCCGCTTTGACTACAATTGTCGGCAGTGACACAGTTTCTTCAGCCATTGCAAAAAATGGAGATGCAGCTAGAGATAAAAATAAAATGGTTCTTTTCAAAGTAATTTCCCTCATTAAAAAATGATTTTCTAATGGTTGGATACTATACAAATAAATGATAATCATTTCCATTAATAAATCATAATAATTATCATTAATTTATATTTTCTCAATTGCGCTATGATTTATATTATGCAATTTAAAAAATTCCGAAGAATTTTGTTTATATGGCCAACAGCCTCATGTTTTGCAATTAAATGCTCTTGAATAAAAAAGCCCCAATCTTAATATCTAAGGCTGGGGCTTAAAAACAAATACTATTATTATTCTAAGTAAAATGTTCTTAATGGCGGATAGCCATTAAATTCAACCGATGCATATGAAGTCGTATATGCGCCCGTACTCAGCCAATATAAACGGTCCCCCATTTTCAGGTCTTGCGGCAATTGATACGGTACTTTTTCATACATAATATCAGTCGAATCACAGGTTGGGCCTGCTAAAACAACATTGGACTTCGGCGCGTTATTTTGCATTTTGGGCGTATAAATTGGATATTTAATCATTTCCCCTAACGTTTCAATCAGGCCGTTAAAAACTCCGACATCGGTATAAATCCAGCGCTTGTCATCCTGTTCTGATTTATTCGAAATGAGCACAATTTCAGAGACAATGACCCCTGCATCCCCCACCAAAGAGCGACCAGGCTCTAAAAACAGCGTGATTTTCCGCTGAAAGTTTTCATTGATATAATTTTTAATGCGTTGCGCGTAATCCTGAATAGTGTCTATTTCTGCTAAATACTGTGCAGGAAATCCGCCGCCCGCATTAATCAATTCCAATTGAATGCCATGCTGCTGCTCAAGCGTATCAAAAACTTCTTTCACAATTTTTAATGCAGTTCTCCAGACTGTCACATCATTCTGCTGGCTCCCTACATGAAATGAAACGCCATAGGGCTGAAGTCCCAGCTGCTTTGCTTTAACCATCAGGTCAATTGCCATTTGGGTATCACAGCCAAACTTGCGTGATAATGGCCAGTCAGACGTCGTGCCTGATTCCACTAAAACACGCACAAAGACCCGTGAATTGGGCGCAAACTGTGCAATTTGCTCTAAATCCGCTTGTGCATCGGTGACAAATAAACGCACGCCTTGATCATAGGCATACTTCACATCTGCCGCTTTCTTAATGGTATTGCCAAAAGAAATCCGCTCTGGTGAAATGCCGCAGCCAATCACGCGATCCAATTCATACACTGATGCAACATCAAAATATGAACCCAATTGATCTAGGCGCCGCAGCACTTCACAGCTCGGATTGGCTTTCACTGCATAAAAGATATGCGCCATGGGGAAACTTTGCTGAAGTTCCTGATATTTAAATTCAACACGGTCTAAATCAACCACTAAAAATGGACTTGGCTTATGCGCAGCAAAGTCTTGAATTTTTTGCCATTGTTGAGATGAATAATAATTATTTAACTGCATGGAAGATCCACTCGCGTTACTTACCGCATTTAACGAAAATGGCCTTTGGCTATTGAAATTGGCTAGGGCCGTTTAATAAAGTGATCAATCCTAAGATTAATCATTCGGGTTATATCATTGCATTATGCTGGATTGCGCTTTAAACGATCCTGCCAATCAGCCAGCGTCGGCTCTTCAACCAAATCCTGAAATTCAATGCTCACACCCAATTCACGCCACTGACCAACCAGCGTCATCAAACTGACTGAATCCAGCCCGAGCATAAATAAATTGTCATCATTTTGAATTTCACTGGCGTCTATTTCCAATTGTTTCGCAATGGTTTGACGAAGCCCCTCCAAAGTCAAAGCAGCCTGACTCATCGTACAATCTCCGTTTGAAGTTCATTTAAGACTGTTGCGGTATCTACCACTTTGGCACAACGCCCAGCCGCATATTTCAATGCCATTTCATGTTCTTCTAAACTGAAATCTGCCAGCGCATCGCCCACTAAAAAGGCCTGCATATCCAGCATAAAGGCTTCAGCCGCTGTCAATAAGCAGCCGATATGCGCATAAACACCGCAAATGATCAGCTGGTCTCGGCCTGCATCTTTAATGCGCTGTTCAAAATCACTTTTCTTAAATGCGCTGTAACGCCATTTGGTCAGAACGGTATCCTGCTCTTCAGGCTGAAGGCTTGGAATAATTTGTACCATATTGAGATCTGCTGCCAAGCCCTTACCCCAAAAATCAGTCAGCAGCTGGCGATGCTCTGAGCTTTGATCGCCCGGCTGCGCGGTGTAATACACAGGAATGCCGACCTTATGGCATTGATCAATTAATTGACGGCAATGCTGTATCAATTCTGGAATAGGCGCCTGTGTTTGATCATAAAAATCTAAGAAGTATTGCTGCAAGTCATGCACTAAAAGTACGGCGCGGCTTGGGTCAAGCGTCCAATTCACTTTATTGCTTGGAAATTGCTGTACTTGCGGCATTGGATAACTTGCGATACGCGGAATAGCCATGGTTTTACCTATATATTTTATAAAATGTGTGCTGCAGCTAAACGCTGTCTGAGGGCTTTTTTATCTATTTTTCCCAAAGCGGTATAAGGCATGTCTTCAACAAATTCAATATGATCTGGAATTTTATAAGTTGCCAAGCCATAATGTTGAACATATTGCCGAAGCTGCATGCTTAGCCGTGTTTGACTGGGGTCTTGCCCATCTATGCGCCATTGAATATAGGCGCAGCTTTTTTCACCCAGCATCGAATCAGGCATAGAGACTAGTGCTGATTGAATGACTTGAGGATGCTGATTAAGCACTTGCTCTACTTCTTCAGTGGCAATTTTTTCACCGCCACGGTTGATCTGATCCTTACTGCGCCCCTCTACAATAATGTTGCCTGCAGCATTGATGCGGACTAAATCACCCGTGCGGTAGAAACCATCAACCGTAAATGCGTTACGGTTATGCTCAGGCGCATTGTAATAACCCCGAATGGTATAAGGCCCTCGGGTTAAAAGATGCCCAACTTCACCTATCGGCAGCTCTTGGTCTTCATCATCCACCACTTTGATTTCATCGTCCTCACTGATGCGGCTGCCTTGTGTCGAGATGATTTGCTCAATATCGTCATCATAACGGGTGTAATTGACTAAACCTTCCGCCATGCCAAAGACCTGCTGTAAGCGGCACTGATATTGTTCAGTCAATTGACGCGCCAAAGCATCGGCTAGCCGGGCTCCCCCAACTTGCAGTACCGCAAGGCGGGGAAAAATATTCTCCTGCCCTTTTTTCACGGCCTCAGCCCAAGATGCGGCTAAAGCGGGCACTAAGGCAGCATGAGAAATTCCATGCTTTTTGATTAAAGCAAAACATGCTGCTGCTGAAGGATCTTGTGATAAAACCAGCGTGCCGCCAGAATAAAACAGCCCCAATGAACCGGCAGAACTCATGCTGAAATTATGCGCAACAGGCAATACCATCAACATTTTGGTTTGCTGATTCAGCTCACAAATGTCTGCACTGGCGCGGATACTATATAAATAGTCATCATGCGTACGCGGAATCAGTTTTGGCGTACCTGTGCTGCCGCCGGAAAGCTGGAAAAATGCCACATGGCGTGCCGTCAATTGCGGCGGAACGATGCGCTGCATTTGGGGCTGATCCGTCTCAGGCCATGCATCAAAATCACCGGCATCCCCCACAACAATGACGCGCTGCAAACTTTCACACCGTTTCAGACATTCATGCGCTAACCTGCGGTAGTCAAAACCCATAAATTTATCAGCGCAAATATAGAGCTTTGCATTGGTTTGACCAATAAAATGACTGACTTCAATGTGACGATGCGCGGGCAAACTCATGATTGGCCGCATACCAATACGCAGTGCGCCAAAATAGGCAATAAAGAACTCAGCAATATTCGGGAGCTGAATCACTACGCTATCGCCCAGCTGATAACCTTGTTTGCTTAAATACACCGAAAACGCATCTATACGCTGCTGCAAATCCGCATAACTGAACTGGCGGGCGCCACAAATAAGCGCAGTGTTTTGGCTGTATTTTTCAGCACATTCAATAAAGAAATCACTAAGAGTTTGCCCCTGCCAGTAGCCTTTGGCTATATATTTTTCTACAAACTCAGGCGGATATTGCACAATACCGTCCCAGAGATGCTGTGCGTTCGTTGCTTGTTTAAACATGACACTGCGCCTTATTGATATGTCAGTTGATCGGCATTCAAGCCCAATGCATTCAGCATGGTCTTAAATTTCGCAATTGTTTCATTCAATTCACTGGCCGGCTGTGATGCCTCTACAATACCTGCACCTGCATATAACCGTGCTGAATATTCAAAAATACGGCCGCAGCGCACATTCACAGCCCAAGCACCATTGCCGTAAGCATCACTCCAGCCCATCGTGCCTGCAAATAAATTGCGGTTGAAAGGTTCTAAATCAGAGATCAATTGACGCGCTAAAGGTGCAGGCTGCCCGCAAACAGCAGGTGTCGGATGCAAAATTGAGGCTAAATCGAAAACATGCATTTCAGGATCTTTCAGTGTGCCTTGAATTTGAGTGGCCAAATGCCAAACCGTTTGAGTTTTGATTAAGGATGGAGACTTCGGAATACTCAGCTTGTCACACAATGGCGAGAGTAAATCCGCAATGGCTTCAATCACCACAGCATGTTCATGCCGGTCTTTTGCAGATTCCAGCAAACGCTGCGCTTGCGTTTGGTCTTCTAGCGCATCGGCATTCCGCGCCAAGGTTCCTGCAACTGGATTGCTGAACACATACTGATTTTGCTTGGCAACCAGCAATTCAGGGCTGGCTCCCATAAACCATCCAGACTTTTTAGGATCCTGCGCCAAGGCAAAGGTATAGCCTTCAGGATTATTCTTGAATAATTGATAGAATAAATCTACAACAGGTATTTTTTGCTCACATTGAAGATCAATTGCCCGCGCCAAAACGGCCTTTTCCAGCTCAGTTGTTTTCATTAATTCAACGAGTTTCGCTACACCATCGACATAGTCGGCCTGTGGGGGAACAAGGGTTGCTTGAACTTGTGAGAGTCTTTCAAAAGGCGATGCAAAATTTAATCCATCCGTAACATAGCTATTTTTTGCTTCCGCAATCGACATTTCAGGTAAATCACGATGATCGAAAGGCAAGCTTCCCACCAAAATGAGTTCAGAATTTCCGGTCGCTTGGATTTTTTGCTGCAGTTTATGCTGTGCGTGCTTCAGCCATTTCTGCTGCTGCTCGACAAAAGACAATTCCGGCTGACGCTCAAAATGGATATTTTCGAGCAGTTTTTTACTTGAAATAGTTCCCGTAGGTGTCGCAAATACAAAGCCGGCAACTTCTGCTTCAATTAAATTCTCCCTGGTTATTCCAATCATATTTTTAAAAACTGATGGTTCTACTGCCAACATATTTGCTCTCACATCTTTCAATTATGTTTTTAAATGTTCAGTCCTACTGCCTTCTGGCTAAAGTAGTTGAACGCAACAACTATAATGATTATTATTCTCAAATAGTAACGATAATCGTTATTTTTTGTTAACCGATTAAGGGATGCTTAAATGTCCACAGTATTTATTGTGACAGGTGCCGCACGCGGGATTGGCGCAGCGGTGGTAAAAAAATTACTTCAACAAAGCCATCAGGTCATTGGGATAGATCTGCAGCCTGACTCTCAAAAATGGCAAGTCATTCAGACACTCTCCCCATCAGAACAACAAAATTTTTATGCAATTTCACATAATATTAAGCGAACCAATAGCCTGATAGAGTGTATTCAGCAATCCCCTTGGGCAGAACAGCCTATTACAGGCTTAGTGAATGCCGCAGGCATTTTAGAAATGGGCAGCCTGCTAGAGACCACCGAAGCCCAATGGCAGCACAACTTAGCAGTTAACTTTATGGGGCCCGCCCTGCTGTCTCAATGGGTTGCCCAGCAAATGATTCCTTATCAATCCGGGGCCATTGTCAGCATCAGCTCAAATGCTGCGCTTATTCCCCGCATGAACATGGGGTTATATGCCACCACAAAAGCCACAGTCAGCCACTACTTTAAAAATTTAGCTTTAGAGCTTGCACCGCATGGCATCCGCTGCAACTTGGTTTCGCCGGGTTCAACCTTAACTCAAATGCAAAAACAGCTATGGACGGATGATCAGCCGCCCGCGGGCATTATTGAAGGCAACCTTGAACAGTACCGCAGCGGCATTCCGCTGAGAAAAATTGCCGAGCCTGAAGATGTCGCAAATGCCGCCTTGTTCTTGCTGTCAGATCAGGCCAAACAAATTACTATGCATGAACTGGTTGTTGATGGCGGCGCAACGCTCGGGGTTTAATCGCCTGCAAATAAAGCGTATTAAACACTGCCAGATTTAATCTGGCAGTTTTTTTTCAATGCTTAATTGATTGGCTAACTGCTCGGGCTGCTGCAGCCATAAGCGCAGCATGCGCATAAAGTCATGCCAGTACTCGCCTAAAGCTTCGACATTGTAGAGTTCTTTATGCCCATCGACCGCAAGATATAAGCGCTCAACGCCATCCACAAACTTATTGGTGATCGCGATATCAAAGTCCTCAATTGGACCTGCAGAAATGGTAGTCTTTGTTAAATGACAGCCTTCAAAATACTCAGGCAATGGATAAGGAATCCAGTTTACGATAGGGCCAAATAAAATGTTGTCAAAGGGATCAAATCCATCTAATACAAAACGCATTTGTTCAAAATAGCTGTTCTGATGCGGTCTGACTTCGGCAAACCGCTGCGCTAGGAGCTGAACGGTTTCTTTAAGGTTCTCTTGTCCTGTTCCAGCCAACCGTAAAGGTAAAATATTCATGACTAAACATGGGATGCGCATTGAGGCAGTCCCTAAACGCGACATCATCGGCACACCAAAGCACTGCTTGCTGTCACCGGACTGCTTAACCAAATAACTCATCATGACGGCCATGACCACCATGGCACTCGGCAATTTCAGCTCCGCAGCCAATGCGTTCATTTTCTGCTGCGTTTCCCAATCAATGACCTCTTCATAACGAGGGCCTTGATAAAACGGCTGTTTTAGCTTCCGCTTTAAGCGCTTTTTCGGTGCAAGCTCATGAGAAAAATTTTCACGCCAAAACTGTAAATCCTGCTCAGCTTTTGGTGAAGCAAGATAGCGCTGTTCATCTGCTAAAAACTTATCAAAGTGATCAAAAGCCTTGTTTTTTAAAGCCGATGCATTTTTTAAAGACTGGTAATAATCTAAGAAGCGATTAATCATCAATCCATAGGCATAACCGTCTAGAGCCACATGGTGCGCTCTAAAAAACAACCCATATTTATTATCATCTAGATGGGCAAAAACATAATCATATAAATGGCCTGTGCTTAAATCAAAAGGCGGTTCTACCGCACAATCCGCCCAATCTAAAATGGCTTGGTCATCCAGATGCGATAAATCGGCAAATTGTGGCGGACGAATATCCACATCATCTATACGGTAAACTTTGCCATCTTTTTCAAGGGCTCGCCAATGTAATGCCTTTGCCTCTTTTAATGTGAATTCAATCGCTTGATGAAATAATTCCCGGTTTAGCGGACCATCGATGACCAGCCATTCTGCAGTATGGAATGGGTAGCTGCCATGATGATGATGCCCTTTCCACATACTGTGTTGTGCACGGGTTAAAGGAGCCAGAGAATCCATTGTTTGCATGTGTAGCACCGTAGATCAAACATTTTTTATAAGAATAAAAAATTGAAATGTATTTATAGGACGTGTGTTGTCTGACTGAATTGAGTCATCTTTTAGATATTAAATACAATGATTATCATTTGCAAACAATATTCATTTACATTACATTAGCACCACAAGATCTTTCGATTAATTCATCAAAACCTGTCCCCCATTTGTTACTTAAACGTTAAGACGCAGAAAACTATGGCTTTTCCATCACCGACACCGCCGCGTTATATTTGTGTACATGCTTCTGAGCAATTATCTCCGCATTTGCAGCGGGTCTATTTTTCAAGTAAGGATTTTTCTGATTTCCCTACCGACCAAAATGGCGCACACATTAAGTTATTTTTTTCAGAACAAGCACACTTAAAACCCCTGCTGCCTTACCGCAATGAACAAGGAAAAGTGCTGTGGCCTGATGGGCAAAAGCCAATTACACGGACATACACCATCCGCAATTTTTTAGCGGATGAACAACTTTTGGTGGTCGATTTTGTACGGCATGCGGATTATGGGACAGCAGCCAATTGGGCCATAAACGCTCAACTGGGGCAAGTCATTGGCTTAGCGGGCCCTGGCGGCCGCCCACGATTTCATCCAGCTGCAGACTACTGGATTTTTATTGGTGACCTTTCAGCCTTGCCGATGATTGCTGCTTCTTTAGAACTGCTTCCGGCTCATGCTCAGGGTGAAGTTTGGATTGAAATTGAAGATGAAAAAGATTGCATCCCCCTGATACATCCGGCTGCCGTAACAGTACATTGGCTGATTCAGCATCCAGATGCCGAAACACAAATTCATGCCTCATTAGCGCAATTAGATTGGAATCAACAGCAAATTTCTGTGAGTTTAGCGGGTGAAAATTCTCGGGTCGTGTCTTTACTGAAAGCGTTTAAACATCTTTATAAAGTCAAAAAAACGCATTTGTACGCAGTCCCGTATTGGAAAAAAGGCCACACAGAAGAGTCTTATCACCAAGAACGCCACCATGTCATGGACAATACAGCTTAGGCAAATATAGCTGCTCAATCGCGCTAATCATAAAACCTTAATACATAAAACTTTAAAGCAACTCATTAAATGCTTGAGTTAATGTTAAATAATCATACAGCTAATTATTTTATAAGGATTTTTACATTGAAATTAAAACATGAAGTTATTTTTATTATGATTATGAGCAGCTTAATAACCATAATCGTCACTGAGTTTATTATGAGGACTAATTAACACTTTACCGCAGCTTTACCTCATACAACCGCCCCCAAGATTGCTTAATCTCATCTACATAAATATAGCTATTTGAAGATAAATTTAAATGTAAAAATTTCTTTCCGAATATTACTTAAGAATTGAATTCACCTGTACAACAAAAAAACTACCATATTCCATCTTATTCTGGGCATTAAAGATCAAGGCTATAAGTGTAACGGCAATTTTAATACTCATGGCGATATTAGTTTTGTTGTTCATCAATTCATTAAACGTCCCTGCACTGTTTACCCGCTCATTAAATCATGCAGGAAAAAAGCAGTGAAAATAGATTGAAAACTTCTGAGAAATCCAAATAAGGAAACAATTAGTTACCCTAAAAATCCCAATATTTTCAATATGATTTAATGCATTCATTCATCAGAAAATCTTAGTTTGGATAAGCAGGCTTAAAACTCTAGACTTCTGCAAAATCAATAAGCACTTACAATTTAAAATAAAAAATCAACTATGATTTACATACAAACTTTGATCATATTTTTTCATTAATTTCCAACTAAAAATCATGAATTAATTAAGTAACTTTATGGTGTTTATTGTATACGTTTGTATCTAAAAAATCATTCCTCTTCGAATATTCAGTGACTTTAACACCCTAAATAGCTAATAAGTAAATACTTTAAATAAACTATACCCTAAGTTCTAAAAATTCCTTATGTTTGCACAGGAATCAATCACATAGTATTTTAAAAAAACTGTGAATTAAGAATACTGTAAAACTTAAAACATCCTAAAAACTAGAGGCACGACATATTATAAAGTGAGAATCAAAAATGATTGAATGGTTACAAAATGAATTAAAACATAGCCCAGAAATCCTATTGTTCCTATCATTGGCAATCGGTTTTTGGATTGGTCAATTTCAGTTTGGAAAGTTTCAATTCGGCGGTGTCGCAGGTTCACTTCTTGTTGCTGTTGTATTAAGCCTGCTTGGTGTCCCTATTGATAATGGTGTCAAAGCCATACTCTTTGCATTATTTATTTACGCAGTCGGGTTTGAAAGTGGTCCGCAGTTTTTCAAATCGCTTGGCCCGCAATCGATTAAAGAAATTTTATTAGCAGCCTTTATGGCTGTGACTGGCCTAATTACAGTTTTAATTATGGCCAAGCTTTTCAATCTTGATAAAGGTTTAGCTGCTGGTCTCGCTGCTGGCGGGATGACTCAGTCTGCGATTATCGGTACTGCTGGTGATGCAATTTCAAGACTGGATCTTCCTCTTGCAGAGATTCAAAGGCTTCAAGCCAATGTCGCAATTGGCTACGCAGTGACTTATATCTTTGGTTCACTTGGCGCCATTATTATTTGTGCAAACATACTGCCTAAATTCATGGGCCGCGAAATTCGTGATGATGCACTTAAAGCGCAATCTGAACGTCTAAAAGGCGCTTTTGAATTGGCTCCTGGTCAAGAGCTTGCTGTACCTGAAATTGTTGGCCGTATTTATAAAGTGAAGCACGCTGCAGGAAAAACCATTGCAGAAATTGAAGCAATGGGATCAAGCGTTACCATTGAACGCCTTAAGCGCAACAATCAATTTGTAGATGTTTCTGCAGATCTGGTTTTACAAGAAGATGATGTCATTTTAATTGTCGGGCGCCGCGCAAATGTCGTTGCATTATCTGAAAAAATTGGCCCAGAACTCCAGTCCTCTCAGGGCATGGAAATGGTCATGGATACAACAGATGTCATTTTAATCAATTCAAAATACATCAATCGCACGCTGGGGGATGTTAAAGCAAATACACCGCCCTATTTAAAGCACGGCATTTTTGTTCTTTCCATTAAACGCAATGATGAAGTGCAAGTATTGAATGACGATACTGTACTGCGTCAAGGTGATGTTGTAACCGTTTATGGAACAAAAAACGACCTTCAGCGTTTAGTAAAAGAAGCCGGTAAAGCCATAGAAACTAGCTTAAAAACAGACTGGGTTTTCCACGGCGCTGGCCTGGTCGTTGGTTTGCTCATCGGTTTATTTGTGATTCGTATTGACGGTGTTCCTCTTACCCTGGGCGCAGGCGGCGGTGCTTTATTATCTGGCCTGTTATTTGGCTGGCTGCGCAGCCGCAATCAAGTGCGTGGCAATATGCCATTGGCGGCTTCTCAGCTTTTAAAAGATCTAGGTTTGGCTGGTTTTGTTGCTGCCGTTGGCCTGCAGTCAGGACTGCAAGCCATACAAACTATCAAAGACAGCGGCCTCTCACTCTTTATGATTGGTGTCGTCGTCACTGTTGTTCCGCTGATTCTTGCAATGTTATTCGCCCACTATGTTTTACGTTATGACAACGTAGCAGTAATGGCAGGTGCAATCTCTGGCGCACGCAGTGCGAACCCTGCATTTGGTGCTGTACTTGATAAAGCTGGAAACTCAATTCCTACCGTCCCATTTGCAATTACATATGCTTTAGCAAACGTATTTTTAACTTTACTTGGTCCACTCATTGTAGGTTTGGCTTAAATCAGCCGATCTGAATAAAAAATCCGCTTTAATATAAAAGGAGTCTCCTCATGGGGAATGTTGATTACACTAAATATTCAAAACTTAGCCCATTTGAACTAAAAGATAAACTCATCGAAATAGCTCAAAGTAAAACAGACCGCATGATGCTTAATGCAGGCCGAGGAAATCCTAACTTTTTGGCCACTGTTCCACGCAGAGCCTTCTTCCAGCTTGGTTTATTTTCTGCCACAGAATCTGAGTTTTCATTTTCATTTATGCCTGAGGGTTTAGGTGGATTTCCCCGCCCTGTAGCGTTACAAAACCGGTTTGATAACTTTATTTTGCAGAACCGCGATAAACCGGGCGTGGTTTTTCTAGGAAAAGCCGTATCGTATGTCCGAGATCAGCTTGGTTTAGACCCTGATGCATTTTTACTTGAAATGGTTGAAGGCGTTTTAGGCTGCAACTATCCAGTGCCTGACCGAATGCTCAGAATTAGTGAAACCATTATCAAAGAATATATTTTGCGTGAAATGGGCGTACAAAGTATGCCTAAAGATGGCTTGGATTTATTTGCAGTTGAAGGCGGCACAGCTGCCATGGCCTATATTTTCAATTCATTAAAAGAAAATAAAATCATTGCAAATGGTGACCGTATTGCAATTGGCGCACCCATTTTTACACCGTACCTAGAAATCCCAAAACTCAATGATTATCAGCTTGAAGAAGTGTTAATTCAGGCTGATCCAAACTTAGACTGGCAATATCCAGAATCTGAACTTAGAAAACTGGAAGATCCCTCTATTAAAGCATTCTTCTTAGTCAATCCGAGCAATCCGCCATCAGTGAAGATGAGTGATGAAGGTTTGGCAATTTTAGCGGATATCGTCAAAAAACGTCCTGATTTAATTATTTTGACCGATGATGTTTATGGAACATTTGCCGATAATTTTAAATCCCTGTTTGCAATATGCCCAGACAATACCATTTTGGTCTATTCTTTCTCTAAATACTTTGGCGCAACAGGCTGGCGATTAGGCATCATTGCACTCAGCAATAACAATGTTCTTGATAAGAAACTGACAGAATTGCCGACTAAAGACAAAAAAGAACTTGAAGAGCGTTATTCCTCTTTAACCACGGACCCAGCGAGCCTTAAGTTCATTGACCGTATTGTTGCAGATAGCCGCAATGTGGCATTAAACCATACAGCAGGTTTGTCCACTCCACAGCAAGTGCAAATGGTTTTATTTGCCTTGTTTAATTTAATGGACTCTCGTCAAAGCTATAAGGAAGCGGTCAAATCTGTTGTAAGAGAACGTGACGCGGCACTCTATCGACAGCTTGGTGTTGATGTTCCTCAAGATCCAAATGCTGTTGATTACTACACCCTTGTTAATTTAGAAACCACTTCACGCATATTATATGGCGATGAATTTGCCGATTGGGTAATGAAAAATAAGAACCCAACCGAACTGCTTTTCCGTGTAGCAGAGGAAACGGGCGTAGTTTTACTGCCAGGTTCTGGATTTGCTGTACAGCATCCTTCCGCACGTGCGTCTTTGGCAAATTTAAATGAGTTTGAATATGCGGCAATTGGCGACTCTTTACGGCGTTTTGCAGAAGATGCTCATAAAGAGTACTTAGCGGCTAAGAAATCAAAAAGTAAAAAATAAAGTCTTGTTGAATACAGTACTTTATCTATAAGCCTCCTACTCTCATCTGCACCCCAAGAATTGGACACACTGTCTGATTTGAAGGGTGCATGTTTTATCAAGCTGCACAGCTCAAGATACCGGCTCCATTGTAAGGTGCATAACTGGATTTTCGAGGATTGCTCCCCGCTGGCCTCAGATCAGAATGGCTTCATCATTACAAAAATTATCATTAAAATGCTTTAAATTTCATGCATTTTTCATATATAAAAAGACATACTAAAATTAAGGTTTTAAAAATCTTCCGCATATAATTTTTATCAAACGAGGGCAAACAATGCAAAATAACAAACGCAGTTCTTTAGATCCCCAGCAGTCACATCTTTGGATTATTGGCGGCGGTATTGCCGGTATGGCTGCTGCAGCTTTTGCCATCCGTGATGCCAAAGTTCCAGCAAAAAATATTCATATTCTGGAAGAGCTTGATATCTCCGGCGGATCAATGGACGGCGGCCATACCCCGCATGCTGCACAGGCATGGGTGACACGCGGCGGGCGCATGTTAACCGATGAAACCTATTTATGCCTTTGGGACTTGTTTTCCAGCATTCCTTCCTTAGAAAACCCCGAAATTTCCGTACGCGAAGAGTGCCGTGAATTTAACGAACAGGTTAAAACCCACGCCCAAGCGCGCCTGATTGATTCAAACCATATTATTGCTGACGCTGCCAAATTAGGCCTAAACACAATGCACCGCGCGCAAATGCTGCTCCTATTAGCCTCTAAAGAGGAAAAAATTGGCAGCCGGCGTATTGACGAATTTTTTGATGCGGCCTTTTTTGACACCAACTTCTGGCGCATGTGGCGCACCACCTTCGCCTTTCAAAAATGGCATAGCGCTGCTGAACTGCGCCGCTACTTTCTGCGCTTCATTCAGGAACTGCCACGCATTCATACCCTCGCCGGCGTAAAACGCACCAAATATAATCAGTATGATTCCATGATTCTGCCTCTGCAGCGCTGGCTGACAGCGCAAGGTGTTGATGTGCGCTTTGGCAATTACGTGACCGATGCTGACTTTGTCACAGATGAACAAACTCAGGAGCGCCGCGCGACACGATTATATGTCAAACTGCCTGAGGGCACGGAGCAGATCGAGCTGAAACCGCATGACTTAGCCATTTTTACATTAGGCTCAATTACTGCCGATTCGCGCTATGGCGGCAATGATGATGTGCCGCCTTTAATCCGTGACCGTTTGGATCATGGCTGGACATTGTGGGAAACTTTAGCCAAAAAAGCCCCTGATTTTGGACGCCCGATGACGTTCTTCGGCAACATCGATGAGCATAAATGGGAGTCGTTCACGCTTACCATGAAAGATGATGTGCTATTAAAACGTATTATTGATTACACTGGCAATGAGCCTGGTACAGGCGCGCTGATGACTTGGTTTGAGTCTGGCTGGCACTTATCAATTGTTGTTCCTGCACAGCCGCACTTTGCCGACTTGCCGGAAGGCATATACACGCTATGGGGCTACGGTTTCCAAATTGACCATAACGGCGACTACATCAAGAAACCCATGAGTGAAGCGACAGGAAAAGAGATTTTAACCGAACTGGTTAAGCAGCTGGGTTTTGATGACATTTTAGAGCATGTGCTGCGGACAACCGATGTGACGACAGCAATGATGCCGTATGCATCCGCACTGTTCGCATGCCGTAAACCAGGTGACCGTCCATTAGTCATTCCACAGGGTTCTCAAAACTTTGCATTCTTGGGTCAGTTCGTAGAAATTGAAGATGATGTGGTGTTTACCGTTGAATATTCAGTGCGCGGCGCCATGCTGGCGATTTATGAATTCTTTGGTGTAGAGCGCGACATTCCAGACATCTACAATGGCCTGCTCGATCCCAAAGTTGGGTTGAAGGCGCTGGAAACCGTCTTTCACTGATATCATTCAAATATAGAATATCCAGTATAAGAGCGCCCATCAGCGCTCTTATTTTTTGGTATGTGCTGAAATTTAGGGATGACAGGATGGCTGTTTATACTCATCAGTGAGTTAATGAGTACGTACCGCAATGAATATGAAGAATTGCCATTTTCTGTAAACGATAGTGAATGACCTGAAGCTCGAAAGCGCCATCGGCGGCCAATTCTTAGTACATATAAATGTGTGATGCAGCATTAACCAATAAAATCGCCTAATGCGGCTTTATTGGGTTTAAGGATTTTCATTTATGAGCAATAATGTGAGTAACACATTCTATGAGGCTCAATTTTATCAATTAAAATAATATGGTTATTCATCAATAATATCTGCGAAACTTGCACCCAACACCTTAGCCAAGTCTTGCGGTTTAAGCCCTATATCCAGCCCGCGCTTGCCGCCGCTGACATAAATTTTAACTAGGCTTTCTGCAGAGGCATCAATCACTGTTTTTAAGCGCTTCTTCTGCCCGACTGGGCTGATCCCGCCAACCAGATAGCCTGTTAAACGTTCGGCATCTTTCGGATCGGCCATTTTCAGTTTTTTACAGCCAAATGCTGCCGCTGCTTTTTTTAAACTCAGCAGATGATTGACTGGCAACACCGCAATAAAATAGTTTTTTTCGTCTGTCACCATCAGTGTTTTAAAGACTTCTGCAACCTGCAGCCCGAGCTTTTCTGCGGCTTCTAGACCAAAACTTTTAGCATCTGGGTCATGTTCGTATTCATGAATAGAAAATTCGATTTTTTGTGATTTTAAAAGTTTGCAAGCAGGTGTCATCTTTGACTGATATTTAGCATGTGATTCTGAAATTATAAGCTTTTTAAAAAGAATTGTTTAGCCTGCTTAGGCTATTTCACATATGAAACTTTTATCATAATCCTCACTAGACTAATGCGTTGATTTTCCAGTTATTTATTAGAGTTTGTACTCAAAAATGATCTGTGCTAGGTTTTATCCCAAGAGTTTTCCACAGATTTTGTGGACTTTTTCCCAACATAAATCATTGATAAATATAAACCAACATTACAATTGATCGTTTTTAAACCAATTTATACACTATTTATGCTGAGTCAATAATTGATGAATAAAATCCAAACAGAACCTAAATACCCTTAACCAATAATCCACTAGAAGCAATATAAAAGTTAGCCAGTTCTGCAACTTTTAAATTGTAGATTGTTCTTTTAAATGTCGTGCTTAAAATATGAACTTCTTGCCCCTTTGCCTTTAAAGGACTAAATGAGTTTTCATCTAAAATTGCACATAACCCATTATCGTCATATCCAAATAGACCAAAATAATCATCGCCTGGAATATCAAAACCTTTTCGATCAGCATCAAATAGATTTCGCACATGATAGCTGCCTGCACTATTTGACAGTGTGATTTCACGCAAGGGATTAGACATAAAAACTATTGCCTCAATTTCAGGGCTCATGGTTTGTATGATTTGACCATTTTTCAGCTCATCAAGACGCGTCCAGCCCAAGTCCTTCACCAGAAACAACGCGCTGGCAGAAGCAGAAATACCTTTAAGCTTTCCTTTATGAGAAAGCTGCAGCAGCATTCCTTTATGCAATTTGGCTAAATCTGTACCAGCTTTAATTTCAAAATAGTGTAGTTTCCAAATTCCTTTATGTTCTGTATATACAATCTGATCTACAGGCTGATAATAGGGCTCCCCTTGCCCAGAATCCGATTGTGATAAGAGCAACCCCCCTATCTTAATATTCTGTATCGGAACTAAGCCTTGTTTAGTTACTACACGAGTTCCTGCAGGAAAGCCATATTCTAAATTCTGCAATATCATCACCAACTGCTCTTTTATTTTTTATCTTATCCATTTGATGATTATATTTTTATTAAAAAATTTAAACATTCATCTAGAAAATTTACACATTTATTTATCAAAAGCCCAAACAGTCTGTTTGGGCTTGATTTTACCTTGAATCGCTTTTATACACTCAACCCAAACTTCTTAAAGATGCTGGCGCGGCGTTTGGGATGAATATTGGCCTTCGTTAGATCCCCTTCATAATGATCATATACACGCTTATCCATCATCTTAAACCACAGCGATGGAATCAGTGCAGGCAGCAGCATCGTCGCATAGCCGCTTGGCAGTTCAGGCGCTTCATCAAAGTGTCGCAGCGCCTGAAATGGCCGCGTTGGATATGCATGATGATCTGAATGCCGCTGCAGCTGATACAGGAACAAATTCGTCACCACATTGTTATTGTTCCAGCTGTGTTCAGGCATGGTGCGCGCGTAGCTGCCATCCGCCTTTTCTTCGCGCTTTAAGCCATAATGTTCAATATAATTAATAATTTCAAATAGGCTGATGCCATAGAGCGCTTGTGTTGCCAAATACGGCGCCACCTTTTTGCCAAATAAAGACAGCATTACCCCGTGAAATCCAGCACTCATTGCCCAGCCATGAAACAGCTCATTTTCCTTGCTCCAGAAAGACAAGCCCTTACGTTTTAAGCGCTGCTTTTCAATCTGAACTGCAGATTTTACACCGCCAAATACCGTTCTTGGCCAAAACTCATAAAAAGTCTCTCCCATTTTTGAAGATGCAGGATCTTCAGGCGTTGCAGCGCGCTTATGATGCCCATACGGATGTTCAATACGGAAGTGGTTATATGCCAGCGGCGCGAGCGTTGCATGCGACCAATAATGATCCTTTTTATTTGGGCGGTGGCACAGCTCATGCGCTGTATTTACGCCAATGCCGTTGATCGCGCCCATCGATACGCCCAGCAAAATCTGGTCTAAGAACGACACATCTTTGCGCGTCACCACATAGCCGGCAAAAATATTCGCGGCCATCTGCAAAGGAATAAATACTTTGACAATGCGGTCATAGTAGGGGTCTTGCACCAGCACTTTAATATCTTCATCTGTCGGGTTATTGTCATCAGAACCAACAAGCGCATCAATTGCAGGAATAATCACGTGCAATAACAGCGGCCCCCCCATGGCAAAGACTTTTTTGGTCATTTTCGGGCCAAAATGATAGCCCGCTAAAATGCCCATACCGATTACAGGCAATCCTGGGCTTAATAACCAGCCGTAACGTTTCTTGTCAATGGACGCGCCATTGAACTGCTGCATTTGCTCTTGGTTTAATTTTGCTGGAGCATTCATTTGCAAGACTTCCTTCTTTCTCTCTTCTATGTTTATATTTCAAGAAATACAGGCGCAATAACAGTTGCAAGCGTCCAAAAAAACTATGCCAAAGTCTTTGGCATATATTGATAAAAACTGTCCTCTCAATGCGGTATTGACTGTGTTGGGATATTTAACCAGCCAATATGCAATGAAGATAGAATGATAAAACATGGATGCTTTAAGTAAAATTTTTGATGATATTCATCTGAACAAATCTGAATATATCTATTTGAAAGCCAAGAATAACTGGGCTTTTCAATACCATGAACACGGCGCAATGATTGCCTATATCATGATGCAAGGCCAATGCCTGCTGCATGTTGAAGGTGAAAAAATTCAGCTTGAAGCGGGTGATTTGATTTTAATTCCGTCTGGACAAAATCACCTTTGCACCGCATCGACCGATTCCGTTTTTCAAGATGCGCTAGAGATCCGTCCACTGTTTGATGAAAAGCATCAAAAAACGATCAATTTAGAGTCAGATCAATATCCGCAGCGCGAAGACTGCCTGATTCTTGCCATACGCGGGCATGTCGACAGCATCATGGCGAAACCGCTGTTTAACGCTCTGCCCAAATATCTGCATATACAGCATATTTTGAGCAGCACAGCGCCTGAGTGGCTGCAGATTGGCCTGCAGTTCTTAGCCGTGGAGGTTAATCAAATCCGCCCAGGGCGGGATAAAATACTCGATCATTTAGTCAGTATTTTATTTATTGAATGCGTGCGTGATTATATTGCGCAGCTCAGCGATTCGCATAACTGGCTGAATGCGCTGACTCACGCTGAACTATCTAACGCGCTGGCCGTGATTCATGGACAGCCTGAATTGCCTTGGACTGTTGAAAGCTTGGCAGAACAATGCTGCATGTCGCGTTCAAAATTCGCCAATCTGTTTACCCAAATCATCGGTGAAACGCCGCTGGCTTATTTACAGCAGCACCGCCTGAGGCTAGCCTCACAGCATTTGCGCTCTGGCCAGCTGTCTATTCAGCAAATCGCATATCGAGTAGGCTATTCATCTGAAACGGCCTTTAGCCAAAGCTTTAAGCGCAGCTATGAACTGACACCGAGCCAATATCGGCAGCTGCATCCGCAAAATGCTTAACCGTATTCAGCAACTGCAAAAGTGATCATGCCTTTTCCAAAAGACTTAAAATCGCCTGCACGGGGTCTTCGCTGTTCCCAGACAGCAGCTGCTTATGCATGGTGACATGCTGCATCGCTTGAATTTGCGCGGTTTCAACATTCATCAGTTTTTCAATTTCATCCGCCAGTTTCTCCGGTGTTGCGTCTTTTTGAATCAGCTCCTGAATGACTTTTTTCCCGGCAATAATGTTTGGCAAAGAATAATATGGAATCTTAATTAAGAACTTCACCACATGATAAGTCAGCCAATTCAGCTGATAAAATGTCACCATTGGGCGATGCAGCAGCATGGCTTCCAGCGTTGCCGTACCCGAAGCCAATGCCACTATATTTGAAGCATTCATTACCTGACGGCCAATTTTTGATTCTGAATCCGTATTTTCAAGCAGCTGTACTTTGGCCTTTAAATCAGCAGGATACTTATCCAAGAGCGCTTGAATCTGCTGCTTTCGCGCATCATTGATGGCAGGAATCAGAAAGACATACTCAGGATGCTTTTGCATCACAATTTGAGCTGCATCCAACACCAGCGGACCTAAGCGCTCAATTTCACCGCGGCGGCTGCCCGGTAATAATGCAATATGCTGCTGAGCTGGATTGAGATCTAATTCTTCTTTGGCATCTGCGATTGGATTTGCTAATGGCAGCTGGCTTGCTAAAGGATGGCCGACAAAGGCTGCCGGCACATCCCATTTCTTAAAGAATGCTTTTTCAAAAGGAAATAGACATAAAACCAAATCAATACTGGCCTTGATGCCATGCACGCGGCCCTGCCGCCATGCCCATACCGATGGACTGACATATTGCACGGTTTTAATCGGCAACTGTTTCTGTTTTAAGCTTTTAGACAGCCGCAGATTAAAATCTGGCGCATCAATGCCGACAAACACATCAACAGGATTCTTGCTCCAAATTTCAACCAGCCCATCACGCACTGCAAAAAGTTTTTTGATATCCTTCAAAACTTCAACAATACCCATGACCGAAAGGATATCCATAGGATAATAGCTTTTAAAGCCTTCAGCGATCATTTGCGGACCGCCAATACCCTCAAATTCAGCATCGATGCCCTGCTCACGAAACCGGCGAATCAGTTTGGCGCCCAAAGTATCTCCTGAGACTTCCCCCACGACGATTCCAATTTTGAGTTTCCGGTTTTGCAAGTTTTTATCCTCAAGAGTTTAATCTATTCTAAAGTACGCACATTTTAGCATAGTCCTGTATTTTATAGCTGCTCGCTATACTGGCAGAAGCAAGGCTATAAAGGCGCAAAAGAATTATTCATAGCATTAAAGAGATACGATTGCGTACTGTACAAACTTGGATGCTGCAAGAAATTAGGCAGCCGCTTCTAAACCTGTGGCACTGGTCCAAACAGCATGTCCTATTGACCCTCATTCTATCCGGCATTTTTCAATTATTGGTCTTTCTTGTGTTTCCAAGCACATGGATACCGATGTCTCCGCAGCCCGTGCAGTTCAAACTGCAGAATATCGATATTCAGCAGCGGCAGCAACGATCATTGGTCATTCAGCAGCATCGGAAAAAATGGATTGCGCATTGTGCAAATCAGGCCAAATCGATCCAATCGCTCTGTGAAAAAAATATCCAGCCCAAAATTATTCACCTTGAAGGCATAGTCTTGAAGCGCAGTTTGATGAACTATAAAAATACACCACAAGATATGTTTATCCGTAAAATCCAATTTACAGAACATTTACCTGATCAGGAAATCATCACTTATGCCGCCGATGCAAAGGACTTTGCAGCATGGCAGAAAACTGTATACATGCCTTTGTATCTCTTAAGACTGCTTTGCCTGATCAATTTGATTTGGTTAGGCAGCCTTCCGTTGCGAAAGCCGCTTAATAGGTCATCTGCGTGAACAGCATGCTTTCCGCAATCTTTATCATTTTTTAGAATAAGCAAATCACTAATCAAGACAACAGCTTATATTTAAAAGTCATAAGATATGCTCGTTTTTTGATTTTGGCATATAACCATGTTTGGTCCTTTTGAATTTATTCTGGCTGGTGTCTTGGTCGGTTTCTGTGTCGGCATTACCGGTGTCGGCGGCGGTTCACTAATGACTCCTATCCTCATCAGCTTATTTAGGATTGAGCCTCATATCGCCATTGGTACTGACCTGCTTTACGCCGCTATTTCAAAATTCTGCGGTTCCTTAGTACATGCAAAAAAATTAAATATTGTATGGCCAATCGTCATTTGGCTTGCCATCGGCAGCATCCCGGCTTCCTTCGCCACGCATTGGGTTCTGGACAATTACTTAAGCCAATCCAGCAGCTATAAAGCGGTATTAACCATGGTGCTTGGCTTTATGCTGACCCTGACTGGCCTTTCAATTATGTTCCGCGGACATATAGAACGCTTTTTCAACAAATTCCGTAAAGCCGATGTTTTAGACGACATGACAGAAGACTTGGAATACGTTAATTTCAAGGCAAAAAATAAACGCCTCTATATTGTCATTATGGGCATTATTTTAGGCGTCTTCGTTACGCTTTCATCTGTCGGCGCCGGCGCATTCGGCATTATGGCGTTGGTATTGATGTTTCCTAATTTGCCGATGATCCGCATTATCGGTTCAGATGTTGTCCATGCCGTAATGCTGACCTTTGTTGCCGGCATGGGCCATATGACCTCAGGCAACGTCGATTTCCATTTGCTTGGCTGGCTGCTGTGCGGCTCAATCCCAGCTATTGTCATCGGCACCCTGATCAGCTCTCGCCTGCCTGAAAAATTAATCCGTAAAATTTTAGGCATTACACTATTTGCACTGGGGATAAACTTCATTATTCATCCCGTGAAATCAAAACCAGCAGCTAAACCTGAAACAGCAATGCTCATTCAAACCCATGCTGCAAATCTGCATAAAACAGTGAATGTTTAAATTATCTTTACGATTCATCACTTTTTTTTCACCGACATATTGATCTTTTTTATAACAATGAAGCAGTGCATTCATGTTATATTCGGCTCATGAAACAACCTTTTGTATGAACAACCAGTGACGGCAATGAATACACAACAGTCAAACCCAATTACTCAATCAGATATCGATGACGTGAATGTAAAAAGCATTCAGCCTCTTGTAACGCCAGCGGAACTCAAAAAAGAAGTACCTTTGACTGAAACTGCTTATCAGACCGTTCTTAAAGGCCGTGAAACTGTCCGCAATATTTTGGATGGCAAAGACAAGCGCCTATTCATTGTGATTGGCCCCTGCTCAATTCACGACACCGTTGCTGCGCATGAGTATGCTGACCGCCTGAAAGTATTAAGCGAAAAAATTAAAGATACAATTTATGTGGTCATGCGTGTGTACTTTGAAAAGCCGCGTACTACTGTCGGCTGGAAAGGCTTGATTAATGACCCGGATATGAACGACTCTTTCAATATTGAAAAAGGTCTGCGCATTGGCCGCCAGCTGCTTCGTGAACTAAATGAAAAAGGCCTGCCTTGCGCAACTGAAGCACTTGATCCGAACTCACCGCAGTATTATCAAGATTTAATTTCATGGTCTGCAATTGGCGCGCGCACCACAGAGAGCCAAACGCACCGTGAAATGTCATCAGGCTTATCTTCGCCAGTCGGCTTTAAAAATGGCACAGACGGCGGTTTAACCGTTGCTACCAATGCGATGCAGTCTGTGAAGCATGGCCACAGCTTCCTTGGCTTAAATGACCAAGGCCAAGTTTCTGTCATTCATACCAGCGGCAACCCTTATGCGCATGTCGTATTGCGTGGCGGCAACGGCAAGCCAAACTATGACGCAGGTTCAGTCGCGGAAGCAGAAGCAGCATTGGCCAAAGCCAAAGTCAGCGGCAAAATCATGATTGATGCCAGCCATGCCAATTCAAACAAAGACCCGTACTTGCAGCCGTTAGTATTAAAAAATATTACCGAGCAAATTCTAGACGGCAACAAGTCTATTGTTGGACTGATGGTGGAAAGCCACTTAAAAGGCGGACGCCAGGACATCCCTGCTGACCTGAGCAGCTTGGAATACGGCAAATCTGTAACCGATGGCTGTATTGATTGGGAAACCACTGAGCACGCGTTGCTGGAAATGCATGAAGCGCTCAAAAGCGTATTGCCAAACCGTTAAGGGCTAAGCAAAGACGCAAAGAACTGTAAAACGCCATCGTCAAGATGGCGTTTTTAATTTATAGTGACTGCATGACTTGAAAGCAAAAATAACAGCATGAATGAGATTGAAAACGGTTTAAGCCAAATTGAAAACTTCCAGTTCGTTCACGAACACCTGTTCAGTTCTGGGCAGCCGTCCGCGGAACAGCTGCAGCTGATTAAAGAATACGGCGTAACCACCGTCATCAACCTTGCCTTGACAGATGCCAGCAATCATTTAGACAGCGAAGACCGTATTTGCCTGGAATTAGGCCTGAACTATATTCACGTGCCCATTCTTTGGGATACGCCGTCAGATGATCAATGTTTGCTGGTGCTGGATATGATTGATCATCTTGTGCAGGAACAAATGGTCTGGGTGCACTGCTCAAAAAATTTCCGTATCAGCAGCCTGATGTATTTATACCGTCAATACTATATGAATATAGACATGCCCGCAGCACAGGAGCTGATGCACCAGATTTGGGAGCCGAATGAAACATGGACAGGCTTAATTCATGCTGTTTCACTCCAGCTGCAGGGCCGTAAATCAACTCAAGAGCTGCAGCAGTCTTTAATTCATCCAAATCATTTTGCGTGAACAACCAGCACGGTTGCCATCGATAAAATGCCTTCCTGACGGCCAGTGAAACCCAGTTTTTCAGTGGTCGTCGCTTTCACACTGATTTGCGTCGTATCCACATTCAGCGCATCTGCAATGCTTTGGCGCATTTCTAAATTATGCTTTGCCAATTTAGGGCGTTCGCATGCAACGGTTATATCCGCATTCGACAGCACGTAGCCGCGGTCTAAAATAAGCTGATACACATGCTTCAATAAGACTTTACTGTCAGCGCCTTTAAAATTTGGATCTGTATCTGGAAAATGCTGTCCAATATCACCAAGCGCCAATGCGCCCAATAAGGCATCACACAGCGCATGCAAAACCACATCGCCATCTGAATGCGCTTTTAAGCCATGCGTATGCGGAATTTGCACCCCAGCGAGAGTAACAAACTCACCGTCTTCAAAAGCATGGACATCGAGCCCTTGACCGATTCTAATTTGTGCAGCCATCGCATTCTTCCTTTAGAAATAAACGATTGAAATCTTGTATTCACGCTTTCTATTTCGCTATAGTTAGTACAAGCGCAACGTAGTGAAAGTATAAGCGATCATGCTGTTGAAATCTGATATAAATATCATCAAAACCATTACAATTGGCTTAAGTATTGGTTTTTTTTTCTCAAGCCCTATCCATGCAGAAGCAATAGACTGCTCGGTCCCCGGCCACTCTTTGCAAAAAGTGTGTTCAGCAGCTTTTTCTAAACAGCGTGATCATCTGGATAACCTCTACCTGACCTCACTCCTGGTTACCGATGCGCCTGCCCGCATTATCAAAGACACTCAGCTGATGTGGGTCCAGCGGTTAAAGCAATGTAAAAGTATTGACTGCATTAAGCAGCAAATTGATTTGCGCGCAGATGACCTGAATATTTTTGTATCATTGAATCAAAGCCTGACTCAGCACTACTTAAAATTTGAACGCGGCGGTTTTGCACAGCAGCAGGTGCATATGAAAGTCCATCAGCTCAGCAAAGACCGCATTAAAATTGAAGCTGTGGCCTACCGCAACCCGAACAACCGCTTAGATGCTCAAAGCATCGCCTTTTTAGCCTATACCACGCCAAATCAAAAAACTGAAGTCACTGACAACGAGCATGATTGCAAATATCAGTTTAACTACAGCAAAGCGATTCTTTCAGTTAAAACTGTGCAAAAAGGCTGTGAACGTTTTGCGGGTGTTTACCGTTTATATGATTGATGTTTTTGCTGAATTCATGAATTTCAGCTCTTAATCTTCAAATACTTATTATTAGGTATTCTAAGCCTTTTTTTAGCCCTTTATAGTTTTCATAGAATTTATAAGGGGTAAACAATGAATATTAAATTACTTTTCGGTTCACTTTGCTTTGCAGCAATCTCTTCCCAAACTCAAGCATGGCAGCCTGCTACATGTGTAGAAAATAGCAGCCAGCCTGCATGTGCGACTGTTTCTCATGAAGCACTGCCCCAACCTTTTAACTTTGGCCAACTTAATGCCAAAGTCGTTTTTGGTTTTGGAAATGATGGCTGCCTACTTTCCAGTCCAGTTGCTGCAATTTCCGGACAATTACAGCCAAATCCCGGTATGCCAAATGAAAAACCTTATGATAGTAAATGCGCATACAACGATCAATTAGATAGAGCTAAAGTTATTGTTAAAGAATATAAAACTGAAAAAAATGGCAATCAGTATATAGTCCGGATTTTTGGCATGTATGCTGTAAAAGATGTAGGCATTATTACCCCTACATTTGGGCACAAACATGAATGGGAACATGCACTACTTTATATCAAAAATAATAAAGTTGAATATGTAGGCGCGTCACAGCATACAGAAGTGAAACGATACCCAAGCCAAGAGGTGCCTCATCTATTAAATCAACCTAATACCTTTCCTTTAAAATACGTGATGCATAAAGGAACTCATGATTTCAGCAAATATGACGGCAAAAAACAAGATGGACAATTTGTCCCTAAGGCAACAAATCCAACGCCAAATGGTAAATGGTTTGGCGAGGACAATAGTGTCTACATTGAATATAAAGAACAACCTGGACAAGCAACACTGCCATCTCAATACATTGCCATCTTGAAAAAATGGCACAATGGCGGGATTAATTTAAAAGTGGGAAATGTTGACTACATCAATAAGTGGCTCCCAGATTCTTGGAAAAAAGATCAAGTAACTTTCAAATAATATTCAGAAGGCGCATTTTCATGCGCCTTCATTATCCTCTCTAAAAATATTTACGTACTGCTCAATTATCTTTTATATACGGTGTGCTTGAGCAACCTGTTGGCTAATCATCGCCGCTGTTGCCGCTGACAGCGTCCAGCCTAAATGCCCATGTCCCGTATTGTAAAAAACACGCTCCCGTTTGCCGCGGTTTACGATGGGCATCATATTTGGCATCATCGGGCGCAGCCCTGCCCAAGGTACAGAAAACTCAGTCGATAAATCAAAATTGCGGTTCACCCAATCGACCAAGGGCTGAATCCGGTCAGAGCGGATATCACGATTATAGCCATTAAATTCTGCCGTTCCTGCTACACGCAAACGGTCAGCACCTAACCGTGAAGTGACGATCTTGGCGCTTTCATCCAGCAAACTCACCCACGGCGCATATTTTTGACTGTCTTGATCCCGCAGCTCAACAGTAATCGAATATCCCTTAACAGGGTAAATATTTACGCGGTCACCCAGCATGTCCGCTAGCTGATAACTGCCCACACCTCCGCATACCACGACAGCATCAGCATTCAATACTTCAATGATGCCTGCATCTGCATCCATATTTTCATCGCTGGCTTTAAACTGAATACTGATCCCTTGCCCATAATGCTGAATGGATATGACTTCCTGACCGAATAAATATTCCACGCCATTTTGCTGTGTGACTCGCGCCAAGCCAGCCGTAAATTTATGAATATCGCCAGTTGCATCTCCTGGACAATAAAATCCGCCGTAATAATTTCCCGTTAAACTCGGCTCAATTGATTTAATTTCATCATGGCTTACAGCATAGCGTTCCAAACCGCCTTCACATAGCAGTGTATTGACCTGAATTGCAGTCTCGTAATCTGCTTTAGTATAGTAAAAATGCAAAATCCCGCGTTTTTCCAAATTAAAGTCAATACTTTCTTTTTCTGCAATTTCAAACAGCCGCTGCCGGGCCAATAATGCCATCCTGACTGTTTCTTGAGTGTTTTCTTTATAATGTTTGATATTGCCTAAAAATTCCATCAGCCATGCATATTTATGCACGCTGAAACTGGGGTTCAAAAGCAAAGGCGCAGATTTTTCCGACATCCATTTAATGCCTTTAAGCACCGTCGCCTTTTGATTCCAAACTTCTGCATTGCATGCAGACAGCTGTCCGCCATTGGCAAATGATGTCTCCATTGCCGGATATAAATGCTTATCTATCACAGTAACATGATAACCCAGAAGGCTAAGCTCATAGGCTGTTGTAACACCGGTAATTCCCGCACCAATCACTGCTATACGGCACATAGGCACTCCTTAAAATGCAAAAAGCATTTCAAATCATTGCGCCTCATCTGTTTGGGTACCTGAGAGCTTCAATGAAGCTGAATGATTTCAGGTTCATCTTCCCCCTTCGGTGAGCATTCTCTTTTAGATGCTTCTCTCCAGATTTTTTCAATTATTGCAGTCCTTTTGCCTGAGAGTTTCCTGAGGCTTTGCTCCTTCGGCGAGCGCATTGAGCGCTTCTCTCCTGCAATAATTGCTCTCTATAATATGAGCAATTTTTATACCAGATCCAAGCAATTTTTTTTAATTTCATATTTCAGCCTGCAGTCCAAAATTTAATGTTCAGCTTTTCCAGCAGCACTGATAAAGTATAAAATTGCGTTCCTCCGCTTTTAACAGCTATCCAGACAATGCACGCTTACAGTTTTAAGGATTTTTCAGATAAAATTTTGCAGCATTCCATTGATGAATTGACACACTCATCCATATTGCGCCTTGGAACATCTGGAAATTTAGACAGTTATTATGCCCCTTTTGATGCAATCAATACCGAGGCAAAAATTGTACTGGTCGGCATCTGCCCAGGTCAGCTGCAATGGCGCAATGCTTTGCAAGCAGCGCAAGATGGCCTCAAGCAAGGATTAGATACGGATGAGATTCTCAAGCTGGCAAAAGCCGCCGGTGCTTTCAGCGGACCTCTGCGCAAAAATTTAGTTAAAATCTTAGATTCTATTGGCCTGCCGCAGGTGCTGGGCATTTCAGGAACGGAACTTTTATTTAATGAACAGCAGTCTTTGGTTCATATGACTTCTGTGCTGCATCAATGCATTCTCGTCAAAGGTAAAAATTATACTGGCGCCAATCCCAATATGCTGAAGAATGACTTTTTAAACCAGCATATAAAAACGTACTTCTTGCCTGAAATTGCACAATTGCCTAACGCCATCTATATCCCTTTCGGTTCTAGTGTAGTTGAAGTGCTTTATGCTTTATCAAGCTTAGGCTATTTACGTGAAGAACAAATTTTGGACGGCTTTCCGCATCCTTCTGGCGCCAATGCTGAACGTATTAAATACTTTTTGGGTGAAAAAACGGCGGCCGAATTATCAACGGCGACCAACGCAGCGATGATTGATCAAGCAAAAAACCGGCTTTTAGATAAGATAAAGAAGCTAAATTTGCCTTAAGCAGTGAAAATCATGCGTTCGACTAGGCGTGCACAGCAATCATTCTGAATTTTGTTAATAGCATACAGTGCATCAAAATGATAATTCAACAGCACGCAATTAAATTAAAATGAATGAAAACAAATGCTTAAAAATATATCTATCAAATGCATATTCAATAATGTGATTAATTTTACTTTTTATTATTTATATGTGATTATAGCCAGCAAAATAAATACAGCTTAATAAAAATAAAGTTTTATAGAATTAAAAATGAAAAACTGTCTGCTTATTGCCTGCCTCACAGCATTGCTGTCAGGCTGTATTGTTGTGCCGTCTAAATCAAGCTCAACGCCAGCATCCATCGCGCAAGGAGTTAAAGCTGTTGAAAACTCTAAAGCTGTGACGCGTACGACAACACGTGGCCCGCTGCTTTGTGAAAATATTCCCGGCTGTCCGGAACTCGCGATTAATTGGACTAAACGCCAAGGCAAAAACGATCTTTCCATTCATATTTACAGCCCGAACCAAATAGAGTTAAACGAGTTTACGTTTGTTGTTGATGGTAAAAAATACTCTTACAGCACCATCGGCGCTGCGTCATACCGTCAGTTAGAAAATTCGAATGTCATAGATTCATCAAATACCGTGCATGTGCCATCAAGCCTTTTGACCCGCTTTAAAAATGCAAAAGATATTCAGGTGCTGCTCAGCTCGAATCAAGGAGACATTTCACATGCTATGCTGAGTAATGGCACTCAATCAAAAGCTTACCGCTTATTCCTTCGCGCATATTGAGGCAAAGCCTTTCTGCACTTAAAAACGCTCGCAAATTTTTTAAAAGTCCCTTTGGCGCATTATTTAATGCGCCTTTTCTATTTAATGAAAATTATTTATTCCATTCTTCACACCGCTAAGCAGTCATGCTGTCTATTTTTTTCTGTAAATGCACTAAATACAAGTCGACAAGCGGTACGCCTACATTCGCATCTATCGGATAATCTTCAATATTCAATGTTTTCGTATAGCCGCACCGTTCATAAAAGGCAATAAGCTCAGATCTGACATTCAATACATACATGTCCAGCACTTTAATTTCAGAATAATTCTGCTCAACGTAACGCTCTGCAAAATTCAACAGCGCCTTGCCTAGCCCCATATTCTGCAAAAATGCATCGACACAAAAACTGCCGATTTCTACAGAATTTAAATTTTTTGTTAATCCTATGCATCCCAATATGCGCAATGGATTCTCCAGCTTTCCCTCTAATACCCAAATCTCAAAATTAGGCTGCCTCATGCTTTCCAGCAATTGTGCCTGGGTTATCCGCAAACCACCTACAATAGAGGCTTCATTGGTCCAGCTTTGGCCCGTATTGCTGCGGTATGCCTGATTTATCATTTCAGTCAAAGAAGCCAAGTCATCCTCGTGCGCCAGTCTAAAATTCGGCTTTATCATATTTTTACTGCAATCTTTTCTAATGTATTGTTCTTTTATAGCGCAACATGCGTCTCTTTAAAATAAAAGGCCAGACAATTGTCTGGCCTTTTTAGCATCAAAATGATAATCAATTGGGCTCAATCGGCGCAAATGGCGCAACCACATCAGCATTTTGCGCACGATGGCGCATGAAGTGATCCATCAGCACTATGGCCAGCATAGCTTCTGCAATGGGTGTTGCTCGCACGCCAACACAAGGATCATGGCGGCCTTTGGTCAGCACATCGGCATTTTCACGATTCATCGTGATGGTTTTACCCGGCGTGGTAATTGAAGCTGTCGGTTTCAATGCTATGGCAACACGAATGTCCTGACCGCTCGAAATTCCGCCCAATATGCCGCCCGCATGGTTCGCAAGAAATCCATCCGTCGTCAACTCATCACGTGTTTCGTGGCCAAACTGCTCGGCAACGCCAAAACCGTCACCGATTTCTACACCTTTTACCGCATTGATGGACATCATGGCATGTGCAATGTCTGCATCTAAACGGTCAAATACAGGTTCACCCCAGCCCACAGGCACTTTCGATGCAATAATTTCTAATTTTGCACCGCAGCTGGTGCCTTGTTCACGAAGTGAAGTGACTAAGGCTTCAAAACGAGGCACGGCATCTGCATCACCGCAGAAAAATGGATTATTCGGAACTTCATTCCAATCCAGTTTTTCAGCTTTTTCAGTACCGATTTGAGTCACATGCCCGCGGATTTCAATGCCGAATTTTTCAAATAGGCACTTCTTCGCAATTGCGCCAGCAGCAACACGCATCGCTGTTTCACGTGCGCTAGAACGTCCGCCGCCCCGGTAATCACGGAAGCCGTACTTTTGCGTATATGTATAATCGGCATGGCCGGGACGGAAAGTATGAGCAATATTGCCGTAATCTTTAGATTTTTGATCGGTATTGCGGATCAGCAGGCCAATAGATGTACCCGTTGTTTTACCCTCAAAAACACCTGAAATGATTTCTACTTCATCCGGCTCTTTGCGTTGGGTTGCAAATTTAGATGTGCCTGGCTTGCGGCGGTCCAAATCTTTTTGCAAATCTTCTGCAGACAGCGCGAGGCCTGGCGGAACACCGTCCACAATGGCCATTAATCCTGCGCCATGTGATTCACCGCAAGTCGTCACACGGAATAATTGCCCTATACTATTGCCAGCCATGTTCAACGGCTCCTTAAGCTTGAATAGATTGGAGGAATAAATCTCTGTATGTACGGCACTGCTCGGCCGTTAAAGCGAAAATACCGGTACCGCCTTTTTGAAACTGCAGCCAGTAAAAATCAACGGTGTTGAAATTTTGACGCATCGCCCATTCAGAATTGCCAACTTCGATCACAATCAAACCGTCTTCGGTTAAATAATCAGCGGCCTGAGCCAGCATTTTACGCACCAAATCCAGACCATCCTGACCGGCAGCCAACGCTAATTCAGGTTCATGATGAAACTCTTCAGGCAAATCCGCCATATCTTCCGCATCTACATATGGAGGATTCGACACGATTAAATCATATTGATTTTCAGCTGGAATTTTTTCAAACAAATCAGATTCAAGCAATGCGACCTGATACTGCTTGTTATGATGCTCTGCGTTAATTGAAGCAACTTCGAGCGCTTCTTTAGAGATATCTGTGGCATCCACTTCTGAATCTGGGAATGCATAAGCCAGCGCAATGGCGATACAGCCTGAACCCGTACACATATCTAAAATGCGCTGCGGCGTTCTAGGGTTTGGATTTTCTGGCAGATTATTGACGGCTGCGCCCATTTCACCATTTTCACCCAAGCAATATGGAGCAAAACGGTTTTCTATCAGCTCTGCAATTGGTGAACGCGGAATAAGCACACGCTCATCCACATAAAATGGCTTGCCAAAGAAATACGCCAAATTCAATAGGTATGACGTTGGAACTTTTTCATTGATGCGGCGTTCCAGCAGCGCCAAGAATTCAGCCGCTTCACTAGGCAGCAGCTTAGCGTCTAGAATTTCAGGATTGGCATTCCAGTCCAATGACAAAGTTTGCAGCACCAATGCTGAACTTTCAGCAAAATAATCTTCTGTACCTTGACCTAAATGTGCATCGTATTGACGTAAAGCTGAAACACCAAAACGGATAAAATCACGAATAGTAGTTAAATTTTCAGCGGCTTCCTGCATATGTTCAGGGCTAATAGTCGGTCGATCCACTTAAGGCGTCTCCAAGGTCATATTTTTAAACGCCTTATGATACCTTAGTTTTGGTGGTTTTTTTTGAAAATTACTTCGGAATTTTATTCCTCAATTGCACTTCCATCATATCAGCATGAGAGAGTGTCATTTGAAGTGCACAACTAGAATTGGATAAAGTATATTCTTTCAATTTCTTTGCGCTGACATTACAGGCATTATTCAAACGTTGCTGCCATACCGTTTGTGATTGTTCAATTAAAGAGCGTTCTGATTCACTGGCATTCTTCAACGTCAATTTATATAATTTTTTTACGCGCTTATTCTGAACTTTCAACTCTTTTTTTTGGCAAGCGGCAATTTTTTCAGACTGGCTATTGGCATTACGCATGCAAGTCTCATAGCCCGATGAATATCCTAAAGCAAAAGTTTGCACGGATATCCCAGCACAGCACAATAAAACGCCTTGCATAAAAGGCTTAATCATATCGCATTCCCCAACTTAAAATTTGCAAATATTTATAAAATTTATTCCGCATTTTATAGCATTTTTCAGAATGCTTTAAAAAGAAAAGTATAATTGAAAATCAAAAAAAAGCTTCTTATACTTTCTGTAAGATTTAAGTTTAAAAAGATATGAGCTATAAACACAATAACCTGATGGCAATGCGTCAAAGTTACTGGAATGATTCACTCTCTCCCAAAGTCATTGAAGAAAAACAGTACTTTCAGCAGGTTCTAATTGAAAATGGCATTTTCACCATGCCTACTTTGGAAGATGCAAAACATCTGTTTTTTAGCTTGCCCAGCATTATTATTGTGAAAGGCTACGCAAGCGGCTTTAAGCATCAATCTGTCAAAAAGCTTATTTGCCAGCATGTGCAGGACAACAAACTGCTTTTGCAGCAAAAATCGGAAATGAAAATTAAATTCAATGTTTAAGCAATCCACTGCCTTTCTTTAAAGCAGTTTTATTCTTTAGGCTGCATAACTTTACTGGTTATTCAGCACGTTAAACTTTTTTAATACGCGCAGACACGGTAAGATTCGCTACAATGAATTATTCTGCTATTTGCTGATTAAAGGATTTAGTTTACATGTCAGATCAGAACGATAAGCTCAAACAGCTGAAAACATCCTCAATGGATCGACGCTTATCGATTGCAAAAGCATCTTTGCTTGCAGGAACCCGCTGGGCTGCATCAAATGCTACCTCTATTTTTTCCAGTGAGGAAGAAAAAGAACGTAAACGCAAGAAAGCCATGAAAGAACAGGCGGACTATTTAGTTGCCGAAATTGGCAAGCTAAAAGGTTCAATTGTAAAGATTGGCCAAATGATGGCATTGTATGGCGAGCATTTTCTGCCAGAAGAAATTACGCAAGCCCTAAATACACTGAATAATCAAACAATAGCATTGGCATGGCCTGCAATTAAAGAACAGCTGCATGTTCAGCTGGGTTCTAAGCTAGATGAGCTGACCATAGACCGCGAACCGCTGGGTACTGCATCATTGGCGCAAGTTCACCGTGCAGTCCGCAAGTCTGACGGCTTGGAAATTGTCTTAAAAATACAATATCCAGGTGTGGCAGATGCCATAGATTCAGATATGAATCTCTTCCGGAATATGCTGAAACTCACTCGAATGGTGCCGCAAACCCGCGAATTTGATCAATGGTTTGATGAAGTGCGTGAAATGATGCATCGTGAAGTCAATTACAAAATTGAGTCTGAGACCACACGCCGTTTTGCATCACGCCTGAAAGATGATCCGCGCTATATTGTCCCGCAGATTATTGATGAATATTGCACCGATCAAGTGCTGTGCATGACCTTCGAACGCGGCGTACCCATCAACAGCCCAGTGATGCTGTCTTTGCCGCAAGAACGCCGCAATGCTTTAGGTGAGGCTTCACTTGAAATTGCAGTACGTGAACTGTTTGAATGGGGTGAAATGCAAACCGATCCAAACTTCGGCAACTATTTAGTCCGTTTAGGCAATGGATTAGATGTGCAAGATAAAATTGTGCTGTTGGATTTTGGCGCCATCCGCCAATTTGATCAGCATTTGCTGAAAGTTGCGCACAATCTTATTTTTGCAGGATTTAATCACAATGCTGATGAAATGGTAAATGCAATGACAGGATACAGCTTCTTCGACTCTATTCCGCAAAGCATCAAGCCGGATATGGCCAAAGTTTTCCTGCTAGCGACCGAAGCATTCAGCACCCCGCTCAATAATGCGGACCTGCCTGCCGGCGTAATGGATGAACAGAACCGCTATGACTGGAAAAAAAGCCAGCTGCATAGCCGTGTCATGCAGCAGGCTTCTAAATCGATGGCATCCCGCTATTTCAGTGTTCCACCGAAGGAGTTCATGTTTATCAGCCGGAAGTTTATTGGCGCCTACACATTCATGACCGTCATTGAAGCTAAAACCAATGTCAGAAAAATGATCCAAAAATACAAATAAACGGTTTCTGACCTGAATGACCTTTGTCATTCAGGTCAATTCCTAATGTAAATTCCCAAATACGAAAAAAATTAAATAATTAAAAAACAATTCATTAAACATATATTTCTTCAAATGCTATCCGCTTATCAATGACAATGAACTATGTCAGTTTTGACATGGTTTTTTCACCATCCTCATGTCAGCATAAATTTAGAAAAACATTTCTTTCTGGAAAAACAAAAATGAATGACATGGTAAATAAAGCGCAAGGATTTGGGCTGTCATTGCTCACAAAAATTGCCGGCAGTGATGTATTAGATCAACTCAAATTAAGAAAATTTGTCGAAAAATCACTGTACCAAGGCTCTAAAGCTGGATTTAAAACACTGAATAAAACGCAAAAGGTATTTAAACCGCAAAATAATGTACATAAACAGCGCTTACCAAATCAATCGAAGTCATTATTTGATTTAAGTTTATCTGAAGAACAGCAGATGACTTCGGATGCCATGGCGCAATTTGCGCGAGAAGTGCTTTATCCTTTGGCGCAAAATGCAGATCAAAATGAAAAATTTCCATCAGAGCTATATCAGTACAGCATTGAACTGGGCCTGAATTTATATGCATTGCCCGAAGCGCTCGGCGGTGTTGCCGCAGAAAAAAATATCGTCAGCAATATCTTAATTGCCGAACAATTGGCTCAAGGTGACTTTAGCTTAAGTGCCGGCCTGCTTTCCACTTTCAGTGTCATCAATGCGATTACACAATGGGGATCTGAGCAGATTCAATCCAAATATTTGCCGAGTTTTGCAGAAGATGCTGAAATTCAAGGCAGCTTTGCAGTACAAGAAGCTACACCCGCTTTTAATCCCTTTAAGTTAAAAACGAAAGCCGCTAAAAATAATGGCCTGTACAGCATTACTGGCGAAAAAACACTGGTTTTATTAGGTGAATCGGCTGATGTGCTGCTGGTTTCCGCTGAATTTGAAGGCCGGCCTGATGTATTTGCCGTTACCCGAAATCACTGCATTACTGTCAGAAAAACTCCCGCCATGGGATTAAAAGCCGCAGAAACTGTCACCCTGCACTTTAATAATACACCTGCAGAACGGCTGGGTGATGACGATTTTGATTATGCTGCTTTCTTAAACTTAGGCAATTTAATGTGGTGCGCAATGGCGATTGGCACATGCGAAGCCGTTAAAAAATACTGCATTCAATATGCAAATGAGCGCACTGCATTTGGTGAACCCATTTCACACCGTCAAAGCGTTGCCTTCATGATTGCAGATATGGCAATTGAAATTGATGCAATGCGCATGCTGGTATTGAATGCCGCAAGCTTGGCTGAATCCGGCAAGCCTTTCCACCGTGAAGCATACTTGGCGCGCCTGCTCTGTGCAGAAAAGTCTATGAAAATTGGCACAGATGGCGTGCAAATTCTTGGCGGTCATGGCTTTACCAAAGAACATCCTGTAGAGCGCTGGTACCGGGACCTGCGCTCTACTGCCATCATGCACTCCGGCCTGCATGCCTAATCAGCATTAAAAGGAATAAATCAATGAACTTGCAAAACCCTAAAAAATTCAAAATGCTTATTGATCAAGCACATGAAGTTGCTCTGAATGTATTGCGTCCAATTTCCCGAAAATATGACAAAGCCGAACATGACTACCCTAAAGAATTAGACATGCTGTCAGCTTTAGTCGATGGCATGAATGAGGGCGGTGATGGCATGAATGCCGGCGCAGCTGTAAATAAGCGCGGTGATACGGATTCTGGCAATAAAAATGGCGTCAATATGTCTACAGCACTCAGCATCATTGAAATGTGTTATGGCGATACAGGACTGCTGCTGAGCATGCCCCGTCAAGGGCTTGGAAACTCAGCAATTGCAGCCGTTGCGAATGAGGAACAGCTGCAACGCTTTAATGGAACATGGGCCGCTATGGCGATTACCGAACCCAATTGCGGTTCTGACTCTGCAGCAATCCGAACGACTGCCATAAAAGATGGCGATGACTATATCCTCAATGGTGAAAAAATTTTTGTTACTTCTGGTGAGCGTGCAGATTCAGTTGTTGTCTGGGCGACATTGGATAAGAAATTAGGACGTTCCGCCATTAAATCTTTTGTCGTGGCAAAAGGAACGCCTGGCATGAAGATTGAACGCTTAGAACACAAACTCGGCATTAAAGCTTCTGATACAGCAGCCATCAGTTTCATCGACTGCCGGGTGCCTGCTGTTAATTTATTGGGAAATGCTGAAATTGATGTTGCCAAGGGATTTGCAGGCGTCATGGAAACCTTTGACAATACCCGTCCACTCGTTGCAGCCATGGCAGTTGGCTGTGCAAAAGCATCGTTAGAACGCATTAAGGAAATCTTTAAAGATGAGCTGAATGAGCAATATGCGACTCCCTACTTGCAGACCTCAAATCTAGCCGCTCAAATCTACCATATGGAGGCTGAATGGGAAGCAGCCCGTTTACTGATGCTTAAAGCTGCTTGGATGGCTGACAACAAAAAGCCAAACTCACGTGAAGCCTCAATTGCCAAAGCAAAAGCAGGCCGCGTAGGCAATGAAATTACACTCAAATGCGTAGAGTTAGCAGCAAGTGTTGGCTATAACGAAGATGAGCTTCTAGAAAAGTGGGCACGGGATTCTAAAATTTTGGATATTTTTGAAGGCACGCAGCAAATTCAGCAACTTATTATCGCGCGGCGTGAACTAGGAAAATCTTCCAGCGAACTTAAATAACTTTTTTCAAAGCACTAAGCTAAGCTATTTTTGATTTCATTTAAAGATGGATTTTTACAGTAAAACATACTATAACAATCCATCTTTATTTTTTTATCCCAAACTTTATATGTACAAAATCCGCACTATTGAACAAAAAGATAATGCTCAAATTGCCAGTGTCATCCGTGAAGTTTCGGAAGAATTCGGACTTGCTGCCGAATCAGGCTTTGCAGTTGCAGACTCCATATTGGATAACCTTTATGACGTTTACCAACAGAAAAATGCACACTATTGGGTGATTGAAAACAATCACGGAGTCATTTTAGGCGGTGGAGGCATTTCCCCGCTACAGGGTGATTCTAATATTTTAGAAATACAAAAAATGTACTTTAGTTCTGAAATTCGCGGTCATGGATTTGCAAAGCAAATTTTATCCCTTGCTTTTGAATTTGCTGCAAAACATGGCATTCATTTTTGCTATTTAGAAACCACCGCCAATTTATGGCAGGCAGTTAAACTCTACGAAAAACTGGGTTTCCAGCATTTATCTACACCCAAAGGCAATACTGGACATAGCCATGCCTGTGAAATCTGGATGCTGAAAAGTTTAACATAAGCTTCTCAACGGCAGCTTATGATTTTCATTAGCAAACAATTTTCGCCATTACTCATGGCAACTGTGTTCGCTTAACAAATTCAACACAGCTTCAGCTTTCGAAACAATTGACTGCTCACATAATGCTGAATAATATTTTGAATTAATTTAAAGATCCGACAGTAAATATTTTGTTCAACTCAATTCAACAGCTAAAATACATCAATATGCTTCATTTTTCCAAAAACACCACTGTGAAATCATTATGCATGCTGATTACAGCAACCGTTTTTACAGGCTGCTCATCTCTTGGCGGTGGATCAGTTGAGAAACGCGCGGCAAAACTTTCTGCAGGAATCCAGCGCGCCTATTCAGTTGATCCTAATATGGCTAATCGCGTATCGCCAATGATTGTACAAAGTGCTGAACGCTATGATTTAGATCCATTGCTTTTAGCTGCTGTAATTAGACAAGAATCAAGTTACCGCAGTTATGCTTCATCACCTGCTGGTGCAGTTGGACTGACACAGATTATTCCCCGCTATTGGCAAAACAACTGTCCTGGTGATTTATTTGACGAATACACTAATATTCAATGTGGAAGCTATATTATTGCCCGCTATAAAAATACAGCTGGTGAATGGCCTAAAGCATTAGCCTATTACAATGTTGGACCAACTGGGTATAACTCTGACCGGCGTATGAAAAAGCAAGGAAAACGCTATGCTAAACAAGTTAAACAGCATCAGAAAATTTTAAAAAGCGCTTTATAGAGTTATTAGAGAATAAGCTTACATCGGAATCCACGTGATGCGTAGTATGACTGCGCACTATTATGATACGTAAATACACGTCCATAACGGCAATCGCAAAATATGGCTCCGCCGTTATTTCGAATAGCTGAAGGGGTTAATACCCAGCTGGATGATTTTAAATCAAACTTAAATTTTTCCTGTAGCGCTCTATATTCATGTTCTGTTAAAAGTGTTACACCCATTTCTTCAGACATACTGATAACATTATTTTTTGGCGGGTGATCCTTTCTATTTTCTAATGCTTCACGATCATAGCAAAGTCCACGCCTCAATTTTGGCGATTCAACACTGCAATCATAATAAATTACATCATGATATTGTCCTTCTTGAAGGACAACATCAGGCTCTCCACCTGTACTTTCCATTTCATAAAGTGCAGATAATTTGGAAGAATTATTTAGCAATTTTTGTTGTACACCTTTCCATGCCATATTCATGTGCCGGCCCATATTTTTTTCAAAACGGCTTTTCAATATATCTAGCAATTTGTCAGTATCTTGTTCTATCAGCATTTCAATGACAGCCTTAATGATCCTTTTGTCTCCAGTATAATCACTCTTCTTTATTAAAATTGTCTAGCTTATTTAATGCATAAAAAAACACCCCTAACTGCTTGAGTTAGGGGTGTTTTTCGAATAATGAGCTGGCGATGACTTACTCTCACATGGGTAACCCCACACTACCATCAGCGCTAAGAGGTTTC
>NZ_JAGFEU010000008.1:0-143584 GCF_039655955.1 Acinetobacter sp. CWB-B33
TTTTTTATGCATTAAATAAAAATAGAAAGGATGAAGCGGAAGGACGGGCAGAGTCAGAAAGCCAGCATAAGGTTAATCTGCTGTTTCAATAGAATTCAGCTGCCGGCGCGCATGCTTTAGTGCTGTTCGAAGGCCTTCTTCTAAAGTTGGATGATAAACAGGCTTTGTCAGAGCCGCATCAACAGTGAGCTCTTCCGCAATGATCCAGGCCAATAAATGTGCGAGATGTTCTGCAGATTCAACAAATAGCTCGGCACCTAAGATTTTTCTCGAAATTTTATCGACGTAAATCTCGGCTGCGCCTTTATTTTTTCCGAGAACCAGCGCCCGGCCTTGTTTTTCATAAGATACAACACCTGTTGCAAATTCAATATTATTGCCTTTAAGTTTTTTAAAGCTCTGCCCGACCGTTGCCATTTCTGGTGAGCTGAAAACAATGCCTAAGGGGGTAAGCCTTTTTATTAATTGAATCTCAGGAAAATTTAAAGCATTGTGAATAGCGGCTTTTCCTTCATACGCTGCTTCGTGCTGAATCGGTGTGGTCGTTTTCGCATCGCCAATAATAAAAATAGGATAATGAAGCAGCTGCTTCGTCTGATCATCAACAGGGAGATTTCGCAGATCAGTAAATGTATTATTAATGTTTTCCAGCTTGAGATGCTGTAAATTACTGTCCCGGCCAGTCGCTGAAAGTACGTAATCAGCAATTAACAGACATTCGGAGCCATTTTCCTCATATGTAATTTCAATGCCTGATTGAGAACTTTCAACTTTTTTTGGCAATACTTCAAACTTAATGTCTAATTCAGCCTGTAATTCTTTTTGAGCCAGCATTTGAAGATTCGGGCTGGTTAATGTCCCGACTTTTCGGCTGCGAGCAAATATCGTAGTTTTAACACCAAGCCTGTGCATAGCTTGCGCCAGTTCTATCGCAATAACACCGCTGCCGATAACGGCCAATGATTTTGGCAATTCGGGCAATTCAAAAATATCATCTGAAGTAATCAGCCGGTCTCTAAGCGCTGATTTCCATTGAGTATTAAATGAGGGAGTGGATCCAACAGCAATGATGAAAGACTTGGCTTGATAGGTGGAATTGTTGACTTGTACTGTATTGGCATTAATAAAAGAGGCATGTCCAGAAATTTTATGCGATGCTTCCCAGCTATTTACGTCTTTTAATGTGGCTGCTGTAAAACGGTCTCGCAACTCTCTTACATGCGGCATGACATTTATTGTATTGATATTGGCTTCTATCTTCAAAGCGACTTCTGCAGCATGCTGAATGTCATGCATTCGGTTTGCAGATGAGATGAGTACTTTGCTGGGCATGCATCCAACACGCGCACATGTGGTATCCCAAGGGCCGTCATTGATGATCAGTATATTTTGTGTATGCTTTATTGCTTCTTTATAAGCTGCAATGCCTGCCGTTCCAGCACCAATAATGATAATGTCGAACATATTATTTTTCATCCTATATATCATGATGGAAATTATAAAATCAGGTTATGTCTGAAATTAATTGATTTAGTTGGATCGTGAGTTGCTTAACTATATAAGGATTATCCCTAAATAGGGATTAAATGTTCTGATTTTAAGAAATGAATTTATTTAGCTGATTAAAGGAATGTGTAAAGTAAAAAACAGCGCTTCGGCGCTGTTTTTTGAGGATTCTAAACGCGATTTAAATGGATGTTCCAACACTGACACCAACTGTGGGGCGGATATTCATAGAGCTGCATGCACAAAGAGTAAGTGTGCATATTAAAACCAGCAGTAATTTATTCATTCAATAGGCCTTGAGCTTTGGCTTGATTAAACAGCGCAGCAGAGCGTGAGCCGCTTTTGCAAACCATCAGGATGGGTTTAGGCAGTTCTTGATAATATTTGGCAAATTCAATAATGTCTGTTTGAGAAATTTTACTGCTGGTTACTGGCTGATAAATCACGCTGACTTGCGACTTTTCCGCAATATTGCGCAACTCATTCACGGTAACAGCATTACCTTGCTCTTGGTCAGGGCGGTTCACAATCACAGATTTAAAGTGATGCTGCTTTAACAAAGCGCTGAACTTATCAGCAGTCATTTGTCCTGCTACGCTGAGCTTGCTATTCAGCGCAATACTGTCATTCTCAGCCATAGCGGGAAATGAACACAGTAGCGATGCACTCAGCAGCAAACTTCTCAGGAGCGGCTTAATCATCGAGCAAATCCATCTGTTTTGCCAGCTGGTACAAATTATTAGAACGGTTTCCTGTACGGCAGAACATCAATACAGGTTTAGGCAATTCATTGAAGTGATTAGCAAAAGCACGAACGTCGACCTCAGTAATTTGACCGGCAACTACGGGCTGATAAACATAGTCGAGGCCTGCTGCGCGGGCTGCTTCCTCAATTTGAGCGCTTGTTGGCTGCTCAGGTCCGCCTTCCATATCTGGGCGGTTGTTGATAATGGATTTAAAGCCTTTTTCAATCACTTGTGTTACATGTTCAGGGCCGATTTGACCAGCAAAGCCAACATTTTCGCTCATCGTGTCACTCCATAATTTAAATAATAGAATTATGCTTTATGATAGCATTAAGCCTTAATATCAGCTTGATGTATTGAAATATTTATAAACGATTACAACCATAAAAAACATCTGGAGCAATTATGCATGCTTATACTGTTGAACCGCTGTATGTTAAAAGCGGGCAAGAGGTGATCGCTGCAGATTTCTATCGGCCGAAGAGCGTGCAGAATCCAGGTGTTATTATTATGGCGCATGGGCTTGCATGCTTGCGCCAATTTAAACTTGTACAATTTGCCAAGCGTTTTGCTCAGGCTGGCCATGCGGTTGTCCTGTTTGATTACCGCTATTGGGGCGGCAGCACTGGCCGTCCAAGGGAGCTGGTCTCGCTGCAGGCGCAGCTCGAAGATTGGCGGACGATGCTGATGCATGTCGCGCAGCGCAAATCAATTGACAGCCGTAAAATTGTGCTTTGGGGGATTTCCTTAAGTGCAGGCTATGTGCTGGACATTGCCTCTGAAAATAAAAATATTCAGGCAGTGATTGCTTTAAATCCTTTTGTCGATGGCGCTGAAAGCGCGAAGCAATACCCGCTGCCGCTGCTGCCCAAAGCATTAAAAATCTCCAGTCAGGATTATATGGGCGCAAAAGTGGGCATGCAGCCGAAAAGCTTGCCGGTTGTTTCCGAACAGGAGCTGTGCTTTGTTCCTGTTGCCGGCGCATATGAAGGCTACCAGTCTATTTTGCATTCCGATTATTACTGGAGCGGTGAAATACCGGCAAGGGTCTTCTTTAATTTAATCCGTTACCGGCCCATGCAAAATTTGAGACGCATTGCTGTGCCGGTGCTGTATATCGCGTCAAAGCAGGACAGTTTAATTCCTTTAGAAATCAGCCGTGAAGCAGCCACTAATATTGCGCCTTATGCAGATTATCATGAGTGGGAAATGCAGCATTTTGACATTTATCATGGAAAATGGTTTGAAAAAGCGGTAGCGGTTCAATTAGACTTTTTGAATCAACATATTGGAGACGGCTAAATGATTATTGTATGCCCAAGCTGCAGCGCTAAAAATCGAGTGCCAGAAGATAAGCTTTCGGCCAGTCCAGCATGCGGGCAATGCCATAGCAACCTGATTCCGCTTGCGCCTATTGAGTTGAATGAGCAGAATTTCAGCAGTTTTATTACGCATAGTGATCTGCCTATTTTGATTGACTTATGGGCGGAATGGTGCGGGCCCTGTAAAATGATGGCGCCGCATTTTGCGCAAGCGGCGAAGCTTTACCCGAATGTGGTTTTCGCTAAAATTAATACGGAAGAGAATCCGAGGCTCAGCAGCGCTTTTAATGTTCGAAGCATTCCGACCCTGGTTTTAATGAATAAAACCAGCGAAATTGCTAGAATAAGCGGTGCGTTACGATCCAGTGAACTGCAAAAGTGGCTGGATCAACAATTAACTGCCCAAAAGTAAATCAGGGCTTGGAGTGACTGTGTCAGATTCTCATGTAAAACCGGAGGGAACCCTATCCCTTCAAACGATTGCAATGCCGGCAGATACCAACTGGAGCGGTGATGTTTTCGGCGGATGGATTGTGTCGCAAATGGACTTGGCCGGAGCAATTCATGCTGAACGCTTCAGCAAAGGGCGCTGCGCCACTATTTCGATTAACCAAATGACATTTTTGGTTCCGGTAAAAGTGGGCGATGTGATCAGCTGCTATACCAAAATATTAAAAGTCGGCAATACTTCAATTCAAATGCAAATTGAAGTGTGGGACAGTCATGACAGTTCTCGTGATCCAGTCCGGGTAACTGAGGGCGTATTTACCTTTGTTGCCGTCGATGTCAAAGGGGCGAAGCGTCAAATTCCTGATGAAGTGAAAGCAAAATTTGCAGCGAAACATGCATAAAAAAATCAGCTGAAATATCAAAAAGCCAGTTCATACACTGGCTTTTTTTGTGCAGATAAAACGGGTTAGAACATGGTGTTGCTATTGGCGCTGTCTGCAGGCACATCCTGCTGTACATCCCAATGCTCTACAATTTTGCCATTTTCTATACGAAAAATATCAACAATGGCTGTGCCTTTGTCTTGGCCGTTTTCGGTAGAAAGCACATGTAAAAAGACCAAATCGCCATCAGCAGCAGCGCGCTTAATGACGCTTTTGGCTTGTGGGTTTTCCTTAAAGTACTGCGTGAAATAATTGACAAATGGCGCTTTGCCATCCGGCACATGCGGGTTGTGTTGAATATACTGATTGCCAATATAGCGGTCAGCATAGGCTGCCACTTGATGCTTTTGAAATACGCCTTCATAAAAGTCGAGGACTGTTTTCTTATTTTTAGCGGCTTGATCAGCTGAGGACAAGGTGCTGACGGCAGTTCTGGCTGCAGATGGATTTTGACTGCAGGCAGACAGCAGGGGAATGGCTGTCAATAATAATGCAGAGGTCAGGATCAATTTTTTCATTGTTTGGCTCTGGGACTTTTAGCTATGTGTTTATCCTGAGCTGAAGCAGATGTTTTAAATAGAAGAATTCTGTTTATGCGAAGTACAGGATCAGTAACAATAAAACTTACCTAAAGGTAAGTTTTATTTACATTTTAAGAAAATTCTGCTGGGCTATTCAGCTTTTCTTTTTGAGATGGGATTTGGCGACCCATGCCCAAAGCATTTCGCATTTGACCGGCTCCTCGCCAGATTCATCCTGGAGAGTCACACTCACCAAAGTTTCGCCTTTTTCTGCACTCTGCATGAGTTTTTGCTGCTCTGCCGTTAAGGTTGCTGTTGCTGTCATTGAGCCCTTGCTTGGGCGTTTAAAATCAGCCTTCATGCTTTTAATCAGCACAATGGCGCTGTCCGGAACGTTCATGGCCGTCACAAAGCCTGTTGCGGTTTCCGCAAGGAGCGCCATCGCGCAGGCATGCAGCTGGCCAATATGGTTTTGCATGGCTTTATGATTAGCCAAGCTTACCGTTACCTGTGAAGCGCTGACTTCAAGGTAACGGATTTTGGCTGTGCCGACCATGGGAACGATACGGCCAAAGGCTTTTGACCACAGCGCAGTGCGGATGCCTTGCGGGAATCTGGCGGTGCTGTGCACCAGTTTAGATAAACGGTTGCGCTGAGTCATGTGATCCTCTGCTTGGCAGAGTATCTGCCTTAGTCTTTAAAGTTATTGAATTGCAATGGTACGCCAAATTGCTGTTCTTTTAAGAACGCCATAATTTGCTGCAAAGTATCGCGCTTTTTATCGGTTACACGGATTTTGTCACCTTGAATAGAAGACTGCACTTTAATGCCGCTTTCTTTAATGGCTTTATTAATTTTTTTTGCAGTATCAGAGTCAAGGCCATCCTTTAGCTTAATCACTTGAATGACATTTTTGCCTGAAGCGGTCATTTTCTGCGGGTCAAGCGCTTGGATATCGACTTTACGCTTAAAGAAATGGCTCTCCAGCATGCTGTATACTTGTTCGCATTGGAAATCACTTTCGGTACTGATTTTGATTTCTTTGGCTTTTTCATTTAGTTCGATCGAAACGTCTTGGCCGCGGAAGTCAAAACGGGTCGCAATTTCTTTTTGAGTGTTCTGAACTGCATGATTTACTTCAAAAACTTCTAATTCTGAAACAATATCAAAAGATGGCATGGATTAAACCTTTACAAATGGAAAGAATATCTGAGATGCTAGGGATGTTTTCTTCATTTGCCAAGTGTTGTTTACATCAAAGGAGTGCACAATGATCCGTAAGCAAGAAATTACAACATTTGAGTTCCCAGAAAATGCGATTATCTGGGATGTACGCGATTCAAGTGCTTATGCTGAAGCGCATGTTAAAGGCGCGGTAAACCAGCCGATTAACGGTCTTTCAGAAAGCAGCCTAACTCAGGTGTCGACGGATCAGCCCATTTACATTTTATGTGGTGGCGGAAGTAAAGCGCCGCGCGCAGCTGAACTATTAGAGGGTTTTGACAGCGGCCGCGAATATGTCATTTTAATGGGCGGCACTCGCGCCGCTCGTGATGCAGGTTTGCCTTTAGAGCAAAGCAGCTGAGGAAAAAGCGCCGCAAGGCGCTTTTTTTATGGCATTCAATGCTGCATGTCTGGCAAATCCAAAAAATTATTCAGATTGCTGCGGTTTAAAATAAGGCTTTTTCGGTTTGGCCTTTTTACGGAAACGCTGCGCACTCAGCTTTTTCAATAAGCTTGCAGGAATCGGGCTGGCTTCACCTAAAATTTGCGCCGCCAGCGCCTCGCTGCACAGCGGCGCATATAGAAAGCCTTTAGAGCCTAAGCCTGCAAAGGTATAAATTTCCTGATCTTCTTCAGCTTTGCCCAGCAGCGGAAAATAATCCTGCGTTTGCGCCCGCACCGATGCGCGGCCTTGCCATGTGTCTGGTGCGGCCAAGGATTGTGCATAACTTGGAAATACACTGCGGATAAGTTCATAGTTATGCACATGGTCTTCCGGCAGTACAGCATCATCATCACGGTTGGGATAGAACGAAGCGCCTAAGATTAAATGCTCGGCATCCAGCTGCATGCAGTAGCCGCCGTAACTGTATGCATGTTGATGCGCTAAAGGCTGTCCAGCGTTTTTCACCCAGCTGACTTGCCCGCGGATTGGCTTCAGCATAGGGCAGTGCTCAAGCAGCTGCGCGCTTTGGCGCGCAGCGCAGACAATCACGTGATCGTACTCGCCTAGAAAATTTTGGTTTTGATAGAGCTGAATTGGGAGTGTGCGCTGAATTTGAGTAATTTCAGCCTGCTGAAATTGAATCAGCGGATGCTGCAGGATTTGATCACGCAATTGATGCGGAGAAACTGCGCCGGCCTGCAGCAGGTTCAGGCTTGGAAATGCGGTTTCTAATCCGCTTTCAGCGGCTGTTTCAGCACGTATAATGTCTGCTGGATACTGTTCGGCTAAATGCAGCAACTCTTCGGCTTTTTTCAGCGCCAGCTGATGAACTTGAATGGGCCGGAAAGCGGAAAATTCTGAATAGTGCCGCAGGGCGTATTGCCATGACAGCGTCATCAAATGTTCAGCGCTTTGCTCAATCTGACACAGCTTTGGATTCAGCAGTGCAAGAGGATTGCCTGAACCGCCTGCTAAAGGTGCTGACTGGTCATACAGGGCAATGCGATGGCCGCGCTGAGCAAAAGCCCATGCGCAGCTTAGGCCGGCTATACCGGCGCCAATGATCGCAATTTGGTGCTGTTTAAAAGCAGGCTTAGAGCTGAGCTGCGTTTTTTTTTCAGGATTAGAGCTTTGAGCAGAATTTTCAGCTGCAGGCCAGATGGCTTTGAGCATTTCACGTTTATGGCGAAAGCCGCGTGGACGGCTGATGCTGATGCCATGCTGCTTTAAGCCGCGCTTCAGGATGCCTGCAACACTGAATGATGAAAACGTGGTGCCGATGCCCGACAAGCGAACAATATGATTTAAAACATTTTCTTCCCACATGTCCGGATTGCAGGACGGCGCAAAGCCATCCAAAAACCAGGCATTCACCTGCTGAGTCCGCGCCATGGCAGGGAAAACATCATGCGCATCGCCCAGCCACAAGTCAATAGAAAAGCGCTCATCTGGAAAGTTTAAACGGTGGCAGCCGGCGATCGGCTGCGGATACTGTTCAATCAGCTGCTGCGCCAAAGGCTGCAGTTCAGGCCATGCATTCAGTGCACGGATTAAATCATTTTTAGAGAGCGGAAATTTTTCGACTGAAATCACATGCAGGCGGCTGTGATTGTCTGGACGCGCCTGCTGCCAGAGCTGCCACAGCGCTAAAATATTCAGCCCTGTGCCAAAGCCGGTTTCACCCACACAGAAATATTCAAAATCCTGCAGCTGGGTAAGCCGTTCAGGCAGATCATTGCCGTTTAAAAACACATGGCGTGTTTCCAGCAGCCCGTTGTCTTTAGAAAAATATACGTCGCCAAATTGCTTGGAAACAGGGATATCAATGCCGTCGACTGTTTGCCAGTCCAATTCGGCCGTTTGAATTGCATCAGCCACAGCTCAGCCTTTTACATGATTACAGTTAGCGGTATTTGAGGCCGCTGGGGATTACCATTGGCGGCGGCGTTTGGTGTAAACATAGCTGGCAATCAAAAAGCCAAGCAAAACACCGACAGCAATGGTTGCTGCGCCGTATAGGAACATTTGCGCACTGCGTTCACTTTGCAGCACTTGAACCTGTACGCCCAGATTATCGTTTTTCAGCTGCAGTTCCTGATTTTGAGCCAAGGCATCTAGGTTGGCTTTTTCCAGCTGCTGCAGGCGGGAGTGCTGATCTTTCACCAGCGCTTTTATCTTGGCATCCTGCAAGGCTTTGTTTTTTGTCAATTGTTCAGCGGTTAAAGGATTTTCTTCCGCCGTCAGCGCATTTGGGGCGCCCTTTGCAGATAACGGCAAAGTTTTAGGCTTATTGGCTGGCAGGGTTTGCGGCGGGGGTGTTGCAGTCGTTGCTTGCGCAGCAGGAGCCGGAGCAGGTTCAACCGCCCATGCAGCGGTACAAAAAATAGAGAGGCCCAGTAAGCTGGAAACAACGGCACGCATGTCACTTATCCTTGAGGAAAGGCTTTGTTGAAAGGTTTTACGTCAATGTGGCCGTAAACGCCTTCTTTCAGGAACGGTTCTTCTTGAAGCCAGTCATCCAGCGCTTCGCGAGAATCAAAATTGACAATAATGGTACTGCCGTAAAAACCTGCTTGAGGATTGCCTGGATCTTTTGGCATTGCGCCGGCAGCGACTAAACGGCCCTCATCATTCAGCTTTTGCAGGCGTTCTAAATGCTGCGGACGGACGGCAAGGCGCTTTTCAACGGTACCTTCATTATCTGTACATGTTACAACGAAAAATGGCATGTGATTTCTCTAAATTTTACCGAAAGTTTTATTCAGAAGTTTTAAAGTATTTACGCAATACAATAAACTGAATAATGATAAAGGAAAACATCACGAGCATGTCGCCAAATGCAGTGAATTCTCCCCAATATTTTCCGCCGGCGTATAAATAAGCAAAGAAAATATGCAAACTGGACATGACGACAAACATGGCGGCCCATGCATAGTTCAGCTTGATCCAGCCGCGGCCGGTTAAATCCAGTACAGGGCCAAATAAGCGTTCGATCAGCGGCTTTTTGTCTTTGCCGAACCAAGGCGAAAGTAAGAAAGCGCCAGCAAAGACCAGATTCAGCAGAACCGCTTTGAGGCGGATATAGAAATCATCGCTGAGCATTAAGGTGATGCCGCCAAAAATAACCGTCATGAACAGCACAATCCACTGCTGTTTGTCTAAGCGGAATTTCTGTATGAAAAACAATGCGCCGTAGACGATCAGCATGGAAATAATCAGACCCGTTGTCGCTGCCAGAATATTATTATTGTCGACACCGCCAGCTGAGCCGACAAGCTGCAGCAAAGGATGATCAGTGTCTTTAGGATCAACGGTTTTATATAAATAAAAGAAAATAATGAGTGGCACAAAGTCTAAAAGTGCTTTCATGTTAAAGTATCTGGTATCTGATCAAATAAATGACATAGTATAAGTGATGCAAGGCGTAGATTTACATACACACAGTAATATTTCTGATGGAACTTTGTCTCCAGAACAGCTGGTGCGTGCGGCCGGTGAAATTGGCATTCATACCCTTGCGCTGACCGATCACGATACGATGGACGGCTTAATTCAAGCTGAAGGCGCTGCCAAAGATTTAGGCATTAAGCTGGTTTCAGGTGTGGAAATTTCCAGCCAATGGTCACGCCCTGCCACCAAAAAGACTTATGGCGTGCATATTGTGGCGCTGAATATGCAGCATCCAGAGCCTTTGCTGGCCTTGCTCGAACAGCAGAAGCAGATTCGCGCTGTGCGCGCCAAGCAGATTTGCGATCTATTGATCCCCTTAATTGGTGAAGATATTTATGCCGATGTTGTCGCTAAAGTCGATAACGTGCCAGACCGTGTGACCCGCACCCATATTGCCAAAACATTAGTGGAAAAAGGCTATGTCAGCCGCGCGCAGCAGGCTTTTGATAAGTATATTAAAGAAGGCAAAAAAGCCTATGTGAAATTTGATGGGCTGGGGCTTGAAGAAACCATTCAAGTCATTCATGCCAGCAGCGGTTTTGCCGTGCTGGCGCATCCGACCCGCTATGATTTGTCCGCCACCAATATCCGCTATCTCATCGAAATTTTTGCCCAGTTCGGCGGCGATGCGGTGGAGTTGCCTCCAGCAGTTGAGCCGCTGGGCACACGGCAGATGGTGGACCGCATGATTGCGGAACATGGGCTGAAGGTATCGGTGGGCAGTGATTTTCATGGCGACAATATGCCGTGGATCAGACTCGGCAATATTCCGCGGGTCAAAGAAGGGCAGGCAGGGATTTGGGAAAGTTTTGTTTAATGATTTTCCTCATCCCCTTGCGGAATATATTCCTCATCCCTGAGGGAGAATGGATTCCCTCGCCTTGTAGGAGATGAGCAGCACTGCTGCGCAAGGGAGAGGTAATAAATCAAAGCAAATTATTATCCAGCGCCTGAATCGGCGGCGGAGTCGGTTTGCCTAAAGTCCCAAGCAGTTCAATCTCAATGGTGCGCACCATGGAATCCAGCGGCAAATCGTTGCTTTGCGTGCCAAAAGGCTCTTCAATTTCTGAACTGAGCGCGTCCAGTCCTAAAAAGGTATAGGCTAAAATGCCGACCAGCAGCGGTGTCGCTAAACCCAGTGTCGAACCTAAACTGAACGGCAGCATAAAACAGAAAAAATACACCGTACGGTTCAGCAGCACCGAATAGGCGAAAGGCAGCGGCGTGGTGGCAATCCGGTCACAGCCGGTTTGCACCATGCTCAGCTCCATCACATGCTCATTCATCTGCGCATAAATAATGTCCGAAATTTCACCGTCTTTCAGCGCCTGCATCAGTTCCCATTGAATCAGGCTCAAGGTGTACTGCGGCGCATTGGCCTGCTGATAGAGCTGGGTCAGCGCCTGCTGGCTCATGCCGCTGGTTTGCACCAGTTCGGTGGGGTTGGCTGTTTGATGGCGCAGGCGGTCGCGCAAGACATTGGCGAATACAATCACGTGCTGAATGATCCGTTCGCGGCGGCCTTGGCTGAGCATGCGGCAGTCGCGGTCAAAATGGCGCGCATTGGCAATTAAGATGCCCCACAGGCGGCGCGCTTCCCACCAGCGGTCGTAGCAGGCCGAGTTTTTAAAACCCAAGAAAATAGACAGCACCACACCGATTAACGTGAAGCCGACTAAGGGCAGCTCAGGAAAGTGAAAGATATTGATGTAAGACAGTCCGCCAATGACGGTGGACAGCAGCATGACAACCCCTAATGGCGGCAAAACTTTCGGCAGAATCGTGCCCCGCCAGGAAAACAGCAGTTTGAATATACTGGGTTGGTCACGCACAATCATGTGTTTGGAATCTTGATGAATTTGGACTGATCTTTATATGTGCTTAGGCCTTTGTCAATAGATGAATTATGTAGAGTTTTTTGGGCTGATCAGGCCATGCTCGGCAAAGGAAAAAGAGCCTTCTGCTGAAATAATGCAGTGATCGATGAGGCGGATTTCCAGCAGGCTGCAGGCGTGCTGAATGTGCTTTGTCAGCTGAATATCCGCAGGTGAGGGCTGCGGTTTTCCGAAAGGATGATTATGCGCAATCACAATCGCGCTGGCATGCTGCTGTATGGCGTAGCGCAGCAGCTGATTGATGGAAATTTCACAGCTGCTGATCGATCCAAAGAACAGTTTTTTAAAGCTGATCTTTCTTAAATGCGCATCGAGGCACAGCACAGCAAAAACTTCTTGGGTTTCAGCTAAAAATTCAAAACGCAGAAAACTCAGCAGCTGGGCAGAGCTGTCCAGCTGCAGCGGGCTTTGGCTGAATTGCTGGTCAATGTAGCGTTTTCCGAGTTCTTTTACGGCCATGAGCTGCGCATATTTGGTTGGGCCCATGCCGTGAAACTGGCTGATCTCTTCCAGTTTGGCATCAAGAATCGGGCTAAGGCTGCCAAAATGCTGAATCAGCAATCGGGCTAATTCAACCGCTGAGTGCTGCTGCGAACCGGATCTTAAAAATATCGCCAGCAGTTCGGCATCGGATAAACTTTGCGGGCCTTGGCGCAGCAGGCGTTCACGCGGGCGCTCCTGTTCAGGCCAGTTTTTAATTGAGAAATTCATTATTCTTAGACTTTTTTTATTATCAGTATGTTGGGTTTTTCCAAGTTGAATCTTGGGTCAGGCCATATTTAATGCTATTGTGAGCGCCACTGCAACAGATAGGTAGCCTGTTCGTGAGTTTCGATTTAAGTGTGATTCCAAACAAAAATATTATTGTGGCTGTTTCAGGCGGCATCGCTGCCTATAAAAGCGCGATTTTAGTCCGCCGTTTAAAAGACGCAGGTTTTGACGTGCGCGTGGTGATGACTGAGGGCGCGCAAGCCTTTATTACACCGCTGACCTTTCAGGCGCTGTCGGGCAATCCTGTACATACCGCATTATTAGATCCAGAAGCCGAAGCCGGCATGGGGCATATCGAGCTGGCGCGCTGGGCAGACCTTGTGCTGGTTGCGCCAGCCACTTGCGATACTTTGGCCAAATTTGCCGCTGGCTTGGCGGATGATTTGCTGTCGACCTTATATTTGGCGACCAAAGCGCCGGTATGGGTTGCGCCGGCGATGAATCAGCAGATGTGGGCAGCCAAAGCCACGCAGCGCAATTTGAATACTTTGATTGAAGATGGCGTACATGTGATTATGCCGGATGCGGGTGCGCAAGCCTGCGGCGATGTCGGCTTAGGCCGCATGCCGGAACCGGAAGATTTAGCGCGTCAAGTCACAGAATATTTCCACCGCGCGCAGCGCGCCATTGCTGAAAAATTTGGCTTGCTGGCAGGCAAGCATGTGGTGATTACTGCAGGGCCGACGCGTGAATCAATTGACCCTGTGCGCTATATCTCAAATCACAGCACCGGAAAAATGGGCTTTGCCCTAGCAGCAGCCTGCTATGCTGCCGGCGCAAAAGTGAGTCTGATCGCAGGGCCTGTCAGTTTGGATACGCCAAACGGCGTGCGCCGTATGAATGTGCAGTCTGCCATGCAGATGCTGGAACGGAGCATGGATCAGCTGGAAAAAGGCTGCGACATCTTTATTGCGACAGCCGCGGTTGCGGATTACCGTGTGGCGCATGTGGCTGAACATAAAATTAAAAAAGCCGGCGATGAGCTGAATGTCGCGCTGGTGAAAAATCCGGATATTGTGGCGACCATTGCGCAGCAGGAAAAGCGGCCATTTATGGTAGGCTTTGCGGCGGAAACCCGCAATGTTGAAGAGTATGCGGCGGGGAAATTAGTCGCGAAAAAGCTGGATATGATTGCCTGCAATGACGTTTCACGTCCGGATATCGGTTTTGCTTCCGATGAAAATGCGATGATCGTATTCTTTGCCGAGCAGTACCGCTTGCCGCAGCGCGATTTAGAAAAAGCCTCTAAGCAGGAAATCGCGCAACAGCTGGTTGAAGCGATTCACGATGCACTGCACCATAAGCCGGATGAAACTGATCCTGATGAATTAAAATGATCAAAGCGGTTCAATATTCATAAAAATGCAGCGATTTCGCTGCATTTTTATGCTATGAACAATAGGCTGGCTGCTTAAAATTAAAATCTATCGAATAATTTAACTGCGGAACAGATTCGCAGCAGCGCAGCAAGCGGCAGTTTAACCATAGCCATAGTTTTGACACGATCTTTATAAGGATACCGGGATGATCAAAAAAACTTTAGCCACAGTCATGTTGTGCACAGCTTTATCTTTCAGCAGCTTCAGCTTTGCCGCCACGCTTCAGCAGAATATGAAGACTCTGGGCAAAAACTTTAAAGCCTTTAATAAGGCTGACAATCAGCAGGATGCACTGCAGGCGCTGGATCAGATGAAAGCCGCGGCTTTAGATGCAAAGAAAGTAAAATTAAAAACCAAAGATGCTAAAGCGCCAAGTTCGGATGTTTTGTTTGATCAATTGGCGGCAGAAATTGATAAAACGCGCGCCTTGGTGAAAGCGGGGCAGCTAGATAAAGCCAAAGCGGAAGGCAAAAATATAGCCGCTATTAAAGATCAGGGCCATTCTATCTACAATAAGCAGTAAGTGGCCTTTGGGCTAAAACGTTAAAACTGGGCAGTGCAGCGCCAGAAATAAAAAAGCCAGCGGACTAAAGCTGGCTTTTTTATTTCTGCTTAAGGAATTATAGAGCAGCTTGATACTCTTTGGCTTCATCTTCTGCGCGGCGCATATTTTCCTTGATATTGCGGATGGCATTTTCCACATCTGCAAACGTTTTAGCATTGCCGCCGCTCAGGGCCTGACGCCATTTACGCGCGCCGGGCAGATTTTGGAATAAGCCTAAAATGTGGCGGGTAATAATGGACAGCGGTGCGCCTTCCGCCATGCGCTGCGCAATATACGGCAGCATTTGATTGATAATGTCAAAGCGGTCAGGCGCTTCCAAATTCCACAATTGCCCTAATTCTGCCAGCAGGTAAGGATTATGATAGGCTTCACGGCCAATCATCACGCCATCCACATGTTCCAAATGTGCTTGAGTTTCAGCGAAGGTTTTGATGCCGCCATTGATTTCGATCAGCAGGTTAGGACGCTCTTGTTTGAGGCGGTACACATCTTCATAGCGCAAAGGGGGCACATCACGGTTTTCTTTCGGTGATAAACCCTGCAGCAGGGCAATACGGGCGTGGACAATAAAGTTGTCACAGCCTGTTTTGGCTACCGTATCGACAAAATGCAGCATTTCTTCATAAGACTGCATGTCATCAATGCCAATGCGGTGCTTTACGGTCACTGGAATATCGACTGCATTGCGCATTTCAGCAATACATTCAGCAACGAGATTAGGTTCAGCCATGAGGCAGGCGCCGATTTTATTGTTCTGTACACGGTCACTTGGACAGCCGACATTTAAATTGACTTCGTCATAGCCCCAGTCCTGGGCCATTTTAGTACACAGCGCTAGATCTTGAGGATTAGAGCCGCCCAGCTGCAAAACAATCGGGTGTTCTTCTGTGTTGAAGTCTAAATGGCGTTTGGCATCACCATGAATAATTGCGCCAGTGGTCACCATTTCTGTGTATAGAATGATATTGGGGTTAAATAGGCGCGCAAAAAAACGGTAATCCTTAGTGGTCCAATCCATCATCGGGGCAACAGAAATGCGGGGATGAAGTTTATTTTCAATGGTATGAAGATTCGTCATTAAAAATGATGCCTCGAAAACAATGCAATGGACAATGGGGATCAAACTGAATTGGGGAGTATATTGAAATGGCTGGAGATGCCCTTTCAAAATAGGCCGTCATACTATCATAAAATAGGCGGATTTCGCGAAGCATTGTTCGCAGTCAGGGTTAAAGCTACGCTATTTTAAATAGCAGCTGATGCTTTCATCGAATTGAAAAAAGTCATATGATCAATGAAAAATAATGAAATTTTCATCTTGAAGTAAATGCATAATTTGAGATGTGCGGGTATGCTTGCTAAGCTGAAAATAAAAAATATATTGAATAATTTAGTTAAGAATAAAGGAATTGTATGTACAAAATTATTGGGGCCATTGGATTGGTATTGAGTTTAAGCTTCACATCAGGCTGTGCTGTGGTAATGGCAAGCAAGCAGCCGACAAAGAAAAATACGGCAATGATTCAGCAGGGCGTATCCAGAAGCCTTGTCATTGCAGAGTTTGGCGCACCTGTGACTTCTGAGTTTAAAAATGGCAAGCGCTATGAAATATATACCTTTATGCAAGGCTATTCGACCGCCAGTAAAATCGGCCGCGCATTTTGGCATGGGGCTGCAGATGTGGCTACAGCGGGCTTGTGGGAGCTGATAGGCACGCCTGCAGAAACTGTATTTAATGGACAAAAGATGTCCTATGAATTTATCTTTGATGAGAATGATTTGCTCGAAAGCCATAAGCTATTAACTTTAAAAACTGATAAGAAACCGGCAGCAACAGAGTAAAGGAGGATGCATTGCTCTTGGTTTTAATGGTGAACATCATCAGCATCGAGAGCGCTGTTGAACAGAGAAATCGCGGTGCTGTTTATACCTTGCCAATAATGCAGCCAGAAAAGCTTATAATTGAAGGCAATTGTGCAGTATCTTGTTTGAGCTGTGAATACTGCGCTTAGGAAGCGTTAGGCCTGGCCCATAAAAATCCAGAAAAAGAAAAAATAGGATGAATAAATATGTTGATGCTTGAAGAAATTTTTAAGATAAAAAAGGCTGAAAATTCAGAGGCATTTAACCTGCGTATTCTGCGCGGACTCAGCTGGCTCAAGAAAGCGTATGATTTGAGTGAAGAGCCTGATTTGCAGTACATGAGTTTGTGGATTTCATTCAATGCCATATACGCGCAGGGTACAGAGCCGAATGAAAAATGCCTGCCGCAGTTTTTACAGATGCTGTGCCAAAAAGATGCAGAAGGGAAGCTGGGCCAGATGTTATGGGCAAAACTCAGCCAGCCTGTACAGGCGCTGCTTCAGCAGCATGCGCTTTATCAAGGATTTTGGGATTATCAGAATGCTCAAATTTCTATGGAGCAGTTTAAAAAAGGGCTGGCTCAAGATATGGGACAGCAGCGTTTGGCCATGCAGCAGCAGGATACATCCGCCCTGTTAATACTGCTGTTTAAGCGTTTGAATACCCTGCATATTCAGCTGATGCAAGGCGGGATGAGTTGCGGCAGCGCCGTGAACCGTAAATATATGCAGGACTGCTGCCATGTTTTGGGCGCTTTAATGCCAGTCATGATTTTGCTGCTGCTGGAAAATGCGCAGGCGATGGATTTAGGCAAGCCTTATTATCCTGCTGCGCATGTGTGTTAGCTGCAGGGTTTAACTTTGCTTTTGCTGAATATGCTGCAGATTATAGCGCTGATCCAGCAGGGCAAAAAACGCTGCGGCTGCAGCCAGGACCAATCCAGTGAGGCAAACCATCGTCCAGCCGCCATGATGCCATGCATAGACCCCCAAAGCGGAACCGCAGGCGCCGCCGATAAAGTAAGAGGTCATATAAATAGAGTTAATGCGCGAACGCGCAGCGGGATTAAGCTGAAAAATAATATTTTGATTGCAGCTGTGCACCATGGCCAAGCCCAGGCTGATGATGCCATAGCCTAAGGCATAACTGAGCAGGGAATGCCCGCCGATATACAGCAGCAGCCAGCTGAAGGCCATAATGCTGCAGCCCGCCCAAGTCAGTTTGGCATTATAGCCGCGGTCAGCCCATTTGCCGACCGATTGTGTGGACAAGGCGCCAAAGACGCCCACTAAAGTCAGGACACCTACCCAAACATCCGCCAATGAAAAAGGCGGTGCCGTCAGCAGCATGGCAATTGTTGAAAACAGCATGCTCATGGCTGCAAATACGCAGCCGCCAAGCAGGGAGCGGTAAACCAAACGGCGCTCCTGTTTCAGCAGCTGGCCCATTGACTTAAAAATGCTGCTGTAGCTCATCTGCATGGTGCTGACATTCGGCAGCTGACGCATCAAAATGGCCGCAATCACCAGCATGAGGATGGCGCTGAGGATATAAATCATTTTCCAATGGATTAAATTGGACAATAAGCCTGACAGGCTGGTCGACAGCAGAATGCCAACCAGCAGGCCACTCATGAGAAAGCCGACCGTCTCGCCAATTTTTTCTGGGCGCACCGCAAGGGTGACCAGCGGAATCAATACCTGCGCCGCTACAGAAAACAGGCCGGCTGTAATGGTGCCAATCCAAAGCATCGGTAAATTCACAGCAAGCGCGCAAATGCCAAGGCCAATCGCAGCGCCAAGCATCAGGATCGGAATAAATTTGGTTTTATTGACAATATCGCCCAGCGGCACAATGAACAGCAGTCCTAAGGCATAAGAGATTTGCGCAAAAGTGACGGTTAAGGCGACTTGAGATTGAGGCACATTGAAACTGTGCTGAATTGAACTGATCAGCGGCTGGCAATAATAGTTGGCGCCTGCGCAGAGGCCGCAGGCAACCGCCATGAGCATAAGTAAAGGTTTGTTCTGGCTGATGTCAGCAGAGGTATGCATATTAATCCTAAAGAACATGTCACTTAGCCGCAAGATGGCGGCTAAAGAGGTGCTGAATCATCTGCGATTCAACCGCTGTTACTATAAGCAAAATCAAGGCCTGCATATAGTCTCAGACTGTAAAATGCGGTGATGAGCGTCTATAGGATATTGTTTGACGGCGGCTTAATGGGTACTCAGTTTTTTCTTAGACAATGTAATCATCAGTACGCCTAAAATATTTAAAATGCAGCCCATCCACTGAATCATGTTCAGATGTTCATCTAAAAATGCTACAGCCAGCAAAATGGTCAAAATTGGGCCGATTGAGGCAATCATCGCCGATTGCGCCGCGCCAAGCCGAACAATGCTTTGCATCATGAGGATGGTGGGCAGCACGGTGACAAAGAAGCCCAGCGCCGCGCCATAGCCCCAGACACTCAGCGGCAGTTGCCGCAAAAGCTGCAGCGGCTCTGGAACGGCCAATGCAAAATGCACCAAGGTTCCGATGCAGGCAATGCTGAGCGCCAAGCCGTTATAATGCCAAGAACCGAATTTCACAATGAGTTTAGGCGTCATCAATAAATAAGACGCAAAGGCCACGGCACTGGCAAAAACCAAGCTGGCGCCCAGCCAAAAATTGCTTTCATGCGGTGCATTGCTTTGTTCCTGCAGCATTACAATGACCGTGCCGCTGTAACTGAGCGCAATGGCACATATGCTTTGCAGTGTGAGCCGCTGCCGGTAGATAAAGCTGGTCGCAATAACAGTCAGCGTGGGATAGAGAAATAAAATGATCCGTTCCAGTGATGCACTGATGTACATCAGGCCCTTAAAATCCAGCCAGCTGGCAAAATAATAGCCCAGCAACCCAGCTAAAATCAGCAGGGCCCAGTCTTTTAAATGGAGATCTGCATAGCTTTTACGGCTGAACCAAGTGATCAGCAGGAAAAACGGCAGTGCGCAGCTCATGCGAAGCGCCATCAGAACAGTGGCATCCACCTGAGGCGACAGCGCGTAGGCCTGTTTAATAAAAATGGCTTTGGTACTGAACAAAAAGGCTGCGCAAATCGCGCAAAGTGAGCCGATTTGAGTCCGCGTCAAAAATAGCTGCATGGACTGATCATTCTGGCAGAGGCTTTAATGCTGAATAGTATAAATGGCGCAGTTTAAAAGTTGAAATGTAAAATAATCATAAAGGCTATTCCAAAAAGGCATAGAAAATTGATGCTATAACAGCATTTAAATGAATGACTCTTGAAATTGAAGTGTACATTCGCTTAAAAAGCCGACTTTTAGATTTTTATTCCTTGCTGAAAGAGAAGATTCTTGGAGGAAAAATCATTTTCGCACCAACATAGGGCAAAACAACCATAAATAGCCCAAACTGATTTGGGGTCATCATGATGTAAAATATTCAAAAAATTATTTTTTTATTAATTTTTTATCTAATTAGACTTAAGGTGCATAAGAAAAATGAATATAAAACATCCAAAATGCAGAATTCTCTAAAAATCTGCGCTGCTGAATGCTACGGGCCACATTGACAGAATATTCCAAAATTTCAGTCACGCCGCGTTTGCAGAAAAGGCCTGTTTATTGTCACTAAAGCCAATACTGCAATTGGGGACATTTGAATAGGCTGAATAGGATAGGCATTCCATGCATTTCCGCGGATAGGGCTGGCGTGTCCCAGCCATGGAAAACTTGTCAGAATCATCAATCAGGCAGGCAGCGGCAAACAAACCGTTCCAAAATTGGTAAAAAAATACCCCATGCAGCGTCCGAAACTTTAAAACCAGTATAAAAAAGATTCATACCATTAAAAATAAAAATGAATAAGTGTTGTATCGCATCATAATTTTTATGAATCATCAGTTCAAAATATGGGTATTTATTAAATAAATATTGGGTGGTAATTTAAAAAAGTTCAATTAGAATCCAAAAATTCAACAAGAACACACCTGAGGGGAAGCGCCGGTTTTTCGGTGCTTGCTTAAGAAAAATTAGCTTGAGGAACGCTCATGCAGATCGGAATTCCAGCCGAAACTGTCGTCGGTGAAAATCGCGTCGCTGCGACGCCAGAGACAGTAAAGAAGTTGATCAGCGCTGGTCATAATGTGGTTATTGAACGTGGCGCCGGTGTAAAAGCGGCCTACATCGATAGCGCTTATGAACAGGTTGGCGCCAAAATTACAGATGACGCTTATGCTGGCAGTCAAATTATTTTGAAAGTCCGTGCACCGCAAGGTGAGGAAATTCAGAAGCTTGCGCCAAGCAGTTCAGTCATCGCAATGTTTGACCCATACCGCAATCCCGAGTTGGACAAATTTGCTGCTCAGCAAGTGTCTGCATTTGCGCTGGAGCTTTTGCCGCGGACGCTATCCCGCGCGCAGAACATGGATGTACTGTCGTCTCAGGCTAACTTGTCTGGCTATAAGTCTGTGCTTTTGGCAGGGGCTGAGTATCAGCGCATGTTCCCAATGCTGATGACCGCAGCTGGTACGGTAAAGCCGGCACGTGTAGTCATTATGGGTGTGGGTGTTGCCGGCCTGCAAGCGATTGCAACGGCTAAGCGTTTAGGCGCAGTCGTCGAAGCAACCGATTTGCGTCCTACAGCGCGTGATCAGGTTGAATCTTTGGGCGGCAAATGGCTGGATGTGCCAATGTCGGCGGAAGAACAGCAAAAAGCTGCCGATGCCGCTAAAAATGGCTATGGCTGGATGCCGGGTGAAGACTATATCCGTGATCAAGCCATCATCGTGGATAAAGCGGTATCCAATGCCGATATCGTGATTACCACAGCATTGCTGCCGGGCCGCGATGCGCCGCGCCTGATTAAAGCGGAAACCGTTGCCAAAATGAAACCGGGCTCAGTCATTTTAGATATGGCGGTAGAAACCGGCGGCAACGTTGAAGGCTCAAAATGCGGCGAGACCGTGTTGACTGAAAATGGCGTGAAAATTTTGGGCATTCCGAATTTGCCGTCTACCGTAGCGACAGAAGCGTCAGCACTGTATGCGCGCAACGTTTTTAATTTCTTAGACACGCTGTTTGATGCGGATAAAAAATTCGCGATTAATCCGGACGAAGAAATTCAAAAAGCCCTTCTAGTAACTCATAGCGGCCAAGTTCTGCTGAAGCGCGGTTAAGGAGAGTCATCATGGTTGAAACTATTACTATTTTCGTCTTAGCCATCTTCGTTGGTTACTACGTGGTTTGGGGCGTTACGCCTGCATTGCATACACCGCTTATGGCGGTGACCAATGCGCTGTCTTCGATTATTGTGGTCGGTGCAATGCTGCAGACTGTGGGCATTCCAGGCTTGGTTGAAGCGAATGTGCAGTTCCAAAGCATTAATGTTGTGAGCGTATTGGGTGCAGTCGCTGTATTTTTGGCCAGCATCAATATTTTCGGCGGTTTCGCAGTGACTGCGCGCATGCTTGAAATGTTCAAGCCGAAGCAAAAGAAAAAAGAGGGCTAAGACATGGAATTTATTCGAGACTATGCGGATTGGTTCTACCTGATTGGCGCCGTGCTTTTCATTCTGACTTTACGCGGTTTATCTGGCCCTAAAACCGCCATTCAAGGGAACCGCTACGGCATGATCGCTATGGCGATTGCTGTAATCACGACCTTCTTTGTGGCGGATCATCCTGTTGTCTGGATGATTGGCGGCGCAATGGTGTTAGGTGCGATTGTGGGTATTGCCCGCGCGCGGACTGTGCCAATGACGCAAATGCCGGAAACTGTAGCGCTTATGCACTCTTTAGTGGGTTTGGCTGCAGTTCTGATTGCCATTGCTGCGATTCTGCACAACAACCAATTGACTGCTTTATTTGCTCAAAATGAAGCTACGTTAACAGCTGCAGGCGTTGAACATGCTCACATGAGCAAAGTTCATTTATTTGAATTGTTTGTGGGCTGTTTCGTTGGTGCAATTACCTTCACTGCTTCTGTATTTGCTTACGGCAAACTGGCTGCGAAGAAATGGGCAAAAACCATTTCTGGCGGCTGGGTAAAACCTGTTCAAGCTTTGATTTTCCTTGCAATGCTGGTGTGCGGTGTTTACTTCTTCACGACAGGCAACATGAATGCGTTCTGGGCAATGACTGTTCTTGCGCTGGCATTTGGCTGGGTATGGATTGCGCCAGTGGGCGGCGGTGATATGCCGGTTGTGGTATCGCTTTTGAACTCATTCTCAGGCTGGGCAGCTGCAGGTATTGGTTTCACTTTAGAAAACAATATGCTGATTGTTGCTGGTTCACTGGTGGGTTCATCAGGCGCGATTCTGTCTTACATCATGTGTAAAGCAATGAACCGTTCAATCATTAACGTGCTGTTTGGCGGCGCCATGGGCGGTACAGCGGTTGCTTCTGCGGACAAAGGCGAACAAGCGCAGCGCAACCACCGTTCAGGTTCTGCAGATGACGCAGGCTTCCTGATGTCAAATGCGGACAGCGTTGTGATTGTGCCGGGGTACGGCATGGCGCAAGGCCGTGCGCAAAATGCGGTAAAAGAGCTGTGTGAAATTCTGAAAGAACAAGGCGTAAAAGTGCGCTTTGCGATTCACCCGGTTGCTGGCCGTATGCCGGGCCATATGAACGTACTTTTGGCTGAAGCAGACGTTGCCTATGAAGACATCTTAGAGATGGATGAGATCAACTCAGACTTCCCTGCAACAGATGTGGTGCTGGTGATTGGCGCGAATGACGTGGTAAACCCTGCAGCCAAAGATGATCCGACATCGCCAATTTACGGCATGCCGATTTTGGAAGCGCATAAAGCGCGGACCATTATGGTAATCAAGCGCTCTATGGCGACAGGTTATGCGGGCCTTGACAATGACTTGTTCTATAACGAAAAAACCATGATGATTTTCGGTGATGCGAAAAAAGTTGTGGAAGACATGACCAAAGCCATTAATGGCGGCGGGCACTGATGCAATGCCTTCAAATCCCGCTTTTATCAAGCGGGATTTAGGGAGAGTTAAACCGCCTTCGGGCGGTTTTTTATTTCGGGTGTTTTTAACTTTGTTTTCAAGACGGGGTGTTATGCATTTTCAGAGGCCGTATTTGGTGCACTGCATGCCGGCTGAGTAGAGTTCATCCTGAAAAAATGAAAGAATAGAGGAAAAATAAAATTTATAAATTTGGATACGGCATTAATTTATAGCTGAAACATCAAGGGCGGCAAGGCCTTGCATCGGCTTTACAGGGTCATGCAACTGTTCCAATGATTATATGGCATCGTTTTTGCTAAAAATGAATTATTCCGGGGGGATCATTTATGAAAGTAAAAGCAATTTTAATGGGGCTATGCATCATATTTGCAGCGCCAGCGATGGCTGCAGAGAATACAGCTGCAAATATTCAGGAAATCCGCATTTCGCTGGATAGTGTCTGGGTCATTCTAGGCGGTATTTTAGTCTTTTTCATGCAGGCTGGATTTGCCTTAATTGAAAGCGGTTCTGTCCGCAGTAAAAATACCGTCAATGTTCTGATGAAAAACTATATGGATACATGTCTAGGCGGATTGGTGTTTTGGCTGGTCGGCTTTGGCATTATGTTCGGAGTCAATCACAGCGGTTTTTTTGGGCAAAGTCATTTTGCGCCGAATAATTTAGATGACTGGAATTGGAATTTGCTGTTTTTCCAAATGATGTTTGCGGCTACCGCAACCACGATTGCCAGCGGCGCAATGGCAGAGCGCATTCACTTTGTGGCTTATGTGGTGAGCGCGACGATTGTGAGCGGCTTAATTTATCCAGTCTTCGGCAGCTGGGCGTGGGGCAGTCTATTTGGCGGCGAGGGGTGGCTGAAAGCGCTGGGCTTTATCGATTTTGCCGGCTCAACGGTGGTTCATTCGATTGGCGGCTGGGTGGCGCTGGCCGGCCTGATTGTTCTAGGGCCCCGTTTAGGCCGTTTTGGCCGGGATGGCAAAAGCCACTATTTGCCAGGGCATAATTTAACATTAGTTGCCTTGGGCGGTTTTGTCTTGTGGCTGGCCTGGTTCGGCTTTAACGCAGGCTCAACCATTCAAGCCAATGTCAGCATTGGGCGTATTGCGCTGAACACCCATCTGGCGGCCTGCGCGGGGGCCGCAGCCTATATGGCGCTTTGCCTGATCCGCAAAAAAGCGATTTTAATCCGCAGCACCATTAATGCTTCTTTAGGCGGCCTTGTGGCAATTACGGCTGGCTGCGCCAGCATGACGCCTGTTTTCGCCATTTGCACAGGCCTAATTGCCGGATTGCTGGTGACTGTTGTGCCGGTACTGATGGAACAATTTAAAATTGATGATGTAGTGGATGCGGTTGCTGTGCATGGTTTTTGCGGTGCTTGGGGCACCATTGCAGCCGGTATTTTTCTTGAAAACAAGATGTTTAATGGTGCCGTGATTTCAATTCAATGCTTGGGCGTCATGGCTGCTTTCCTTTGGGGCTTTGGTGTTGCCTTTATTGTTTTTAAAGTGCTGGACAAAGTGCTGGGCGGGCTGCGGGTCAGCAAACAGTATGAACAGCGCGGGCTGGATTACACCGAACATGCAGAGCTGTCTTATCCTGAATTTCAAAAAGATGTCACTTTTGAAACTGATGGCATGACCCAGCGTCATTAAACCAAGCGCTATTTTGAGGGGGGGACAGTATGAGCAGTGAAATTTTAAATCTGATGCAGCGCCGTCAAGCCATTGAGCGCGGCTTGCAGCAATATTTCAATGGCACAATGCTGGAACGGGTTTTAGCGCATTGGGAGCAGCAATACAGCGCAAAGCCGGCATTTGTTTTAAACCGTTTTCTCAGTGAAATCTGTACGACTGAAGAGTTGCGCCATTCCCGCAAGGACATGCTGCGCCAAGTGCTTCAGGCGTTATCTGAAATGGAAAAACAAGAACTGCTGCAGGGCGTGCAGCAAGCCAAGCCTGCTGCCGAAGATGAATTGATTTCTGTTGAACTTATTGATGCTTTCAGCCGGTTTATTGCTTTTGTGCTGGATGCTGTTGCTATGAAAGATTTGACCGATTTTGAGCAGGAAATTCAGTTGCAGCTGCGGCAGAAAGGATTTGCGCAGCATTCTAAGGAGGCGCTTGGCAGTCCAGAATTTGCAGCTTCACTGCCGATATCCAGCTATGCATTTATTATTACTGCAGTTTATGAAATTTTTTGCGAATTCTATGGGCCCATGCGCGCAGATCAGGTCTATGCGCAAAGCAAGCTGAAAATTAAGTCCCTTTATCCTGATGTGGATTTGCATCAGCTGCTGTAAATAGCCGGCAATAAAAAAGCGGTCATGATTGACCGCTTTTTTTAGATTTGCTGCTTAAGCGACAGACTCAGGAGCTGTGCGCCAAAGGCTTTCCAAATCATAGAATTTTCGCGCTGCCGGCAGCATCACGTGCACAACAACAAAACCGAGGTCAATCAGAATCCACTCAGCATCACGTTCGCCTTCAACACCAATAGGACGGAAGCCAGCTTTGCGGGCTTCTTCAGCAACATTGTCTGCAAGAGATTTGATATGGCGGGTAGATGTACCGCTGGCAATCACGATTGCGTCTGATACATTACTGATTGAGCTGACATCAAGCTCAACAATTTCTTTTGCTTTTACATCTGCAAGTGCTTCACGTACAACTTCAAGGCAAGCCTGTACGTCTTTCTTTTGGGTATTAAGAGTTAGATCGTGAGAATTAGAAGCGCTGGGCGATGGTTCTAAATTCATGGAGGGTCTGATTTCCTGACAATTATTCATGCTCTAATATAGCGGTTTTAGCGCTGAATTTCAAATCAGCGCCATATTTTGACCAAAGAATTTATGCAAAGTATTTGTCTTTCCACGCAAAAGTTTTTTCGGAGGCTTGGCTTGGGCGGTATTCTGCAGCGGTATAGCCTGCATAGCGGCTTTGCTTCAGCCAGCTGAATATCGCCGCATAATCTATTTTTCCTGTGCCTGGCTCGTGGCGCGCCGGGCAGTCCGCAAACTGAATATGTCCAATAGAATCAATGTTTTCTTGCAAACCTTCTAAGACATCTTCACCCATCATGGCCATATGGTAGCAGTCATACTGCATCTTCAGGGCCGGGTGTCTGACGGCTTCAAGAATCTCTTGCGCCTGCGCGATATTTTGTATCAAAAAACGCGGCATATCGGTGCCGTTAATCATTTCAAATACCGGCCGAATACCATGCGAGCTGAACATTTGACAGGCCATTTTCAGGTTGGATGCAAGGGTGTTGAGGCAGGGGAGTAAATCCGCATCGTGCGGCTGCTTGCCAGCCAGTATATTGACACTTGGAACCTGCAACGCTTTGGCATAGGCGATAGCTTGCTCTGCGGCCTGATGGAATGCTATTTCTTGGCCGGGAATGCCAGCCAATCCATTGCCGCCCTGCATGAGATCTCCGGCAGGCACATTGATTAGGCAAAGGCCTAAATTATGCACTGTCAGCTGAGTTTGAATCTGTTCAATGCTCAACTCATAAGGAAACTGAATTTCGACATGGTCAAATCCCTGAGCGCGCGCTAAGGCAAAACGCTCGATCAGCGGCACTTCGGTAAAAATCATCGAGAGATTAACGGCGAGTTTGATCATGCAGGACTCCTTGCGCAACGGCGGTATAAATTCAGCTTATCAGGATTCGCGCTGTTCTACATGCTGAATGACAGTGGATAGATCTTTTTCCGCAAAACCATTCGCCTGATGATTTTGCAGCTGCCGCAGCGCCAGCTCGGCAACAGGAATCTTCAGCTGATGCGAAGCCGCCAGCTGAACCGCATTATTCAAGTCTTTAGCGAGCGTTTGCACTTTCCACTGCACAGGCTCAAATGTATGGGACGCCATGCGGGGGGCTAAAATTTGAAAAGGTTTTGAATCGGCAAATCCGCCAGCCAGCGCTGGAGCAAGCAAGGCTGTATTTACGCCAGCTTGTTCTGCCAAAGCAACGGCTTCAGCAATTAAGGCGCTGTTGGCTGCGACAATCAGCTGGTTGCAGATTTTAGTCGCTTGTCCTGTGCCTGTGCCGCCCATGCGGGTCACGCGCTGCGACAGCACATTATATATTAGAGTTAAATCTTGAATGGTTTGCGCATGGCCGCCGGCAAAAATGACTAAGGTGCCTTGTTCTGCGCCTGCTGTGCCGCCAGAGACGGGCGCGTCAATCCAGATGACTTTCTTCTGTTTTGCCTGCTCCGCCAACTGAAGGGTTTGTGAGACAGACAGGCTGGAAAAATCGACAAGGACCTGTTGTGCTTTCAAGAAAGGCTCAATGTGCGCATACACGGAAGCGGCTGCCGCATCATCCGCCAGGCAGGTCAGAATGAGCGGATACGCTCCAATATCCTTCAGCGCGAGCTGAGCTGCGCCCATATCGATCAGTTCATCGCACGCGCTGGCTGTGCGGTTCCATACTGCAACGTCAAAACCCGCCTGAATTAAACGGGCGGCCATGCGGCTGCCCATCAGGCCCATGCCTAAGAATGCAATTTTGCTGCTGCGGTCAAAACTCATGCTGTCCCTCTGCCTATCCGTCAATTTAGAATCAGCAGAGGATTTGATTCCGCTGATTTATGCTGTTTGTTCTGTGCGCTGTTTGAGCTTATCGATACTGGCGCGGTAAAAATTGAACGTCTGGGTTCTTGTCCTTTTTGCGCGCAAGCTTGCTGTTTTTGCCCAGCAGCAGTTTCAGCTGCCAGATTTTTTCCAAGCGCAGGGATTTATTGGGAGAATGCTCCATTGCGTCCAATACACGCTTGACGGCAGCCAGCGCATCAGGAGAACGGTTCAGCATTTCTGCGGCTAAAGCCTGCGCCTGCGTCAGCGGCGATTCATCCAAATGGGTCACTAAGCCAATGTCTTTGGCATAGCGGGCATCAAAAATACGCGCAGTCAGTGTCAGCTCTTTGGCTAAATCCAATCCAATGATGCCTTTAATGGAGCGGGTAAGTCCCATATCCGGCACGAGTCCCCAGCGGCTTTCCATAATGGACATTTGCGTGCTGGGATGCGCAATGCGGATATCTGCAGCCAAAGCCAGCTGCATGCCTGCGCCAAAACAAAAACCTTCAATAGCGGCAATCACAGGAACGGGCAATTCCTGCCAAACTAAAAATGCTTTTTGAAAGAGGCTTTGGCCCGGTTTAATCAGTTCCCAAGCGGCATAAGCGGTATTTTTAGGGTTGTTTAAATCGGTGAGGTCAATGCCTGCGCTGAAGACCTGCGCTTCACCGGTCAAAATGACACAGCGGATGGAACGGTCTTTTTTGATTAAATTGGCAATCCGCACCAGTTCTTTCAATAATGCAAAACTCATTGCATTGCGCTTATCGGGGCGGTTTAAAGTGACCGTTGCAATGCCGTTGCTTTTTTCCAGTTTAACCAGTGCCATGCTTAAAAACTCTTATTTTTGACTTGCTTTGAGCATAGCATGAGGCTTCATTCTATTCATGACAGCGCAGTCACAAATTGCAGGCTGCATTGTCACTGCGCAGATAAAGCCAGGCATCAGCATATGCTTTAGGGTTCAGGTTTATTTAAAATCTGCAGGGACGCATGCTGGACTTGAGCAATCACATTTTTCAGCTCGTCTAAACGGTTGAGGACTTCCTGTACAAAAGCATCATCCGCCTTGCGGCGCTCTTTGCGCAAGGTTGATACGAACTGCTCAAAACCGCCCGTCGCGTCCTGCAGCGCCGGAGCGCCGACGTAGCGGGTTGCGCCGTACAGGCGGTGCAGCACGTGCTCGAGCTGCGGATAGTCTTCCAGTTCAATCAGCTGCTCGATTTCATGCAGCTCCTGATCGAAGCTGTCATTCAGCATTTTCAGCAAATCAGTCGCCAAATCTTCTTTATTGGCGGCCAAATGAAGGCTTTGCTGCCAGTCTAAAATATTGGGGTCAAGCGCATCAATCACCGCAGTGCGCTCTAAAATCGGCACTTTTTTGAAGCTTTCGGTCGTCCAGTGAGTGAGGATCTGGATGATCTGCTCCATTTGAATTGGCTTGGTGACATAGTCATCCATGCCCACCTGCAGCAGTTTTTTCTTTTCATCTGACAGCGCATGCGCGGTTAGGGCAATAATCGGCAGGCGCTTATGATTTTCAAAGGTTGATTCCAGTGAGCGGATGGCGCGGGTGGTGTCAACGCCAGACATGACAGGCATTTGAATGTCCATAAAGACTAAGTCAAAGGCTTTAAGTCCTTGTTCATAGCGCGATTGGATGATTTCGATGGCTTCCTGTCCGCTCAGCGCTTTGGTTGTGGTGACATTCAGCTCAGACAGCAGCGCCTCTAACACAATCAGGTTGGGCAGATGATCATCGACGGCTAAAATATGCAGGCCTTGGCCATTAAAGTCTTCGTGCTCATTTTCGTCAAATACAGCTTCATTGCCAAGCAATTGAATCAACGCGCTGCGGCTCAGCGGCTGGTGCAGCGGGCGGGCGCGGTATTCGGTCAGCATGCCTGGATCAAGCAGCATCTGATAGCCGTATACGGCTAAATGGCCTGTATAGCGGCTGCGGATTTCCTTCAGCATGGCTTCAGTGTCACCGCTGTGATCGACGATCAGCCAAGTATTTTCAGCATGGCGCAGCTGGTTCAGCCGGCTGAACAAATCTAAAATGGACTGCGCTTCAATATGCTGCACAGCATAATTTTCTAAATAATGGCGCAGTACGTTGGCAGTGGCCGGGTGGGCTAAATAAGACACCACTTGGGTATTGCTGAATTGAGGCAGCGGAGTTTCTTCTTCTTCATTCACGGTGAACATTGCCGTAAACCAGAAGGTTGAGCCTTTTTCAGTCGGCGCGCGCTCTTGGTTGTCTTCAAAGCCAATCTGGCCATGCATCAGGCTGACCAGCTGTTTAGAAATGGCCAAGCCTAAGCCCGTGCCGCCAAATTGGCGGGTCACAGATGCATCGCCCTGCGAGAACGATTCAAACAGCTTCTTGCGGTCTGTGCCGCTGAGGCCGATGCCGCTGTCCTGTACGCTGAAATGCAGCAGGCATTGTTCGATATCATCATGTTCGATGCGCACGCGGACAATAATTTCACCGTCAGGCGTAAATTTGATGGCATTGGAAATTAAGTTGGTCAAAATCTGCTTAAAGCGCAAAGCGTCGCCAATGACATGCTTCGGCACATTGTCAGCATAATAGAAGGTCATGTTGATGTGCTTTTGCGCCGCAAGCGGCGACAGCATATCCATGACATCAAATACCGCTTCTTCTAAGTCAAACGGAGCGGTTTCCAGCTCCAGTTTGCCGGCATCAATTTTGGAAAAATCCAAAACATCATTGATCAGCGCCAATAAATGCGCAGAAGACTTGCGGATGGTTTGCAGATACAGATTTTGTTCATTGCTGAGGTTGCCTTGGCGCAGCAGCAGGTGAATAAAGCCATCAATGCTGTTCAGCGGCGTGCGCAGCTCATGCGAGATATTCGCCAAAAATACGGATTTGGACTGGTTGGCGTGAATCGCTTGGTCACGGGCCTGGCGGTAGGTAATATTTTGAACTTCTAAAGTATCTAAGGTTCTGCGCAAGTCATCTTCAGTCTGTTCAGTATGCTCGCGCAATTCCAAAAAGCTGAAATGCAGGCGCTTCACCACATTGGCAATGTCGCGCTGCAGCAGGCGCAGTTCGCCGGTACTGTTAATGATCATGTGCTGATCCAAGGTATCGGCGTTTAAGCGCTGCAGCTGCATGCGGATTTCGTACATGGGCGCAATCCAGCGCCGTGAATAGAAGTTTAAGCAGAGCAAAAGCAGCAGCAGGGTCAGCAGACCAGTCGCAACCAAAACAATTAAAACGCGGTAATGCGCAATTTCCAAAGGCTGATTGTCCAGCTCGACCATCAGCCAATAGGGGGTATTGGTTTCATCACTGATTTTGGCGGCGTAAATATTGCTGCTGTTGAATTTAATCGGGCCGATAAAGCGGGCTTTGGAATCAATTTTGGGCCAGGTTTCTTGCCCTTCAGGGCCAATGTTCAGGCGGTTCATGCCTTTGCTGTCCACAATGGCTGAACGGTTCAGATGCTTTTCATTCAGCATGTTCTGCATGCTGAAACGCGCCTGATCAAATTGCCACGGATAGTGAATCAGCAAATTCAGCGCGCTTTCCGCAGTCGGCTGGTAGCGGGTTAAAATGGCAATCGCCATCTGCCGCTGCTGCGCTTTGGCCGCATTGGAGGTTTCAGTCATTACCAAAGCTGCACCTACGCATGCCAAAATGGTAATCGGCACGAAAATCAGTGCAATCAATTGTCCATAAGCATGGTTTAAGTGTAGGCGTTTAAAAAGCTTTTTGTTGATATTTGACATGATGCAAGCAGTTTATTCCTTATGCACCGCATATTAGCATGGATTATTTGAAACTGACTGCGCTTTAATCACTTTCGCGAAAAAGCCATTTCAAATGGGTGCAGGAAAAGTCATTTTTTCATACAATAGGCGCACCTCGATATAGGTGCGAATAATGAGTAACACATCCCCTGATTTCCAAGCAGACGATTTTTTGTTAGACCACTATGTAGGAAAGACTCCTTTGGTGCGTCTGCAGCGTCTGGCAAGTCACACTCAAGCAACAGTATTGGTTAAGCTGGAAGGCAACAATCCTGCGGGTTCTGTCAAAGACCGGCCAGCCTACAATATGATCATGCAGGCGGAAAAACGCGGGCAAATTAAGCCGGGTGACACGCTGATTGAAGCGACGAGCGGAAATACAGGGATTGCGCTGGCGATGGTGGCAGCCATGCGCGGCTATCAGATGAAGCTGATTATGCCGGCAAACTCCAGCCAAGAGCGCAAAGACGCGATGCGCGCCTATGGCGCCGAGCTTATAGAATCTTCCAGCATGGAAGAAGCGCGTGATATGGCTGCGCAAATGCAGCAGGATGGCGTGGGGCTGGTATTAAACCAATTTGGCAATCCAGACAACTCAGAAGCGCATTATTTGACGACGGGTCCAGAAATTTGGCAGCAGACCGGCGGAAAAATCACTCATTTTGTCAGCGCGATGGGCACCACGGGAACAATCATGGGGATTTCAAAATACCTCAAAGAACAAAATCCGGATATTCAAATTGTCGGCCTGCAGCCTTCTGAAGGTTCAAATATTGCCGGCATCCGCCGCTGGCCGAAAGAGTATTTGCCGACAATTTTTGACCCGTCGCGTGTAGACCGCATTATGGATATTCCGCAAATTGAAGCGGAAAAAACAGCACGCAAATTGGCGCGCGCTGAAGGTGTCAGTGCGGGAACCTCTTCAGGCGGCGCAGTCTGGGCCTCCATTAAGCTGGCGGAAGAAAATCCTGAAGCTGTGATTGTCTGCATTGTTTGCGACCGCGGCGACCGTTACCTGTCTACGGGCTTATTTTCTGTAGTTGATGCCGATTAATTTCAGGCTTTTGTGAGTGCTTATGCGTTTACCTGTTTTAACTTTTGATATCGAAACATTAACCGATGTAAAGTCTGGGGCGCATTTGTACGGTCTGGATTTGCCCGAAGCAGATTTGAACAGCGCATTGGCTAAATTGCGCCGTCAGGAATCCGGTACGGATTTTCAGCGCCTGCCTTTGCATGAAATTGTCTGCATTTCCGGACTGTGGCTGGATGAACATGGTATGAAAATGTTTTCATTCAGCCGTGAGCATGATTCGGAAGCGGAAATTTTAACAAAATTTTTATCGATCTTTGACAAGCGCCATCCAACCTTAATCAGTTGGAATGGTTCGCAATTTGATTTGCCGGTGATTCTTTTCCGCGCCATGTATCATGGCCTTTCTGCGCCAAGTTTATTCGATCAGGGCGAGATTGATACGCAAAAGCGCTATAATAACTATCAGAACCGCTATCACCAGCGCCATGTTGATTTAATGGACGTGATGGCCATGTTTCATGGCCGCCACTTCATGAAGCTGGATGATGCAGCGCATTTGCTGGGTTTTCCCGGCAAGCGCGGTGACGGCGCTTACCGTGTGCCTGAATATGTGCGCGGGCAGCAGTGGCAGGCGTTGACCAGCTACTGTGAAGGCGATGTGCTGAATACATGGCTGATTTACCTGCGCTGGCTGCTGCTGAAAGGCCAGCTGCAATTGACTGATCATCAGCATCTGGTGCAAAGCACCATCCAGTACCTGCAGGCTTTGCCGCAGCATGCTGAATTTTTATCGGTTTGGCGTGAAACTTCACGGCAGACAGAATTCACTCAATTTGATTTCCCACCCCCCACACATTAGGTCCGCATGAAACATAGAGCCAAGCCCGCAAAAGCCCAGCAGCCTTCTTATATCTTCCAGGTTGAGTCGCTTTCACATGAGGGGCGGGGCATCGCGCATTATGGGACTCATCCTGACCATCCTGCGGATAAACACGGTAAAAAAGTTTTTATCCGTTATGCCTTGCCGGGAGAAACTGTATGCGCGCGCATTACCCACGCGGCGAAACGGCTGGAAGAAGCTGACAGCATTGAATTGCTGAGTGACGCGTCTGAAATGCGCGTGACGCCCGCATGCCCGCATTTTGGCGTCTGCGGCGGCTGCAGCATGCAGCACATTCATCCGGATGAGCAAATCCGCTTAAAACAGGATGTGCTGAAATCGCATTTAAGCCATTTTGCAGGATTGCAGCCCGAAGAATGGCTGGTGCCTTTGCGCTCTTCACGTGAAGATTACCGCCGTAAAGCGCGGATTGGCGTGCGCTATTTGCCGAATAAGGACAAACTGATTGTTGGATTCCGGGAAAATGCCAGCAATCAGCTGACGTCAATTGACCGATGTTTGGTGCTGGATCAAAACTTCGGTTCGGTTACGCGGCTGAAGCAGTTAATCCAAAGTCTAAAAGGCAAGGGTGCGGTTGGTCATATAGAATTGGCGATGGGTGATCAGGATGTTGCCTTGGTGATACGCCATACTGAAAAATTAAATGATGAGGATGTCAACCAATTACAGCAATTTGCGTTACAGAAGGGTTGGCAATTGTATTTGCAGCCTGCAGGTCCAGGCAGTTTAGCCCGCATTGATGACCAGAGCTCAGACATGCGCCTGCATTACCGTTTGGAAGAGTTTAATGCAGATTTTGCGTTCAATCCTTTAGATTTTACGCAGGTGAACTCTACAATTAATCCGCAAATGGTCAAGCTGGCATGTGATTTGCTTGAATTGGAGCAAGGCGAGCGTGTTCTGGATTTATTTTGCGGATTAGGAAATTTTTCTCTTCCGCTTGCGCGCTGTGTTGGTGCGCAAGGTGAGGTCATTGCGGTTGAAGGCAGTGAGGAAATGGTTCACCGCGGTGCAGAAAATGCTGTAAATAATGGCATTGATTGGCTGAAGTTCTATTCACAAGATTTAACAAAAGACTTTTCGCATCATTCTTGGGCAAAAGAGGGTTTTGATGCATTATTGATTGATCCGCCGCGTTCAGGCGCAGAAGAAATTATGCATTATGTGCCCAAATTTGGTGCAAAAAGAATTGTTTATGTTTCATGCAATCCAGCGACTTTGGCTAGAGATGCAGGAATATTGGCGCAGCAAGGCTATCTGCTGAAAAAAGCAGGCGTGATGGATATGTTTACCCATACCGGTCATGTTGAATCGATTGCTTTGTTCGAACAAGAAAATAAGCCGAATGATTTAAGTTATAATGAAGAGTAAAAAAGTAGGAGTAGGGTATGGTCACAGTGCGTGAACAGCTCCCGGGGCGTTTAAATGAACTGTCTCAGGAAGCGACTGTAGAACATGCCGATCAAGCATCGCATGATTTGGCGGAATGGCTGGATCGTGTGCGCGGCTTACTGGGGGCGCCCCTCAAGCAGCTTGAAGAAGTTGCGCGTTTAACCTTGCAAAGAGAGTTGGACTCTACGGTCAATCACCGTTCCAATACCTTTTATACTGGTATTGAAATGGCGGATATTTTGGCGCATCTGCATGTTGATGAAGATACGCTTTCCGCTGCGATGCTTTACCGCTGCGTGCGTGAAGGCGTCATGCCCTTGGATGAAGTGCTGGCAAAGTTTGGCGAACAAGTGCACAGCCTGGTCAAAGGCACCTTGGCGATGGGTAAGCTGTCTGAACTGATTGAGCAGAACAAGCGCCTGGAAGATCATTTTAATAATAATCAGCGCGAACATTTAAGCGGCATCTATAAGATGCTGATTTCAGTGACGGAAGATGTCCGCGTTGTACTGATCAAGCTGGCAGAGCGGACCTACGCATTGCGTGAATTGGCGCAGGCGTCACGCGAGCGTCAAGAGCGTGTGGCGCGTGAGATTCTCACCATTTATTCACCCTTGGCGCACCGTTTGGGCATTGCGCAGCTGAAATGGGAACTCGAGGATTTAGCGTTCCGCTATTTAGCGCCGGAGCGCTATAAAGAAATCGCGTCTTTATTGAATGAAAAGCGCTTAGAGCGTGAACATTACATTCAGTTTGTGATTGATAAGTTGCGCAATGAGCTGGCTGAACATGGCATTGAGGCTGAAATCAGCGGCAGGGTGAAGCACATTTATTCGATTTATCGAAAAATGAAAAGCAAGAATCTGAGTTTTGATCAGCTCTATGATATCCGCGCAGTCCGCGTATTGGTTAAAACAGTGCCTGAATGCTATCACTCTTTAGGCATTGTGCATCAAATCTGGCGCCATATTCCGCATCAGTTTGATGACTATATTACCAACCCGAAAGCCAATGGCTACCGTTCCCTGCATACTGCGGTGATTGCTGAAAATAAATCGCTTGAAGTGCAAATCCGCACCAATGCAATGCATGAAGAAGCGGAGCTGGGCGTCTGTTCGCACTTTAATTATAAAGAAGGCAGCAAAAACACCGATCAGTCGTTCAATCACCGCCTGCACTCATTGCGCGCCGTGCTTGAACACTATCAGGAGCGCAATGACGCCAGTGCGCATAAAGACGATGAATCTGAAGAGAATTTTGAGCAAATTCAAGATTTCGAAGGGTTTGAAAAAATTTATGTCTTCAGCCGGGATGGCGATATTAAAGAGCTGCCGCGCGGCTCTACCGTGCTGGATTTCGCTTATCATGTGCATACCGAAGTCGGCAACAAATGCTATGCTGCGCGGGTCAATCAGCGCTATGTGCCGCTGACCTACACCCTGAAAACCGGCGAGCAGGTTGAAATTTTAACCAAGAAAGACCGCGAGCCGAACCGTGACTGGCTGGTGAATTCTTTAGGCTATATTAAGACAGCCCGCGCGCGCGATAAGCTGCGCCATTGGTTCCGCCAGCAAGACCGCAGCAAAAACTTGGAAGTGGGCCGTGAAATTCTGAATAAAGAATTATCACGCCTGGCCATTCATCCTAAAAGCATTGATTTGAACGATTACTGCAATCACTTCAATGTGAAATCCGGTGAAGATATTCTGATCAGTCTGGTCAGCGGCGATGTCAGCCTGCATTCGTTAATGAATCAGGTCAACCGCCATATGCATCTGGATCAGGATGAGCCTGAGCTGGTGCTGAAGCCGGCCCTGAATCCGCGCGCCAGCCATACGCTGTCTGCGCACGGCATCCTGATTGACGGCTTGGACAATGTAGAACTGCATGTGGCGCAGTGCTGTCAGCCTGTGCACGGTGAAGCCATTGCCGGATACATTACCCTGAACCGCGGTGTGAGCATTCATAAAGTGGCATGTCCCGATTACGTGCGCATGATCAGTCAGGAACCGGAACGCGCGGTTGAAGCGGACTGGGAAATGCAGCCGACCCGCGGTCAGAGCGTGCAGATTGTGGTGGAAGCCTATGACCGCCGCGGCCTGCTGAAAGACCTGACACAGGTGATTTTCTCTGACCAGATCAACATCCGTCAGGTGAATACCATTTCGGAAGCTGATGGCATTGCCAATATGAAGTTGCTGATTGAAGTGAAAGGTTTGGCGCAGCTGTCGCGTTTGCTAGCCCGTTTAGAGCAGCAGCCGGGCATTATCAGCGCGCGCCGTTTCATTCAAGGCGGCTGATTCAAACGTTTGCATTAAAAAGCCTGCGCAATGCAGGCTTTTTATATTTTTGTTCTTCGGGGGGGGGACTGAAAAACAAACCTAAATATATGATATTGAAAAGGATCAATATATTTTTTGTAAAAAAAATATCGTCAATGCTATAATCCGCGCAAATACGGTACGTGAATTAAAAAGAGTAAGGAAATACAGCGCATGGTGCTATTAAATGTGTCTCAGCTGACAATGAGCCGGGAAGACGGCGTATTTCCTGCTTTAGAACACATTCCTGCGATGCAACGCCGACGCTTATCGCGTCTTGCAAAGCTAGCTTTGAATAGCGCAATGCAGACTTTAGACACCCACAAGGTCGATTATATTGTTTGGGTGTCGCAATATGGCGATGAAGCAAAAACACTAAATATTTTAGAAGATGTGTTAAGCGAGCAAACCCCTTCACCGACTCAATTTTCAACGTCGGTACATAATGCAATTTCAGGCTTATATTCTATTTTATGTCAAGATGCGACACCTGCGACCAGTTTGGCGGGTTCGTGGAATGATGGGCTAATTGAAGCCTATGCATGGTTAAAAACAAGACCAGAAGCTCGTCAGGTTTTGCTGGTGTATTATGATGAAGCCTTGCCAGAAATGTATATCGAGCATCAGTCATTTTCTACTTTTGCGATGGCCACGATGATTTCATTAACGCCTGCCAATTTGATGTTGACGCCAAAGCATACGGATTCAACGCCAGCCTATCAGCAGGCTTTAGCATTTAACACGTTTTGGACTAATCCTGAGCAAACTGAATTTGAAGCGTGGACGAAATGCTGAAATTAAATCGAATCAAGCAAAAAGCCAACTATGCATGGCGCGTTGGAGCGACAGGGTTTAGCTTTGCCAGCTTTGGCTTGGGCGGCGTGGCGATTGGTGGTTTGATTGCACCCTTGGTCAAGCTGAGCTCATCAGACCTCGAAGTTCAAAAGCAGCGCACTCAAAAGGTGATTAAACACAGTTTTAAAGGTTTTACCGAAATGATGGTGAAACTGGGCATCATGACCTATACGGTGGAAGGCTTAGACAAACTACAGCACAGCCAGCAGGAGTTGGTGATTGCCAATCATCCGACACTGATTGACGTGGTGGTTTTAATTGGTTTAATGGAGCAAGCAAACTGTGTGGTCAAGCAGGCACTGTGGTCGAATCCATTTACCAAAGGTCCTGTGCAAAGTGCGGGTTATATTTTAAATGCAGGTTCTGAACAATTTATTCAGGACTGTGTACACAAGTTACAGCAGGATCATGCGGCGTCCTTGTTGATCTTTCCTGAAGGAACACGAACGGCCAAAGGTGAGCAGCTGAATGAATTTCAGCGTGGTGCGGCCAATATTGCCCTGCGTGCAGGTGTGCCGATTCGCCCTGTGCTGATTAGCTGCACGCCATCGACCCTGACCAAAAATGAAAAGTGGTATCACATTCCAGAACAGCCTTTTCATATCCATGTGAAAGTGTTGGATGCGATCCGAGTGGAAGACGTATTGGATGATGTAACGGTCAATCCCAAAAATGTGCGTCAATTAAATCAACAATTACAGTGGTTTTTTAACCAAGAGTTATCCGTAAATGAGCAATCTTGCTGATGAATTAAAGCAAATGATTATTGATGTCCTCGCCCTTGAAGACATCCGTATTGAAGACATTGATACAGACGCACCTTTGTTTGGTGATGGTCTGGGTTTGGACTCGATTGATGCTTTAGAACTGGGTCTAGCGTTGAAAAAGCGTTATGGCATTCATCTAAATGCAGAGTCTGCAGAAACCAAAGAACATTTTAAATCAATTCAAAGCTTAGTGGCTTTGGTTGAAGCACAGAAAACAGCATAAGAGGTTGCTATGCTTGCACAAGAAACCGTGTTAGAAAAATTACGTGAGTGGATGGAAGAGCTGTTTGAAATTGCACCTGAAGATGTGCAGTTAGAGTCAAACCTAGCTTCAGACCTCGATGTAGACAGTATTGATGCCATTGATTTGGTCGTAAAAATTAAAGAGCTAACAGGTAAACAAGTCAATCCTGAAGACTTTAAAAATGTGCGTACCGTGCAAGATGTGGTGGTCGTAATTCAGAATATGTCGGCTGCATGAACAACATTCTAAAAGGGATAGCAGGGGTCGGATTGATCCTCTATCCTTTTTTTGTGGCTTATGCTTTAGCACATGGACAGTATGTCTGGGTCAGTGCGGTATTGATTGCACTGGGCATCTTGCGTCTCTTCAGTAAGGGCAATAATTTGCTGTGGCCATTGACGGGTTTTGCCATTTTATGCGGCGGGCTGAGTTTGATTTTAAAAGATCATGCGTGGCTTAAACTCTATCCTGTCTTTATGAGTCTCGGGGCGCTGTTTATTTTTGCCAGCACCTTGATTCGGCCGCCTTCAATGATTGAACGTTTTGCACGTTTGGCAGAGCCTAATTTGCCCGAAGAAGGGGTAGAATGGACCCGTCAAGTGACCAAAGTTTGGTGTGGGTTTTTCTGCATCAATGCGGTCATGGCCTTGATCACTGTTTTTTTCGCACCGATGAAGATTTGGGTGCTGTATAACGGCTTGATCTCTTATGTCTTGATGGGTGGACTGTTGCTGGGTGAGTTTGTGTTGCGCAAACGCCAGCAGCGACTGCATCAGGCACAGAAATAACAGCATTTCCGTCAGGGCAGCTGAAACAGCGGCCTCGAACTATAGCGATTAGAAATACGGTTTTAAAAACAAATTTTATGTCTTGTCATTTTCAACACCATCTCCATTCATCGCGTCCCCTGTGTATTCAGGCGGACTCCAGTTTTGTTTCCTTTCACACTTTTTGGCTGGATGTGGCTGAACAGGCAGCGCAAATTCAGCCGTTGGAACAGCCGGTATGGGCGCTTTGGCAAGAAGACAGTTACGAGTTTTTAGTGTTGCTGTTTGCGGCCTTACAGGCAGGCAAGCAAGTGCTGTTGCCGCCGCATCGGGTCAGCGACTTAGAAAAAGAATTGGCTGAGCAGCAGATTTATTTTTTAAAACGTTTGCCGTCGACAGCAGCGTCAACTTTCGAACTTCAATTTGATGCTGCCTTTTTCAATCAGGCCCAGCTGTATTTTTATACTTCGGGCTCAACTGGGCAGCCGAAAAAGATTCCGCGCACCTTGCAGCAGTTGTTCAATGAAGTCTGCGGTTTGGAAGCCAGTTTTGATTTGCCTGAGCTGGCGGTGGCGATTGCCACAGTGAGCCATCAGCATATTTATGGTTTGTTGTTTAAGCTGTTGTGGCCCTTAGCCAGTGGACGCAGTTTCTATCAAAAACAACTGGCTTTCCCTGAAGATGTGGTCGATCTTCAAAAGAAAATTGCCCATGTGCAGCTGCCCAATTATCTGATTTCCAGCCCCGCTTTGCTGAAGCGCTGGACCTCAGATGTGGTATTGCAAGACTGCCATAGGGTCTATTCCTCTGGCGGAAAGTTGGATGCTGGCGTGCGTCCTTTGCTGAACCGTCCGATTACCGAAGTGTTTGGCAGTTCTGAAACAGGCGGTATCGCTCACCGTCAGGCAGATGATGCGCTATGGACTCCCTTTGCCAATGTCGCAATTCAGTGCGCCGAGCAGCAAGAGTTAGCCGTTAAAACCAACCATGCCTTTAGCGCGGATTGGATTTTAACCGGGGATAAAGTGCAGGTCGTGGATGCACAGAATCCCAAAAGTCCGTTTCAGTTATTGGGGCGTTTGGACCGCATTGTCAAACTCGAAGAAAAGCGGTTAAGTCTCGATGCCATTGAAGCAAAAATCGCTGAGTTGGTCGAAATACAGCAGTGCCATGTCTTAATTCATGAAAAAGAACAGCGTCAGATTTTGGCAGTGGTGGCTGTGCTGACAGAGGATGCAAGGGCGTTGCTCACCGAAAAGGGCAAAGCCGCCTTTACCGTACAGTTGAAAAAACAATTACAGCAAAAACTGGAAAGCATTGCGATTCCGCGGCAGTGGCGGTTCTTAACGCAAATGCCACAAAATGCACAATCGAAGCTGAATAAACAGTATTTAAAATCACTCTTTCAGCCGATGAGCTTGCCTGTGGTATTGACGCAGCAGTGTCATGATATGCAGATCAGTTATGCTTTGGAGTTTGTGCCTGAGCTGGAATGCTTTAAAGGCCATTTCCCGAACTTCCCGATTTATCCGGGCGTAGGACAAATAGGATTTATTCAACATTTTGCCAAACAAAACTGGGCGGATTTACTGTGGTGTAATGGTTTTGAGCAGTTAAAATTTCAAGGACTGATCCAACCCTATCAAGCGGTGGAACTGGTGCTTAGCCGTAAAGCGCATAAGGTCAGTTTTGAGCTGAAAAATCATGACAAAATATTGGCATCCGGACGTTTGCTGTTTGCTGTCCCTACAGACGTTTAAGCCGAGAGAAAAAATGAAACACTGCTTTGTGATTCCTGTGTATAACCATCCGCATTATTTGGCTGCGTTATTGTCACATTTAAGCGCTTTTGAGTTGCCCATCATTATGGTGAACGATGGCAGTGATGCCGATTGTACGGCAGTTTTACATCAGCTCGCGCAGGACTACCCAAGGGTTGATTTGGTTGAACATACCCACAATCAGGGCAAGGGGCAGGCGGTGATTACAGGTCTCAAGCATGCGTTTGAATGTGGTTATAGTCATGCTTTGCAACTGGATGCCGATGGACAACATGACTGGCAGGATGTACAACGCTTTTTAGACACCTCTATCCATCATCCCGAAGCCATGATTATTGGTCAGCCGATCTTTGATGCGACCGTTCCGAAAAAACGTCTCTATGGCCGTTATGCAACGCATATTTGGGTGTGGATTAACAGCCTGTCTTTTGACATTAAAGACAGCATGTGTGGCTTCCGCGTTTATCCTTTGGCGCAGACGGTAAACATTTTAAATACAGCCAAGTTTCAACCGCGGATGGGCTTTGACTCGGAAATTTTGGTGCGTTTGAAATGGGACAATGTACCGTTTATCAACCTGCCCACGCATGTGGTTTACCCTGAAGGCGGCATTTCACATTTTGATGTTTGGCGGGACAATCTGGGCATGGTGCGCGCGCATAGCCGCTTATTGGGTGGCATGCTGCTGCGGTTCCCCAAACTGATTTATCAGAAAGTCAAAGGCTAAGGCGGTCAGAGAAGCATATGCAGAAATGGAGTGCCGTGAAAGAACGGGGCGGGATGTTGCCGCTGATGCTGATGCTGGGTTTCTACCGTTTGGGTGGGCGCTGGCTGTGCCGGGTCATCTTGTACTTTGTGATTTTATGGTACTGGCTCTTTTCCAATACCGCGCGTCAGGCTTCCCTGTTGTACTTAAAAAAACTGCATCATTTTGCAGGTGCGCAGTCGCCGTTTCAGGCTGAGCCGCAGCTGTGGCATAGCTATACGCATTTGATGCAATTTGGCGAATGTATTTTAGATAAAATTGAAGGCTGGCTCGGGCATATTCCTGAACAGAACTTAAAGCTGCATGGTCATGCGCACTTTCGTTCGCACTATCAAAAAGGTGCGGTGATTGTGGTGTCGCACTTTGGCAATATTGAATTGCTGCGCGCCGTCAAAGCAGAGCATCCGCAGAAAATTAATGTGTTGGTTTATCAAAAACATGCCACCAAGTTCAATGCATTTTTAAAAAGGCTGAATGAACATGCCGATGTCAATTTGGTTTCGGTGGATGAGTTGGGAATAGAAACAGCACTGATTTTACAGGATAAGTTGGATCAGGGTGAATGGGTGATTGTGGCGGCAGACCGCGTACCTGTGCAGTCGGATCGGGTACAATCAGTTGCTTTTTTAGGCGAGCAGGCGCTGTGGCCGCAGGGCGCATGGATTTTAGCCAGTTTATTAAAAGCTCCTGTGCTGGCGGTGTTTTGCTATCGAGTTGATACACATTTTGAAGTACATATTCACCCAGTGGCGGAGCAGTTAAATTGGCCACGTAAAGAGCGTTTACAGGCCATGCAACAGACCACACGACAGTATGTGCAACTGTTGGAACAGCATTGCATACTTGCACCCTATCAATGGTTTAATTTTTATAATTTTTGGAATAAAGGATAAGTCTTGTGTTAATTGTTGGGGAAACTCCGCTCAGTATTGAAGATGTTGTGGCTGTAGCGCGTAAAGAAAAACAGGTGGCATTGCCTACCTCTGCTGAATGGACAGCATTGATTCAACGCGGCGCAGATTTCCTCGATCAGCTGTTGCAAGACGAAGGCGTCATTTATGGCGTGACTACGGGTTATGGTGACTCGTGCTTGGTTGAAATTCCAGCCCACCAAGTGCATGAGCTGCCGCTGCATTTGTCGCGTTTTCATGGCTGCGGCATGGGGCAAAACTTAGACTTAATTACCGCACGTGCTGTGGTGGTGGTGCGTTTATGTTCTTTGGCGCGCGGTTATTCGGGTGTTTCGCATGCCTTGTTGCAGCGTTTGGTCTGGATGCTGAATGAAGATGTGATTCCTGTGATTCCCTCGGAAGGTTCGGTGGGTGCCAGTGGGGATTTGACTCCTTTATCTTATATCGCTGGGGCATTGGTCGGTGAGCGCGATGTGTACTATCAAGGCCAGATTGTACCGATTGCGCAAGTGTATGCCGAAAAAGGCTTGCAGCCTTTGGTGATGCGTCCTAAAGAAGGCTTAGCCCTGATGAATGGTACAGCGGTCATGACCGCGATTGCTTGCCTCAACTATAAAAAAGCCGAACAGATTTCTTTTGCCAGTACCTTGATTACCGCACTAAATGTTTTGGCCTTAGAGGGCAATCCAAGCCATTTTGATGAAGTCTTGTTTGCGCAAAAACCACATCCAGGACAGCAACATATTGCAGCCCAATTACGTGACTGGTTAAACAGTGAAGTACAAACTGAACACCAAAGTTCACGCCTGCAAGACCGTTATTCATTGCGCTGTGCACCGCATGTGATTGGGGTGTTTGAAGATTCTAAAGTCTGGCTGCGTCAGTTTATTGAAAATGAGCTGAACTCAAGTAATGACAACCCATTGATTGACCCTGTCAATTTGCGGGTACTGCATGGTGGACATTTCTATGGCGGACATATTGCCCAAGCTATGGACAGCCTGAAAATTATGATCGCGAATATTGCTGACTTGATGGATCGTCAGTTGGCGCAGTTGGTGGACTATAAAATGAACAATGGTTTGCCGCGTAATTTAACGGGTTCTAGTCCTGAGCGCTTGCCGCTGAACCATGGCTTTAAAGCCGTACAAATTGGGGTTTCGGCATGGACAGCAGAAGCTTTGAAACAAACACTCGCTGCGTCGATTTTCTCACGTTCAACCGAATGTCATAATCAAGACAAAGTCAGCATGGGCACCATTGCTGCGCGTGATGCCAGCCGTGTGATTACCCTGACCGAACAAGTGATTGCGGCACTCAGCTGTGCAGCGGTTCAGGCGGTCAAACTCAAAAGTGCAGATACAGAACTCAGCCCTGTTTTAACAGCATTTCAACACTGGGTGCTTCAGAGCTTCACCTATGTAGTGGAAGATCGTCCTTTGCAGCAAGAGCTTCAAGCATTGGTTAATCGCTTTGAGCAGTTAGAACTGTTAGACAGCATTGCTGTTCAATATTCATAGGAAATGAGCATGCATGCTGATGTAATCATTGAAGTGCCTTTTCATGATGTCGACACCATGAATGTGGTGTGGCACGGGCATTATTTAAAATATTTTGAAATTGCGCGCTGCAAACTGCTGGATCAATTTCACTATAACTATAACCAAATGCGCGACTCGGGCTATGCATGGCCGGTGATTGAAAGTCATGTCCGCTATGTACAAGGCATTGAGTTTGAGCAAAAAATTCGCGTGCGCGCCGTTCTGAAAGAGTGGGAAAACCGCCTAAAAATTGAATATCTGATTTTCGATGCGGTTTCGGGCAGAAAGCTGACCAAGGGCTATACTTCACAAGTGGCGGTACACATTGAAAAACGTGAAATGTGCTTCCAGTCGCCACAGGTGTTGCTGGACTGTTTACATGCGTGGCCTGAGTTTAAGGCGGAGTAATGCAAGCATGATTCGATACAAATTCCCTAAGGCGATTTTCGTTGCCTGTACAGCCAGCGTGATGATTGTGCTTGCTCCCGCAGTGAATGCACAAAATACTGAATTGAAGCAGGTGTTTGCTCAGCTTGGTGCAACGCCTGTGGTGCGTGCCCAATTTGAGCAACAGAAAAAACTGGCTTCTTTGAATAAAACCTATGTGTCCAAAGGCGCGGTGCTGTTCAGCAAAAACCAAGGCGTGCTGTGGCAGATTCAAAGTCCCGTCAAAGCCGATTTGGTGGTGACACCGCGTAAGCTGGTACAAAAGACACAGCGTACTAGCAGTCAAATTGAAGTCGATAAGACTCCTTATGGCTCTGTCGCGACGATGTTTTTACAGTTGATGTCGGGCAATGAAGCGGCACTCGATAAAAACTTTAATGTGATGTCTGCCAATTACAGTCCGGCGCAGTGGAATGTCAGCTTAACGCCGAAAAGCAATCTATTTAAAAAGCTTTTTGTCCAAGTCGATGCGCAAGGGCAGCGTTATGTGGATCGTATCACGATTTTGGAACAAGCCAATAACCGCACCATCATTCGTTTTAGCCAGCAAACGGCTCAACCTCAAACTTTAACGGCTGCGGAAAATGCGCTTTTCCAATTGGCAAAATAAATTTAGCGCCCTTTGGCTGTTGGTGTTGTGTGTCATTGCTTTGGCACTGGGCGTGGCTTGGCTGAATAAAGGCATTAAGATTGAGACCAATATTTTTGCTTTGCTGCCTGAGGCACATCAAGATGCGCATCTGGAACAAGCACAGCAATATGTCAGTCAGCAGTTAAATGACAAAGTCTTTGTGGTGCTGAATGCCAAAACGGATCAGCAACTCGAACAGGCAACGCAAGCACTCAAAACCCAAGCCGACCAAAGTCAGTTGTTTTTACCTGTTCGTCCGCAGCTTGATCCTGATCAATTTGCCCAAGCGCTGTATCAACACAAAGCAGGGCTATTATCCAAGACCGATCAGCAGATTGTGCAGGAGCAGGATGATGCCGCACTGACAGAGCAGGGCTTATTGCAACTGATGAGTCCCGGCATGCCGATCACGGCTGAAATGCTCAAGCAAGATCCCTTGCTGCTGTTCCCGCGTTATGCAGTGGGTTTAAGCGCTTTACAAAGCAATGCCGATATCAATTTAGAGCAGGGCTTTGCCACGATTCGTGATGCGCAGGGCATCTCGCGCCTGATGGTACTTCAGCTTAAAAACAGTCCCTATAACATTGCCTACCAAGAGCAGACCGCTGCATTTATCCAAAATATCAATCAGCAGTTTAGCCAGTTGCAGGTCAAACCATATTGGACGGGCACACTGCTATTTGCACAGTTCGGCACCAACTCTGCCAAAGAGGAAATTTCCACCATTGGCGTGGGTTCGACTATTGGGATTTTACTGCTGGTCTGGTTTGGCTTCCGTTCGATACGACCGATGCTGACGGAAATGGTTGCAGTCGGCTCAGGCAGTCTGGTGGCCTTTGCGGTGACGTATTGGGTTTTCGGCGAAATTCACCTGATGACACTGGTCTTTGGTGCCAGTCTGATAGGGGTCTGTGTCGATTTTTCATTTTACTTTATGGCTATGCAGTCTCAGCACCGACAGGTGGATGGATTTGCTGTTCTAAAGCCGTTATTGCCGAGTCTATTTGTGGGGCTGATGACCACGCTGTTGGCCTATGTGGTGCTGAGTTTTACCCCATTTCCAGGCTTTAAACAGATTGCGGTTTTTTCTATGGTTGGCCTGAGTGCCGCATGGGTGACCAGTATTTTACTGTTGCCACGTTTGCCTGCGCTGAATGCGGAACCTGCGATACGTGCTTTGGGCTTTATTGGCAAAGCACGCAGTTATGTGCAGAGTCGAAATACACTGCGTTATGGCATGATTGCACTGATTGTACTGGTGACGGGTAGTAGTCTCGCCTTGCTGAAAAGCAATGATGACATCCGCAATTTGCAAAGTATGGATGCTACCTTAAAGCAGGAAGATCAATATATTCGTTCGCGTTTTATGCAACAGCAAAGCAGCGAATATTTTGTGGTACAGGGCAGAACCCCAGCAGAATTAGAGCAGCATGAACAGCAACTGCTGGCAAAACTTGCTCCCTTGCAACAGGCTGGCAAGCTAGATGCTGTGCAAGCCTTAGGGCAGTGGATTCCATCGCTTGAGCAGCAAAAAAAGAATGTTGCAATGTTACAGGCGATTCCTCAGCCCGCTTTGGTGGAATATGCGCAAGCATTACAGCTCAATGTAGCGGATGTTTTAAACTGGCAAGCACATTTAAAAGACCAACCGTTGCTGACCGAAGCAGTCTTTAAAGATCATCCTCTGCATTTTTTGCAGATGAGTCCGACGCAACGTTTAGTGATGCTGCAAAATGTGCATGACGTTAAAGCCATACAGCAGCTTGAAGATGCGGATGTACAACTGTTACGTCCAGTTCATCAACTGTCTGAATTGTTTAAACAGCACCGTGAGCAGGCACAGTGGCTATTACTCAGCGCTTTGATGATTTTAGCCATTGGCTTAGGGGCACTTTATGGCAAAAAATCTATTCTGCCTTTGGTGTTGCCTGTCAGCATGGCCTTAATGACCACGTTTGCGATTCAAGCATGGCTGGGCGTCGAGATTAATTTATTCAGCATTATGGGTACCTTCCTGATCATTGGAATTGGGGTGGACTATGCAATCTTCTACTGCCACGGACATGATCACCCGCAGGTGGTGGGTATGGCTTTGTTCCTGTGCATGATGTCGACGTTTTTTAGTTTTGGTTTGCTGTCCTTTAGTCATACCTATGCTATTCACAGTTTTGGCTTAACGGTGTTGCTGGGCGTTATTTTTTCATTTATTTATGCCACACTTTTTACATCCTCCGATGCAAAACATGTGGTGGTTCAACAATATCAGCCAAAGAGCTGAGTCAAAGGGTACAGTGCAATGAGCACCATGCAACAGACAGATGTTTTAATTATTGGGGCGGGGCCATCAGGCAGTTCAGCCGCAGCTCTGCTGCGCCAAAAAGGCCATCAAGTAACGGTCATTGAAAAGCAATATTTTCCACGTTTTTCCATCGGTGAGTCTTTATTGCCGCAGTGTATGGTGTTTTTAGAAGAAGCCGGTTTATTGGAAACGATTCATGCGCATGCCGACGAATATGCCTTTCAGTTTAAAAATGGTGCGGCTTTTTTAAGAGGCACGCAGCGTAGTTTTTATGACTTTACCCAAAAGTTTAGTGAAGGCCCGGGCACCACATGGCAGGTACGACGTGCCAACTTTGACCAGCTTTTGGCACAGCAAGCTGAAAAAATGGGCGCAGACATCCGTTTTGGTCATGAAATGTTGGCGGTCGATGTCGCAACCACACAGCCGATTTTGACGGTCAAAGATGCGCAAGGCGACAGCTACCAAATTCAAGGCAAATTCCTCTTAGATGCCAGCGGTTTTGGGCGCATTTTGCCAAAGTTTCTTGACTTAGAAAGTCCATCGGACTTTCCAGTGCGCCGTGCAGTCTTTACCCATATTGAAGATGGTTTGTTGGATGACCCTGAGTTTGACCGTGAGAAAATTTTAATTACCGTGCATGAAAAAGACCACCGTGCGTGGTACTGGTTGATTCCCTTTGCTGATGGACGCTCTTCATTTGGTATCGTGGCGGAGCAAGATTTCTTTGAAAAATATGGTTATGACGGCAGTGCGGACTATGACTTAGACGCCTTGCAGAAGCGTATTCTGGCCGATGATGCCAGCTTGTCGCATGTGCTGCGTCACGCCAAACATGATACTCCTGTGCGTACTTTGGTGGGCTATTCTGCCGATGTGAAACATTTGGCATCAAACAACTATGCACTGCTGGGTAATGCTGGCGAGTTCCTCGATCCTGTCTTTTCTTCAGGGGTAACCATTGCCTTAAAATCGTCCAGTCTAGCCGTGCCATTGGTCGAGCAAGTACTGCAAGGTCAGGCGGTCGACTGGATGGAGCAATATGAAAAGCCGCTGCGTAAAGGCATTCAAGTGTTCCGTGCCTATGTCGAATCATGGTATTCAGGTGAATTTCAGGATGTGGTGTTTTCAAAGAATCAAGATGAGAAGATCCGCCGTATGATTGCTTCTTTACTGGCAGGTTATGCATGGGATACGACTAACCCGATTCATCGTAATGCCAAGCAACGCTTGAGCACTTTGGCCGAATATTGTCGAGAAGAACAACCCAACAAAGAGTCGCTGACCGATGAAACTTAAGCTGCGTTTAAAGACTGTCAGTTGGGTTTTAGCCAGTGCTTTGCTCTGTAGTGCCTGTCAAAGTTGGATCCCTAAAGCGCAAGGCTTGGCGACCCCGCAGTGGGCTGCGCAAAATTACCAACGCCAAGACCAAATTGAAGTACAGTGGAAAACCCAGAGTTTCAGTTTTTTACTGTATCAGCAGCAACGTGGACAGTCGCTTGACATGCTGGCGCTCAGCCTCACCGGACAGCAGTTATTCAAGCTCAGTTTTGATGGTCAAAAGGTAGACGTTGAACAGCGGATTGATCCAATGAAACGGTTGCCTTTTGATTATGTGGTGCGCGATATTCTGTATGCGACCTATCCAAATTTTGCTAGGTTACATGCTGCTCAAAATGCGGTCGTGCAGAAAGCCGATACCATTTATATACAGCAGCAGCCCGTGTTGAAAATTCAGCAAAATGAGGGGGTAATTGAACTGGATAATTTGCAAGTGCCTTATCAGATGGTGATCAGCGCGGTGAGCAATACTTTAGAAGATGCTCAAGGTGACCATCATGACTGAAAATGTACAGAATGCTTCAGTCGTTGGTATTCAGTTCAGTGCGGCGCTGTCGGCTTTGGGACAAAATGCCGCTGAGCTTCAACATGCCTTAACACACACAGAAAATACCCTGTCGCAACGAGAGGATCTGATTGCGGCGCGTACGGTATGGGTTGGCGCATCGAACTTAGCGTTGATACAAGACATTCCTGAAAGCTTGAGCGGTGCAGACTCACGGAATTTACGCTTTGCCCTGACGGCTCTGGCACACATTGAAACCGATATTCGTGCTTATACTGCACAGTTTTCTAGACAACGTCTTGCGGTGATTATCGGCACGTCAACTTCAGGCATCGCGGATAATGAGCCTGTATTGAAAGTCCAGTTTCAACAGCCAGCGCCGCAGTCTGTACAGCACCAAAAACAGGAAATGGGCAGTTTAGCGAAAGCCTTGCAGCAGTATTTGGGCTGGGAAGGGCCTGCCTACACCATTTCTACTGCCTGCTCCTCAGCGGCTAAAGCGCTGGCTGCGGGGCAGCGCCTGCTGAATGCCGATTTGGCCGATGCGGTCTTAGTGGGTGGAGTCGATACTCTATGCAAGCTGACCTTAAATGGATTTGATAGTTTAGAAAGCTTATCGAGCGGAATTTGTCAGCCTTGTGGTGCCAACCGTGACGGCATTAATATTGGCGAAGCCGCAGGACTATTTTTACTCTCCAAAGCGCCTGCAACTGTGATGTTGCTGTCGAGTGGCGAGTCAATGGATGCATGGCATATTTCAGCACCGCATCCAGAAGGGAAAGGGGCTGCGGAGGCGATGCAAAAAGCTTTAGACGCTGCACAGCTGCAAGCAAGCGATATTGATTATTTAAATTTGCATGGCACATCCACACCGCAAAATGATGCGATGGAAATGAAGGCGGTACAGACTATTTTCTCTGATGCAGCTGTGGCCTTGAGCAGCACCAAACATAAAACGGGGCATTGTCTGGGGGCAGCGGGTGCAATCGAAGCCTTTATTTGCCAGCAGGTTTTATTGGATCAATCTTGGTTACCGCTGCATCATGCAGGTGAATTGGACGGTGCTTTGACTGGACAAAATTATGTGCTTGCTCCTCATTTGGCTGCACCGATTCGCTATGCGATGAGTAATTCCTTTGCTTTTGGTGGCAGCAATATCAGTTTAATTTTCGGGACGGCTTTGCCATGATGGATGCAGTACAGTTTATTCCACATGAAAAACCCATGGTTTTCGTGAGCAATCTGATTGAAGCCAATGATGAGTTTGCCATTGCAGAACTTCACATCACGCCGGATTTGATGTTTTGTGAGCCAGAAGGTTTGCCCACATGGAGCAGCATTGAGCTGATGGCGCAGACTATCAGCGTCTATGCCGGTTATAAAGGACAAACTCAGGGATTGCCACCAAAAATTGGCTTTTTATTGGGAACGCGTAAAATGCAGCTGCCTTGCGCCTATTTTAGTTTGGGCACAACCGTGCGGATTCGGGTAGAACAAAGTTATCTGCACGAAGGTTTGGGGCAGTTTAATTGTGAAATTGAATATCAAGAACATCGGTTCAGCGCCATGTTGAGCGTATTTGAACCTGAAAATATGAATGAAATCATTGGAAAATTAGTGTGAGCAGAAGAATTTTAGTTACGGGTTCGAGCCGTGGAATAGGTAAAGCGATTGCTTTGGAGCTGGCAAAGGCAGGCTTTGATGTCACGGTCCATGCCCGTTCAAGACAGTCTGAGGCCGAAGCAGTGGCTCAGGAGATTCAAGCGCTTGGACAGGCCAGCCATGTATTGATGTTCGATGTGAATGAGCGTGAAAAAATTGCCGCCATTTTGGAGCAAGATATGGCACAGCACGGCGCTTTTTACGGCGCGGTGCTGAATGCAGGATTAACCCGTGATGGCGCTTTCCCCGCACTGACCGATGACGACTGGGATGACGTGGTTTCAACCTCTCTGAACGGTTTTTATAATGTGCTGAAACCCTTGATGATGCCGATGATTCGCTTGAAAAAAGGCGGACGTATTGTGACCTTGTCTTCAGTGTCAGGCATCATGGGCAACCGCGGCCAGGTCAACTATAGCGCAGCTAAAGCGGGCCTGATTGGCGCCACCAAAGCACTGGCGCTGGAATTGGCCAAACGTAAAATCATGGTGAACTGTGTGGCTCCGGGCTTGATTGAAACCGAAATGGTCACAGAAGAAGTCAAAGAACACGCCTTGAAAATGATCCCGATGCAGCGCATGGGGCAGGTGGAAGAAGTCGCAAAAGCGGTGAAGTTTTTATGCAGTGATGATGCCAGTTATATCACCCGCCAAGTGATTTCAGTCAATGGAGGCTTGATCTAATGAAACGTGTTGTAGTGACAGGCATGTCTGGGATTACCTCTTTGGGGGAAACCGCAGAGCAAATTTTTGAGCAGTTTGCACTAGGCAAAAGCGGTATTCGCTATATGCCGGACTGGGACATTTATCCCGATTTACGCAGTAAATTGGCGGGCCCGGTGGAGTCCTTTACCGTACCGAAGCATTTTAACCGCAAAGTGACCCGCGGCATGGGGCGTGTTGCCTTGATGTCAGTGGTATGCGCTGAAAAAGCCTTGGAAGATGCAAGACTGCTGAATGATGAGATTTTAAAAAGCGGTGAAACCGGGGTTGCTTTCGGTTCTTCTGCAGGCAGTGTAGATGCGGTTGCTGAATTTGGCGCAATGCTGCTGAACAGCAATATGGGCAAGATGAATGCGACGACCTACATCCGCATGATGTCGCATACCAGTGCAGTCAATATGACGGTATATTTTGGCCTGAAAGGTTTAACGCTGCCGACCTCCAGCGCCTGTACTTCAGGTTCCATGGCCATTGGCCAGGCTTATGAAGCGATTAAATACGGCAAGCAAACCGTGATGATTGCCGGCGGGGCAGAAGAGCTCAGCGCGGCGGGTTCAGCCGTGTTTGATGTGCTGCTGGCGACCAGTACGCAAAATGACACCCCAGAGACAACCCCGCGTCCCTTTGATGCAAAGCGGGATGGTTTGGTGGTGGGTGAAGGCGCTGGCTGTTTGATTTTAGAAGAATATGAACATGCCCAAGCGCGCGGGGCGACCATTTATGCCGAGGTCATCGGTTATGGCAGCAATACCGACGGTCAGCACGTGACCCGGCCTGATTCTGAAATGATGGGGCGCTGTATGCAGCTGGCGCTGAAAGACGCACAGCTTGCTGCTGCGGATATTGATTATGTCAATGCGCATGGCACCTCAACCGATCAAGGCGATATTGCCGAATCACAAGCGACCGCGCGGATCTTGGGTAAAAAATCGATCAGCTCATTAAAAAGTTATTTTGGGCATACACTCGGGGCGTGCGGGGCCATTGAGGCATGGCTGAGTATTGAGATGATGCTGCGCAATCAGCTGGTGCCTACGCTGAATTTAAATCAGCTTGACAGCGGCTGCGGTGATTTGGATTATATCGTCAATGAAATGCGTTCAGCAGAAACGCACATCATGATGAGCAACAATTTTGCTTTTGGAGGAATCAATACCTCCCTGATTTTTAAACGTGTCTGATTAGACGAGGGTATAATAATGTTATTGAAAAATATTTGCGCAGCAGCGGTGCTGACTTTGAGCGGAATGGCTGCAGGACATGCGGCAGATACCATGCACGACTTTAATTTTAAAGAAGCTGTGGACCGCGCTGTGGCGGACGGAACACTGGATGGTTCAGTGAAGTTTTATTTGGCGGGCACCAAGTCAGGCGGCAAGGTGATTGAAAAGGGCTTAGTGACCAATAAAAAAACCAATGGTTTTGCCAAATCTGCCGAAAGCGCATGTGATCATGTGCTGCGTTCAGCGCTGATTCAATTCCAAAATACCGCAAAAGCCAAGGGCGCAAATGCTGTGACCAATCTGGTGAGCTTCTATAAGTCAAATGAAACCCGCAGCACCACGACTTACCAATGCGCCAAAGGGACGGCTATTGCCGGGGTTGCGCTGAAAGGCGATATTGTTAAGTTCTAAAAAGCCATGAACACCGAGCTGAGTACATAATGAGCAAGCCTAAAAATATTCAAGTGCATGTGCATGCTCTGGCTCAGCTCGCGCCTTTGCCGCGTGATGATTTTCCGGATATGCGCGCCTACCAAACGTATAAAAAGCAGCAGATTTACCGTCAGCGCAATCAGCATTTAAGTGCATTTAGCCGGCAGCCGATACAGGATGCTGATTTGGGGATCACCGAATTTGGCAAGCCTTATCTTAAAAGCCTGCCTGAAATTGCATTTAATCATTCGCACAGCCAGCAGAATTATGCTTTAGCGCTCAGCGCCAGCCTGCAGGATATCGGTGTTGATGTGGAGGATTTGGCCCGGAAAGTGCGTTTTGAGGCTTTAGCGCGCCATGCGTTTCATCCGCGTGAATTAGCGCTCTGGGAAAGTTTAGAAGATCCATCGGACTATTGGTTTAAAGTGTGGACGGCGAAAGAAGCGGTGCTCAAAGCGTCAGGTTTGGGCATCCGCATGAATTTGAATGAATTGGATACACAAGTTCATCCCGATCAGAATGGGGGCGTGTGCAGCCATTCCAGCCTTGGCACATTCGCCTATCAAAATTTTCAGCTGCCTCACCTTATGCTGACGGTTGCATGGCGTTCAGAATTATCCTGCAGAGGTTTTACTTTTCCTGAAATCCAGCTGATACAGCATCCATAAAGCCATAAAAAAACCCATCCGAAGATGGGTTTTTTTATGATTTAGCAATCAGCGTGGAATTTCATTTTCTTCTTCAAACTCAGGCTTCACTTGTACAATGAAGTCCTGACGGTTTAAGCCGCGCCATAAGGCAAAGGCCGTCCCGATATAAATCGAAGAATAGGTGCCGACAAAGACGCCGATAAACATTGCCACTGAGAACCAGTGCAGGCCTTCGCCGCCCAGGAACATCATGGCTAATACCACAAGCAGCAGGGTCGCCGACGTATGAATCGTACGGCGCAACGTCTCGGTTAAGGCAATGTTGACGATTTCCAAAGGCTCTGCACCGCGGATTTTCCGGAAGTTTTCACGGATACGGTCAGAAACAACAATGTTGTCGTTCAATGAGAAGCCGAGCAGCGCCAAAATCGCCGCTAGCACGGTTAAGTCAAACGGCCACTGCATCATCGCAAACACACCGACAGTGACAATCACGTCATGCAGCAGGGAAAGCACTGCGCCCAGCGCCAGCTTGAATTCAAAGCGGATTGTGACATAAACCAGCATCAGCAGCATGGCCAATGCCACAGCGCCGCCCGAGCGGATGTACAGTTCGTTGCCGACTTGTCCGCCGACGACATCAACTTTATGCACTTCAGCTTTGTTGCCCGGCAATTGCGCTGCCGTGGTGATTTCTTTGGTTAAGTCCGCAGCTTCAGCCGTTTCCTGGACGGGCATACGCACCATCAAGTCGCGGTTAGAGCCTAAAGTCTGCACCACAGAGTCTTTAAAGCCTGCTTTTGCTAAGGCTTCGGAGACATCCGCGGCTTTTACGGGCTGGCTGTAGTTCAGCTCTGCAGAAACACCGCCGGTAAAGTCTAGACCAAGGTTTAGACCTTTGGTGGCAATAAAGAAAATGCTGGCAACCGTTAAGAGGATAGAAATCACTGCCGCAGGCAATGCAATCTTCATAAACGGAATAACACGTTCATTATCTGGTCGGCCGTATTGCTTCGATTTCAGTTGAGTATTTTCAGTCATCATCGATCTCCTTAAATGCTCAACTTATGCAGGTTGCGTTTTTTGCCGTAAATGAGCTGGACAATTGCGCGGGTTACTGTAATGGCAGTAAACATCGAGCAGACAATACCAATCATCAAAGTGACAGCGAAGCCTTTAATCGGGCCTGTGCCAATGGCAAACAGAATAAACGCCACCAAGAATGTGGTTAAGTTGGAGTCGAGAATGGTGTTGTAGGCCCGGTCATAGCCCGCCACAATGGCCTGCTTGGGCGAGGCGCCCCATTTCATTTCTTCCCGTATCCGCTCACAGATCAGCACGTTGGCATCGACCGCCATACCAATGGTAATCACGATACCCGCAATACCCGGCAGGGTGAGGGAAGCGCCAATCCAAGACATGAAGGTTAAAATCATTGCCAAGTTGAACACGAGGGCAAAGTTGGCGATTAAGCCAAATAGGCGGAAGAACACCACCATCCAGATTGCAACTAAGATAAAGCCGACTTCAACTGAAAGAACACCTTTATCAATGTTCTCTTGACCCAGGCTTGGGCCAATCACGCGTTCTTCAACAAAGTACATTGGCGCAGCCAGTGCACCTGCACGCAGCATCAAGGCAAGCTCTGACGCTTCCTGCGGAGAAGACAGGCCGGTAATGCGGAATTGTGAACCTAATACGGCTTGAATGGTTGCCGCATTAATGACGACAGATTCAGTATAAGGGGTACGGACTTCAGTCTGCGCGCCCGTCTTAGGGTCTTGAACATAGCTGATCTTTTGCTTGTTTTCAATAAACAGCACAGCCATGCGTTTGCCGACAGAATTGCGGGTTGCTTCTGACATTAGCTTGCCGCCAGCAGTATCCAGCGTAATGTTTACTTCAGCGCCGCCTGAATCCTGGCTAAAGCCCGATGATGCATTTTGAACACGCTCACCCGTTAAAATACGGTTGCGCTCCAGCAGCAGCTGACGGCCGCTGTCTAAAGATTCATAGGCAAAAGCTTCTGTGCCTGGCGGCAATGAACCTTTTATCTGACCGGTGTATGGGTCAATATATTGATCATTCAAGTCGGAGACTAAGCGGAATTCAAGGTTTGCAGTACGGCCAAGGACACGTTTTGCTTCAGCTGTATCCTGAACACCTGGAAGCTCCACCACAATGCGGTTGCTGCCCTGCGTTTGAACCAAAGCTTCCGCTACGCCCAACTCGTTAATACGGTTGCGCAGTGTGGTTAAGTTCTGGTTGACTGCATAGGACTGAATTTCCTGCTTGCGGGCGTCAGTATAGGTCAAGCGCAGCGTTGAACCGCTGTCGGTTGCAATCGCCTGCTGCGTATACTCATTGCCGTTTCGGCGCAGGAAGTCCATCACTGCTGAGCGGTCATCATTATTGGCGAACTGAAGGGTAATCGCGTTATTGCTGAGCGATAGGCTGTTGAATTTCAGGTTGCTGTCACGCAGCTGGCGGCGCAAGTCTGCAGCAGATGTTTCCATACGCTGTGAAATGGCTTTATCCATATCCACTTCAAGCAAGAAGTGAACACCGCCGCGCAAGTCCAAGCCGAGCTTCATCGGCTTAGCGCCAATTTTCTGCAGCCATTCAGGCGTGGTTGGCGCAAGGTTTAATGCGACAACGTATTGGTCACCCAAGTCGCGCCGCAAAGCGTCTTTTGCTTTTAATTGTGCTTCGCTTGAATCTACGCGCAATAAGGCTGCATTATTGGTGAAGCTGTTGTCGTGTGTGGCAATGTTTTCACTTTTTAAAATCTGCTCTGCTTTTTGCACGATGCTCTGATCAATTTGAGTACCGGCTTTGGCACCCGAAATTTGAACAGCTGGTTCATCTGGATACAAACTTGGCAGGGCATATAATGTGCTGACCACTAAAACGACTAGGATCAGCAGATATTTCCATGCTGGGTAACGCATTTGTTTTCTTCTTAAAATGAAAAAAGCCGTGCGGATGCACGACTGTTTTTTTGATTAAAGGTTGTTTAACGTGCCTTCAGGTAGAACTGAAATCACACTTGCGCGCTGAATTTTTACTTCTACGCCGCGGCTCAGTTCAACGACAGCAAAATCGCCTTCAAGTTTAATGATTTTGCCCATTAAACCGCCGGCAAATACAACTTCACTGCCGACGCCCAGGCTTTCAACCAGCGCGCGGTGTTCTTTTGCGCGCTTAGATTGCGGACGCCAGATCAAGAAGTAGAAGATTGCAACAAACACAGCAATCATTAAGATGTTGGCCATCATACTTGGCTGTTGCGCTGCTTCACCTGCTGCATGTGCAGTAGAAATAAAAAGGCTCATTTCAATTTCCTAAACTAATAAAACGGTATATCAATAACATGATAATAAATTGGCTTGTTCTGCAATTTACCTTGTCTTTTTCCTCAGCGCAAATGCTGAAAGATTAATCTTGCGGACAAGGCGGCACTTCTAAGCCGCGGCGGGCATAAAAGTTCTGAACAAATTCATCAAATGTGCCATTGTCCAGAGCATCACGGATATCTTGGGTAAAACGCTGGTAATAGCGCAGGTTATGGATGGTGCCCAGCATTGAGCCCAGCATTTCACCGCATTTTTCTAAATGGAACAGATAGGCGCGGGTGAAATTTGTACAGGTGTAGCAGTCGCAATCAGCATCCAGCGGACTTTGGTCGTGGCGGTATTTGGCATTGCGGATGCGCACTAAACCGTCTGTCACAAAATAGTGGCCGTTGCGTGCGTTGCGTGACGGCATCACGCAGTCAAACATATCGACACCGCGGCGGATGCCTTCCACAATATCTTCAGGCTTGCCGACGCCCATCAGGTAACGCGGCTTATCTTCAGGCATTTTCACAGGAAGATAGTCCAGCACTTTGATCATTTCTTCTTTCGGCTCGCCCACAGACAGGCCGCCAATGGCATATCCGTCAAAGCCAATGTCCAGCAGGCCATTCAGAGACTCATCGCGCAGGTCTTCGTACATGCCGCCTTGAATGATGCCGAATAAAGCATTGGTATTGTTGATTTCATCATGGTGATGAGTTTTGCAGCGTTTTGCCCAGCGCAACGACAGCTGAAGCGATTTTTGCGCTTCTTCATGCGTTGCAGGGTAAGGCGTGCATTCATCAAAAATCATCACGATATCTGAATTCAATGTTTTTTGAATGTCCATTGAAATTTCAGGAGATAAAAATACTTTAGAGCCGTCAATCGGTGAGCGGAAGGTCACGCCTTCTTCTTTGATTTTACGCATTGCGCCAAGGCTGAAGACCTGGAAGCCGCCTGAATCGGTCAAAATCGGCTTATCCCATTTCATGAATTCATGCAGGCCGCCGTGTTCCTGAATGACTTCCAGGCCTGGGCGCAAGTAAAGATGGAAAGTGTTGCCTAAAATAATTTGCGCTTTAATTTCTTCAATATCGCGCGGGAGCATGCCTTTTACCGTGCCGTAAGTCCCGACGGGCATAAACACAGGCGTTTCCACCACACCATGTGCAAGGGTAAGACGGCCGCGGCGCGCGCGTCCAGACTGACCTAATTTTTCAAACTTCATACAGGTTCCAAATCAAGGCGAAAAAACAGTTCGCTGATCATTAGTGCTAAAAGTACGCTATTTTCCTTGATTCCGCTGCTAAACGCCAGCGTCAGAGCGTACTGAGGCTGTAAATTTCTCATGGATTTGCATTCACATTTGCGCAAGGCCGCGGAAGCGCTTTCAGCTGGCGGGCTGCGCGGTGAAATTGGAAGAATGATAAAACTGATTGATGCGCGTTAAGATTTCATCTTTTTGCATGGCGCAGCTGTCTTTGCTGCCGGTTGCCATTGCTGCAATGGTCTGCACCAGTTTTTGAATATAGGCATTGGTATCCATAAAATTGGACTCAAGCGTCAGCAGATACGCTGCGTGGGCGACCTGAAGCTCGTTATAAGGCTCCACTTTCGCCAGCTGTGCTAAATCAATCAGCAGGTCTTTATCGGCCTGCGAAAGCTTAAAGCGGTTTGAATGCTGAATGGCCTGCTGCTTTGGCGTGCGGTCATGCAAAAAGGACTGCAGCCCGCCGCTGGGCGGATTGAGATACAGCGCGGACTGAATTTCTAGCTCAGGCTGAGAGGGCAGGCCGATAAAAAATAAAATCTGATGCAGATCTTGGCCATGTAAAGTGACCAGCGCTTCTTTGGCCTGCTTAAAGGCATCCAGCAGCGTTTGCAGATTGCTGCTGGACTGACCGGACGCTGCCTGCTGCATGGGGGTGCTGAAACTGTGCTGAGATGCTGCGCTTCCAGCCAGAATATCCCGAAAGCTGTGCAAGGCGGAGCTTTGCGCAGGGCGCAATCTGCTGCGCCACTTGCGGATATTCCAGCGCTCCAGTTCAGATAAATACTGGGCGCGGTCTTCATGCTCTGCATAAATGCTGCGCTGAGTGGAAATGGCTAAATAGTCAATTTGCAAATATTCATTAAAGACCAAGGCGCAGGCATAAATATCATCATTTTTATAGTGCTGATAAAGCTGCTGAAATTCTTCTATTAATACTTGTTTTAATAATGTTGTATGTTCTGGCATGGCCTAAAATCCATAGCGCGGCGCAGGAAAGCCCTGCGCCTGAAATTAAAAGTTTGGCCTATAATCAAAGCTCTGCGTTACGGCATTGTCTTTAAAAGGACGAATTGTTTTTTTGCCTAAAGTCATGGTGTTGACGATATTGTTTGGAAACACTTGAATATGATTGTTGAACAGTTCGACATTGCGGTTGAAAATCGTAATTGCCGCGCCGACATTTTCATTTTGCTCTTCAATTTCATTCATCATTTTCAGATAAATTTCATTGGCCTTTAATTCTGGATAGTTTTCTACCACGACATTCAGGCTGCGCATCAATTCTTTATTTAACGATTCAATGTGCTGCAGCTGCGAAACATCAGCATTTTGCAGGTTCAGATTCATAATGTTTTGACGCAGTTCAGTCACTTTTTCCAAAGTGCCTTGTTCAAAACCGGAGTACTGCTCGACCAGCGGCTGCAAGCCGTCCAGAATTTTGACTTTTTGACGTTCGTAGCTGGCAACATCGGACCATGCGCGGATGGTGGCATTGTGGTGGCGCACAATATTGTTGCGGATGACGATACAGCCAAAAACAGCCGCAATAATCAGTATAAAAAAGATCATCAGCCCCATATTTTATTTTCCCCAAAGATCCTGTTCTTTTGAAAAGCTGAATTTATAAGCTTATTTTAAAAAAATAGTCAGATCTTTTTGCAAGTTCTCTAAAGCAATTAATTTAAACGTTCTTAAATGTCCGCGCAATGCTGAAATATCTTCAATCTTCGATGATTTGCTGGACACTTGAAATAAATCCTGCGGGCCTAAAAAGCACAGGATTTTGCTGACTGGATGAAACATCAGGTCGCCTTGGCGGGACTGGAAAAAATCGGCCGCGCGCAGCACAAAACCGGGGCTCATCAGTTTGGCGGTATTCATTTCATCACTGCCATAGAATTTCAGCTTCTGGTTGATTTGAATGTCGCTGCTGTGCCATGGAAAACTGTAAGGATAATAAAAAGGCGTATTTATGCTGGTAACGGCAATGCCCTGATGCTCAACATCAAAAACAAACACCCCCCATAAGTCTTTATGCACTTCTTTTAAGCGGACTTCGTTGGCATCTTTGTCACGGACTTTAATTTCATTAACGTAGTGGTATTGAAATACCAGCACCTGATGTTGCAAGCCATCCTCATCGTCCCACACTGTACTGGCGTAATTGCTGATGTCATTGGAGATTGAGCCCTGATTAAAGACTGGAAACAGGTTCTTTAAATGCGCCATGAAGTGGGCTTGATTCATTGGAATGGAAATATGCTGCGGCTGGCGGCCGAATTGCAGCTGATACTTCTTGGCAATGCTTTCACGTTCTAAGAATTCAATGACTTCTTCAATGGGGTCATCCTGCTCGTAGCTGATATAGGCCCAAAAAACCATCATCAGCCCGGCAAGAAAACACAGCTGCGCCCAAAAGTGTGAGGCTTGAAAGAATACCGGCACTATGCAGATGATGCCGCAGAGCGCTAAAAGCCGCGGAAGCAGATTTTCAAAGCGCAGGGTGATCGGTGCATTCCATGGATGCAGGCCATCTAAAATATCCTGATGTGAATGGGCTTTGCGCCCAAGATCCCACAGCCGGGCGATATTCTGAAAAACCACAGCATTTTTTTTGCGCCGTATATGGATGGAGCGTTGAACAGAATCGATCGGCATGGGGAGACTCTGAGTTTATTTCACGTTGAGATTGTCAATCAGCATGGCATCGCCATAGCTGAAGAAGCGGTATTGGCTGTCTACAGCATGATGATAGGCATTCAAAATATTGTCGCGGTTTGACAATGCAGACACCAGCATCAGCAGGGTGGATTCAGGCAAGTGGAAGTTGGTGATCAAGCGGTCAACCACTTTAAACTCATAACCCGGATAGATGAAAATTTGCGTATCGCCGGTCCAGCCTTTCAGCTCGCCGCTATTAGCTTGGGCTGCACTTTCAGTGGCGCGGGTCGCGGTGGTGCCGACAGCAATGACTTTATTGCCGCGCGCTTTGGTTTCGCGGATCAGCGCCATCGATTCATCAGATACATCGCACCATTCACTGTGCATGATGTGATTTTCAATATCGGTAGTGCGTACAGGCAGGAAAGTGCCTGCGCCGACATGCAGGGTCACAAAGGTTTTGTTGATGCCTTTGGCTTCTAATTTTTTCAGCAGCGCTTCATCAAAATGCAGGCTGGCGGTTGGCGCCGCGACTGAGGCTAATTTAGTGGGGTCATTAAACACCGTTTGATAGCGTTCGGTGTCAATAGATTCGGCTTCACGGTTGAAGTAAGGCGGAATCGGCAGCGCGCCGTATTTGTCTAGGACATCTAAAATAGATTGTGAAAATTCAACAATAAATAAATTTTCATGACGGCCTTTGACGGTCACTTTCACTTCGTCTGGGCCAATAAACAGTTCGGCGCCTTCTTTCGGCGAGTTGCTGGCTTTGATGTGGCAGTGCGCCACAAATTTGTCCATCATACGCTCAACCAGCACTTCGACAGCACCGCCTGTAGCGCGTTTGCCTTTTAAGCGCGCTTTCATCACTTTGGTGTCGTTCAGCACCAGCAGGTCACCCGGCTGCAGCAGGTCTAAAATATCGGTAAAGTGATAATCGTGATACTGGCCTTGAACATCGAGGTGCAGCAGGCGGGAAGCGCTGCGGGTTTCTAATGGATAGCGAGCAATCAGCTCATCTGGGAGATCAAAACTGAAATCAGAAAGTTGCATGAGAAATGTATAAAACAGTAGGGGAATAAATTGCGCCCATTATATGCGTTTTTCAGTTTTTCGGCTGTTTTTGCTCACTTTTAAGACGAAAAAATATTGATTGATTTAAAAGTAATCAAACACATATATCTGTTGTTGACAGTGCTGTGAAATAGCGTATTATAGCCCTCATCCACTCCCGAGGTGGTGAAATTGGTAGACGCGGTGGACTCAAAATCCACTGTCAGCGATGACGTGTCGGTTCGAGTCCGACCCTCGGGACCAAAATTTAGAATCTTAGGATTCTTGAAAAACCCCAAGCTTATTAAGACTTGGGGTTTTTTATTGCCTGATAATAATAGATAATTTAATTTTATTTGAATAAAAGGTACTTCACATTCTTTAACTCTAGTGATAAATCATAGATTTAGCTTAATTAATTGCTTAGTGAAAATAAATGGAAATAGATTGGAAGCTTGCTGCACCTATCGCTGGCATCATAATAGCGATTATTACTTTATTTCTAAAAAGGCATGAAATAACGAGTCTAAAGCATAAAAAAATTTCAGATAGACTTGCTTCGAGTATCCAATATTTTGAAAAGTATTATGAGCGTGGGCAAACAAATCAGCTTGTTTTGGATAGAGCAGCGCAAGATCTTGCGAAAAGCCCGAATGTAGACCATAACTTGGTCAATAAACTTATAGAACTTCATCAGAATTATTTAATTAATTTTGATCGAATGATTTTTTTATTTGATGACGGTATCCAGTATATTTCTTATCAAAAAGGACAAGCTGTCGATTTGTCGAAGGATTTATTGATTAAACCTTTTTTATATCTTAGTCCAACGCCTAGACGCTATGTATTTATGGTGGGATATTTTATTTTTGCCTTTTTGGGAGGGATGCTCTTTCTTGTTGTAATTAATTCTACTGGTATTCAAGTTGTCATTAACCTTGGATTTCTTGTTATTTCTTTAGCTTTTATTGCATTGGCGTTCTTATGCTTGGTATTGGAGGATAGGCTGAAAAATGCATCTGATTTTATTAAAGAATTAAAGGAAGCTGATGACAAATATAAAGCAATGGAAAGACCTAGAACTATAATTTTGTTGAGCGGGAATAATAAGAAATTCTGAAATTATTGGTTTGCCATAAAAAAAACCAGCGCCGAAGCGCTGGTTTTTTATTTCACTAACTGACGTTAGCTAAGCATTAACTTATTGAGCCGCTGCAAGCGCTGCATTTAACGTTGCGCTTGGACGCATCACTGCATTTACTTTTGCTGTATCAACTGCATAGTAACCGCCGATATCCGCTGGTTTGCCTTGAACGGCAGCAAGTTCAGCAACGATCTTGTCTTCGTTTTCATCCAATGCTTTCGCAAGTGGCGCAAACTTCGCTTTAAGATCTGCATCTTCATCCTGAGCTGCCAAAGCATCTGCCCAGTATTTCGCTAGGTAGTAGTGGCTGCCGCGGTTGTCTAGCTCACCTGTACGGCGTGAAGGAGACTTGTCATTGTCTAAAAGCTTGCCGGTAGCTTGGTCAAGTGTCTTCGCAAGAAGTTTTGCACGAGCATTGTTTTCTTTAATGCCCATTTCTTCTAGAGATACAGCCAACGCCATGAACTCGCCTAAAGAATCCCAACGCAAGTGGTTTTCTTCTACCAGCTGCTGCACGTGTTTCGGTGCTGAACCGCCTGCGCCAGTTTCGTACATGCCGCCGCCCGCCATTAACGGAACGATAGACAGCATTTTCGCTGAAGTGCCCAATTCCATGATCGGGAACAAGTCAGTGAGGTAGTCACGCAAGATGTTGCCGGTTACTGAAATTGTATCCAGGCCGCGCGCAACACGCTCAAGCGTATAACGCATCGCACGGACTTGAGACATGATTTGAATGTCTAAGCCGGCAGTGTCATGATCTTTCAAGTATTTTTCAACTTTCTTGATCAATTCATTTTCGTGCGGGCGGTACGGGTCAAGCCAGAAAATTGCAGGCATGCCAGAGTTGCGCGCGCGCGTTACAGCCAGTTTTACCCAGTCGCGAATCGGTGCGTCTTTCACCTGGCACATGCGCCAGATATCGCCTTCTTCCACGTTTTGTGACATCAATACTTCGCCGGTTTCAAGATCAACGATGTTTGCAACACCATCTTCTGGAATTTCGAAAGTTTTGTCGTGTGAACCGTATTCTTCAGCTTTTTGCGCCATCAAGCCAACGTTAGGAACTGTACCCATGGTACGCGGGTCAAAGTTGCCATTCCATTTGCAGAAATTGATCATTTCTTGGTAGATGCGCGCAAAAGTTGACTCAGGCATTACTGCTTTACAGTCATAAGGTTTGCCGTCAGCGCCCCACATTTTACCGCCGCCGCGGATCATTGCAGGCATAGAAGCATCTACAATCACGTCGTTTGGTGAGTGGAAGTTGGTGATGCCTTTTGCTGAATCCACCATTGCAAGCGCAGGGCGGTGCTCTTGGCAAGCGTGCAAGTCGGCAATGATTTCTTCACGTACAGAAGTCGGCAGAGCTTCGATCTTTTCATAAAGGCCGGCCATGCCGTTGTTTACGTTTACGCCAAGCTCATCAAACAATTTGCCGTGTTTTTCAAAAGCGTCTTTGTAGTAAATTTTCACACAGTGGCCGAAAACGATCGGGTGTGAAACTTTCATCATGGTTGCTTTCACGTGCAAAGAGAACAAAATGCCCGCTTCTTTACAGTCATCCAGTTCTTTTTCATAGAAATCGCAAAGCGCTTTCTTGCTCATGAACATTGAGTCGATGATTTCGCCGTCTTGAAGCGCAACTTTTGGCTTAAGAACAATGGTTTCACCAGACTTGGTGATCAATTCCATCTTCACATTGCGGGCGCGGTCCAAAGTCATTGACTTTTCACCATGGTAGAAGTCGCCTTCATTCATGTGTGAAACGTGAGTTTGTGACCATTGCTTCCATTCGCTCATTGAGTGAGGGTGCTTTTTCACATAGTTTTTAACCGCAGCAGGCGCGCGGCGGTCTGAGTTGCCTTCACGCAATACTGGGTTTACAGCAGAGCCTAGGCATTTGCTGTAACGGGCCTTAATGGCTTTTTCTTCGTCAGTTGTTGGGTTTTCCGGATAGTCAGGAAGCGCATAGCCTTTAGACTGAAGTTCCTTAATGCACGCTGTCAATTGACCAACAGATGCGCTGATGTTCGGAAGCTTGATAATATTCGTGTCTGGATCTTGTGTGAGACGGCCAAGCTCTGCAAGCGTGTCCGGTACCTTCTGTTCATCACTTAGGCAGTCTGCAAATTCTGCAAGCACGCGTACAGCTACAGAGATGTCACTTTTAACGATCTCAACGCCAGCTGGCTTAGTAAAGGTCTCAATGATCGGCAGCAGAGAATAGGTCGCTAACAGTGGCGCCTCATCGGTCAAAGTGTAAATGATTGTTGACTTTCCACCAGCCATATATAGCCCCTTGCTTTGATTGATTTTGTCTGGACCGAGCTTTTGGCTCAGTCCTGAGAACCGGTTTGCTTAAATAAAACATTTAAAGGTATTGGTGCTTTCTGCACCTCAGTCAAACGGCAATATCGCATATTGGCCGCTGGCTGAAAATGTATAGATCGATGCTGTTCACCGATGGCAATATTCTACGTGAAATTTAGCTGCTTTTCGAATTTGGCGAGCAGCAGCAGCTGTCTGGCGGAGGAAAACGTCATGAATGCGCTGAAATGCTGATTGATGTATTTATTTTATTTTAATTGTTATTATTCAAAATCTTACGTTTTATTTTTTGCTTAAACCCCATGAATTTCTGTTTGGCTTTGCGGGTGAAATAGCAAGCTAATTTCTGGCAACATGTTGGGTATCATGGAAATAAATTATTGTACAGGGAAAATCAGCGTTTTTTTATGCCCCAGCCAGTCACCAAAGTTGTCATTAAAATGCAGGCTGTACACTTGAACTTTTATTCAGATAGGCAGAAGGAGTTTTAGATTTGCACAGCAGTTTTTTGATTATTCTTTAAGCGCCTTTTTTAGTTTGGGCGCATCTGCAGGCTGCGGTGATCCCATGGCATTTGGTGTTGGCCAAATGCATCAAAAAAGTGCAAACAGCTTGGTATGAAGTACTGCTAAATGCATTGAATCCAGCAATGGATAATATTCTGTAATTTCAGTCCTGAAGCTTGAAAGCATATTATAGAAACTGTGAACTGAATCATTTTTCTTACAATCTTTTTGTCGGAAGACCTGGCTCTTTTTATGAAATTCTGGATTGCTTATATTATTGATATTTAAGTTTTTGTTTTAGATTTACGCCATTTTGTCTGTTTTTTATAAAATAATTGAATAATTTTGTCAGTTATTGTTGTTGAGATGTTTGTTGAATTTTGTTAATTAAAATAAAATATAAGAATTAAAGTTGAGCGCAAAAGGCGGTTTTACGTTTTGCGCAAACGCAGGTGAAGCGCTATGGCGATACAATTGCTGGAAATTGGCACACAGACGGAACAGTTGGCCGCGTGCAGATTGGCTTTACTGATGGGTGTATTCACCAAAGATAACCGTGTGGCGGAATTCCTGAAATTTTCGAGAAGCATGCTGCAGGCGGATCATGCTGTTTTGGTTTTTCAGAATGAGCCGTATATCTGGTTTTCTTCAGCCGACGGGTGCAAGCCTTTTCTTGCCAGTGGTCAAGCGCAATTAGAGCCCTATTTTGAAGGTGCGGACTGCATTGATCATGCGCACCCCAATTATTCAAACTTTTCTCAGCATATTCAAAGATTGGGCGCAGGCCATACCCGTTTGCTTGCATTTAACCTGACAGATGACGAACTGCCGATAGGGCAGGTTTTATTATTTGATGAGCAGAGCAGCGCTTTTGATGAAAAGCAAAAAAACGTGGTGCAGGAGTTTGTCTTTAGCCTGATTGGCAGCATTAAATTGCGGGCAGAAAATACTGAACTGAAAGAGCTTTATGAGCAGCAGTCGGCGCTGAATTTCAGTAAAACCAAATTTTTTCAAATTATTGCGCATGATCTGCGTGCGCCGTTTCATGGCTTGCTGGGGTTTTCTGAAGTATTGGCGCAAGAGCGTGAAACTTTGGATGAATCCAGTATTCAAAATATCGCTGACTATTTATTCGATACAGCGCAATCAACCTATAATTTGCTGGAAAGCCTGCTGAACTGGGCCATGGCTGAGGGCGGGCGCTTGGTCTATCACCCGATCAATTTTGAATTGAGCCATGCGGTGAAAATTGTCTGCGATGTTTTAAACAGTCTGGCGGTCAAGAAAAATATTCAGCTGCTGAATGACGTGCCCGAAGGCTTGAAGATCTACGCAGATATCAATATGGTCACGTCTGTTATTCAGAACTTGGTGTCCAATGCGCTGAAATTTACCAATACGGATGGAACGGGAAAAGTAACGCTGCGGGCCTGCATGGCTGCAAATGGGGTCTGCCTGTCTATTCAGGACACCGGTTTAGGCATGACGCAGCCTCAGATTGAACAGCTGTTCGATCCTAAAATCACCGTCAGTGTGAAAGGCACCGCAGGAGAAAAGGGCACCGGATTAGGCTTGATTCTTTGCAAGCGCTTTGTCGAAATGAATCATGGTGAAATTAAGGTCGAATCCAAGGAAGGGGCGGGAACCCTTTTTAAAGTCACTTTCCCTTTTGCGCTGAGCCATCATCATGCTTTGGAAATAAGCAGCCAGCACGGCGATAAGCCGGAAGAAACAGCTTAATCTCATGATTAAAATCTTAAATTCTTTTCCGCTATGGGTTTTCAGCTGATATAACTAGAAAAAAACTGGATTATGGGTTTGAAAATGAATGTGGAACAATTGCAGAAGACCTTGCGTGCCAGCCAATATGCCGAGCAAGTGTTGGGGATACACCGCAATTTAATCGAACAGGATTATGCCGTTGACCAATTTTTAATTCCTTTGAGCACTGAGCAAATTCAGGCTTTTGTCCAAGCGGCTTTAAATAATATTACGAATGAAAATGCCTGGATGCGCGAAATGCGCATTCTGCGGGCGCGCCTGATGTTCCGCTGGATTTGGCAGGATGCCAATGCGCTGACTGATGTGGTGACACTGACACGTGAACTTTCCGATTTTGCGGATGCCTCAATTTGTGAAGCGAAAGCTTTCGCTTACCAGCCTTTAGCTGCTAAACATGGCGAGCCGATGGGCTATAACGGCAAAGTGCAAGACTTGATTGTCATTGCCATGGGCAAGCTGGGCGCGCAGGAATTGAACTTGTCCAGCGATATTGATTTGATTTTTGCGTTTGATGAGCAGGGTGAAACCAACGGCCGAAAATGCATTGATGTGCAGCAGTTCTGCATTTTGTGGGGGCAAAAGCTCATCTATTTATTAGACCACATGACTGCAGATGGCTTTGTGTTCCGTGTGGATATGCGCCTGCGCCCTTGGGGGGACGGCTCGGCCTTGGCGATCAGCCATGCGGCTTTAGAAAAATATTTGAGCCAGCATGGGCGCGAATGGGAGCGCTATGCGTGGATTAAAGCGCGGATTGTCACAGGGGGCAAAGAAGGCGCTGAACTGCTGGGCATGACCCGTCCATTTGTATTCCGTAAATATGTCGATTACACCGCTTTTGAAGCCATGCGCGAAATGAAGGCGATGATTGAGCGGGAAGTGCAGCGCCGCAATATTGAAGATGATATTAAGCTCGGGGCGGGCGGCATCCGTGAAGTGGAGTTTATTGTTCAGGTGTTCCAGCTGATTTACGGCGGATCAAAACTGGAATTGCAAGACCGTCAATGCCTGGTGAATCTGCATCATTTGGGTGAGGTCGGCCTGCTGGATCCAAATGTAGTTCTGGAGCTGGAAGATGCCTATTTATTCCTGCGCCGTGTCGAACATGCGATTCAAGCGCTGAATGATCAACAGACGCAGTCTTTGCCGCATGAAGCGGAACCGCGCCAGCGCATGCTGGATACCTTGGGCTATGCCTCATGGGAGGATTTCCTGCAGGTGTTAAATGAAAAGCGCGCCAAAGTCATTTATCAGTTTGAACATTTAATTAAAGAAAAAGAACCCGATCCATTGGTTGAAAGTTTTACGCAACTCGAAAAACAGCTGAACGATGTTTTGGATGAAAACGCAAAAAATCTGGTCCATGAATTTTGGTATGGGCATGCCCTGAAAAAACTGCCAGCCAAAGCCGTACAGCGCTTAAAAACCTTTTGGCCGCATTTGGTTGAAGCAGTGATTCAGTCGGACAATCCGCAAGTGGCTTTGCTGCGTTTGATGCCGTTGGTGGAATCGGTCATGCGCCGCACCGTGTATTTAGTGATGCTGATTGAAAGCAAAGGCGCGCTGCAGCGTTTAGTCAAAATGGCCACCGTCAGCCCGTGGATTTGTGAAGAGTTGACGCACTATCCGGTCTTGCTGGATGAATTCCTGTCCATGGATTTTGAGCTGCCGAAGCGTAAGGATTTGGAAGATTCACTGCGCCAGCAGCTGCTGCGGATTGAATTGGATGATGTGGAAGACTTGATGCGGGTGTTGCGCTTATTCAAAAAATCCAATGTGCTAACTGTGGCGGCCAGCGATGTGCTGGCAGAAAGCCCTTTGATGAAAGTCTCCGATGCGCTGACGGATATTGCAGAAGTTTCTGTGGCCGCCACGCTGAATCTGGCTTATCAAATTACCGCAAAAAAACATGGCTATCCTCTGGATGCTGATGGGCAGCGCTGCTCACTGGATCATATCGCTTTTGCCGTGGCCGGCTATGGGAAATTAGGCGGCATTGAGCTGGGCTATGGCTCAGACTTGGATTTAGTCTTTATTCACTTTATGGATGAACAGGCGGATACCGATGGCTTAAAACCCATCAGCGGATTTGAATTTGCCATGCGTGTGGCGCAGAAATTTATGTCATTAATGACCACGCAAACGCTAGATGGCCGGGTCTATGAAATTGATACCCGCCTGCGCCCATCCGGTGAAGCCGGCGTGCTGGTCACCAGCCTGAAAGCGTTTGAGCAGTATCAGTTCAAGAGCGCCTGGGTCTGGGAGCATCAGGCTTTGGTGCGCGCGCGTTCGATTGCGGGAGAAGAATCGCTGCGGGCGAAGTTTGAGCAATTGCGCTGCCGGATTTTAACCCAGCCGAGAAATGAAGAAAGCGTGCGCGAAGAAGTGCTGAAAATGCGTCAAAAAATGAAAGATCATTTGGGCTCTTCTAAAGAACAGCAAAAAGACGGGATTTTTCATTTAAAACAGGATGCAGGTGGTATCGTTGATATTGAATTTATGGCACAGTATGCGGTATTAGCATGGAGTGGGGCGAATCCAGATCTCGCTCACTACTCCGACAACGTACGAATCCTTGAAGACGCCGCAAAAGCAAGTTGCTTATCCAGTGACGATGCGACAGCATTGATTCAAGCTTACCTTCGTGAACGAGCCGAGAGCCACCGCTTAGCCCTTGCAAATCAATCAATGCAAGTGAATGCTGCGGATTGGCGCGATACCCGAGAGGTCGTTTGCAAGCTATGGCAAAGATTAATTGATCCAAGCGCAGCTGTTGCCTTGGATAAAAATGACTGTGTATAAAAATTTGGAGTGTGTGCCATGAATTTGGCTGATCGTGATGGTTTTATTTGGCAAGATGGACAATTGGTTGACTGGCGTGAAGCAAAAACTCACGTCTTAACACATACTTTACACTACAGTATGGGTGTGTTTGAGGGTGTCCGTGCCTATGAAACTCCGAATGGAACGGCTATTTTCCGTCTAAAAGAACACACCAAGCGTTTGCTCAATTCTGCAAAAATTTATCAAATGAAAGTTCCATTTGATCAGGCAGCTTTGGAACAGGCTCAAATTGATGTGGTTCGTGAAAACAAATTAGCGTCTTGCTACTTGCGCCCGATTATCTTTATCGGTTCAGAAAAGCTGGGCATTGCGGCAACTGATAATACCATTCATGCTGTTGTTGCAGCGTGGAGCTGGGGCGCTTACCTTGGCGAAGAAGCGATGGCGAAAGGCATCCGCGTGAAAACGTCTTCATTTACACACCATCACCCGAACGTGACCATGTGTAAAGCAAAAGCATCTGGCAACTACACGCTGTCGATTCTTGCGCATCAGGAAGTGGCGCATTCAGGCTATGACGAAGCAATGCTTCTCGATCCTCAGGGCTATGTATGTCAAGGTTCTGGCGAAAACGTATTCTTGGTGCGTGACGGCGTGATTCATACCCCTGATATCGCAGGCGGCGCATTGGACGGCATTACCCGTCAAACCATTATCACCATCGCTAAAGACCTTGGCTTTGAAGTGGTTGAACGCCGTATCACCCGTGATGAATTCTACATTGCGGATGAAGCGTTCTTTACGGGTACAGCGGCTGAAGTAACGCCAATCCGTGAATATGATGACCGTCAAATCGGTGAAGGCGTTCGCGGCCCGATCACAACGCAAATTCAAAAAGCATATTTCGATGCTGTACAAGGCAAAGACCCTAAATATGCGCACTGGTTAACTTACGTAAAATAAGCTGATCGGTTAAGATGAAAAGGCGGAATGGAAGTTCCGCCTTTTTTATTGAGATCAGTGTTTATCTTGGCGGAATGGAGCGGTGGCTTTATGCATATTGTCTATGTGAGTGATGGAAAAGCTGGACACCGCTCTCAGGCTGTGGGCTTATATAAAGCCATTCAGCGCAACAGTGCGCAGTCAGCCAGTTTTCAGGAAATTTCCATTGCGCAATTGCCAATACTTGGCCTGTGCGTGGGCATGTTCACTCATCGCATAAATGCCGTGAGCCTGGCGCCGGATTATATTATTGGAGTTGGCAGCCATACCCAGTTGAGGGTGCTGCTGCTGGGTAAAGTTTTTCCGCAAGCCAAAACGGTCATTTTAATGAAGCCGAATTTCCCTTTCAGCTGGTTTGATCATGTGATTATTCCAGAACATGATGGCGTGGCTGAGCTTGGTAATGTGGTTTTAAGCAAAGGGGCGCTGAACCCAATTATCAATGAACAGCGCCATCACCCGAATCGGATTCTAATTGCTTTAGGCGGATCGTCTAAACGGCATCAATGGGATAATGAAAAAGTTCTGCATGCTGCTCAGCAAATTGCAGAACAAAACCCGCAGGCAGAAATTATTTTAACGACCTCGCGCCGTACCCCGACAGATTTTCTGGATCTTTTAAATGAGCAGCCTTTTGCCGGACAGCTGCAGATTTTTCCAGTTGAGCAAACGCCGCAAGGCTGGATTTTTGAAGAAATGCAGCAGGCGGAAGCTGTTTGGGTGACTGAAGACAGTGTCTCGATGATTTATGAAGCTTTAACCGCAGGGTGCCGGGTCGGCGTGATTCAGATTGACCGCTTAAAACAAGACCGGATTGTTAAATCGGTGGATGCGCTGCTGGAAAAAAACATCGTTTCAAAGCAGTTTGAAATCGCGCAGCTTGCAGAAAATACACCGTTTGAAGAGGCGCAGCGGATAGCGCTTAAGCTTTTGCAGCTCAGCTAAAATTTTGTAAAGTCTCAGCATGTTATTCAGTGCGGTGTCTTGCCGCTGCATGGCTTGGCCGCCTTGGAGATGGAAGTTTACTGCTGTCTGCATGGGTGCTTTATGCTATCCTTTTACCCTGAATATTAGAATATGCCGGCTTGGCAATACTACAGTTGATTGTATTTGAGTGATTTATGAAAATCTTACACATTGCGAATTTTGGCTTTAATAAACAGGGCGCCCATTTTTATTGCACAGACCGTAAAATTTCGGCTGGCTTAACTGAAAATGGACATTTTGTTTATGATTTCAGCTTCCGCGATATGGCGCGCATGGGCACAATTTTCAAAACGAAAAAATTAGGCGCCAATTGGGCCAATAAAGAAATTCTAAAAATTGTGAATAATCTAGAGCCTGATTTGGTGCTGATTGGACACAGCGATTTAATGAGCCCCACAGTGCTGAAAGAAATTAAGCAGCAATTTCCGCAGACAAAAATTGCTTTTTGGTATGTCGATCCGCTGTATTTGGAACATAAGCTGGGTTTTGTTCGCGAGTTTTCACCGTATTTGGATGCAATTTTTTGTACAACGGGCGGGGAATATCTGCAGAAATTAAAGCAGCCGCATCTAAAAGTGGCCTATATGCCGAATGTGGGGCACCGCAATGTGGAAGTGCTGAAACAGTTTGAATCAGAGCAGATTAATAAAGAGTTTATTTTCTGCGGTGTGGTGTACAAAGAACCTGAACGCGAAAAATTTCTGAAAGATCTGGCGGCGACCTTGTCAGAGAATAAAGTCCAATATCAATACTATGGCTGTTTTGAACAGCCCGGCGTCTACGGCAAGGGCTATTACAAAGTATTGTCGGAAACCCGCATGGGGCTGAATTATTCACGGAAGAATGATGTGACGCTGTACAGTTCAGACCGTATTGTGCAGCTGACAGGCAATGGCTTGCTGACTTTCAGCCCGCGCATCCCTGGCTTTGACAAACTCTATACTGAGCAGGAAGTGGTGTATTTTGATGACCAGAATGATTTGGCTGCGAAAATTAAGCATTATGCGGATCATCCGGACGAAGCGAAAAAAATTGCAGTAGCAGGCTGGAATAAAACCCGCAGCAGCTTTAATGGCCAGCGGATTACTCAGTTTATGATTGAAGTGACTTTTGATCAGCCTTTGTCAGAAGCGTATGAATGGGCGCACGAGGTGTACGCATAATGTGGTTTTTGTATGCGGTTGCCGGCTTAGCTCTTTTTGCGGCAGTGCTTTATCTGCTGGGCAATTATACCTTTTGGCTGCCGCTGCGCAGCGCAAAATTGCCAAGGGTGGTGATGCTGCATCAGGTGACGCCGCATGCAGAGGCATCAGGCATGAATATGCCGCCGGCTAAATTTGAACAGCTGCTGCAATATTTAGTCAAAAAGAAAGCCACATTTTGCTTTGTTTCTGAACTGGACCAGTATCAAGGTCAGCGCAATGTTTTTGCCTTATCTTTTGATGACGGCTTTTTGGACAATTACCAATATGCTTATCCATTGCTGAAAAAATATAAGGCCAAAGCGACGATTTATTTAGCAACGCAAATAGAAGGCATTGAGAAATTAAATGCTGAACAGATTCGCGAGATGTCTGAATCAGGCGTGATTGAATTTGGCGCGCATACGCAGCATCATGTGAATTTGCTGAAACTGTCTGATGAAGACGCTTTTGCAGAAATGCAGGCATCTAAGCAGGATGTGGAAGCGCTGGTGGGCCGCTGCCCAAGCTTTGCTTATCCTTTTGGCCGTTTTAACGCAAAGCATCAGCAGATGGCGCAAGAAATCGGCTTTAAAAATGCGGTGTCAACGCGCAAAAAAGTAGAAGCCTATACGGCAGAGAATCAATTCAATATTCCGCGCGTTAGTACGCATGGCGCCATGAATGCCCTGCAAATGCGCATTGCTATGGTTAAAGGACGCTATAAATTATGATCCCTTGCAGTGTTTATATTGTGACCTTGAATTGCGGCGCGTGGCTGCAGGATACTTTAGAAAGTGTCCGCGATTTTTCAGAAGTGATTATTCTGGACTCCGGCAGTACCGATGATACTTATGCGATTGCGCAGTCTTTTCCAAATACCCGGATTTTACATCAGGACTGGCAAGGCTATGCAGGTCAAAAAAGCCTGGCTTTGGCGCAATGCAAGAATGATTGGGTGCTGAATTTAGACGGTGATGAAGTGCTGTCTCCTGAGTTAAAAGCAGAGATTGAACGCGCCATTCAAGCCAATCAAATTGATGCGTTAATCACGCCGATTAACGATGTGTTTTTAGGGGTGCCCAACAGCAAGCACACGAAAAAGCATGCCAAAGTGCGCTTTTTCCGCAAAAGCAAAGGGCAGTATGACCTTGAAAATAAAGTCCATGAAAATGTCATTGTCGATGGGCAAAGCATCAAAGCGGAAGGGGACATTTATCATTACGGCGAGTCGAGCATTTTTGTCAAAGTTGAAAAAAATAATCAGTATTCAGATTTAAAGGCCGCTGAAAAATTTCAAAAAGGCAAAAAGCCCAGCCTGCTGAAATTGAGCTTGGTGATGCCCGTGACCTTCTTAAAATCCTACTTTATCCGCCGCAGTTGCTTCAATGGCTGGCGCGGCTTTGTAAACAGCATGATTAACGCCTTCTATGCCTTTTTAAAAGAAGCCAAGCTGTTTGAACAGCATCAGAATGCAGCCAAGAAAAAACAGGGCAAGTCATGAAGATTGTACAGGTTCTGGCAACCAGCGGCGGCATAGGCGGTTTAGAGCAGCATACCTTCAATTTAGCCAATGAAATGTCTTTGCAGCATGACGTGCATATTTTGGCGCATCCCTGCTATGCAGAAAAATTCAATCAACGGGTGCATTTCCATGCCGTTGATTTTGCCCGCAGCCGCTGGAATCTGTTTCTGCTTTGGCAATTAAAAACACTGATTAATCAAATTCAGCCGGATATTGTGCATGCGCAGGCGGGCAAGGCAGCGGAACTCCTGTCCAAAATCCGCAGCTGGCTGAAACCGGTAAAATTTGTCACCACCGTGCACGGCACAAAAAAGAATAAAGCGATTTATGCAGCAGGGGATGCAGTGATTGCGGTGAGTCAAGCACTGACACAAGGCATTCCTGCCGAAAAAGCGCATGTGGTGTATAACGGTGTCTATGCGCAGCCGGCGCTTTCGGATCAGCAAAAACAGTCGCTGAAAGCAGAAATTTATGCACAGCATGCTGAAATGGACCGCACTCAAAAAATCGTCATGTGCATTGGCCGCTTAGAGCCGGTTAAAAATATCAGCCTGCTGTTAAAGGCCATGCAGGGGATAGATGCCAATCTTTGGATTGTGGGGGATGGCTCGTTGCGGGCTTCCCTGCAAGCTCAAGCGGTACAGCAGCAGATGCAGCATCAGGCCGCTTTTTTGGGATTCCGTACCGATGCGCGTGATTTGATTCAGGTTGCAGATATAGTGGTGCTTTCATCAGACCGTGAAGGCTTTCCGCTGGTGATGGTCGAGGCGCTGCAGGCGGATAAGGCCATGGCGTCTACCAAAGTGAATGGGGTGATTGAGTGGCTGCCTGAAGCGTATTTGGCTGAAATTGGACAGGCGGATCAATTGCATCAGGCGATAGAAAATGCGCTGTCTGAACAGGCTAAAAGAGATTATGCTCCTTTATTTTCCCGCGCCAAAAATGAATTGACGGTAGCGGCGATGACGCAGCAAACGCTCAAGATTTATGAGCAGCTGCTGCAGCACGCTTAACCCTTCGAATTATTTTTTGGCTGAAAGCCGGATGGCGTCCAGCACCACAAAATTTTCTTCGGTATTGATGGTATGGCAGCCATCATCTTCAGCATTCCAGTCTGGCAAAACCACTTCTAAAAGCTGTTCTTTGTAGGCAGTTGGACTGAGTTCTAAAATTTCTTTCAGTTCAATATTGCCGCCATAGCGCTTTAATGAGTCTTGGCTTGGACGGACCAGTTTGCCATTATAGATAAAGGGCTTGCCTGCCATGCGGAACTGCTGATGGCCTTGACACACCGGGTTTTGCGGATGCTCTTGCCAGTTGGGATTGAGAATGTCTTCGGTAAAGAACAAATCTAAACGGTCGCCAAACTTTTTACAATTGCGCCGCGTCGATGTAAATAAGTACCACAGGCCTTCATGAAAAAATGGCGTGGTATCGACGGCGTCTATGCCTTCCAAAATATTGGCGTGTTTTTCCCATTTCAGTGGAAACTCAACACATTTCCACAGTTCAACCGTTCTCTTGGCACTGGTTTCTGGAATCATGTACCAGTCATTTTCAACCTTGAAGACGCATGGATAGGAAAGATGGTAATCCAGTTTGAGAATGGTTTGCGGTTCGGTATAGGTGCCGTCTTTAAAGATTTCCAAGACAGATAAAAAGCCGACGGGATGAACATCGTCGACTTCTTCAAAAAAAATGAAATGGCGGTTCTCTTCCTGTGCATAGAAACAGTCAGCAAAAGTGAATTTGCGCGGCGAATGAATTTCAAACAGGTTCTTGAGGTGTTCTTGGTTTTTCAGCGGCTGATCCAGCCAGCCAAAGCGTATGTACCAATGTGAATCAAATTTCTTGGCTTGCTGTTTTTGCTGGTGTTTATACCATTTTTTTAATAATGCGCGTGATAAAGACATAATTTAAAACTCAGTTTGAAGAATGCAATTCAGTTCATTCACAGTTTTTCGAACTGCTCGATCATTACATCCATTCCTAAACGTTGCTGATCTTCTAGGGTAATGCAATACGGGGTTTCAACAATAGACTGAAGCTGCTGGGCAAGTTCCTGTAAATCATTCAAAGGAACGAGGCCGCGCTTCAGTTCTCCAGACGCAAGCTGGTATTCCACGCCTTCACAGCAGTTATAGGCAACAACCGGGGTGCCTAAAATGAGCGCTTCAGGAACGATGAGCGGAGAGCCTTCAGTTCTTGACGATAAAATTAAACAGCGGCTTTGCCGAATAAACTGGCTTGGATGGTTTTGCCAGCCTAAAAAATCCACACGGTCTGCAAGCTTCAGCGCGGCGGCTAATTGTTTTAAATCATGCAGCATCGGGCCATCGCCAACAATTGCCATGCGTCCAGTCAGCTGGGTTTGCGCAAATGCTTTTAAAGCGGCTTCAGGCTGTTTCTCTTCAGATAAACGGCCTACAAAAATGGCATCCCATTTTTTTTCAGAGGGGCAGTGCAGATCAATATTTTGCGTTAGACGCTGAATATGAATGCCGTTATGAATGACTTTTACGGCGGCATTGGGGACATGCTTATGCAGTAAGTCGGCAATATCTTGGTTCACAGCAACCACTTGCTTGCCTTGGAACAGGAAGTTGCAGGCGCGTTTACACTGTATAAATTTTTTCAGCGCTTCCAGATATTTAAAAAAGCCGCGTCCCTTTTTCATCACAAGGCCTAAAGTATCGCCATGCACCCAGTACCAGACATTGCCCGATAAAATAGGAGAGAGCCAAAAAGCGTGAGAATGCCCTGCAAAAATAGTATCCGGTTTTAATTCAGCAATGATGTCCTGCAGCTTTTGCTGCTGTTCTGCACTGACTTTTTTTAATTTATTTTTTTTAATGCTGCCTTGCAAAAACTCAGGGGCAATGTTGAATTGAATCAATGGCAGGTCAGCAGGGCATTGTGTGCGGATCTGAGTGCCATCCAGCAGCAGGACGGTGACTTCATGCCCGCGCTCTTTTAATCCCGCAGCCGTATCAATGCAAATCTGTTCTGCGCCGCCGCCATGCAGATGATCCTGTATAAATAAAAAGCGTTTCATGTTCAGTCCTGATGAATCTTTTTAGGCTCGGCTTTTTTTAAAGCGTTCTTTGGGTTTGAAAGAAAACTTGCTAAGCGGACAATCTTTTTGAATAGAAAAAGAGAAATAATGCGGGAAATGACATCATTTTTCATTTTTCTAAAGTTTTTCTTAAAGCGGTTTGGCTTCTTCATGAAGATTTGGCGGTCAGGCGCAATATTGCTTTCCATATCATCATTGTGCTCAAAACAATAATAGTAGGGAGATGTTGCTTTGCCTTGAAGCAGATAAGTCCAGTCATCTAAATAGGTGAGTTTTTTAATCTGCTTTTCAATGAAGTGCTTCGCAGTTTCAGGGGTCAAGGAATATGCATATGCGCCTGTGTATAAATCTTTAGGCCCGGCTAAGTTGAAATACAGCCCATCATCGCTGCTGTAGCCGCGGATTCGGCGCCGTGAAGGTTCAGTATTGCCGCTTAAAAATGCAAACTCAGGATTGGTGTGGATCAGCGATTTTAGTTTTTCATTGATGTAGTTTAAATTCACCATGACATCATCTTCAAGGATGATAACCCGGTCATAAGCGACATAATCGCCTTGGGACAGGCGCTGCCAGATTTTCATATGGCTTAAATAGCAGCCGAACTCACTTGGGCCTAAGGCATGTTCACATTGTCCTGCAAATTGACGGCTTAAATCTAAAAATACGATGTATTCAGGCGGCAGCTTTTTTCCGTAGACGGCATCGAAAAACTGAAAATCGACTTGAATATCTGGAGCTGCTTTTTTCAGCGCTTCAATTTGCTGAGCAATATTTGATTGTCTTTCAATGCTGTCTTTTAAGGTAATGCATAGAATTAAGATTTTAGCCATGTGAATGTCGAAGGTTTATTGTTTGCTATGGCGTATTCTATAATTTTTAAGGGGCAATTAAAACCTGTGGGAAAATATATAACGTATTGATTTTATTCATGCGAATAAAGCTGAATAGGATGGAGGATTTTGATGCAGGAGAGGAAAGAAGCATTTAAAAAATAAGGAAATAAAGTATTCTATCCATATAAACAGATTATAAAAAGTTATAGAATGCACAGCCAAATATCACATATTTATGATGCTCATAACGTGTCAGGATAAGCACAGAATGAAATACTTAATTACTGGTGGAGCAGGTTTTATTGGGTCTGCCGTGATTCGCTATATAATTAATCATACAGAAGATGAAGTTTTAAATATTGATAAACTGACTTATGCAGGCAATTTAGAGTCTCTTATAGGCGTAGAAAATAATGCGCGCTACTCTTTTCAACAAATAGACATCTGTGATGCAGCAGCATTAGAACAAGCTGTTTCAGGCTTTCAGCCAGATATCGTTATGCATTTAGCCGCTGAATCACATGTCGACCGTTCAATTGACGGTCCAGCCGAATTTATCCAAACCAATATCGTCGGCACTTATACCCTGCTGGAAGTCCTGCGCAAATATTGGATGCCGCTGGAAGCTGATAAGAGAAACAGTTTCCGTTTTCATCATATCTCGACGGATGAAGTGTATGGCGATTTAGAAGGCACAGACGATTTATTTACCGAAACGACTTCCTATGCGCCAAGTTCTCCATATTCGGCCAGCAAAGCCAGTTCAGATCATTTGGTTCGCGCGTGGCATAGAACTTATGGCTTGCCGGTGATTGTGACGAATTGTTCAAATAATTACGGACCCTACCATTTCCCGGAAAAATTGATTCCGCTGATGATTCTGAATGCTTTAGAAGGCAAGGCTTTGCCAGTCTATGGCAATGGCCAGCAAATTCGGGACTGGCTCTTTGTGGAAGACCATGCACGCGCACTCTACCGCGTTGCCTCGCAGGGACAGGTCGGTGAAACGTATAATATTGGCGGGCATAACGAAAAGCAGAATATTGAAGTGGTGAAAACCATTTGCGCGTTGCTGGATGAATTGCAGCCGCGGGCAGATCAGCTTTCCTATGCATCCTTCATTACCTATGTAACAGACCGCCCAGGGCATGACTTGCGCTATGCAATAGATGCTTCCAAAATTGCCAAAGAATTAGGCTGGAAACCCGAAGAAACCTTTGAAACCGGTCTGCGTAAAACCGTGCAGTGGTATTTGAATAATTTACAGTGGTGCCGACGCGTACAGGACGGCAGCTATCAGCGTGAACGATTAGGTGTGCAATCATAATGTCAATAAAAACCAAAGGAATCATCCTCGCAGGCGGTTCAGGAACACGTTTATATCCGATTACTAAAGGCGTATCTAAGCAGCTTTTGCCAATTTATGATAAGCCGATGATTTATTATCCGCTGTCTGTGTTAATGCTGGCAGGTATTCAGGATGTCCTCATTATTACAACACCTGAAGATAAAGACAGTTTTGAACGTTTGCTGGGCGATGGCTCGCAATTGGGCATCCGCCTGCAATATGCGGTTCAGCCGAGTCCAGACGGTTTAGCTCAAGCTTTTATTCTTGGTGAAGAATTTATTGGCGGCAGCAATGTCTGCTTGGTGCTTGGCGATAATATTTTTTACGGTCAAGGTTTTACCCCAATGCTGAAACAAGCGGTTGCGCGCGGCAAAGGCGCAACAGTATTCGGCTACCAAGTGAAAGATCCAGAGCGTTTTGGCGTGGTTGAGTTTGATGAACAGCACCGTGCCGTGTCTCTGGAAGAGAAGCCAAAGCATCCTAAATCTCATTTTGCGGTTACAGGCCTGTATTTTTACGATAATGACGTGATTGAAATCGCCAAACAGGTGAAACCTTCCGACCGCGGTGAACTGGAAATTACCACAGTCAATCAAATGTATCTTGAGCGCGGCGATTTAAACGTTGAGCTATTGGGGCGCGGTTTTGCCTGGCTGGATACAGGCACGCACAGCAGTTTGCTGGAAGCAGCTCAATTTGTTGAAACTTTGGAAAAGCGCCAAGGCTATAAAGTGGCCTGCCTAGAAGAAATTGCATTTAATCAAGGCTGGTTAAGCAAGGAACAGGTTTTAGCAATTGGCCAAAGCATGAGTAAAAATGATTATGGCCAGTATTTGATTTCTTTGGTGCAAGACGGAGCTGGCAATGAATTTAATTGAATGGGTTGAATTGCCGGATTTGGGCGATCAGAGAGGTGCTCTGGTTGTAGCAGAGTCAAATAAAAATATCCCTTTTGAAGTGAAAAGGCTCTATTACATTTTCGATACTCAAGCCGATGTTCCCCGTGGCTTTCATGCGCATAAAGCGCTTCATCAAATTGCTTTCTGCTTAAAAGGGAAGTGCAAAATGGTGATGGATAATGGTAAGCACAAAGAGGAAGTCTGGCTGGAAGGCGCCAATAAAGGACTGCGGATTCCACCTCTGGTTTGGCATGAAATGCATGACTTTTCAGATGACTGCTTATTATTGGTTTTGGCCAGTGATCATTATGATGAGTCTGACTATATCCGCAGCTATGAGGCTTTCTTAAAAGAAGTCCATAAGCCTTTTATTCATCCTTTAGCGGATGTGCAGACACAAAAAATCGGCATGGATACACGTGTTTGGCAATATAGTGTGATTTTGGCGCAAGCTCAAATCGGAGCAAACTGCAATATTTGTGCTCACACTTTGATTGAAAATGATGTGCTGATTGGTGATGGCGTCACTGTGAAGTCTGGGGTATTTATTTGGGACGGCATTACCATTGAAGATAATGCTTTTATTGGCCCATGCGTTGCTTTTACCAATGATAAGCATCCCCGTTCAAAGCAGTATCCGGAAGAGTTTTTAAGAACAGTGGTAGAAGCCGGCGCGAGCATTGGCGCGAATGCCACTATTTTGCCTGGAATCCGAATTGGTAAAAAGGCAATGGTGGGGGCAGGAGCTGTAGTGACTAAGGATGTCCCTGATAATGCAATTGTTGTCGGTAATCCTGCGGTGATAAAGGGTTTTGTTGAAAAATGATAAAACCGCTCACCTCATTAAGATTTTTTTTTGCATTATTTGTGTTATTGAGTCATCTTTCTTTTTTAAAAGGTGATGACAATTATCGGCATATATTTGAGAGCATATTTGCTGAAGGCTTTTTAGGGGTGAGTTTCTTTTTTATTTTGAGTGGTTTTATTCTGGCTTATAACTACGAGAATAAGTTCGCAGAGAAAAGAATTACCAAAAAAGAATTTTTCATTGCTCGGCTTGCAAAAATTTATCCGATGCATTTTGTGACTATGCTCGCGGCCTTGATTTTAAGCAGTCTGATTGGCGGCAGCGGGAAATATGTGGCGCAAAATGTATTGTTAATACAAAGCTTTTTCCCGAGCGAGAAAATTTTCTTTTCATTGAATGCACCTTCATGGAGTATTTCAGATGAAATGTTTTTCTATCTGTTGTTTCCTTTTATCCTGCTGCTAAGACAAAAAGCAAAACTCGCGCTATTTGCAACGTTATTCGCAATCATATTGATGCTGAATGTTCTTTTATCCGAAGAGCAGAAGCATTACTGGCTGTATATTTCTCCGCTCATTAGATTTTCAGACTTTCTTTTGGGAATGATGCTGTTTCACGCGTACTTAAAATTGAAAGAGACGTTCAAAGTTAACAGCGGGTCATTAAAGTATTTTGAAATTGCGGCATTGATGATCTTTATTGTATTTTTTGCACTGCATCAATTTGCAGATATGGGCTTAAGATATTCAGTGTATTATTGGCTTCCTATGGTTCTGATCATACTTTCCTTTGCACTGTCCAGTGAGGAAAAACAGCCTGCGTTCCTGAATCGATTCCTCTCCAGTAAGCATATGGTTTGGCTAGGCGAAATCAGTTTCTGCTTTTATTTAATCCATTTGCTGGTGATCCGGACGGCTGAATATGCAGTCATGCAATATGCTTTAAACATTGATGGCTTATTGCTGTCGCTGATGATTATCCTTAGCTCTATTGCGCTGAGTGCGGCAGCATTTAAATATATTGAAAAACCTTTAAATAGAAAGTTGAAAGAGCGGTTTTTATGATTCCTTTTTTAGATTTAAAAACGATAAACCAGCAGTATAGAGCGGAGCTGATAGAGGCATGCACCCGTGTGCTTGATTCTGGCTGGTATATTGGCGGTCAAGAACTGGAAAAATTTGAACAGCATTTTGCCCAGTATTGCGGCGCTGAATTTGCAATTGGCGTTGCCAATGGTTTAGATGCATTAATTTTAACGCTGCGCGCCTGGAAAGAGCTGGGTAAACTGCAAGATGGCGATGAGGTGATTGTTCCCGCCAATACCTATATTGCAAGCATATTAGCCATTACTGCGAACAACTTAACGCCTGTGCTGGTTGAACCGGATGAGCAAAGCCTCAACATCTCTCCAGCTGCCATTCAGGCTGCAATTACAGCGAAAACTAAAGTCATCCTGCCTGTGCATTTATATGGTCAATTGGCGGATATGCCGTCAATCCTGCAAATTGCTCAGCAATATAACTTGCTGGTTCTTGAAGATTCTGCGCAAGCGCATGGCGCCCAAATTGATGGGAAGAAAGCAGGGAACTGGGGTGATGCTTCAGGCTTCAGTTTTTATCCGGGGAAAAACCTCGGCGCATTGGGTGATGCCGGGGCGATTACCACCAATGACGCAGAACTTGCGCAGACTTTAAAAGCTTTGCGCAATTATGGCTCGCACGAAAAATATAAAAATTTATTCTCTGGAGTGAATAGCCGTTTAGATGAAATTCAGGCGGCAATACTGGATGTCAAACTCAAATATCTAGATCAAGAAATGGAAAAACGGCGTCAAATTGCATCGTTATATCTAAATCAAATTCAAAATCCATATATCGGATTGCCGCTGATTCAGGTTGATGCCAGCGCTAATCTGCAGCACGTATGGCATTTATTTGTCATTCAATCTGAATATAGAGAGGAGCTGCAAAACTTTCTCAAAGATAACGGTGTGCAAACGCTGATTCATTATCCAATTCCGCCGCACAAGCAGCAGGCATATCAAGAGTGGAATGATTTAAGTTTTCCAATAACTGAACGTATTCACGCGCAAGTTTTAAGTTTGCCTATGGGGCCGACGCAAACTGAAGAAGAAACGCTAAAAGTGATTGAATTGTGCAATGCATTTATGCCCAAAGGGAGCGCTTAAATGCAGCCTTTAGTTTCGGTCATCATCCCTTGCTATAATCATGAACATTATATTGAAGACAGCATTCAAAGCATTATAGAGCAGACTTATTCTCGTATAGAGCTGATTATTATTGATGATGGTTCTAAGGATAAATCGGTTGAAAAAATTCAATCAATGTTGCCTGCCTGTGAACAGCGCTTTGAGCGTGTTTATTTTAATACACGCCCCAATAAAGGATTATGTGCGACTTTGAATGAAGCATTGACGCACTGTCAGGGCAAGTATCTCAGTATTATCGCCTCTGATGACATGATGCTGCCGAATAAAACGCAGCTGCAGGTTGATTATTTAGAGCAGCATCCTGACGTGACAGGTGTGTTTGCTGGTATTGAATTAATTGATTCTAATAATCGGGTGGTGGATCGAAGAGTATCGACGCGTACTGAATATAGTTTTAATGATATTTTATTAAATCTGCATGACTTGCCCACTTTAACTCAAATGTTTCATTTAAAAGATATTGTTGAGGCTGGCGGTTATGATGAAAGCATTAAAGTCGAAGACTGGTATATGCTGCTTAAGTTAAGCAAGCAGCAGAAAATTTTAAAATATATACCTGAAGTGGTTTGCCAATACCGCATTCATGATGAAAGTTTTTCTCAGAATGGCTTGAAAATGGCTGTAGAAATGATGAAAGTGATTCAACCTTATCATGCTGAAAAAAGTTTTTTAGATGCGGAATTTAAAATCAACCGCTCAATTTTAAAATATTATTATAAGCCTCAAGGCGCTTTTAAATACTATCCAGCAAAGTATCTGACCTATTTAAAATATTTTTTGAATAAACTGATCCGCCGGTAATGCAGGATGGCGCTGCCGTGTTCATTGATAAAATTTTCACGGCAGTACAGTTGAACTATTCTTCCTTATCCGCATTGCCTTTCAGCACCATATAAATCAACCCCACAAAGATCAGCAATGCGCCGCCCAAGCTGCTGACGCAGAAAATCAAAATGCGGTTGTAGGTGGTTAAATTGAACAGCTGATTGTCTACGATGTAGCGCATAAAAACCCATTGCACAACAGCAAAAATAATTAAGACAATTGCACGACGGCGAACTTCAGGACGCATAGCCATAGGAGAGATTCACAGCAAAGTGGAAAGTGGTGGCTATTATGCCACTGATAGGTTTTGATCACAATCCAGCATAAATTTGCAAAAAAAGCCCCGCATTATTGCAGGGCTTTTTTACATGAAAAACTAAATATTATTTAGCTTCTTCCGCTTTTGGCTTTTCACGTAAACGAATACCAAGATCACGCAATTGATTTGGCTCAACTGGCGCTGGCGCTTGAGTCAATGGACATTCAGCAGTTTTGGTTTTCGGGAATGCAATCACGTCACGGATTGAAGATGCGCCGGTCATCAGCATCACCAAACGGTCAAGACCGAATGCCAAGCCGCCGTGCGGAGGCGCACCGAATTTCAATGCATTGAGCAAGAAGCTGAATTTTTCTTCGGCTTCTTCTTCAGAAATACCCAGCGCTTCAAAGATGGCTTTTTGCATTTCAAGGTTGAAGATACGCAGTGAACCGCCGCCCACTTCAGTACCGTTCAATACCATGTCATAAGCAACTGAAAGCGCTTCACCAGGGTTGTTCTTCACTTCTTCAACAGTTGATTTCGGCAATGTGAATGGGTGGTGAACAGATGTCCATTTGCCATCATCAGTTTCTTCAAACATTGGGAAGTCAACCACCCAAAGCGGCGCCCACTCGCAAGTTGCAAGCTTCATGTCGTGACCGACTTTGATACGCAAAGCGCCCATTGCATCGTTTACAACTTTGGCTTTGTCCGCACCGAAGAAGACGATGTCGCCATTTTCAGCGCCAACACGTTTCAACAAATCAAGCACGATTGGCTCGATAAATTTAACGATTGGAGATTGAAGGCCTTCGATGCCTTTTTCAAGTTCGTTGACTTTGATGTAAGCCAAACCTTTCGCACCGTAGATGCCAACGAATTTAGTGTATTCGTCAATCTGGCTGCGCGGAAGCGCGCCTGCACCCGGTACGCGAAGGGCAACAATACGGCCTTTAGGATCTTTAGCAGGACCTGCGAATACTTTGAACTCAACGTCTTGCATCATGTCAGCAACGTCAACCAATTTCAAAGGAATACGCATATCTGGTTTATCAGATGCATAGTCACGCATAGCATCGTTGTATGTCATGCGCGGGAATTTATCGAATTCAACGTTTAGAAGTTCTTTGAACATCTTCACGGTTAAACGTTCCATCAAATCCATGATGTCATCGTCACTCATGAACGATGTTTCAACGTCGATTTGTGTGAATTCAGGCTGACGGTCAGCACGTAAGTCTTCATCACGGAAACATTTCGCAATTTGGTAGTAACGATCGATACCGCCAACCATCAACAACTGTTTGAACAATTGTGGAGATTGTGGAAGCGCGTAGAAGCTACCATTAGAAACACGACTTGGTACTAAATAGTCACGTGCGCCTTCAGGCGTAGCACGAGTCAAAATAGGTGTTTCAACGTCTAAGAAACCATTTTCTTCGAAGTAGTTACGAATCAGGTTAGTAAGTTTAGAACGGAAACGTAAACGATCTAACATTTCTGGACGACGAATATCGAGGAAACGATATTTCAAACGTACTTCTTCAGAAATATTGGTATTTTCGTCATTCAATGGGAATGGCGGAGTTTCAGAAGCGGCAAGAACTTCAATGTCTTTACCCAAAACTTCGATTTGACCGCTGGTAATATTTGCGTTTTCAGTACCTTCGTAACGGCGGCGCACACGGCCTGTAATTTTTAATACGAATTCTGAACGTGATTTGTCAGCTGTTGCAAAAGCTTCTGGGGTATCTGGATCGATAACCACTTGAACAAGGCCGTCACGGTCACGCATGTCAAGGAAGATTACACCACCGTGGTCACGGCGACGGTGAACCCAACCGCATAATGTAACGGTTTGGTCAATTTGAGCTTCGGTTAAAGAACCGCAGTAATGAGTTCGCATCATAGCGTTAGAAATCCAACTATATGGGTTAAGGTCAGCGTATACGTAAACAGCGTACCGCTTTTATACAAAGGGGAAGATTATGCCTCTTTTTGGGCATTTTGTCACAGGGACTTCAGTTTAAAACATTAAAAATTGCCTGCTTTTATTTGTTTGCACGCAAGTTGTCGGGATGGCTTTGAAAAATATCTGACGTTGATTTTAGGATGGCGAAAATAATGCTGCCTGCCGTAAACATGCCCAAAAATGCGCGGAAAAAATAATTAATCGATTTGCCGACATAGGCATATAGGTCATGTGAAAATGCTTCTGAATACACGCTTTCAGCAAAATAAAAATAACTGACGATGCCCGCCAGCAGTGACAGTGCAGACAAAGCATAGACATAAATTTTGATATTGCGATGTACCGCCGGCCGGCTGCGGTAATGCAGGTGGTGCCGGTAGATCATCCAGGCTAAAAGTGGAAGCGCCAGCGCGGACATTCCAATCTGCAGTACACGGTGCAGGGGATAAGTGTGCTGAAAGAGATGAATCGGCTGCATCAGAATATCTTTAAATGCAAAGGTGCGAAAGTCGACATGCGTCAGGCCATCCCAAATCAGGTGTGTGGATGTGCCTACAAGCAGCGCTACGATGAGGCTGATGATAAAACCGCAAAACTGATTTAAGCCGTAAATTTTGAGCGGTTTGTTTAGGCCAAAAAAAGCGAACAGCATTGGGCGGTACAGGACATACCAAAGCAAACATAAAATCAGTCCCAGTATGAGGTTCGGAAAGATTAAACCTGACCACTGATGTGAGTCGTCATAATCAGCATTGGTAAATAAGCGGAACAGATCAGGCGCCATTGTCCCAATCGCTAAGGCGGATATTGGCAAGCGGCCGCCTGTCAGCTTGGACAGCGGCGGCGCAAGAACAGCATGAGAAATGGTGAAAGGCATTGATTTAAAAATGAATCCTGAGGATTAGAGTGAGCAGTCAGCTCAGCAGTGTAATCGATGCAGGTTCTGGGGAATGTTTTTTATTGCAAAAATATTGAAATGTTATATTATAACGTTAATTAAGAAGCAGCCTGTTTGAGCCCTGTCCATGTCCTTTGAAAATATCTTTAAAAAAAATTTAATCACTGCATCCATTCTTATGGCCACAGCGCCTTTTGCTTTTGCAGATGCTGCTCAGGCTCAAGTGCAGCAGCTGGAAACCATTCATGTGCAGGCGCATCCGCTAGAGCAGACCGCAGCGGATTTTGCAGTTGCAGACAGTATTGTCAGTCAAAAAAAATTAGCTGAGCGGCCAGCAACCATTGGCGATGCTTTGGCGGGTGAATTGGGTGTGGCTTCTAATCAATTTGGTGCAGGATCCAGCCGCCCTGTGATCCGCGGTCAGGATGGCCCGCGGGTTAAAGTGCTGCAGCATGCTTCAGAAACCGCAGATGTCTCTGCGCTGTCGCCAGACCATGCCGTGACCGTAGATCCGATTTTGGCAAAACAAGTGGAGATTATCCGCGGCCCATCGACACTGCTGTATGGCGCCGGCAGTGTGGGCGGTTTGGTGAATGTCACGGATCAGAAAATTCCAACGCACATGCCGGATCAAGGCTATGAAGGCCAGGCAGGGCTGCGCTATAACTCGGGCAATGATGAAAAGCTGGCGAGTGCAGGTGTAACAGCCGCCTTAGGCGATCAGTTTGCAATCCGTGTTGAAGGATCAAAGCGCAAAGCCAATAATTATATTGCGCCGGATTATGTGCATACGCATTCACATGAACATGATTTGGGCAATGGCGTGATCGAAGAACATGTCGAGCAGGTGCCGGAGCGGCGTGTAGACAACACTTTTGCAGAAGGGCAAACTGTGAATATTGGCGGTTCATGGATTCATGACCGCGGTTTTGTCGGCCTGTCTTACAGCCGCCGGGAAGATCAATACGGTTTGCCAGGCCATAGCCATGAATATGAAAACTGCCATCCGCATGGCGATGAACTGGATTGCCATGTGCATGCTGCAGGCGGCTCCCATGACCATGATGAGGAAGAGCATGGCGGGCCATGGGTCGATTTAAAATCTGAACGCTATGACCTGCGCACCGAACTGGCGGAACCGTTTAAAGGCTTTCAAAAACTGCGCGCGCATGCCAGCTTTACCGACTATAAGCATGATGAAGTTGAAGAAAGCGAAGTCATGACCACCTTTAAAAGCCAAGGTTATGATGCGCGTTTGGAGTTGGTGCATAATCCAATTGCAGATTGGGAAGGGGTAATTGGCGCGCAGTATAACCGTCAAAAGCTCAATATTACGGGTGAAGAGTCATTGATGAACCCCAATACCACGGAAAAGTGGAGCGTATTCGGGCTAGAGCATAAGCAAATCGGCGATTTTCATGTGGAATTAGGCGCCCGTGCGGATCAGCAGAAAATTGATATTGATTCAATGCAAAAAGATTTTAGCGATTATGCGATTTCCTATTCAGGCGCTGTGAACTGGGCCTTTGCGCCAGACTACACATTATCATTGGCAGCCTCGCATCAAGAACGCTTGCCTTTGGCGCAGGAGCTGTACGCCAACGGCAAGCACTTTGCCACCAATACTTATGAGCGCGGCAATGAAAACCTCGGTGCGGAAAAATCCAATAATCTCGAGCTGGGCCTGCACTATGAAGCGGACAAATTGGATTATCACGTGCATGTCTACCATAACTGGTATGACAGCTACATTTATGCAGCCACGACAGACCAGCATGACAATTTCCGTTTGGTCGATTACACCCAGGATAAAGCCAAATTTTACGGTCTGGAAGCGGAAACCGGCTATCAAGTGAATGAGATGTATAAAATCGGCTTATTCGGCGATTATGTGCGCGGCAAAATTGACGGCGCCAATGCGCCGCGCGTGCCTGCAGGGCGCTTAGGCACAAAAGTCAATGCCGGCTTTGCCGATGGCTGGACCGGCATGGCGGAATATTATCATGTCTTTCAGCAGGATAAATTCGCTGACTATGAGCAGGAAACGCAAGGCTACAATATGGTGAATGTGGGCCTGTCCTATGCTGGGCAATATGCGAAGGGCAATGATTACCGCGTGTATTTCAATGCCAACAACTTGCTGGATGATCAGGTCTATTCACATGCGTCTTTCTTGTCGAATATCCCTCAAATCGGCCGAAACTTTAGCGTGGGCGTTGAATTGGGTTTCTAAATCTTCTTGAATTGGCCTGCAGCCGCAGGCCAAATCACAGAAATCCTCTTGAAAATTCGCATGATAAAACCTAGTCTGAGCGCATTGGATTAGGTTTTTTATTATGCGTATTATTGAGCGAATTCACAGCAAGTTAAATTGGTCACGCCGCCAATACTTTGGTGTTGTGATTGGTTTATTGGCCTTGGGCTATCTTTCTTCTGCAATTTATCAGGTCTATAAGCCCTTGCCGGAGGGTTTGAATTACACAGGCAAATTGAGGCATGCCAAAGTGCAGTTTACCGCGGATCAAAGCTATCTGGATGCTGAAGGCAAGCAGCAGCTCGATCAGCAGATTTTCAAGCAGATGCTGAGCTTGATTGATCAGGCGCAGACCACAATTGTACTGGATATGTTCCTGTTTAATCAGGAAGTTGGAAATTCTAAAATCAAGCATCAGGCGCTGATGCAGCAATTGACGGATGCGCTGATTGAAAAACGCAAATACACTCCGAATATCGAAATCAAATTTATTACCGACCCGATCAACTCTGTTTATGGCGGGGTATACGCTGAACAGTATCATCAGCTGCGTCAAGCTGGCATTGATGTTATTGAAACTGATTTAACGCCGCTGCGCGCCTCAAATCCCGCATGGTCTGGCTTTTGGTATTTATGCTGTCAGGGCATTGGCAACAATGCTGAAAAAGGCTGGCTGCCGAACCCCTTTGGCCGTGAAAAAATTACTGTCCGCAGCTATATGGATTTGTTTAATTTCAAAGCCAATCACCGCAAGAGCATTGTGGTGGATACTACAGAAGGCTGGAAAACCTTAGTCACGTCGATGAATCCGCACGACGGCAGTTCGCGCCATTCCAATGTGGCGCTGACAGTGACGGGCAATACCGCCATTGATGTGCTGAAAACGGAGCAGTCTGTCGGCATCATGTCCAAAGCCAATATGCCTGTGGTGATTATGGGGGAGTTTGAGGATGCAAAAGATCAGCCGCAAGTGCAGGTGCTGACTGAAAAGGCCATCTATGATGCCGTATTGAAATTGATTGATTCTGCGCAGCCCAAAGAGCAGATTGATTTAGCCATGTTCTATCTGTCAGAGCGCAAAATTGTCAAAGGCCTGATCGCTGCGCATCAACGCGGTGTCAATGTCCGCGTGCTGCTGGACCCGAATAAAGATGCGTTTGGCCGTCAAAAAAATGGCATTCCCAACCGTCAGGTGGCGTCAGAGCTGAATGATGCCGGTGTAGCGGTGCGCTGGTGCGATACTCGGGGCGAACAGTGCCACAGCAAAATGATTTTGAAAACGGGCGCGCAGCAGGCGGAATTAATTTTAGGCTCGGCCAACTTTACTGCACGCAATCTGAAAAACTATAACTTGGAAACAGATTTCCGGGTGCTCGGCAAGCCTCAAGATACGGTGTTTAAAGATGCGCAGCAGTATTTTGACAGCTCATGGGCGAATTTGAATAACCGTCAAATCAGTGTGCCATATCCTAAATATGCCGACGAATCGAAGCTGAAATATGCGCTGTACCGCTTTATGGAGTGGAGCGGGCTGTCGACGTTTTAATTTTTCCCTCATCCCAACCTTCGCCCAAAGGGAGAAGGAGTTCCTTCTCCTGAGCAAGCTTTAAATTTGCTCAGGGAGGAAAGTCCCTCTTTTTAAAGAGGGATTTAGGGAGATTTAATTCTTCGGCTCAGGATTGGGCGGCAACATCTGATCTAAGTCTTTGTCGCTGATTTTGTCCAGTTCATGCAAATCGGTTTTGATTTTCCACTTGCTTTCATCTTCCACTGGATTGGGCAGGCGCGCTTCGAGCCAGTCACAGACCACATCTGGCGGGAAATCGGCATGGTTGCATTGAATGACCCAAGCCAGAAACTCTTTGGCTTCACCATTCATATAGGGCGGCGGTGAAACGGGCAAAAATTGTGTCGGCAGGCGTTCATTTTTAGAGATGTAATTCAGGACATGCCCCAATTCCTGCACGGTTTGCCATGCCAGCGGGTGTTCAATATTAATTTGAAATTTGAACCACCAGGCCTTTTGGCCATCGGTGCCATAAGCATCAATTAAATTCTTCTGCACACTTGGAACCTTGCAGAAATATTCATACAGCCGATCAAAACTCAGTTCTGCCACAATGGATGACTCAGTAACAAAAATGGCATTCTAGCATAAGCCATAGCATTTCTTAATTTGTCTGCACCGATGAACAGAGTATTTCGCTGCTTTACAAAACTTTGCATTCGCTGGATTTTTATTCACTTTCTATCTTAAACTGGGGAGTAAAATAAACCATAAATACAGTGTTTGGAGTTCCGCATGAAAGCAACAATTGCATGGGCTGCCGGCTGCTTAATGTTCTTAGGCGCATCCGCTTCAGCAATGGCGGAAAATCAATGGGGGAATTACCGCGGTGTGGATATTTCAAAGCAGCATCGCCCGCCATTTCATCAAAATGGCTACCCCAATGACCGTCCAAACTATCCAAACCGCCCGTATCCGGGCTGGCCGCCTTACCCAAACCGGCCCTATCCGCCGCAAATCAATAATGGGGTCAGCATTCACTATCAGGCGCCAACGACCATTATTCAAAACTCTCAAAGCTACAGCTGGGTGAATGGAGACCCGAATGTGGCGCATATTGAAAGCTCTACGCAGTCGGTCATTACGGATTGGCGCCGTATCGGGCTGCCGGCGCCGCCTACCGGCATGTACTGGATTTTTGAAAATGGCCGTTATGTTTTGGTGCCGAACCGTTAATTCTGTATTTCTTTTATAATGTTGAAATGACATTTTATAGTGGCATGAAAATTAGCCATTAAATCTCCCCCAAACCCCTCTTTATGAAAGAGGGGCTTCAAAACACTAAGCAAGCTCATCATCCTGCGGGCGCGGGGTTTTGCCTTCTGGAAGCGGTTTGTCTGAATGTTTGTCACGGATCACCGATGGGAAGGTCCATGATGCATAGCGGACGATCAAAATAGCGACGGCTAAAATTAAAATTGAGCCGGTAATAATCACCAGATCCATATCGGCTTTATGATCGTGCTGGATGTCTGAAATCAGCAGGCGGGTCAAGGCGGTAATGGCAATATAGATCAGGAAGCGCACGGGCATATGGTTGGTTTTAAAATAGATGCCCACCATCGCGCCGAGCTCTAAATAAATAAACAGCAGAAGAATATCATCAATGGTTGCGAACTGTTTAACCGTCAATATTTCAAACACGGTATGGCCCGCAGACCAAATGACCATACAGCCAATAATAAATAATGCGATGTAGTGAAAGCTTTCTACGGCAATATTGCCAAAACGGTCGAGGAGGGTTTCAATTTTTTCAAACTTGGGATCACGGTGGGTCATGTTTCCTCCTATTTTTCTTTACGGTTTTCATTCATTTAAACATAAGCAAATTTCATGCACATGAATAGGAAAAGATGTTTTTTTGATATAAAAATCATGTTTTTTAATGTTATTTTGTTGTGGTTTTACCAGTCTTGAGAATAAAAAATGTATTTGCCCGCGCATTTTCAGCAGGAAAATTTAACTGAGCTTTTTGACTGCATTGAAGCGAATCCATTCGCCAGTGTGATGGTGGTGCATGAGGGTGAAATTGAAGCCAATCATATTCCGCTGGAACTGGACCGTTCAGCAGGCGCAAAGGGGATGCTTCGAGGACATATGGCCAAAGCCAATCCCTTATCTGCTTTGCTGCAAAATGCGCTATCGGCTTATGTGATTTTTCATGCTGATCAAGCCTATATTTCTCCAAATTGGTATGAAGGTAAACAGGAGCATCACAGTGTAGTGCCGACGTGGAATTACCGTGTGGTGCATGTGAAAGGCATGATTCGTAAAGTCACGGATGAAAAACATTTGCGCGGGATTTTGGCGCGATTGACCCGCAGGCATGAAGCCACTCAGCCTGTGCCGTGGAAAATGGGCGATGCGCCAAATGATTTTATAGCAGAGCAATTAGAGAAGATTGTTGCAATTGAGATTGAAATCGCTTCAATCATCGGCAAGTTTAAGGTCAGTCAAAACCGCAGTGCTGTGGATGCTGAAAGGGTAGCGAAGGCTTTGGAAACATCAAATCCTGAAATGGCGGAGTCGGTGAGGACGTTTTACCCAAAGGAATAATCATACCGTTAAAAAAACGCCCGACGTATCGGGCGTTTTTTAACTTCGCAGACTTGGATGAAAATTAAGCCTGATTGGTGAAGTAATCTTCAGAGAAGTTCATGATGACTTCTGGGCCAGCTTTTATTTTGGTAATGCGCATTGCCAATTCAGGCAGAATGCGCTGTACAAAGTACAAGGCAAGCGACAGTTTGTTTTGATAGAACTCGCCGTCTTTATCTTTCGCTGCATTGGCAATGCGGGCAAACATATAAGAGAAGCTCAATAGGCCGACAGCATGCAGGTAATCTACCGCTGCAGAGTTAGAGAACTCGATGTTTTCACGCGCTGCAGACAATACATACTGCGTTACCGACTCTACTTCAGCCGCTGCATCTAAAGTCGCATCTTTAATAAAGTTCAGATCAGCATCTAAGCCGTTGGTGAAATCACGGATTTCCTGAATATATTCCGCAATAAATTCGCCATTGCACTTAATGGTCTTACGGCCGATTAAATCCTGTGACTGAACGCCGTTGGTGCCTTCGTAAATCTGTGCAATACGCAGATCGCGAACACACTGTTCCATGCCCCATTCACGGATAAAGCCGTGGCCGCCAAAGACCATCTGCGCATCAATCACTGCGTCAAAAGCGGTGTCTGTCAAATATGCTTTCGCAATTGGCGTAAGCAATGCAACGCGGTCATTGGCTTTTTTCACCGCTTCAGCATCTGTAGAGAACTTGGTGATGTCCAGCTGCTGGCCGACATACACAGCAAATGCGCGTGACGCTTCATTGTTGGCACGCGCATTGAGCAGCATGCGGCGCACATCGCCATGAACCAAAATGCTGTCCGCAGGCTTAGCAGGCGATTGTACACCAGACGCGCTGCGGCCCTGCAGGCGGTCTGTCGCATACTGCGCTGCATTTTGATAGGCAAACTCAGATGCGCCTAGGCCTTGAATACCCATCGACAGGCGTTCGTAGTTCATCATTACAAACATGGCCGCCAGGCCTTCATTTTCTTTGCCCACCAAGTAGCCTTTGGCGCCGTCAAAGTTCATCACGCAAGTTGCAGACGCTTTGATGCCCATCTTGTGTTCAATCGAACCCGGGCCAGCCGCATTGCGTTCACCTAAAGAACCGTCAGCATTGACAAGGAATTTCGGCACAATAAACAATGAAATACCGCGTGAACCCGCAGGCGCATCCGGCGTTTTCGCTAAAACCAAGTGAATGATGTTTTCAGCAAGATCGTGGTCACCGCCGGTAATAAAGATTTTGGTGCCTGTAATGTTATAGGTGCCGTCTTCATTGCGTTCAGCTTTGGTTTTGATAATGCCTAAGTCTGTACCTGCATGCGGTTCCGTTAAGCACATGGTGCCTGACCATTCGCCTGAGTAAATTTTTGGCAGGTAAGTTTCTTTTTGCTCTTGCGATGCATAGCTGTTTAAGGCCATGCCTGCGCCGACAGAAAGCAGCGGGTAGAGCATGAATGATGGGTTGGTTGCGAACAGCATTTCATCTGCAAGCACGGTCAGCATTTTCGGCATGCCTTGGCCGCCCCATTCTTCGTCAGCCGCCAAGCCAATCCAGCCGCCTTCCGCATATTGCTTAAACGCTTCTTTAAAGCCAGCAGGTGTGGTTACATTGCCATTGCTGTATGTTGCGCCTTCTTCATCGCCCGTACGGTTCAGCGGATGAGTCACATTTTGAGCAAACTTCGCCATTTCTTCAAGAATTGCTTCAGCAGTGGCGGCATCGACATGCGCAAGGTTTTCATTGGCTTGCCAGAACTTTTCTGCATTAAAAACATCATTCAAGATGAACTTCATATCAGCAAGAGGCGCGTTATAAATTGGCATAGTGTCACCTGTTTATTGTTTGATTCAATTCGGTCTAATACATGAAACTTCATGCTGTCAGACAGCGGAAAGTTAAATTTTGATATCTTTATAAAGAAAAAGGACTGCCAAAGCTATGACCGTCCTTTCTCTATTTCTGCACTGTTGAGTACAGTTTTTTGAATATTGTTCAGATATTCAGCTTAGAATGCGAAATGTTCCGCATCTAAAGACATCAGCGGCTCTACACCACCTGCAATCACGTCAACATGTGAGCGAACGCGAGGCAGGATTTTCTTGAAGTAGAAGCGTGCAGTCGTGGTTTTTGCGTTGTAGAAATTAACGTCAGTGGTGCCTGCCGCCAGTGTTTCCTGCGCTACAAGCGCCATGCGCGCCCAAAGGTACGCAAGCGTGACATAGCCGGAGAAGTAGAGGTAATCGACTGCAGCAGCGCCGACTTCTTCCGGATTTTGCATTGCTTTCATGCCAATTTGCATGGTTAACTCACCCCACTCTTTATTCAGAGCAGCCAGCGGTTCAACAAATTCTTTCATGGCAGCGTTGTCTTTGTTTGCATCGCAGAATTTGTGAATAATCTTGGTGAAGTCTTTCAGCATTGCGCCTTGAGTGCCCAAAACTTTACGGCCTAACAAGTCAAGCGCTTGAATTTCAGTGGTGCCTTCGTACAAGCAAGAGATGCGTGTATCACGTACGATCTGCTCCATGCCGTGCTCTGAAATAAAGCCGTGGCCGCCAAACACTTGAACGCCGTGCTTCGCAGATTCAGAACCTGTTTCAGTCAAGAATGCTTTAGCAATCGGGGTCAGCAATGACAAAATGTTGTCCGATGCTTTGCGTTCTTCTTCCGTTGCGCCTTGCTCTACGATATCTGCATGGAAAGACAGCAGGTAAACTAATGCGCGCGCGCCTTCCGCAAATGATTTTTGCGTCAGCAGCATGTTGCGCACAGCAGGGTGGACAATAATCGGATCTGCATCTTTTTCAGGCGCTTTCGGGCCGGAAAGTGAACGCATCGCCAAACGGTCTTTTGCATATGCAAGCGCACCTTGGAAGGCGCCTTCAGAAGCTGATAAGCCTTGAACAGCTGTGCCGATACGCGCAGTGTTCATGAACGTGAACATGCAGTTTAGGCCGCGGTTTTCAGGTCCGATCAGGAAGCCTTTTGCATTGTCAAAGTTAATGACGCAGGTTGCGTTGCCGTGAATCCCCATTTTGTGTTCAATTGAACCGCAGCGCACAGCATTGCGCTCGCCGATGGTGCCGTCAGCATTTAAATTGAATTTCGGCACGATGAACAGTGAAATCCCCTTGGTGCCTTTAGGCGCGCCAGGAAGACGGGCAAGTACAATGTGGACAATGTTCTCCGCCATGTCATGTTCACCGGCAGAGATAAAGATTTTCTCACCAGTAATGGCATAGCTGCCGTCCGCTTGCGGTTCAGCTTTTGAACGGATAATGCCGAGGTCAGAACCTGCATGAGATTCAGTTAAGCACATTGTGCCTGTCCAAACACCTGAAACCAGATTCGGCAGGTAGGCATCTTTTTGTTCTTGAGAACCATGATGTTCTAAAGTACGGACTGCACCGTGTGACAGGCCAGGGTACATGCCCCAAGACCAGTTTGCAGTACCGACCATTTCTGAAATCACGTTGCCCAGCGAAACAGGCAAAGCTTGACCGCCGTACTGTTCTTCAGCAGAAAGAGACGGGAAACCGAGTTCGATATATTTTTGATACGCTTCTTTAAAGCCTGTCGGCGTAGTGACCACGCCATCATTCCAAGTACAGCCTTCGCGGTCGCCGCTTTGGTTGATTGGGGACAATTCGTTTTCACAGAAGTCAGCAGCAGCTTCTAAATATTGGTCAACCAATTCACGGCTTACGGTTTCCTGAAATGCAGGCAATTTAGAATAGTGCTCTTCTGCATTCAATAGCTCATGCAGTACGAATTGCATATCACGTAAGGGCGCTTTGTATTGTGGCATATCGGTTTCCTCAATACTGGTTTAACCAGTTTATAATCCTAAGAAACATAAAAAACGTGTCTTCATTGACACGGATTGGAATGGCTTAATCGTGCAACATCTTCTAATAAGGTACAAGCTTTTCTAAGGGTTTTCTTGGTGACTGTAAAGTCAAAGATTTATGTCTTGAAAATGCTAAGTGTCTTGAGTGTAAACGGTTTTGGATGAATTGAAATGACACAAATAGTCAAAAAACGTAAAAAGTTATGTCCACTAAAAAAGGCGCATAAAGCGCCTTTAATTTTTGCCAGCAGCAATTATGATGCTTTTACTGGAGCAGGGGCAGCCGGCTGAGCAGGCATTTGGGGCTGGAAGCGGACTTCGCATTTGCCATTGATGGTTTGCGCGCCTGCTTTGATTTGCACCGCTGCGCCATTGGCTTTGCCTAGGCAGGCTTTAGCAATTGCCTGCTGTTTTGCCTGGCGCTCTGCAAGGCGCTGATCGAATTGCTGGGTTAACTCTGCACGCTTAGCATCAGTCAGCGGTTCGCCGCGCTGCATGTGCATGCCGCGGAATTCACCACGTTCAGGCTGATCGGCGCCCATTGGACCGTGTTCGCCGCGCTTGCCGCTATATTCGTCGCGTTCAGGCTTGTCCATGCTGAATACCATGGCGCACGTGCCGTTAATGGTTTGGCCGCCCGCTTTGACTTGTACCGCAGCGCCTGCAGCTTTGCCATCACAGGCTTGCTTAATTTGAGACATCACTTCATGGCGTTCAGCGCGCATTTCTTGCATTTGTTCGCGCTGTTCCGGCGTCATATGGCGTTCATGCTTTTGCCCGTGCATTCTTTGCGGATGGTCAGTGTCTTTTGCAGTATTTGTCGATTGGCATGCAGTCAGGGCGCCCATAGATAAAATGCCGGCAGCGGCTAAAGCTATTTTTGTCATGTGATTCATTAGATGGTCTCCAACGCGGGATGAGTATTATTTGCTGCAGATAAGATTAAATAATAAAGATGAAGAAACAATGGAGGGTTTTTTGAAGCCGTGTTCGCTACAATAATCAAGATAGAAAAAATAGAGTAGCTCTTTTGAACATCCGCCGTGTGCCTATTGCCTTGCGCTTATTTCTGACTGTACTGCTGACGACTTTGCTCATCACTACGGTCAGCTTAGGCGTGCTTCACTGGAACATGCAGCGCAACTTCACCAAATATGTGGCGGATGTGGAAATGCAGAAGCTGGACGGGCTGATTGGCAATTTGGCCGATGTCTATGTGGTTTATCATGACTGGGGCAATGCCATTCAGGCGCAAATTCTGCAGATTGAGGGTGAAGCCGGCCCTGATGACTATGACAAGCTGTCACACTGGTGGCTGCGCCGCCAGTACGATATCGCACTGCAGCAGCGCTATTTTAAAGAGCACTCAATGGCTGCAGGCACCGTTCTGAACAACGCGGCAGATCCAGCCAGAAGCGCTGCAGACGCAGAAGAGCAGCTGTTTATTGAACGTAATTTGCCTACGGCATTTCAGCCTTTTGAAGGCTTGAAATTTCCGCTGAGCGCAAATCAAAATGTTTTCCGGCCGGCAGATCCGAAAGAGGCGAAAAAGAGCGGCAATATTGCGCTGCCGCAAAACAGCGGCGGCAAAAAACAGTTTATTCAGATGCCAGACCGTTTGGGCCTAAGTTCACGCTTATCTTTGTATGACGCCAAGCGTCAATTTGTGGTCGGTGAGCCGACGCAGGAACAGATTTCTTATCGGCCGATTCTGGTGAATAATCAAGTGGTCGGCTATCTTGGCTTAAAGCCTGTACTGAATCAGGATGATGCAATCAGCATTAACTTTTTCAGCAAACAGAAGCGCTATCTGCTGCTGGTGTATGGCTTATCCTTTTTTGCCAGCCTGATTGCATCCCTGCTGCTGGCGACTTATTTTAAAAAGCCGATTCAGCGCTTATTGAACGGTACGCGTGAGTTAACCAAAGGCAATTATCAGCATCAGGTGAAGGTCAACCGCAATGACGAGCTGGGTGATTTATCCAATGAGCTGAATCAGCTGGCGGTTATTCTGGATCAGCACGAAACATCACGCCGTCAATGGGTGGCGGACACCTCGCATGAACTGAAAACGCCGCTCGCTGTTTTACAGGCGCAAATTGAAGCCATGCAGGACGGCATCCGCAAGCCGACGCCAGAACATTTTGCCTCCATGCTGAGGCAGGTCAACAGTTTGAAAAAATTGACCCAGGATTTGGCAGATTTGGCGCAGGCGGAAGCGCAGCAGCTGCAGTGCTATTTTGCGGAGATGAACCCTTGGGATGCTGTACTGCAGGAAATTGAGAACTTTAAGCCGAAGTTTGAGCAGGCCGGCTTAAGCGTGACGGCCGAAGGCCAAGGCGCCGTATTGCAATTGGATATAGACCGCTTTAAGCAAATTATGGTGAACTTGCTGGGCAACAGCATCCGCTATACTGAAACAGGCGGCGCAGTGCATGTGCATACTGAGCAGGATGCTGTGCAGTGGACGGTATATGTGGATGACAGCCCATTCGGTTTGACGGATGAACAGCTGTCATGCTTAGGCGAGCGTTTTTACCGTGTTGATGATTCCCGCACCCGTGCAACGGGCGGTACAGGCTTAGGCTTGGCGCTGTCTGTCAAAATGGCGAAAGCCATGGGCGGTGAATTGAGTTTTGAGCATTCACCCTTGGGCGGTTTGCGCTGCAAGCTGACTTTTCCGAAACAGATGAAACATTAAGGATATCTACATGAAACACATCATGCTGGTTGAAGATGAAGTAGAACTTGCACAACTGGTGCGTGATTATTTAGAAGCTGCTGGTTTTGAAGTCAGCATGTTTCATGATGGTCAGGACGCATATGACAGCTTTACGCAGCGTAAGCCGAGCTTGATGATTTTAGATTTGATGGTGCCGCGCATGGACGGGCTGACCATGTGCCGCAAAGTGCGCGAGCAGTCTGACCTGCCGATTATTATGGTCACGGCGCGCACCGAAGAAATCGACCGTGTGCTGGGCTTGAATATGGGTGCGGATGACTATGTCTGCAAGCCGTTCAGTCCGAAAGAACTGGTTGCCCGCGTGCAGGCGGTGCTGCGCCGTTTAGAGCGAAAGGCTGAACCCGAAAGCAATGATTTATTCCGCATGGATAAAGGCCAGCAGCGCATTTGGTATCAGCAAAAGTCATTGAATTTAACGCCTACGGAATTCCGCCTGCTGGAGCTGTTTTTAGAGCATGTCGGGCAGGTGTACTCACGTGCGCAATTGCTGGATCATATTAATCCGGACAGCTTTGAAGTGGCGGACCGGGTAATTGACAGCCACATTAAAAACCTGCGCCGTAAAATCTCTGATGCCGCTGAAACCGGCAACCGCCATGAGTGGATTCAAGCGGTGTATGGGGTTGGGTACCGTTTTGAATATCCTGAAGATTGATTGTATTTAGGGTCATGATGAAAAGCGGATTGGGGGGAAAACTGATCCGCTTTTTTGTTAGAAGAATGTTAAAAGAAAAAGGCATGAACGAAAAACTTGTACAGGAGAATACAATGAATATAACCATCCGAGATGAAACATTGGCTGATATTGCAGCCATTGAAGCGCTCACAAAATCGGCTTTTTTGCATGCAGAGCACACCAGCCATACAGAGCATATTATTGTGAATCAGCTGAGAAATGCGCAGCAATTAACCGTGTCTTTGGTTGCAGAAGAAGAGCATGCGATTGTCGGGCATGTTGCCGTTTCACCAGTTCGTATTTCCTCGGGGGAAACAGGCTGGTATGGTTTAGGGCCAATTTCAGTGTTGCCCGATAAGCAGGGTTTAGGCATCGGCTCAATGCTGATGCATGCAGCTTTGCAGCGCTTGAAAGCTTTAGGCGCAAAAGGCTGCGTGCTGCTGGGTGATCCGAATTATTATGCACGCTTTGGCTTTAAACCTGTTTCGGGATTGATTTTACCCGATGTGCCGCAGGAGTATTTTCAGGCGATTTCTTTTACGGGGACTTTTCCACAAGGCGAGGTTGCCTATCACGATGCTTTTAATGCGGCAGAGTAGGGATTTCAACTTTATTCGTTCAGCAACAATTTAATTGATGAGGAAACGGTTTATTTGAATATTTTTAACTTATTTATTTAAAACAATATTTTTAAGAATTGAGCAAAAAGCAGGCATTCCTTAAGATTAGCGGACTAGGCCGTAAGGCGCTTAGTATTTACAATTCACGTGTTATCCACGATTAGAGTTTGTTTTGAACAGCGAAACACCCCAACTTCAGCGCCGCTTGAAGAATCGCCATATCCAATTGATTGCCATGGGCGGTGCCATTGGCACAGGACTGTTCCTAGGCTCAGCGCATATTATTGAGTCTGCTGGCCCATCAATTATTTTGGGTTATATGATTGGCGGACTCATTGCTTTTTTGATTATGCGCCAATTGGGTGAAATGATTGTACATGAGCCTGTAACGGGTTCATTCAGCTATTTCGCCTTTAAATATTGGGGCAGATTTTCAGGCTTTTTAACCGGCTGGAACTACTGGATCCTTTATATATTGGTGGTGATGACCGAACTGACGGCCATTGGCAAATACGTCAATTACTGGTGGCCGCATATTCCAGCATGGGTATCAGTCCTGGTGTTTTTTGCAGTCATCACGCTGTCTAACTTAGCCAATGTCAAACTGTATGCGGAATCTGAGTTCTGGCTGTCAATGATTAAGGTGGTGGCAATTGTCGCCATGATTCTTTTCGGTGTTTATTTGCTGATGACGGCGGATGCCGGTTCAACGGCATCCATCAGCAACTTATGGACGCATGGCGGATTTTTCCCGCATGGTTTTGAAGGGCTGTTCTATATGCTGGCCTTTATGATGTTTGCCTTTGGCGGCATTGAGCTGATCAGCATGGCCGCCGCTGAAACAGAAGATCCTGAAAAGAACATTCCTAAAGCGGTGAATCAGACGGTCATTCGGGTGTTCCTGTTTTATATCTGTTCTTTAGCGGTATTGCTGTCACTGGTGCCGTGGAATCAGCTGGAATTGGGCGGTTTAGATCATAGCCCGTTCGTGATGATCTTTCAGCAGATGGGGATTGACTGGGCGGCGCATTTGCTGAACTTTATTATTTTGACGGCGTCCGTGTCAGTCTGCAACAGCGGGATGTATGCCAATAGCCGGATGCTGCTGGGCTTGGCGGAGCAGGGCAATGCGCCAAAAGTGTTTACGCAGGTGAATCAGCACGGTACACCAATTGCGGCGGTTTTATTTTCTGCCTTATTGATATTTGGCTGTGTGCTGCTGAATTATTTCTTGCCTGAAAAAGCATTGAGCTATCTGATTTATATTGTGGTTGCTGCGGCGGTACTGAACTGGATGCTGATCAGTTTGATTCATTTAAAATTCAGAAAAGCCATGAAACAGCAGGGTATACAGACCAAGTTTCCGGCATTATTTGCGCCGTTTACCAATTACTTTGTTTTGGCATTTATGCTGATGATTCTCTACATTATGTGGACGCAGGGCTTTATGCTGTCGGTGCTGATGCTGCCGGTGTGGATTTTACTGCTGTTTGTTTTGTTTAAAATCATGCAGGCGAAGAAGGCTTAACAGCAATAAAAATGGGCTCATGGATGAGCTCTTTTTTTGTACATTAATGGATGCTCAATCGCGCTAATGAAATCTTTTATAAATTGTTATTAAATAAAGCATATTATTTCAATATTCGTGTAAATTCCGTTTCAGCATGCGGTTTTTTTGGTGATTATATGCAGGTCATTGTTATTAAAATAAAATATCAATAAACCCTTATATCATTCATTATTTTAATCATAGAGAAACTTCAAAACTAAGTTATAGATCCAATAACAAATCAGAAGCAGTCTATTGTAATTGTGTAGTAAATCTTAATATAATTGATAATAATTCTCCTTATCGTTTGTGACTTATGCCTTACGCCAAAAATACTTTAGCCTTGATGATGATTTTTTCAGGGTTTCTTTTTGTCTCTTCTGTAACATTGGCTGATACAGAGAATGTCAATCTTAAAGCATCAGCAACTCTTCCCACGATTGTTATTGAAGCCATGGCGGAGGGAGATCCTATAAAAACCTATGTGGACTATAAACAAGCCAATGTCACGCGGAATGGTTTAGATAAGAAAGATATTCCACAAACGGTAGATACGATTGATGTGTCTAAATATAAATTATATGGCGCAAACGATTTGAGTGTGATGCTGCAGGGAACACCGGGTGTTTCAACCAGTTATGATGCCCGAAATGATGGAATTTCTATCCGCGGCTTCAATGCCGATACCAACGATATTTATCGGGATGGCGTTCGTGAAAGCGGTCAATATCGGCGCAGTACGGCAAATGTTGAGCGGATCGAAATTTTAAAAGGTCCAGCTTCAGTACTTTATGGACGCAGCGCTGGCGGCGGTGTGATTAATATGGTCACTAAGGTTGCCAATTTTGATTCGCCAAGTTCAGTCGGGGCGTATGTTGGCTCTTATGACAATGTGGGCGGAACCATTGATATCAATAAAGCGCTGAATGATAACTGGGCTGTGCGTTTAGTCGGCGAAAAATCGGACAGCAATAGTTTCCGTTCCGGGATTGGCTTTCAGCAAGAAATGTTATCGCCAAGTGTCACATATCGCAGTGATGATGAAAAACTGCTTTGGACCACTGAATTTACTTACGACAATTTAAACAGAACGCCTGATCGCGGGCCAAGTTATGAGAACTTGCCTGCTGGTGTTTCGATTAAAACCGGTTTTGCCGGAAACAATGATAATATTGTTGATGAAACAAAATCCGTTCGAACCGATGTTAAATATGAGTTTGCGCCGGATTGGAAATTTCATTGGGCATTAAGCCATCGTGAATCTTTTCAAGATTTTGATAACTTTTTCGGCGGAACATGGTGCTCAGCCGCAGGTCTGCTGAGTGATGGCAAGACATGTGATTGGAAAGGCAAAATCCGTCAAAGTTACGCTTGGCAGCAAACAACCAATAAAACACTCATGAATACTTTTGATATTACTGGGCTGTTTAAAACAGGCGTTCTTGAACATAAAGTTATGTTCGGCAGCGATTGGTCAAATGAAAAAAGAGAGCCAATTCTTGGAAATTATTCAAGCGGTGACAAAGCAGGGCTCTATTATCGCTATGTCAATCCATTCAATACTTCGGACAGCTCTTTATCTTCTGGCTGGAAAACACTCAACGGCTCACGCCCAGCAGAAACTTCACACAGTCAAACTGATGCAAACTCCCTAAGCTTCTTTCTGCAAGATTTAATTTCATTCAATGAAAAATATAAAATGATGTTGGGTGTCCGCTACGACAGTTATGATTTTTCGACCAATGATGTGCGCAATCAGAGTAAACGCTCATATAGCGATGACAGTTTAAGTCCAAATATTGGTTTTGTTTGGCAACCGGTTGAAAGCCAAAGTTTTTACACCTCTTATAGTAAAAGCTTCTCCCCTTATGGCGGCCGCGGCCTGCTCGGGGTGAGTGCAAGTATAGATCCAAGCCTGTATGACGCTGAGCCGCAATTTAATGAACAATATGAAATTGGGGTGAAGAGTGACTGGCTGGATGGCCGTTTAAATACGCAGCTTTCTGTATATGACATTACGAAAAATAATATCCGCTACCAGCCGGATGCTGTAGAACGGCCAAATGATTGGGAAGTTGGGCAACAGCAGCAGTCTCAAGGCGTCGAGTTCAGTTTTATTGGCCAAGTATTAGATAATCTATATGTGCGGGGCGGCTATGGTTATACCGATGCCACATGGAAAAGTGATAGCCGCACCACGGTCAAAGAAGAAGAGCGTTTAAAAGGAAAAAAGCTACCTGGAATATCTGAAAATACAGGAAACTTATTTGTACGTTATTTACCTGTGGAAAAATGGTATGGCGAATTAGGCGCAACCTATGTGGGTTCTTATTTCACATCGGATAAAAACACCACAAAAATGCCAGGCTGGACACGCTTAGATGCCGCTGTTGGCTATAAGGATGATAAGTGGGGCGCGACAATTGCTGTGAATAATTTAACGGATAAAGAATACTGGCGTTCGAATTCAATGCCTGGAACTCCGCGAAATTATTTATTAAGAATGAACTATTATTTTTAATAAATAATAGTAAAAATGAGAGCTTAATACTTTAATTTTTTACTATCGTTCCTAAGTAGAAATGCCCGTATAGGGTATTTCTACTTAGTTATTAGGTATAAAATTTCTGCTTAGAAATCAAAATTCATTCATATCCTGCGGAGCAGGGCAATTCTGTTCTGCTCAGCTTTTTTGAGCTTTGACACCACCAATTCATAAGAATTCAGCACCAAATCTTGCACTAAGCCCTCATCTAATTCGTCATGTTCAAAGACTGAAATCCAATGCTGCTTATTCATATGCCAGCCCGCATGGATGTAGGGATAAATATCTTTCAGCATTGCGCCATGGTCTGGCCGCACTTTTAAATTGATGGCCGCTTTGCCTTCTAAATGAAAACTCAGCATAAAAACTTTATCCATGACTTTATACACATCACAGCCTTCACCAAAGGGCTGGCTGCATGCGGTTTCGGGCAGGGCAAGGGCAACTTCCGCTGCATATGTATGTAATTCGGTCATAATTATTTTTCATTTAAAGATGAATATGCCATGAGTTAAAGTCATTATGGATGGATTTCAATCACCGTGTCATTATTCACCAATTGCCAAATTTCATCTATATCCATATTGCGCACAGCAATACAGCCCCACGTCCAATCTTTTTGCGGGAAATAACCCATCAAGTTGGGCAAAACCTTGACTTGTCTAGCCGTGGCGGAACCATGAATCATGATGTCTCTACCAGCGGAAACCCCCAGCTGCTGCGCCTTTAGCTGATCTTTGGCATTGGGGTAGGAAACGTGGAGTGATTTATAAAAAGCGCTTTGAGGATTGCGCCAATCAATGACATAGCGCCCTTCAGGCGTTTTTCCGTCACCTTCTTGGACTTTGTGGCCCGTAGGCGCAAAACCGAGGCGGATGGGATAGCGGCGAACGATTTTATTCTGATGCTGCAAGACCAAATAGCGCTGACTTTTGTAGACATGAATGCTGTCAATTGGGGTATTTTGACGAATAGACTGTATTTGTACCGCAGTGAGCGGTGCAGGAAACGAAACTTCACCGGCTGATGTCGGCAGGTATTTATTGTATTTTTGATAAACGGCATAGGCTGTAAATAAGCAAATGAGCAATATGCCGGCTAAAATAAAGAGATGCTTTCTGTTCATACTGGCTATTTTAATTTGATCCGTCCAAGCGCTATGAGTTAGGTTGATTGTGGATAATGTCTAAATTATCCACAATTCTGACCTGATTTAGCGATGTATTTGTGGATAAATGTTAAGAAGAACAGCTCACCATCACTTCAGGCACATCGCTTGGCAGCGGTCCTAAATCAGCTGTGCTTTCTAGCTCAGGCTGTTGGGTAAATGGCTGGCTCAGCAGCGTAAATAAACGCTCGACTTCAGAAAAATCATTACGTTCCGCAAGTTCAATGGCTTTCTGCGCCATATGATTGCGCAAAATATAGTGCGGGTTGGCTTTCGCCATTGCGGCATCCAGCGCCTCAGTATCTTGGTGGTCACGGATAGATTCGTACTGAGTTAAGAATAACTCAAATTGATGGCGGTCTAGGCAGTCATCTTTTATGGCTTCGTATTCTTTATTTTGCAGGCGGATAAAGCTTTGCGTGTAATCCAGCTGTTCACTTTGCAAAATCCGTAAAAAGGCCATGGCGCAGTCAAAACTGTCTTGATGGAAGCTCGGCAGGCCCATTTTCTGTGCCAAGCCCATTTTATAATGTTCTAAGAAAGTCGGCTCATAATGCGCTAGGCATTGCGCCAAATCTTCTTTCCACTGCTCTTTGTCATAACCGGCAGGGCAGAGCGGAATCAGGTTGTTCAGCCATTGCCATAAGTTCCAATGCCCAATGCTCGGCTGCTGCTGATAGGTATAGCGCCCTTGGTAGTCTGAATGGTTGTTGATCCAGTTCGGACGGAAACGCTCCATAAAGCCATAGGGGCCGAAATCCAAAGTCGAGCCGGTAATGTTTAAATTATCGGTATTCATCACGCCATGCGCAAAGCCCGCCAGCTGCCACTTGGCAATCATCACGGCAGTACGCTGAATGACTTGCGCGGCAAAAGCCAGTATCGGCTGTTCGGCTTTCAGGCAGTCCGGATAATGCCATTCAATGCATTTCTGGGTAAACTCAGGCAGCAAATCGCCCTGATATTGATTGATCCATTCAAAATGGCCGAGACGGATATGGCAGTCAGAGGTGCGCAGCATCATCGCGCCCAGCTCTAATTTTTCACGCTGTACACCTTGTTCAGAACTGGTGAAGCCGACGGCATTGCTGGAAGGAATGCCTAAGCTGTTTAAGGCATGGCCCGCCAAATATTCACGGATCACAGAGCGCAGAACCGCGCGGCCATCGCCCATGCGTGAATAAGGCGTAGAGCCTGCGCCTTTAAGATGCAGGTCAATGGTTTGATTGTTTTGATCTAAAATCTGTGCAATCAGCAGTCCGCGGCCATCGCCCAACTGACCGGCCCATTGCCCGAATTGATGGCCTGCATACACCATGGCCAGCGGTTCAAATTCAGCAAAGGTCTTTTGACCGCTGCAGATTTCAACCCACGACTTTTTATCTTCTTTAGACCACTGCAACTGATCTGCTAGCGCTGTGTTGAAATGGCCCGCCTTAGCGCCTTTTAATGGCAAAGGCTGCTGATGGTGATACAGTTTGGCTGGAAGTAATGAATAGCGTGAATTGAAGTGCATAGAACAAAAGGGCAAGAGAGCTGTGTATTTTTCAACTATAGCAAAGCTTCAGCCAGGATGCGCTGTAAAATGGTGAATCTGCGCTTAGTCCACAATAAATAAACGCGCGCCGGTTTGAGAATAGGAGCGGTGCGCTTCCGCATTATCTGCCACTTGATAGCTCATGCCCGCCGTTAATGTGAACTGGCGGCCATCTTTCAGTTCGGTCAGCAGTTCACCTTCCAGGCAAAATAAGATGTGGCCTTTGCTGCACCAATGGTCTGCCATATAGCCTGCGGAATATTCCACAATTCTGACCCGGATTGTGCCAAAGCGCTGGGTGCGCCAAAGCGCATAGCCGTTTTCACCTTCATAGCGTTCGGTTTCTACTGTGTCCCAGTTGGTTATTCCAAAAGGAATATTGTGCATTTCCATAGCCGTGCGCTTTTTCATATGTTAATCATCATATGTACCTTGAATTTCACACAAAAAAAAGCCCCCATCGGGAGCTTTTTAAATAAATTCAATTTAGTTTGCAGTTTTCTTTTTAAAGTTGCTGACTAAAAGATTCAGGGTTTGACGGTGATGCGAAAGGCGCTGTTCAACCAGCTGGAATTCAACTTTCAGCTTGTCATCCATTTGGTGAATTTTTTCAGCAACTGCAGTTTTCTTCGCCTGGATTTCTTGCTCTTTCAGCTTTGCCCAATCATTCAATGTTTGCGAGAAGGCATCATATTCCTGAGAGATGCGCAGCTTTGCATTTGCCACATCTTCAGAGACATTCAGGCCGTAAATGGCAAGATCCTGTTCAGCGTATTTAAACTTCATTGCCAATTCAGCTTTTTTGATATTGAAGCTAGGAATGCGGCGCAAGTTTTTCGCAAGGCCTAATTTAGAGCAGCTCCAAATCAGCCATTTGGTTGGGTCATACTGCCACCATTTCACACCGTTGCGGTAATCATACTGGAAGATGTGATGATAGTTGTGATAACCCTCACCCCAAGTCGCAATGGCCAATACAAAGTTGTCGCGCGCCGTGTTTTCGTCAGTATATGGACGCGAACCCCACATGTGGCATAGCGAGTTGATGAAGAACGTTACGTGATGGCTCAGGATAAGGCGCATTAAACCGCCCAGAAGCAAGACGCCCCACATATCGCCGACAGCCCAGCCGATCGGCAATAAGATGCCTGCATGCACGGCAATCACCAGCGGCACATAATACTTGTCTTGGAACATCACTAATTTATTGTTTAATAAATCGGGTGCATTTTTATAATTGGACGCGCCAGATGGATAGTCGCGGAGCATCCAGCCAATATGCGCAAACCAGAAGCCGCGGTTAATTGAATACGGGTCCTGCTCAACATCATCGACATGGCGGTGATGCGTGCGGTGGCCTGAAGCCCAGAACAGAATGCTGTTTTGAACGGCGAAAGTGCCCATAATCATTAAAATAATCTGCAAAGGCAAGGTCGCTTCATATGCGCGGTGCGCCCATAAGCGGTGGTAGCCTGCGGTGATGCCCAAACTGCTGACGCCCAGCAATACGAACATGCTGATCCAGGCAGCTAAGCTGAAATCATGATGGTAGGCATACAATGGAATTGCAATAACTGCGACGATTGGCAAAAATATCAATGCGAAGACAGCAATCCAGTTGACTGGGGCTTTGGGTAGGGGAGCGGTCATCTCCAGCAGTACTCCTAGAAGCTTTGGGAAGCTTAAATAGAAAATAACCCATATCGTTTTTATGGATTAAGGCCACGGCATAATAGCATGTGCTAAAAGCGGTTCACAGTAGTTATTGTACAGGTGTATTGTACTAAACAGTAACAGAATAAAACCGGCAATTTATTGATTTTATCGAAGGTTAAAACATGTTCATAACAGTTGTTCGATGCTGCAGTGAAAAGAAGAAAAAATATACTCAAAAAAGTGGATTGGCGGTCATGTTTATGTGCGCTGTTTTGCTGAGCGCTTGTCAAAATTCAGGGCAAAAAACAGCTTCAGTCACAAAAGGAAATCCTCAATCCGCAGCACACCCCTTGCAGCTGATGCACAGCATGGATGGCGTACAGGACGTGCATTGGGAACTCACGCAAATACAAGGTGAAAAAGCTCAGTTTTTTTACAGCCAGCCGTATCTGCTGTTTAATACCCAGCTTAAGCAGGTGCAGGGCAATACAGGGTGCAATGCGCTGTCAGGGAGCTATGAAATGAATGTGCCGATGCAGACCTTGAATATTCAAGCGCGCGCAGGCCATATGAGCTGTGAACATGCGTTGGCGCAAGAAGCGGTATTGATGGATATATTAGGGCAGGCGGTGAATTTTCAAGTCAGCGGCAATCGGCTGACGCTGCGCAATGAAAGCGGTCAAGTTCTGCTGCAAGGCAAAAAGCGATAGTTGACATCCAGCATGCAAAAGCCCGATCAGTCAGCAGGACTTTTTATGGCCGGGCCTTTTCGGAAGGACTCAGCTGAAATGCTGAAGCATCAGTTTTGGAAAGTCCGTGATCAGCCCGTCAATGCCTAAATCGCGCAGCTGTTTGGCGCGTTCAAGATCATTCACAGTCCATACGCTAACGGCTAACTGGGCTTGCTGCATTGCTTGAATGATTTGATCCGATGCAAGCTGATTCATCCAGCCAATTCGACCGCAGCCGAGTTGCAGCGCCTGCTCGATGGCTTTTTCCTGAATATCCTCTTCAATCAGCAAGCCGCGTTTGAACTTGGATTCAATCTGCTGCAAGGCTTGATGGATTTTCAGGTCAAAACTGGTAATCACTGCGGTGTTTTCAAAGCCCTTCAGCTGCTGTTCCAGCGCCAGCACTAATTTTTCTGCATCTGCCATAGTTTCAACGGCTTTGACTTCAACTTCCAAATGGTTGAAGTCCTGCATAATGTGCAGGCTTTGGCGCAGAGTCGGGGTGATTTGCCTGTCCCAGTCCATCCAGATATGCGCTTGGTTATACGGCTCCAGTTCCGTGCTGGCACAGTCATAGAGGTTTTTGTCGATTCCGGTTGTCCGCAGGAAATTATCATCATGCATGACCACAAGTTCGCCGTCTTTAAGCTGGCGGACATCAAATTCAACGCCACGGATGCCGAGGTCATGAATGTACTGGAAACCGCCTAAGGTGTTTTCTGGGGCTTCGCCGCGCGCGCCACGGTGTCCGATGATTTGCATGATAATTTTTCCTGTTATGTCATTGCAGGTGATTGTAGCGCTAAAGAAATGAGAGTCAAAAGTTGTCACGTTGACATTGGATTGGTGAAAGTACCATCTGTCATTATTCAGGGCAGGGTTATGAATTCAAACATATTTAAGCAAGATATTTCTTTGTACTTTCACAGCCTTGATATTCAGTGAAAAGTTAAATTTCTTTGTGCAGGCGATCACTTACTTTTCAGAGATGAAAAGTAACAAAAATCTTTTGTTGGGTAAAAGGTTCATCCCTGAAACCTTGACCCAACGGCGGCATCCATGCCGCCTTAGGCGAATCAGACATCATCCAATCCGCAAGTTTTATCAGGGATCGAACGGTTAAGTTTTAAAAACTTAAATCGTGTCGTTAATATTTTTTTGCCACAGCACTTCAGAACCGCCTTCAGCGCGCTGCAACGTGCGTGACGCCACAAATAGCCAGTCAGACAGGCGGTTGAGCAGCTGCAATGACGGCGCTTGAATGTTTTGATCACGGCTGTGCACAGACATCAGGCTGCGTTCCGCACGCCGGCAGACTGAACGGGCTTGGTGCGCATAACTGCATGACAATGTGCCTGCAGGAAGAATGAAGTCCTTTAACATCGGTAGGGCTTCATTCATGCGGTCAATCTCATTTTCCAAGAACTCGATTGCAACAGGCTGCACCAAATGAAAGTTTGGAATGCAGACTTCACCGCCCAAATCGAACAGCCAATGCTGAATCAAGCTTAAAGATTTGTCCCAAGCGGCTTTATCTTCAATCGCGCTCAGTGCAATGTGCGAACGTAAAATCCCAATGCATGAATTCAGTTCATCGACATCGCCGAGCGCATTAATGCGCAAATCATCTTTGGCAATACGCGAACCATCGCCCAAACCTGTTGTGCCTGAGTCGCCGGTGCGGGTGTAAATTTTACTTAAACGGTGGCCCATTTTAATTTTCCATTGCAATATAAAAGGTGAAGATATGGGGGAATTTAGTATTTAACGGTTAAGCCAACAGAGGCCAGCCGGCCGCCATTCAAATAAAACTTGCCGTCATAATTGCCGGCGGACGCGGTTTTATATTGAACATCGCCGACGTTTTGAATATTTGCAAAGAAGCACAGCTGTTCGTTAGGCTGATAATAGCTATTGAAATCAATCTGCGCATGTCCAGGAATCACATCATCGTCATAATTGCTGCTGTCTGAATGGCTGTTCGCAGTGAGCGTTGTTGACAGCCCATAATGCTCATCGGCCCAGCCGGCCGACAATGCCAGTTTTTGCCGCGGACGGCGGCTCAAATCTAAACCTGTTTTATCATTTTTTGCTTGGTTATAGCTATAACTGGCTTTGGCAAAAAATGCGTCATTGGCCCAATTTACATAGATTTCTGAACCCTGAATGGTGGCTGCCTCAATATTGGCAAACTTCCAGTTATTGTTGGGGGCCGAATCGATAAGGTTATCAATTTCAGTTCTGTAGAGAGACAGGCCGCTTTTCAGTTGCGGCGTGAGTTGCAGGTCTATGCCCAGTTCATAGGACTGGCTTTCTTCAGGCTTTAAGCTGGGGTTTGCATAGTCGCCATAATACAAGTCATTCATGGTTGGGGCTTTAAATGCCGTTCCGACATTGGCATAGCTGCTAAAGAACGGTGTGAAAAAATAACGCGCTGCAAGTTGCCCGACCGTGTGTTGACCATATTTTTCATGGTCCTCAAGACGAATGCCTGCCTGTGTTTTTAATTTATCGGTTTGATACTGATGCTGCAGGTAATAACCCGTGCTGTTTAAGTCTTGATAAAAAGACTCTGCAGTTTTTAGCGTTGATGTTTCAAGCTGCCGATGGGTGATCCCTGCAATAATATTTTGCGCCGCTGTCATTTGCTGTTTTGCGGTCAGTTCATATTCAGTGGATTCATAATCGGTCTGTTCAAAGCTTTTGAGCTGTTCCAGCTCATCTTTAAAATAAGACACGCGGGCATTCAGGGTGAGCTGGTCTGTCGGGCTGAAGCGTGATTTCAAGGTTGCAATTTGATTCTTAAAATCTTGCGATTTTTGCTCATATTGCATCGAGCTCCAGCTGTATTGCTCATATTGGGTATTGCCTTGGTTTTCAGAGTAATCCAATGAAGTGCCAAAACGCGCTGCTTCATAGCCGAATTTGGCAGACATACCTTTTTGATCAAAGCTTGAAGCTGTGGCATTTTCATGTTCATGAATTGCCGTGCCGTCGGTTTCTAAGCGCTGTCCGCGGACTTGCGCATAAAAGCCGTGATCAGCCATATCTGCCCCGACAATGCTTTTATAAGTTTGATTTTCACCTATTTCAGCACTGATAAAAGCGGCATTTTTTTCAGGGGTTTTGCTGATAATCTGCACCACGCCGCCAATGGCATTGGTGCCATACAGCACCGAAGCTGGGCCTTTTAAAACCTCAATCTGCTTAATGTCGGTGGTATCAATAAAGTTGTTTGGCGCTAAGCCGCTGGCATCATTATTTAAACGGACGCCGTCACGCAAGACCAAAGTATGGTCAGACTCTGTGCCGCGTAAAAAAAATGAAGCTTGCTGTCCGTAGCCGCCCAGCTGCACCATATTGATAGAGGCGTCACTCATCAATAAATGCGGAAATGATGCGATAGGCGACTGTTCAATGAGGGATTCATCAATAATTGAAATGCGTGCCGGAACATCTTCCAGCTTTTCTTCAGAACGCGTTGCGGTGACCACAATGGTCTCTAAAGTGGCGGATGGGATATTTGCGGCTTGCGTATGGGCAGAAAAAGCCAACACAGCAGCAATACCGGCTGCAAGTGCTGTGGGCTGAGAATAGAAAGTCATGCAATGCTCCATGCATTTACCCCACGTAAATGATTGAGTGACAGAACACAGCAAGCAGGTATCGGACTGGCAAGATTGAGCTTGCTCACCGTTGCGGGGGCAGTGTGGTTGAAACTTCCCATGCCAACTGTCGTGAATGGCTTAAGTATAGTGAACTCAATGCAGAGCGACAATCGCATCCATCAGGCTTTATTGAATATTCACTTGACTTGCTGCGGAGCAGAAACTAATCTGCCTGCGCTTCAGGTGCTTCTGTCAAAGAAGTGAAACTGGGAAGTTAGTAAAAGCAATTTAATCCGTTGTTTTTTAAGCTGACACTGCCCCCGCAACGGTGAATAGGGTTTTCTATATAGAACTAGCCCTTAAGTCCGGAGACCGGCCTGCTGCACACCTACACATAATGCGGCGGGCATTATAGCGGGATTGCATGTCTGCGCCTTTTCTATACGGCCAAGCCGATTGCTTACCCTGATCCGCCTTGCGTTATTTACTTTAACACTCGCACGGGCGGTGCGATCGGGGAATACACTATGCATTCTATTTCTAAGGCCTTTTTCGGGGCTGTTTTTGTTTTATCTCCACTTTCTGCGGCCATGGCAGAAGATGCTTATCAGCTTCCAGTCATTACCAATACGGTAGCGAACCTTGTAGAGCAGGACTCACAAAAAACTTTAGCGGCTGTAACGGTGATTGACCGTGCAGAAATCGAACGTAAGCAGTTCCATTCTGTAGAAGAACTATTAAGTACTCTTCCTGGGGTATCAATGAAGAACAATGGGGGGGCGGGTAAAGCAACCTCTATTAGTTTGCGTGGCACAAATGCCAATGCGGTTCTCGTATTAGTAGACGGTCAAAAAATTGGTTCGGCAACTACTGGTCAAACAGCATTTCAATTTTTGCCGATTGATCAGATTGAACGTATCGAAGTTGTGCGCGGGCCCCGCTCAAGCTTATATGGCTCAGAAGCGATTGGCGGTGTCATTAAAATTTTTACCCGTAAAGATAGTGAAAATGGGGTGAAGCCTTTTGCTTCATTGACTTATGGATCACATGAAACCTATGATGCAAATGCCGGCATCAATATCAAAACAGATAAAAGCTGGACAACATTAAGCGTAGCTGGCGCACATACCAAAGGAATTGATGCGACAGATATGCGAACTGAGCCAGATCGAGATGGATATAAAAATTATTCAGTTTCGATTAATACCGGCTATCAGTTCACAGAGCGGCTTGCTGTTGATGCCAATCTTTTACATGTTGATGGCACCACTGAGTATGACAATAGCTACTCGATTAATCCTGAACAAAAAATTCAGCAGAATATATACGGTCTTGGCGCTGTTTATGATGTAAATAATCTTTGGAAAACTCAGCTGAAAATAGGCCGTGCCGAAGATAAAGAAGATACTCGAAGCGATAAGAAATCACAGTCTGTTTATAATACTGCTAGAGACTCTTTATCATGGTTGAATACGTTAAACTTTAATGAAAATAATACATTACTGCTTGGGTATGATTATCTGAATGATGAAATTAAAGGTTCAGGCGTTAAGTCATATGTGAACAATGCGCGTGATAATCATGGTTATTTTGCGCAGTATCTTGGTAATTTCAGTCAATTTGAATTGCAAACAGCACTTCGTGTAGATGATAACGAGCAATTCGGAACACACACAACAGGAAACGCAACTCTTGGTTATCATTTTGATCAAGTCTTAACATATATAAGTTATGGCACCGCTTTTAAAGCGCCAACTTTTAATGATTTATACAGTCCTTATGGCGGTGTGCTGAATTTAAAGCCGGAACAGTCGGAGAATTATGAAATTGGCTTAAAAGGCCAATTAACGACATTGGATTGGGAGCTGAATGGTTTCTATAATGAAATTGACGATCTGATCGTGTGGCGTCCTGATGCGCCAGGTTCTTACAGTTGGTATGCAAGTCAAATTGATAAAGCGCGTATTCGGGGTGTTGAATTAAGCCTTGGTCAAACCTTGCAAAACTGGAAATGGAATGTGAACTATACATACCAAGATCCAGAAAACCGAAGTGAAGGCGCGGCAAAAGGTAAACAGATTAGTTATCGCGCTAAGCAGCTATTTAATGCTTCTGCTGACTATACAATGGACAAATGGACAGTAGGCGGTTCTGTGCATGCAGAAGATAAGCGTTTTGTTGATACTGATGGCTTAAATAACTCTTCATTGCCAAGTTTTGCAACAGCGGATACGCGTGTCACTTACCAAGCAACGCCTGAATTTTCTATTCAAGCAAAATTAGCCAATATGTTTGATAAGCAATATCAAACGTCTGAAGGCTACAATCAAGACGGCCGTACCGCTTGGGTCACTTTGCGCTATGCAATGAAATAATCTTAAAAGCTAATCTTCAAACTAAAAAGCCCTGATTGATCAGGGCTTTTTAAATTCCTCGTGAATGATGCTGAAAATGCACGCAAGTCTAAAAAATTGCATTACAATGATTCGCCTTCATATTCATAGATAGGCTATGAATGAGGCGGAGTTAGAGCCACAACACTATGCGAACCCGTGCTAAAATTTGCGGAATCACACGCATTCAGGATATTCAGTCTGCCGTCAATGCTGGCGCAGATGCCATCGGATTTGTATTTTTTCCGCCAAGTCCCCGCAGTGTGAGTACAGCGCAAGCCAAAGAATTGATTCAGCATGTGCCTGCTTATGTGCAGACAGTAGGTTTATTTGTAAATGCATCGGCGGATGAAATTTTGCACATCCTAAAAGACGTCCCGCTTGATATTCTGCAGTTTCATGGTGATGAAACGCCAGAACAATGCCAGCGCATTGCTGCACAGGCCGGCCGCCGCTGGTACAAAGCCATACAAGTCAAACCGGACTTAGATGTCATTGCAGAAATTCAGAATTATCAGGCAGCAGGCGCAAGCGCCGTACTTTTAGATGCTTGGCATCCTGAGTTAAAAGGCGGTACAGGGCACAGTTTTGATTGGGCTCAATTTCCCAAACTGGATATTCCTTTAATTTTGGCAGGCGGCTTAAAACCTGAAAATATTGAAGATGCGATTCGCACCACAGGCGCTTATGCAGTCGATGTCAGCGGCGGGGTAGAATCAAGCAAAGGTATGAAAGACCAACAACTCATAGAACGCTTTATGCAAGGAGTCCATCGTGGATCAGCAAAATAAGATTGACTATACCCAATTCCCTGACGCACAAGGGCATTTCGGTATTCATGGCGGGCGTTTTGTGTCAGAAACTCTAATGGCAGCACTTGAGGACTTAGAAAAACTCTATTTCCGCATGAAAGATGATGCACAGTTTTTGGCAGAATTCGACCGTGACTTGGCGTATTACGTCGGTCGTCCTAGTCCTTTATATTATGCTGAGCGATGGTCGAAAGAGTTAGGCGGTGCGCAAATTTACTTAAAACGTGAAGACTTGAACCATACCGGCTCACATAAGGTGAATAACACCATTGGTCAGGCTTTACTTGCCAAGCTTTCAGGTAAAAAACGCATTATTGCAGAAACGGGCGCAGGCCAGCACGGTGTGGCAACGGCTACAATTGCTGCGCGTTTAGGTCTTGAATGTGTGGTGTTCATGGGTGCAGAAGACGTGAAGCGTCAAGCCATGAACGTCTATCGTATGCGCTTATTGGGCGCAACCGTTGTACCGGTAGAAAGCGGTTCAAAAACATTGAAAGATGCTATGAACGAAGCGATGCGTGACTGGGTAACCAATGTTGATTCTACTTATTACGTGATTGGTACTGTGGCAGGCCCGCATCCATATCCGCAATTGGTTCGTGATTTCCAATCGATCATTGGCCGTGAAGCGCGTAAACAAATTCAAGAACAGGCAGGTCGTTTACCAGATGCGCTTGTTGCATGTGTCGGCGGCGGCTCAAATGCAATGGGCTTGTTCTATCCATTCTTGAACGATGAAGATGTCAAAATGTACGGTGTTGAAGCTGCAGGCTATGGCATTGAAACAGGCAAACACTCTGCGCCATTGAATGCCGGTCATGTCGGTGTACTGCATGGCAACCGTACGTATTTGATGTCGGATGAGCAAGGCCAGATTATTGAAACCCATTCAATTTCTGCAGGTTTAGACTACCCAGGCGTCGGCCCTGAGCACAGCTTCCTCAAAGACATGCACCGCGTAAACTATGTGCCAATCAATGACAACGAAGCGCTTCAGGGCTTCCGTGATTTGACTCACATTGAAGGGATTATTCCTGCGCTGGAAAGCTCACATGCCATGGCTTATGTGACTAAGCTTGCGCCAACCATGGATAAAGACCAAATCATTATTGCGACGGTTTCTGGCCGCGGCGATAAAGACTTGATGACCGTTGCCCGCATTGATGGTGTGGAAATGGTAGAGATGTAAGGAATCTCCCCCAGCCCCTCTTTATCAAAGAGGGGCTAAGTCCTCCTTTAATAAAGGAGGGTTGGGAGGATTTAAAAAATCGCGCAGAAGCATTTCCGCGCGATTTTTTATGCGTATTCATTTGTTTTGATGAAAAGATCAACAAAAACTATGCAGAATTGAAATGTGAAGCAAGTCACAATATTTCTGAAACGTTATAGCTTTAGAAAGATTCAACAACAATGACATTTACTCAATTGGTGCGTGCTGAATCATTTCCTCAGCATATTTCTTGGCAAAGGCGCGATACCTTCGCGCTGGGCATTTTACCGCTGATTTTTCTGAATAGCTGGCTACTGGAACGAGTCTTTGGCTTGTCAGTCAATGCTGGTATGGGTGATGCAGTATTTCGCGGCATGCTGTTTATTGCGGTGTGCTGGCTGTATAGCGCAATGCTTGCAGAACATTGGCAAAAATATAAACAAGCTTTTTGGCGCTCAAGTTTTTTAGTCATTGTTGGCGCTGTTTTGCTGCAAGCGGTAATTTCACTGACGCGCAGTATTTTACCTGTTGGGGCTAGCCGTGAAGCGGAATCAGCGGTTGATCCAAACAGCATTGCATTTATCAGCCTGCTCATCATCAGTCTAGGGCCGCTGTTTACTGCATTATTGGAGGATATTATTTTCCGCTATACCTTGCTGCAAAAACTCTTTGTGTCGCCTTGGCTCTGGCGTGTCGTACTGGTACTGCTGAACTCAATCTTATTTGGCTTGATTCATTATTATAATTTTGACGGCAATCTTGTTGCGACAGTGAGTTTTATGGCTGCAGGCCTGTTTCTAAACTTGATTTATCTATGGGTACGCAACATTTGGCATGTGCTGCTGATTCACTTTGTTAACAATGCTGTACTATCATTAGGCGGAGTAATTTTGTTGAAAATACTGCAGCCCTATATCGGCAGCTGAAGTTTAGGTGGAAAATTTGTCTAGTTTATTTATGGTCATGCTTGGCGGCCGCCATGCGCGTGCAAACACTGAAGTGCATGATGTTGTGCTTGCTGTAGGGGAAACGCTGGAAGAGGTCTATCCGCAACTCAGAAAGGCGTGGTTTGGCGAGGCAAAAGGCCTGCATATTGATGCATGGGCGCAAATTCATGGCGTGGTATCTGAAGGCAAGCGCTATCAAATCCAGTTTACCGATGCACAGGCGAACCCTGAAAATGAAAAACTGTGGCTGATTAACTTAGGCGGTTACGTACCGCAAGAATTTGGCGAACTGCACCGCTATGTTTTGGTTGCCGCTAAAACTGCAGCTGAGGCCAAACTGCAAGGGAAATTGCATTTTGCCGCTGCTTGGCAAAAACAGCATACAGACCGGGTGTTGGATGTGGATGACTGCATTGCCATTGATTATGTGCATGGCCGTTATATTCATCTGCTTGAAGGCGGTTTTGATGAAGGCCATTGGGAAAATACGTATTTGACCATTGGTGAGTGATGCCGCGCCGCGTGGAATAAACGAAGCGGATTGAATTCTCTGAACCTTAAAAATCGCCGCATTTTTACAGTAGCAAATTTTTTTATGAATTTTTATGCAAATTAGATGTATGGAACTGTTCTGCTCAAAAATTATAGGCATAATAAGTATAAGGATTACCAGACAAATTTATTCCACGGATACGAATAAATGGATTTAATACAGCCCAATGGCCAGCCCAATTATGGCCGGTTCAGCGCTTTGCCTCAGCATATTGATTTGAATCAATATATTTATAAAAACCCTTATGGGAAAGTCCTAACGGGTTGGCGTAAGCGCTTAAAATATAAAAAATTTAAATTTTGCTGCATTCAGCATGAACACTACACCATTGGTTTGGCCATTGCAGACATTGCATGGGCAGGACATGGTTTTGTGTATGTTTATGACCACCTAAAAAATGAAGTCATAGAATGGAATGCGATTAATTTGCTCGCAGCCAATACCGTGCTGGATGAACAGCCCTTATACAATCAAAGCCATTTCAGCAAGTCAGGCATGCAGCTGGATATTCAGCATGCCAATGGCGTGCGCTATATTCAGGTCAGCAAGCATGGCGAGCTGCAGCTCAGCGCGCGTATTTTCTGCGCCGGCACAGATCCGCTCAGCCTGTGCAGCCCAACGGGCATTAACGGCTGGACCTATACCCAGAAGCTCACCACTTTGGGCTGTGAGGGTTTTTTTAAAAATAAGCGCGGCAATATCATTCAATTTAATGAACGGACTTTTGCATCCTTAGATGATACTTGCGGCTTTTTGCGCCCTGAAACCGCCTGGTTTTGGCTGTCTTGCAATTTTTGGGATGCAGAAAATAATCGAATTGGTTTGAACTTGGCATCGGGTGTGAATGAAAGCTTTGGCAATGAAAATTGCTTATGGGTCAACGGGGTATTGTATCCAGTTGCAGATGTTTTATTTCAGCAGCAAGATGACAATCAATGGACCATCCGTTCACTGGACAATAAGTTGAATTTAATGATATCGACCGGCTGGCGCCGTTATGAAAATTTAAACTTGCGCTTGGTGGGCAGTCAGTTCAGCCAGTGGCAGGCCAAGGTCAGCGGGACAATTGAGCAAGACAATAAAGAAATTGTGCTGTTAAATGAATATGGATTATTAGAACAGCACTACGCCAAATGGTAGTGAATAAAAAAAAGCCGTATCGCAATCTGTGATACGGCTTTTTTAAATGAGTGATGCATCTTAAATGAAATAGCCTACTTGGCGGCTTGCCAAAAGGCTTCACCCGCCTGAATCGGGTCACCTGTGGCTGCAAGGGTTTTCACCCAAACGTCGTATTGCGCAATAATAGGGTGTTGATTGGGGTGAAAATTTGGATGAAACCAATCCCAGTATTGTCCACGCATACGGGACAAAATTCCTTTTTTGCCAAAGAACCAAGGCAAGCCTTTCATATTCATTCGCAGGCGTTCCCGCACATTAAAGCCATCATGTTTCAGCATAATATTGGTGCGGTAAAGGGTGAAGCCAAACATCATGAACGTGGTAAACGCTAAGGCAAATTTACGGGTCAATTCAGGCACGTCGCCCACTTGCTTCATGACATCAAAGGCCACATCACGGTGTTCCATTTCTTCTATGGCATGCCAGGCAAATAATGCGCGCGCATAGGGGTGGGCATCCTGCAAGGTGTCTTTTTGGCTAAAGAAGGTTTCCGCCATCAGCGCTGTTAAGTGTTCCGCGGCGGCAGTCATGGCAATATTGTATTGGGCAGAGCGGTGTTTCAGCTCAAATTTAAAGATTTTATTTAAACGCCGAATAAACGCATCGACAGGCATGCCTTGCGCTTTCATCACCTGATTCATTTTGTCATGGGCGATGCCATGCTGGGCTTCTTGACGAATAAAATCAGCCACGCGCTGTTGCAAATCCGCATCGGTAATTTGGTCGCGGAATAAACGCACGCATTCAATAAAATAACGCTCCCCATCTGGGAAGGTCAGGCTCAGCGCGTCAAACATGCGGGTAATGAACGGGTCGCCGCCAAACCAGAAGCGCGGCACTTCATCCAGCTTAAAATTCAGCTGGGTGCGTACGACTGGATTGATCTGGAGATATTGAACATGGGCATTCATTTTATTTTTACTTCAATTGCCGGTGATGTTTGCAGTATGTCTAAGATTGAAGCAAATGTTTTGACAGTTATTGCCAATTTTTATACATTTAACGCCAAGGTGAAAATGATAAATGTCAAATTAAACACTGTAAAATGATGGAAAAGGGGTGCGTGATGCAAGAGCTTCAGATTCCCAATGGCTATTTTCAGCTTTGGCGCATGCATATGGCGGAATTGAAGATGGATGATGCGCATCTGCATTTTTTAGCGCCGTATCAGCAGCAGCTGAACCATGTCTTGTCTTTGCCGATTGATTCGCAATCGCCGCATTCTTTTTTTTCTGCGGTGATGGAGCTGACCCGGCAGCATTTAGACTGCCCGCAGCTGATTTTTGAAATGGCGAAGTTCATCCGCGCGGAACATTTTGGGGTGCTGGGTTATATGGCCAGCCGCAGCGACAGTGTGGCGGAGGCGCTGCAGCATATTATGCGCTTCAGCCGTTTAGTCATTGATGGCGCCGCAGTTATCCCAATGCAGCTGCAGTCCCAAGGCAAGGAAATCTATTTATATTGGCCGCTGCATGATGACAAATATGCGCTGGTGAACGAGCTGACGACGGCCTGTATGGCGCGTTTAGCCAAGCATATTTTTCCGGCATCGCTGCAATTGCTCAAGATTCAGTTTGCCCATGCGCCGCAAATGGCCCGATACCATTATGAAAAGTTTTTTGGCTGCAGTGTTGAGTTTGGGCATGCAAAGTATTCCTTTGTCATCAGTTCGGACAGTCTAGATTTAAAATCTGAATTGGCAGATCCTTCACTGAAGCGGCTGCTGCTGAAGCAGGCGGAAGAGGCAATTGCATCCAAGCCGCATTTTGAAAATATCGTGCCGCAGATCCATGTGCATGTGGCGGAATACCTGCGCCTGAATGCGCAAGCGCCAAAAATTGAAAGCATTGCAGAAGAGCTGCATTTGTCTGTCCGCACGATGCAGCGCCAGCTGAATGGGCAGAACACTTCGTTTAAGCAAGTGCTGGATGCAGAACGGATGAAGCGCTGTGAGCAGCTGCTGCAGCAAAACACGCCTATAGCTCAAATTGCGCTGCAGCTGGGGTATTCAGATCAGTCGGCCTTGGCCAGGGCGTATAAAGCCTCAACAAGGGAAACGTTAATGCAGCGCAAGAAGCGGCTGAAACCGCAGCCTTAGTTGAGCCAGCAGCATTCTGCTGGCGGGATGAATGGCTGGAGCCTGTCTTTTAGCGCTGGAGTTTTGCTGCGCTTAAGCGGGGATAGCGCAAGAGAATTGACAAAATGGCGCAGATGGCCAGCACCCAGCAGTAATAGATGCTGCCAAGCAGTTCAACCGGCGAAATTTTAGCAATGGAGCAGGCCAGCAGCAATTGTGCGCTATAGGGAATCAAGCCCTGAATGACGCAGGAAAAAATATCCATCAGCGCAGCTGCACGTTTCGGATCGACACCGTATTCTTTTGCCACTTCACGCGCCATATCCCCGGATAAAATAATGGCCACCGTATTATTGGCGACAAATAAATTAGAGAAAATCACCAGGCAGCTGATGCCAATCTCGCCGGCGCGCTGCGCGCTGGCTTTAAACAGGCGGGTTAAGCGGTAAATGCGCTGAATCAGCCACTGCAGGCCGCCCTCGCGCTGCATAATGGCAGAGAGGCCGCCAAGCAGCATTGACAGCAGCGCGACTTCAAACATGCTGACAAAGCCGTCATATATGGCATTATTCAATTGCAGCAGGCTGAATTCCTGCTGAGCGCTTAAGCCGATCAATCCTGAAAGTATAATGCCAATGCTTAATACCGCCAGAACATGGAGGCGGCTGAATGCCAAAATGAAAACCGCAAGGTACGGCAAAATCAGCCAGGCATTATATGCCTTGTATTCGATGGCTTGGGAGTCATGGCTGATCAGCATGTAGATCAGCAGGCTGACGATTGATGCCGGAACAGCAATCCACACATTCACACGGAATTTATCACGCAGCTGCACTTTCAAGCTGCTGGTGGCGGCAATGGTGGTATCGGAAATCATCGAAAGATTGTCGCCAAACATGGCGCCGCCAACCACTGCGCCAATGGCGTAAACCGCCTCAATATCGGTGGCTTGGGTAAAGCCGAAGGCAATTGGGGCGCAGGCGGCGATGGTCCCCATAGATGTGCCCATCGCTGTAGCGATAAAAGCAGAAATCACAAACAGCATCGGCAGCACATAGGCAGGCGGAATAATGGACAGGCCCAGCTGCACCGTGGCATCGACACTGCCAATCGCGCTGCTGACGCTGGCAAATGCTCCAGCCAGCATGAAGACCATGAACATTAAAATCAGATTCGGGTGGCTTGCGCCTTTCAGGAAGGTATCAATGCCGCTGTTGAGCGGGCCTTTATACATCAGCACCGCTAAAATAACGGCAGGCAGGGCGGCAATCGGGGCTTTGACTTGATAAAAGGCAAACTCGGTGCCAATGATGGAATGGTAAATACCGCTGCCTAAAAAAATGGCTAAAAATACAATAAGCGGCAGCAGCGCATAGGCGTTTGCCTGCGCTTTTGCTTGGGTGTTGAAGGTCATAGAAGATAAAAAGTAAAACAGTGCGCATAGTATAAAGCAGGTTTTGCAATTTCCAAAAACGGTAAATGTAAATGCTAAACCTGTTATTTATATCAGTTTTTCATCTATAAAATTAAGAATATCCAAATACTTAACGTTTTGTAATTGAGTAAAATTAGGCATCTTTGATCATTGTGCAAAAAGCTGAAATATCCGTAAATGTTGCTTTCGGATTGTTCTGGAAGTTTTGCAGACTGTACAAATGCCGGCAGAAACGCTCGCACCCTGTTCATTGAGTGAAAAATAGCGTTACAATGCAGTGTCTTGTATTTTTACAAAGCCAACTCGTTTTGAACCATTCAAGGAAAGTATAGCCCTATGTCACGTTTAGCCGCACGTTTTGAAACACTTAAATCTCAGCAGCGTAAAGCGCTGGTTTCTTATGTCATGGCTGGTGACCCGCATCCGCAAGTAACTGTTCCATTGCTGCACGGCATGGTTGAAGCGGGCGTGGATGTGATTGAATTAGGCTTGCCGTTTTCTGATCCAATGGCAGACGGCCCAGTGATTGCGCTGGCTGCTGAACGCGCGTTGGCAGGCGGCACCAATACCCTTGATGCGTTGGACATGGTGAAAGAGTTCCGTCAAAAAGACACAGAAACACCTGTGGTTTTAATGGGCTACTTAAATCCTGTTGAAGTGATTGGCTACGAAAAGTTTGTGGCTTATGCCAATGACTGCGGTGTAGATGGCGTGCTTTTAGTGGACTTGCCGCCGGAAGAAGCAAAAGATTTAGATGCAGTGCTGCAGAAATACGGCATGGATCAGATCTTCCTGCTGGCGCCAACATCTACAGATGAGCGCATTCAGCATGTGGTGAAGCAGGCCAGCGGCTTTATTTACTATGTTTCCCTGAAAGGGGTGACAGGCGCTGCGACTTTAGATGTTGCAGAAGCGGCCAGCCGCATTCAGAAAATCAAATCGTATACCAATATTCCAGTTGGTGTCGGTTTTGGTATCAGCGACGCTGCATCTGCTAAAGCCATGGGTGTGGCTGCAGATGCCGTGATTGTCGGCAGCGCCTTTGTTAAGCAGTTTGCAAATTTAGCCCCAGAACAAGCCGTTACAGCAACGGTGAATAAAGTTAAGGAGCTTCGAGCCGCGCTCGATGAGTTAGTATGAGTCAAGACGTGAAATCAGGGAAAATTCTAAACCCGTCTACACCGTGGACGGACCGCGCTGTGCCAGGCATCCATATGCCCGATGAACAGCAGGCGCTTAAAGCCACTTTTACAGAGCCGACTATTGAATGCCCTGAGTGCCATGCTTTAGTGACCCGTACAGCAATGTCGTTCAATGCTTATGTTTGCCCGCAATGCGACGAACATCTGCGCATGAAAGCGCGCGACCGCTTAAATTGGTTCTTTGATCAAGTGCAAAATGAATTGGGTCAGGAATTTAAAGCCAAAGATCCGCTGCATTTTGTTGACAGCAAGCCATACCCAGAGCGTCTGGCTGAAGCGCAGCAGAAAACCGGCGAGACTGAAGCGTTAGTGGTGATGCAAGGTCTGCTGAAAGGCATCCCTTTAATTGCCTGCGCTTTTGAGTTTGATTTCATGGCTGGTTCAATGGGCACTGTAGTGGGCGACCGTTTTGTACAGGCTGCTGAACGCGCCATTGAACAGAAACAGCCGTTAATTTGTTTTGCTGCTTCTGGCGGCGCACGCATGCAGGAAGGCATGCTGTCCCTGATGCAAATGGCGCGCACTTCAGCCGCGATTCAGCGCCTGAAAGAAGCGGGCTTGCCTTATGTTGTTGTGCTGACCCATCCTGTATATGGCGGCGTCACAGCATCTTTGGCCATGCTGGGCGATGTGCATATTGCTGAACCTAAAGCCATGATCGGCTTTGCCGGCAAGCGCGTGATTGAACAGACGGTGCGTGAGAAACTGGAAGAACCGTTCCAGCGCGCAGAATACCTACTTGATCATGGCGTAATCGATCAAATTGTTCACCGCCACGCATTACGTGATACTGTATACCGCATTATCAGTAAATTGATGAACTTGACTTGAACACAGCGCCTCTTGCAACCGATTCTTTAAACACATGGCTCGATTATTGGAGCCATGTTCATGTTACGGGCATTGATTTAGGCTTAGAGCGCGTGATTCCAGTGGCAGAAGCACTGGGGGTGACACGTCCGGAGGCCAAAGTATTTACCGTAGCAGGAACCAATGGCAAGGGGTCTACCACCACCGCGTTGGCCGCCATTCTAAATGCGCAAGGCTATAAAGTGGGGCTGTACCAGTCCCCGCATATTTACCGCTTCAATGAACGGGTAAAGCTGCAGGGAATGGAAGTCAGCGACCAAACGCTGATCGAGGCTTTTGTGGCTGTCGATCAGGCGCGCCGTGACTGTGATTTATCCTTATCTTTTTTTGAAGCCACGACCTTAGCGGCTTTTGTCATTTTTAAAGCGCAGCAGTGTGATGTTTGGGTGCTGGAAGTCGGTTTAGGCGGCCGTCTGGATGTAGTGAATGTCATTGATCCGGATGTTGCGGTCATTACCAATATTGGTCTGGATCATACTGATTGGCTGGGCGATACCATTGAAAAGATCGCTTTTGAAAAAGCCGGTATTATCCGTCCGAATATCCCCGTGGTTTTTGGCGGTCAGCAGGACTTGCCGCACGCCATTCAAAATAAAGCTGATGATTGCCAAGCTCAGCTTTATGCAGTCAACCGCGATTATTTTTATCAATTTGCAGAAGATGGCCAGTCCTGGCTGTTTGCATCTGCAGGCACGACTTTGAAGTTGCCAATCGGCAGTTTAGCCTTAGAAAATATCTCTACCGCTGCCGCAGCGGTTCTGCTCAGCGGACTGACGGTATCACAGTCAGCAATGGAGAGGGGTATTATCAATGCCAAGCTGCAAGGCCGTTTTGAAGTGCGCAAAATTGCAGAAAAAACGGTGATTTTTGATGCCGGACATAATCCGCATGGCGTTGATTTTTTGTTAAAGCAATTGCAGAAATTCTTAGAATACAATAAACAGTACACAGAAGTTATCAGTGTTTTTTCAATGCTGTCAGACAAGGATATAAATTCTGTCGCCAATTTATTGAAAGACACTGTTTTAATGTGGAAAATTGCACCATTAACCGTTCCGCGCGCTGCCGATATCACACAATTGGATTCTGCACTGCAGGGGCTTAATGTGCAGCACTTTGACAGTGTGAAATTAGCTTTTAAATCAGCCGTAGATGAAGCGAAAAATAATCAGCTGATTTTGGTATGTGGTTCATTTCATACCTTAGAAGCGGTATGGGAGTATTTGGAAGAATGTCAATGAATAACAAACAGCGCTGGATGGGCGGTGTTGTTTTATTAAGCGGCGGTGTCTTGCTGACCGCATTGCTTTTAAAAGGCAAAGAAGAAATTCATCACAATCAGGTTCAGGCGTCTGAAACTGCTGTTGAGGCTGCTCAAAAAAATACCAATAACAGCGCATCTCAGCTGACTGTAGATGTTGAAACGGAAAAGCGCCTGCTGGAAGCGCAGCGCCAAGCCCGTGAAAAGTCTGTAGCTGAGCAGGAAGCGCGCGCTGCAGAATTCTTGGCAATGCAGCAGCAGGCTGAAGCGGATGCTGCCCGCAAAGCTGCCGAAGAATATGCAGAATTGAATGCGCGCCGTTCAGCGCAGCAAAGTTCAGATAACATTCCGCCAGAGCTGGTAGAGGATCAGGCCGCTAAACAAAAGCATCTTGCTGAGGATAAACTGGCGGCTCAAAAAAAGTTAGATCAGCAGAAAGCAGCACAGCTCAAGGCTGATCAAGCCAAACAGGATGCTGCCAGAAAAGCTGCTGATGCGGAAAAACATGCTGCGGATGAAAAGCGGAAAGCTGAACGTTTAGCGGCTGAAAAGAAAGCCGCAGAAAAACAGGCGTCTGAAAAACAAGCCGCAGAAGCCAAGCGGAAGGCAGAAGAAAAGCAGAAAGCCGAAGCGAAGCATAAAGAAGACGCCAAGAAAAAAGCTGAAGCGGAAAAAGCCCGTGATTTACTGGAACATGGCGATAAGCAATGGATGGTGCAGGTGGCGCTGGCAGCCAATGAGGCCAATGCGGACGCAGTGGCGTCTAAGCTGAGGGCAAAAGGCTATCGAGTGACCAAGAGCCCGACCTCAAAAGGCATCCGTATCATGGTGGGCCCATCGAAAGACCGTGAATCCGCAGATTCTGCGCGCAAGAAAATCAACTCCGATGCCAGTTTGGGCATGAAGTCTGCATGGGTCATTGATTGGGTGCCGCTCGATAAGCGCTAAGCAGCATCCACATAGATAATAATATTCAAGATGGATTCCCCAGCTGCTGGCGGATCCATTTTATATTCTCAGGGCTGAATAACTTTTCAATATTGCTCCAGATGGGGTGAAAGCCATAGCCGCCATGTTTCATTTCATTCAGTGCATCTTCTACAGGCCATTGTTCGTAAATAATCCGGTACATGGCAATGCTGGCGCCAGTGCGGTCAGAACCGTGATAGCAATGAATTAAAACTTTCTGATGGTTCTGCTGGGCGTGCTGAATGCTTTGCATGACCTGAAGCAAATCTTCTTTAGAAATCGCCCAGGTCTGAATGGGGATATGCACCAATTGAAAGTCTTGGGCGGGCAGTATGCTTTTATCGGCATTGCGTGATCTTAAATTGATCACCACTTGAATATTTTGCGCTTTGAGCAACGGCAGCAGGTCAGAATGGGGCTGTTCACTGCGGTAGACGAAAGGGCTGATTTGATAAAAGTTGGCGTTGCCTTCAATGGCGGTTCCCCAATTTTTCGGGCGCTGCTGATCAGGCCAAACTGCAGATGTCATGCAGCCTGCCAGGCTTGCGCTCAGCATGAGTGTTAAAGCAAGGCGTTTCATAGAGCGGAGTATCTCGAAAATTCAATAGGATCATGTGCGCAGATGAGTTCAATAGCCGGCTCAGTTTGCGCTAAATGCTTAATTTTTTCTAAATTGGCTATGCGCTGCTGATTGTCTACAGCAAATAAGCGTTCCAATTGATTGAGTGTTTTCAGGGAATGTCCGCCGGCCAATTCTAAGTGAGAGTAATAGGCATCACCGCAGAAAAACAGCCATCCATCCCGCTTGCGGATTGCAATGCCGCAATGCCCGTGAGTATGGCCTGCTAAAGGAATCAGCAGAATATCGTCATTAAACAATTGAAAGCCTTGCACGCGGTGCAGGTTATGCCAGCTTTCGCCTTGCAGCGGTTCAACAAAGTTCCAGTAACGGTGCTGCTGGAACTGCTGCGGTTTATAACGGGCTTTGCTTTTGAATGATTTCAGATTGCGCGCAGCGTTATATTCGCTGGACAGCACATGCACGGTGGCCTGAGGGAAGTCTGAAATGCCGCCTGCATGATCAAAGTCTAAATGCGACAGCAGAATGTGCTTCACATCTTTGGGCTGAAAGCCTAAGCGCTGAATCTGCGCAACCGCTGAAAGTTCTAAATTGTTTTCAATGCGCCCTGCACGGGCGATGAAGCTGCCTAAACGGGTTTTGGTGTGCAGATAGTCCTGAACGCCCAGTCCAGTATCCACCAAAACTAAGCCTTGATCTGTTTCCAGCAGCAGGCAATGGCAAATGACTTTAGCTGTAAAGCGGTTTTGCCCGAAAAGCGGACCGCAAACAGGGCACATGGTGCCGCAGTGCAAATGGTGAATATTATAAATCATGATGTCATTTTTATTCGGTTGTCCGGTTATTTATAACTGAGCGGAGGCATTTTCACCAAATTGTATTTGTTTAAGCTTTGCAATGATTCATATTTCAGGCTGAAAAAAAAAGCCTGCGCGGAGGCAGGCTGTGGAGAATCTCAAGACCGGCTCGTCATGCGGTCTGAATTTAGCGCGGTTCAGCCGTCGTATTTATAAAAGTTCTCCCTTATTTTAATGGCAGCGTAATTTTTTGCTTTTCTATGCTGTGTGCTTCGCTTGTCTTGCGAATATTTAAAAGCAGTGCTTTCAATACTGCGCGCACCGTTTGCCTTGCGAAAAATAAAAAGGAGTCCTGTTAATTTGTGCTGACTCGAAGCATAGTTTCTTGTCTTGCGCAAGGGCAGAGCTGTGCTTATCCTTGCTCAGGCTGGGGTGTTAAGCGCAAGTAAGGCTTAACGGCCTTATAGCCTTTTGGAAAGCGCTGTTTGATTTCGTCTTCATCTTTTAACGATGGGACAATCACCACATCATCGCCCTGCTGCCAGTTGGCTGGTGTGGCCACTTTATGGTGATCCGTCAGCTGCAGGGAATCAACGACGCGCAGAATTTCATTAAAGTTGCGGCCTGTGGATGCCGGGTAGGTAATAATCAGGCGCACTTTTTTATTCGGATCAATAATCACCAAAGAGCGGACAGTTAAAGTTTCACTGGCATTCGGATGAATGAAATCATACAGCGTAGAAACTTTGCGGTCTTTGTCTGCAATGATCGGGAAATTGACCGTGGTATTTTGTGTTTCATTGATGTCATTGATCCAGCCTTTGTGAGATTCAACATCATCTACAGAAAGCGCAATGGCTTTCACGCCGCGTTTAGCAAATTCATCCTGCAGTTTTGCCGTATAGCCCAGCTCGGTGGTGCAGACAGGCGTGTAATCGGCGGGATGCGAAAACAAAATGCCCCAGCTGTCTCCGAGGAAGTCATAAAAGCGGATGGCGCCTTCGCTGGATTCCTGTGTGAAATCGGGTGCGGTGTCTCCTAAGCGTAAACTCATTTTCAAGCCTCATAATGCATTGTTGTATGTAGATGTTGTTTAATATGGCGCAGTTTCTTTACTATGAAAAATACTGTTTATGTATTTCTTTATCTGTAAAGTGAAAATAGAAAATAACGATTCAGTGGAAAAAATCCTGAGAGTCATCGGGCATTTACTGTATCGGCTGTACAAAATTTGCTACATTACTTTGCCTTAGGTCCATCGGGCTAGAATGAAAGATCAGACTTTTTTAGCGGCTTTTTGCGCAAAGCCCTTGTACTTCAAATTTCTAGCACCATAATAACGACTAAGAAAACTTATTCATTTGACAAGCAAGATTTAGAGAGTCTATTCATGTTGGCAAGTCTGATCGGAGGCATCTTCGGTACTAAAAATGAGCGCGAACTCAAACGCATGCGTAAAATCGTAGACAAAGTGAATGCGCTCGAGCCGACGATATCTGCACTAAGCGATGCAGACTTATCTGCAAAAACTGAAGAATTCAAACAACGTTATAATAAAGGCGAAAGTCTGGATAAGTTGCTTCCAGAAGCGTTTGCTGTCTGCCGTGAAGCGGCTAAGCGCGTGATGGGAATGCGCCATTATGATGTGCAGCTGATTGGCGGTATTACGCTTCACGAAGGTAAAATTGCAGAAATGCGCACCGGTGAAGGTAAAACCCTGATGGGTACGCTGGCTTGCTATTTGAATGCCATCAGCGGTGAAGGCGTGCACGTGATTACCGTGAACGATTATTTGGCGCAGCGTGATGCTGAACTGAACCGCCCGCTGTTTGAGTTTTTGGGTTTAAGCATCGGCATTATTTATTCCATGCAGGATCCGACTGAAAAAGCGCAGGCTTACCGTGCGGATATCACCTACGGGACCAATAATGAATTCGGTTTCGACTATCTGCGTGACAACATGGTGTTCTCGCTGGCAGAGAAAAAACAGCGCGGCCTGACCTATGCCATTATCGATGAGGTCGATTCGATCCTGATTGATGAAGCGCGCACGCCGCTGATTATTTCAGGGCAAAGTGAAGATTCTTCACAGCTGTATGCCGCAATCAACTCCATTCCGCCAACACTGCATCCGCAAAAAGAAGAGAAAGTGCCGGATGGCGGCCATTTCTGGATTGATGAAAAGCAGCGCACCGTTGAAATGACCGAAATCGGCTATGAAACCGTTGAAGACGCTTTAATTCAAATGGGCTTGCTGGCGGAAGGTGAGAGCCTGTATTCATCTGCCAATTTGAACCTTGTGCATCATGTGTCTGCGGCCATCCGCGCGCACTATTTATATCAGCGCAATGTGCATTACATCATTCATGATGGTGAAGTCATTATTGTCGATGAAAACACTGGGCGTACCATGCCGGGCCGCCGCTGGTCAGAAGGCTTGCATCAAGCGGTGGAAGCGAAGGAAGGCCTGGAAATTCAGCCGGAAAACCAAACGCTGGCCACCACAACTTTCCAGAACTATTTCCGTCTATACAAAAAGCTTTCAGGCATGACCGGCACAGCGGATACCGAAGCTGCCGAAATGAAAGAAATTTACGGTTTGGATGTGGTGCTGATTCCAACGCACCGCCCAATGATCCGTAAAGATGAGAACGATTTAATTTATTTGAACCGCAACGGTAAATACAACGCGATTATTCAAGAAATTCAGCGTGTGCATGAAGAGGGTGTTGCGCCAATCCTGATTGGTACGGCAACTATTGAAGCGTCTGAAATTTTGTCTGATAAATTAAAAGAAGCAGGCATTGCGCACGAAGTATTGAACGCCAAGCAGCATGAGCGTGAAGCGGATATTATTGCACAGGCAGGTTCACCGCGCGCAGTGACGATCGCCACCAACATGGCGGGCCGCGGTACGGATATTCTGCTCGGCGGCAACTGGAAAGCCAAACTGGCTAAAATTGAAGCGCCAACGGCTGAAGATGAAGCGCGCTTGAAAGCTGAGTGGGAACAAAATCATGAAATGGTTTTGAACTCAGGCGGCCTGCATATTATCGGTTCTGAGCGTCATGAATCACGCCGTATCGATAACCAGCTTCGCGGCCGTGCCGGCCGTCAAGGCGACCCAGGTGTTTCGCGTTTCTATTTATCGCTTGAAGATGACTTGATGCGTATTTTCGCCGGTGACCGCGTGGTTGCTATGATGCGCGCCATGGGCTTGCAAGAAGATGAAGCGATTGAGCACAAAATGGTGTCGCGCTCAATTGAAAATGCGCAGCGCAAAGTTGAAGCGCGCAACTTTGACATCCGTAAGAACTTGTTGAAATACGATGATGTGAATAATGAACAGCGTAAAATTATTTACTCGCAGCGTGATGATGTTTTGGCTGAAAACTCATTGCAGGAATACATTGATGAAATGATCCGTGATGTGATGAAAGGCGTGATTGAAGTTTATGTGCCGCCTGAATCCATTCATGATCAGTGGGACATTAATGGCCTGGAAAGCGCTTTGCGCGAAGACTTGGCGATTGATTTGCCGATCAGTGAGTGGCTGGAAAATGACCGCCGCTTAGACGAAGAAGGTTTGGTTGCGCGCATTACGGATGAAGTTTTGTCACGCTATCATAGCCGCCGTGAGCAAATGGGCGCAGAATCTTCTGCGCAGCTGGAACGGTATTTTGTGCTGAACTCACTGGACCGCCACTGGAAAGAGCACTTGGCTGCCATGGATTACCTGCGTCAGGGCATTCATTTGCGCGGCTATGCACAAAAGAATCCAGAGCAGGAATATAAGAAAGAAGCATTTAATCTGTTTGTGAACATGCTTGCAGTTATTAAATCGGACGTGGTGACTGATTTGTCACGCGTTCATGTGCCAACTGCTGAAGAGCTGGCAGAGATGGAAGCGCAGAAGCAGGCTCAGGCGGATGCTATGCAGCTGAATTTGTCGCATGCAGAATTTGACAGCTTATTGGCTGATGATTTATCTGCTGAAGTTGATGCGCAATTTACACCTGTACACGGCAATCAATTGGTTGAAGCGCCGGAAAGCCGCAACTCGCCATGCCCTTGCGGTTCAGGCCTGAAATATAAGCAGTGCCATGGTAAAATTTAACGAATGACTGCCTAAATCAGAGCCGAAAGGCTCTGATTTATTTTGTGGCATAAGTTTTTCAGCCTGTGAATAGTATTTGCAGTTCGCTGAATTAAGTGTTATTTAGTTTCAGATTGATAATTGGAAAACGGAACCGACAATGAAAAAAGTATTACAGCCGTTGATGATTGCTCTGCTTGCAATGCCTGTATTTGCAGCTGCGAATACACAGACCTCTACACCGGAAAAAGTAAAGCAGGCCATAGGCGCGCAAACTGCTCAAGCTCAAGTCGGAGCTGATGGCCAGGTGACCATTGCCAGTCCGCGTACAGGTATCAAATATACTTTTGCTAATCCAAACCGCCCGATTGTGATGCAGACTGCAAAAATTGCTGCGGCGAATTCAGCAAATGCAGACCGCATTGTTGCATCCAACCCAGCATTGTCTGATGCAAGCCAGCAAAAAGCGAAACAAGCGCTGCTGAACGAAGCGGGACAGCTGGCGCGTAATTGATATCTTCTGCATGCTTTAAAAAACCAGCCAGCCGGCTGGTTTTTTTATCGAAAAGGATGGCATAAGAAAAATGGCCTTAAACTAGGCAGGCGCTCGATTTTTTGTGTATTTTGCTCTAAGCTGTATTTTTTCTGACAAACTGAATTGGAAATTTAAAATGGCAGTTGGTGACGTATCTATGCCGCAAATGCATGCGGTGAAAGGTGTAAAAATTGGTTCGGCAGAAGCGTATGTGCGCTATCAGAACCGACGTGACCTGGTTGTTTTTGAATTTTCACCAGGCACTAATGTTGCAGGCGTATTTACACAGAATGCATTTTGCGCAGCGCCGGTACGTGTCTGCAAAAAGCATTTGGAAATGGGCAATCCCCGTTATTTGGTCATTAATACCGGTAATGCGAATGCCGGAACGGGTGCCTTAGGTATGGAAAATGCCAAAGCGACTTGTTTTAAATTGGCTGAGCTGGCTCATGTTGAACCGTTTGAGATTTTACCTTTTTCAACAGGGGTGATTGGCGAGCAGCTGCCGATTGACCGCTTGATTCAAGGCTTGCAACCTGCTTTGAATACACTGAATGAAAGTTCTTGGACTGATGCTGCAGAAGGCATCATGACCACGGATACGACCCCTAAAGGCGCATCTGAACTGTTTGAGCTGGATGGTGTAACGTACACCATTACAGGCATTTCGAAAGGCGCAGGCATGATCCGCCCGAATATGGCGACCATGCTGAGCTATGTTGCAACAGATGCGCCGATCAGCCGTGAGTTGGTGCAGCAGCTGCTTAAAGATGCCGTGAATGTTTCTTTCAACCGCATTACCATTGATGGCGATACATCAACCAATGACTCCTGTATTTTTGCAGCAACAGGCCAGGCGGGCGGTATAGAGATCAGTTCAACGGGCGATGCCCGCTATGCAGCGGTTGCAGAGGTGTTGACGCGTGTCATGAAACGTCTGGCGCAATTGATTGTCCGTGATGGGGAAGGCGCGACTAAATTCATTACCGTCGCTGTAGAAGGCGGCGGCAATACCCAAGAGTGCTGTGATGTGGCCTACAGCATCGCGCATTCGCCATTGGTGAAAACAGCGTTGTTTGCATCAGATCCAAACTGGGGCCGTATTTTAGCGGCCATTGGCTATGCCGGCGTGCCGGAGCTGAATGTAGAAAATATTCAGGTGCGGCTGGGGGATGTGCAAATTTGCAAAGATGGCGGAGCCGCAGCGGATTATACGGAAGAAGCTGGCGCACGTGAGATGGAGAAATCCGAGATCACCATTCGTGTCGATTTAGGGCGGGGCGAGGCGAAAGATACGGTCTATACCTGTGACCTTTCCTATGATTATGTGAAAATCAATGCGGATTACCGCTCTTAAGCAGTTAAAGATTTTTTTTAAAGCCTCCATCGCGAGGCTTTTTTATAACGGATACTTTTGAATGACTGGTCAAAAAAGCTTAACCGTTATTTCAGGCCGGTAAATTGGGTAGAGTCCACCGCATAGGCTGGGCATTAAGGATAGAGAAGATTTTGTTATGAGTGATGCGAACAATTTAATTGCCAATGAAGCAAAAACCATTGTGCAGGCGCATTTAGACCGTTTGGGTGAGGTAAAGGAACATCTTTTGACGGAAGAAGCCAAGCTTGAAAAATTTGAATTGATCAAAGCTGAATTAAAAAAACGCAATGCTGTCCTTGTCGCTCATTATTATTGCGATCCAGAAGTGCAGGAGCTGGCTGAGCTGACCGGCGGCTGCGTTTCAGACTCATTGGAAATGGCGCGTTTTGGCCGTGACCATCCGGCGACAACCTTGGTGGTTGCTGGTGTGAAGTTTATGGGTGAAACCTCAAAAATTTTATCGCCAGAAAAAACAGTGCTGATGCCAACGCTAGAAGCAACCTGTTCATTGGATCTAGGCTGCCCGGTGGATGAATTTACCCAGTTTTGCGATGCGCACCCAGATTATACCGTTGTGGTGTATGCCAATACCTCGGCGGCTGTTAAAGCGCGCGCGGATTGGGTTGTGACCTCCAGCTGCGCAGTAGAAATTGTGGAGCACTTGGATAGTCTGGGTGAAAAAATTATTTGGGCGCCCGATCAGCATTTGGGGCGCTATATTCAGAAGAAAACTGGCGCTGATATGCTGTTATGGGATGGCGCCTGTATTGTGCATGAAGAATTCCGCGCGCGCGGCATTGCCAATATGAAAGCGCTGTATCCAGATGCGGCTGTTCTGGTGCATCCAGAATCGCCAGAATCGGTAGTCGACATAGCAGATGCCGTCGGCAGCACGTCTCAGCTGATCAAGGCAGCGCAGGCTTTGCCGCATGAGCGTTTAATCGTAGCGACAGACCGAGGCATTTTTTACAAGATGCAGCAGGCGGTGCCGGATAAGATTCTGATTGAGGCGCCAACAGCCGGTGAGGGGGCAACGTGCCGTTCTTGTGCGCATTGCCCGTGGATGGCAATGAATGAATTAGACGGCATTTTGCAGGTTTTGCAGCGCGGCGATCAGGAAATATTCGTTGATCCTGCACTGGCTGAACGCGCGAAACTGCCTTTAGACCGCATGCTGAACTTCAGCGCGGGTTTAAAACGCTGAAAGTTGATTAAAAAATGCTTAAAATGCTTGATAAATAAGCGGTTGAAGCAGTTTTTTAACTTTTTTTAAATATAGGTGTTGACGTCCTTGGGCGTCGCGCCTAAAATGCACCCCGTACCGAACGAGATGTTCGATACGAAGCTGAGATGAATCGGAGCATAGCACAGCCTGGTAGTGCACCTGGTTTGGGACCAGGGGGTCGTAGGTTCGAATCCTACTGCTCCGACCAATTCTTCAAGGCAATATAATCGCATGATATTTTATATCATCGAGCATGCGCCTGTAGCTCAGTTGGATAGAGCATCCGCCTTCTAAGCGGATGGTCACAGGTTCGAATCCTGTCAGGCGCGCCATTTTTGGTTTGCTTGATATTTAGAATCTGAAAGCGATGTAACGGTGGATGTAGCTCAGTTGGTAGAGCCCCGGATTGTGATTCCGGTTGTCGTGGGTTCGAGTCCCATCATTCACCCCAATTCGGAGCATAGCACAGCCTGGTAGTGCACCTGGTTTGGGACCAGGGGGTCGTAGGTTCGAATCCTACTGCTCCGACCACTTTTCAGAAGTGGTCAAGTAAAGATGCCGCGTTAAGCGGTTTTTTTATGCCTGAAATTTGGCAATTCCCAGATTAAAAAAAGCCTCCTGTTCAGGAGGCTTTTTTCTTGCGTATTAATTAAGGAATAATCGTCACGTTTACTCGTCGGTTTTGCGCACGATGCTCTTCAGTGTCATTGCTGACCAGAGGGAGGTCGGAACCGCGGCCAATCGTCTGGATGTTGTCTGCTTTAAACCCGTGCGCTAAAAATACATTGGCTACGCTTTGCGCGCGCTTTTCCGACAGCAATAAATTATAGCTGGCTTGGCCAATATTGTCGGTGTGGCCGACAAATTTAACTTTCACCAAATTGTATTGCTGCAATTGATTGGAAAGCGTAATGAGTCGCTCTTGCTGGTGTTCTTTAATTTGATAATCATCAAAATTAAACAGCAGGTGTTCAGGCAATGCTAAAGTCCAGCCATCCTGGGTGAGTGTAAAGCCCTCTTTTTTTAGCATTTTTGCTTGCTTGTAGCTGAGATTTCCTAAACTCATGCATGCGCTTAAAATTGCGCTTAACGTCAGAATGAAACAAGCAGTAGCTGCTTTTTTAAACATGGTGTGCCTATTTATTATCAAGTTTGGGGTAAATATACCATTTTTCATTCAGCTGTTTAGCTTTGCACAGCGCATGATCGGCATTCGCAATCAGTTCTTCAGGTGTTTTGGCTTTGTGGGTAAAAGCCGCGCCGATGCTGATGCTGAGCGAGATATTTTGCTGTTCAAAAATAAATGTAGATGCAAAACACTCTTGGATGCGTTGACAGTGATGTGTGATATCAGCGGAAACGCAGCTGTTTGGGAGGATGATGGCGAACTCATCTCCTCCTAGGCGTGAGAAAAAAGCATCCTCCGGCAGAACTTTCTTGACGCAATAGGATGATGCGCGCAAAACAGCATCTCCAGCCAAATGGCCGAATTTTTCATTCACATTTTTAAAATGATTGAGATCCAGCAGTAAAACGGCTGCATTCTGTGGTTCAGCTGCCTCAAAAAGCTTAAACAACTCTTGATAAAAGAAGCTGCGGTTAGGCAGGAGGGTTAGGGGGTCATGCTTGGATTGATGCAGCAGCTTATTATTTTCAGATAGCAGTGTATGGTTTGACTGTTCAATTTCGCTGAGTAAGCCATTAAAGGCTGTGCTTAAGGCCTGCAGTTCCTGAATGTCAGAACTTGATACCCGCATATTGTAATTCTTCTTGACGCTGATCATTTGCGCGGATTCTACAATCATGCGTATGGACTGCATAAGGTATTGGTAGACCGAATTTACAGCCCAGTAGGCTGTTGCCAGCAGTAAAATAAAGCCGATTAACAGCGCTAATAGAATTTTATGGAAAAAAATCACTAACTCAGATGAGTTGCCGTAGACAATCAATTTGCCGAAATTTTGCTGATTATGCTCGATATTCATATAAATCGGCTGGCTGTAGAACAAGTGATCCAGAAATGACTGGCTTGAAAACTGCTGCAAGTCTTTTTGCTCTGCGTGAGCCAATATGCTGTTGTCGGGTGCGTTGATTTCAATGGCGCGAATCGGGTATTGCTGAATATATTCGTTCAGAATTTGATTGATCGTGAGCCGATCATTAAAAACAACGGCGGGCTGAATTCGCTCATTTAAGGCTTCAGTTAAAATATTCAGGCTGCTTTTGGCATAAGCATTCATTGTGTATGTAGAGATTACTAAAAAAATGGCAGAGCAAATCGTGAAAGTCAGGACAAAAATCGTCAGTTGAGAGCGTGTAAACAGCTGATGCAGTGTAATAGGAGTATATAGCTGTTTCATTGATTGCCCTCCACATTTTTTCCAAGAAGTAATACACGTGGATCAATATGAACTTTGGCTTGAGCTAGGCTGTTTAAATTCACCTTAAATGCGTAGCTGCTGTTGCGTTTATAGATGCAAAATGCGCTACCCAATTCACATTCTGCATTATTGGTGCTGATTGATAGGGCGGGAAAGCTGACAACGGTATTCAATAGCTGCTGTTCGGCTTTGGGCGATAATGTTGAAAAAATTAGAACTTCACAATCTTTGCTTTTAATGGCATTGCTCAAAATGCTGGAAATTTTGAAAGTTGAAGAATTGGGTGAGTGGCTTTGGAATTGCTGCGCAAGCGCAGAATTGTCCACTACACAAATTTCAGGCATGGCGGTATTCCATTTTGCGTAGCTTAAAATGGAAAAGGTCGTGCTGTACGGGTTTGAAACTGGATCTGCACATGAGGCGGCGCTGAAAAAAACAGCGCATACACATAGTGCGTTTAGGGTAATCTTTGGGAACATTTTAAATTTTAAAAATAAGGTTGCATGGGTAAAGGGTAAATCAAACCAAATTTTCAAGGCAATTAGGATAGATTAGGCCAATAATAATACTTAATAGCTATAAAATGTTTAAAAAAAAGACACACGGTGAAAATATTAAGAAAAAGGTATTGCGTGTGGTAGGAAATGCTGTAGAATGCACATCCATCGGCGGTGATGAAGATTAAAACTTCTTAAGAAACAAAGACTTGATTGAATTGATTGAGTTTGGTTT
>NZ_JAGFEU010000009.1:0-47839 GCF_039655955.1 Acinetobacter sp. CWB-B33
GCTTTTAACAGCTTGTTTTACTGTGTGTTTCTTTTTTATGCGCCAAAATGGCGCATAAAAAAGCAATTAAAACCCTAAAGCAATGATTTTAAATCATAAATGCAAATGTTTTATTATTTACTTTATTTTTCATTTTTTTGCGCTGCCGGTGCTTTTATCTTCACACTTTGAATCAGCACAAGGCTTTGCGGTACATTTTGATGCACGCCGCGGTTAACAGTGGGCACTTTTTCAATCTTATCGACCACGTCCATACCTTTAATCACTTTACCGAAGACCGCATATCCTGCATTCATTGCACTTTTATTCAAAAAGTCATTGTCTACCGTATTAATGAAAAATTGACTGCTTGCAGAATTTGGGTCATTGGTGCGAGCCATTGCCAAAGTGCCCCGCGTATTCTTCAAACCGTTGTAAGATTCATTCTTAATAGGCGCGCGCGTTTGCTTTTCTGCCATCTGCGCATCCATACCGCCGCCCTGGATCATAAAGCCAGGAATCACACGATGGAAAATCGTGCCCCGGTAAAAGTCCGCCTTAATATAGTCTTCAAAGTTTTTTGCAGAAATTGGCGCTTTGTCATTGTAAAGCTCTATTTCAATGGTGCCCTGATTGGTCTTCATCTCTACAATACTGTTATCGGCCCATGCATTAAGGCTTATAGCAGCAACTGTGGCAAAAAGTGCTTGTTTTAACATGCGTTGACTCATCTCTTTAAAGTTGTATTTATTGCTGGCGATATTTTAGCCTCTCATACAGAATAAAGCAGTAGCTTTGCTCTATATAAATGAGAAAACTAATGAAGCAGCATTTACGGAGCAGCCGGACGCTGACCCATCCCCCTCCCTAGCGCCTCCAAGGAGAAGCTTTTATTTTAAACTACTGGCTAACGCCTTCCTTTATACAGAGGTGCAAATATTTCCGTCAGGCTGCATCACCCCTTGGCCGCATGGTTCAAGTTTTACTGGTGCGCTATCACAGTTCACCCATTGGGCCTTATGATGAGCTGCTCATTCTCGATCATCCTTTGATCTCCAAATTGCGCCTCAATTCTATTCCCAAATTTTTTGTATCGACTGAAGCTTCTGTACAGCATGGCCAGCAGCTTTGGGGGATTCCTAAAGAGCTGGCGGAATTTAAATGGCAGGAACAAGGGCAGGAAACCTGCTGCACAATCCATTTTGCGCAGCAAAGCATGCAATTGCATTTAAAAAAATCAAAAAAATCGCATAGTTTTTCAATTCGCAGTGACTGGCTTCCAACAGCCGCTTTAAGAATTTGCCAGGCATGGCAAGGGAAGCGTTATCAGTTTTCGCCCCAATTTCGTGGACATTTAGCTAAACTTCATTCAGTGCAGTGGAAAAAAACACAGGATATTTTTCTAAAGCGCGTTATTTGCAGAGTTTTTATGTTTCAGAATTTGAATTGATTTTTCCAGAAGTGCAAATACAGCAGAAATAAGAAAGGTGTTTCACGTGAAACACCTTCCGATGCTTAACTGCCTTTTTTATCCCAAAATTTGCGGAAGTTTTTGCTGATCTCAATCACGTATTTTTTAGCGCGGAAAGAAACAGGCGTTAAATTGATAAAGCCATGCGTCTGATCGGCATATTCCTGATAATGCACCTTAATGCCATGCTGACGCAGTTTATGCGAATAAATTTCCGCCTCATCATGCAGTACATCATGACCCGCTGTAATGATATAAGCCGGCGCTAATTTTTCAAATTTTCCGTATGTGGGCGAAATCAGCGGATCATCCAGCGCTATTTGGTGCTGTTCTGCATAATAGTCTGTGACGCAATCGATATCCGCCGCTGTCAGCACTAAACCTTCTTTGTATGCAAAGAATGAAGGATGGCGGCTTTTAAAATCCACCACAGGGTACAGCAGCAGCTGCGCTTGCGGCGCATAGGCTTTCTGCGCTGTGCGCTGCGCAACCACCGTTGCAATATTGCCGCCTGCACTGTCACCGGCCACGGCGATGCGGCCTTTTAAAATTTTCAATTGCCGGCTGTTTTGATACACCCATGCCAGCGCATCTTCACAGCACTGAATCACCTGTTTCGGGCCAGCTTCAGGCGCCAGCGGATAATCAATGCTGAGCACTTGCGCTTTGGCATGCACAGCCAGCAGCCTGCACACTTCATCATGCGTATCTATATTGCCCACCACAAAACCGCCGCCATGATAGAACACAATCATCGGCAGCTTCTTATTCGGCGCAGAATGGTAATGCCGGGCAAATACGGTGCCGCTTTGCAAAGGCAAACGCAGGTCTTCAACTTGCTTGACTGGTGTCGGCTTAACTTTAATCGACTGCATCTGCAAATCAAATGCCTTGCGCGAACGCTGCACATCTGCGCCGATAAAACCCGTTTTCCCCTGTTTAAGCTGAGCCGCCATCATGCATTTAATCAAAGGATCCAGTTCTGGAAACACATAGGGATAGCCCAAGCCTTTCGCTAAGCGCTCCTGTACAAAACCCGGCAGCTTATCCAATGCGCGGCCTGCAGCGCCTTGGCCCTTTTCCAAAAAACCTTGCATTTTCTGATTAAACGCAGTCATTGCGGACATCCTTTTATCCATTCTTCATAATTTCTACATGATCAGCCTTTGTGTGACCATTTTCTTATACAAGTCTAAACAAGCAAATACACAGCCTATCGCATCCTAAGCTAAGCTTCTTTCAAGAGCATGTCATTGACAATTTTCATTCAATTTCTGGAGTTTTTTGCTGCTCCATTTGACATAGGATCCAGACCATGGCTAAAAAAATTATTCTGCTGTCTTTGGCGACAGCATTTATGGCTGTTGGCTGCGTCGCTTTTCCAGATGACGGCTACCATGATGGCCGTTATGATCATGGCCGCAATTATGGATACGGCTATGACCGCGACTACGATTACCGTTATGACCGTGAACGGGACCGCCAGCGCTGGGAATACCAGCAGCGCAGCCGCCTTGAACAGGAGCGGCGCAGACAGGAAATTGAACGCCGCAACTGGGAACAAAACCGTAAAAACCAGCAGGACTGGGAACGTAAAAGAAATGCAGCTGAACGCCAGCGCTTAGAGCAGCAGCGTCAAAAAGCGCAGCATGACCGCGATAAACGCAATGAATATGACCGTAAAAAACGCGATCAAGCGCAGCAGCATCCGGAACAGCGCAAGCAATGGGATCACCAGCGCCAGCAGCAAAACAAACGCTGGAATGATTCACGGCGCCAGCAGAATGACTGACCCAGCCGTTTGCTCTCTTTAAACAGCTTAAAATCAAATAAGCCCTGATAGATAGGCTTGTTTGATTTAAACATATGGATAATGCATAAAACCCAGCCTGACAAAACCCTCTTTATAGCCACACCTGTTACTTTTGAATACTGCAGTCCAAGCCTCTGTCGCCCTATCTGAGTAAAAAAAAGTGTGTAGGCTGCTCATCCAGCATGACTGTTCAATGCCTAGCAACAGCAGCTGTTTATATGTTGACTGCTTCGCTACATAACGCCCTCAGAAAGGCATGCTGAAAACTCAAAAAAATCTCTGTTGCGCTGCAGGCTGTTCTGTCACTGGAAGCCACTTGAGCCGTTGCAGGCATTATGCGCTTTTGATGTGCAGCTGAAGCAAACTGCTGCATTTTAAGTTCACAAATATGGCCTGCCTGTTAAACGCATATCGGCTCAGCAAAAAAAAAGCTGATTCAGAAGGTGAATAAGCCATGAAAAACACATTTCAAAAAACAAGAAGAAACTACAGCAATAGAATCGAGGTGCAATCATAAAAATTTGATCATTTTTTGTGAAATATTTTATTAAGCTGCTATTAAAAGCTTTTATATGCAAACATTGATCGCACTAAAAAAATGATCCGCTGCGGCACTCATCCTGAAGAATCTTACAAATTTGACGGCTGTCACCATATCCCTCTTTTCAAAGATATGGCCGCTTCCCATGGACCATATTATGCTTTTGACTCTCTGGAAGGGAAACAGCTGAAAATTATCAGCAAAGCCTCTTTTAACAATTAGAAACCTATTATTTAACAAATAGAAACCTATTATCCACTAAAACAATAATTTATTTTTTATAAAAATAAGTGAAGATTCACTGTCTTTACCATGATTTAACCGGCTTTTATCATAAAAAGTATTAATTAATGAGTCTGTTCGCTTGAATTTTTACAGCCAGCCCCGACTTCTTTACTAATCATGAAATTTAGCAAATCATGGCAGTTCAGAATTAACGCAGTTAGAACTGGCACCAACAGGACTGTACATGTTTAAGAACCCATTTAAACGGAGTAAATCAATGGCGACTGAGCACAACCAAGACGTTCAAGATCTAGAGCAGGCTGCAGAACCTGAAGCGAAAACTCAGGCTGAAAACGAGCAAGCTGAAGTTTCAGTTGAAGATTTACAGGCAACAATCACCAATTTAGAAGAAAGCTTGAAACTTGAAAAAGCGCGTACTGCTAACGCAGTGTATGAAGCGCAAAAAAGTGTTGAGCGTATTCAGCGTGAAGCAGAAAAACACAAAGAAACGGTGCTTGAAAAATTTGCTAAAGAGTTGCTGGATTCTGTCGACAACCTGGAACGCGCAATTGCCGCAGCCGGTGAAGAAGAAACGCCTGTGCTTGAAGGCGTCAAGCTGACCCTGAAATCATTACTGACCACACTGGAAAAATTCGGCGTGGCGGAAGCCGATACCGCGAATGGCTTCAATGCTGACCTGCATCAGGCAGTCGGGATTGATCCAAATGCGAAAGCCGGCCAAATTGGCACCGTATTGCAAAAAGGCTACACCTTAAATAGCCGCCTGCTTCGCCCTGCGATGGTCATGGTTGGCGGATAAACCTTTAAATTCGAGAGTTTGTTAAAAATTTTCATCAAAAGAACTTGAAAAATTTTGAACGGCTCTCATATCGGATAACAAGCAAAAACATTGCAAAAAAAATTTTGGAGGAAATCATCTAATGGCTAAAATCATTGGTATTGACTTAGGTACAACAAACTCTTGCGTAGCCGTACTTGAAGGCGACAAAGTTAAAGTCATCGAGAATGCTGAAGGCGCTCGCACAACCCCATCTATTATTGCGTATAAAGATGGTGAAATTCTGGTAGGCCAGTCTGCTAAGCGTCAAGCAGTGACTAACCCGAAAAACACATTATTCGCAATCAAGCGTTTGATCGGCCGTAAGTACCAAGACCAAGCGGTACAAAAAGATATTGGCCTGGTTCCTTACAAAATCATTCAGGCTGGCAACGGCGATGCATGGGTTGAAGTTAACGACAAACAGCTTGCGCCGCAGCAAATCTCTGCTGAAATCTTGAAAAAGATGAAGAAAACAGCTGAAGACTACTTAGGCGAAACCGTTACTGAAGCCGTGATTACTGTGCCTGCCTACTTTAACGATGCACAGCGTCAAGCAACTAAAGATGCAGGTAAAATTGCAGGTCTTGATGTTAAACGCATCATCAACGAACCAACTGCTGCGGCACTTGCGTTCGGTATGGACAAAAAAGAAGGCGATCGTAAAATCGCGGTTTATGACTTAGGCGGCGGTACATTCGACGTATCAATCATTGAAATCGCTGACCTTGATGGCGACCAACAAATCGAAGTGTTATCAACAAACGGTGATACTTTCCTTGGCGGTGAAGACTTTGACAACGCGTTAATTGAATTCTTGGTTGAAGAATTTAAGAAAGAACAAAGCGTAAACTTGAAGAATGATCCGCTTGCGTTGCAGCGTTTGAAAGAAGCGGCTGAAAAAGCCAAAATTGAGCTTTCTTCGTCAAATGCAACTGAAATCAACCTTCCATATATCACGGCTGATGCGACTGGTCCTAAACACTTAGTGATCAACGTAACACGTGCAAAACTTGAAGGTTTAGTTGCTGACTTGGTTGCCCGTACAATTGAGCCTTGCCGTATCGCGCTTAAAGATGCTGGTCTTTCGACTTCTGACATCTCTGACGTGATCTTGGTGGGCGGTCAGTCTCGTATGCCAATGGTTCAGCAGAAAGTACAAGAATTCTTCGGTAAAGAGCCGCGTAAAGACGTGAACCCTGACGAAGCAGTGGCGATTGGTGCTGCGATTCAAGGTGCGGTATTGTCTGGTGACAAAACTGACGTGCTTCTTCTTGACGTTACTCCGTTGACACTTGGTATCGAAACCATGGGTGGCGTGTTAACAGCAATTATTGAGAAAAACACCACGATTCCTGCGAAGAAATCTCAAGTGTTCTCAACTGCTGCGGACAACCAACCAGCTGTAGACATTTCTGTGTTCCAAGGTGAACGTAAAATGGCTCAGCAAAACAAATTGTTGGGTAACTTCCAATTGGGCGACATTCCACCTGCTCCACGTGGTGTACCGCAAATTGAAGTATCGTTCGACATCAATGCTGACGGTATCTTAAAGGTATCTGCGAAAGATAAGAGCACTGGTAAAGAGCAATCAATCCAGATCAAAGCAAACTCAGGTTTGTCTGATGCTGAAATCGAAGCAATGATCAAAGATGCTGAAGCGAATGCAGAAGAAGACCGTAAGTTTGAAGAGTTAGCAAAAGCACGCAACGAAGCGGATGCCCTTGTATCTTCTGCTCAAAAAGCAGTGAAAGATCTTGGCGAGCAAGTAACTGCTGACGAAAAAACTGCGATCGACACTGCAGTTTCTGAGTTGGAAGCAGCTGCAAAAGAAAATGATGTAGATGCGATTAAAGCGAAAACTGAAGCGCTTCAAAACATCATTATGCCGATCACGCAGCGCGCTTATGAAGCGGCGCAAGGTCAAGGCGGCGCTGAAGGCTTTGATCCAAACGCATTCCAAGGCGGTGAAGGTCAACAGCAAAAAGCGGACGACGGCGTTGTAGATGCTGAGTTCACTGAAGTGAAAGATGACAAAAAATAATTTGTCTCTTTGATCTGACTCGAAAGAGTTAAAAAAAAGCCGCGCGAAAGCGCGGTTTTTTTATGCCCATAATGATTTTAAAACCGCTTATTTTCAGTTAAATTACATTAAATACTAAAATTTATAATGACTTATGCGCATTGTTATCATTGCTTTCATCACCCTGACTCTACTTTTTTTTCACTTTCAAACGAGAAATAATTTTCAGCTGCGCTATAACGCATGGTCTGACCGCATCATGCATCCGCTGGATACCCGCCTGCGCTATCAGATTGCAGAAGTTGACCCGCGTTTTGGCATGAGTAAAGAACAAGCGATTCAGCTCAGCAAAGAAGCCATTCAAATTTGGCATGACGGGACACAAAAACAGCTGTTTGTCTATGATGACCAAGCCCAGCTGAAAATTAAGCTGATTTATGATGCGCGGCAGGAAAACTACAATGCCTTTAAAAAGACCCAGCAGGAACTGGATCAGGAACACAGCAGCAATCAGCGCATATCCGGCAATTTAGATGTCTCTAAAAGCAGTTTAGAGCAAATGCAGCAAAGCCTGCGTCAAGAGCAGATCCAGCTGCGGGCTGAAGCTGATTATCTGAATCAGCAGCGCATGAGCTGGAGCCGAATTGAAAATGAGCAGGGAGAAAACCGCCAGCGCATTGAAGCGCAATATCAAGCCCTGAAAGAAAAAGCTCAGCAGCTGCAGCGCAATATTGCCTACTACAATCAAATGAATGCGCAATATAATCAGCAAGTGGGCCAGCACAACAGCAGCATTGAGCGCTACAACTGGAATGTCATGCAGGCCAAAAACCGGTTTCCGCCGCGTGAATTTCATAAAGGTGTTTTTATGGGCGATCAAATCCAAATTTATCAGTTTGATACCGAAGATGATTTGCGCCTTACCCTGGCGCATGAATTAGGCCATGCGCTGGGCTTAGGCCATCATGCCGATCCAGAAGCCTTAATGTACCCTGTTTTAGGTGAACAGGATCTGCAGCATTTTAAGCTGAAGCCTGCCGATCAAAGCCTGCTGTATGCGCGCCGGTAATGCGCTACAGATGTAAAAATCCTTAATTTTTCTATGTCTTTATCACGGATTTAAACTACAAAAAACTGAATTCATGCTATTGTGGACAGTCAAACCAAATCTAAATACATTTGAGTGGAGAGCAATGTGAGTTACTACCATATCTTAATTGAAGTGAATGACCACATCAGCACGATTGAGCAAACCCGTGATATCGAAATCTTTGATATTATTGAGATTCAACCCTATCTCCATTCAATTTTGCTTCCGTTCTTTAATGAGCAGCTGATTGAGCTGGAAGATGAAAATCTAGAATTTAAAGATGTGCTGCGTTTGGAAGTGAAGCAAACCCTGCTGCCGATTAATGATTTAATCGAAGAAGAACAAAAACTGCTGCCCAGCGATACAGATGTGACTATTACCGCTTATGAAATTTTCAATAACCGTGATTTAAGCCAGGATGTCACCACTATTATTTTTGACCTGCTGGAAGCGATTAAGCTGGATCCGGAAGCCTAGTTCTTTTCAGGCAATGCCATTTTAAGATGCCATCAGCATAAAAAAAAAGCCCTCTTCCAAGGGCTTTTTTATGAACCGTTGTTCAGTCTTAAATAGAGAAAGATGAACCGCAGCCGCATGTGGTTGAAGCATTCGGGTTTTGAACTACAAAACGGGAACCTTCCAATCCTTCGATATAATCGACTGTTGAACCCACTAAATATTGGTAGCTCAGAGAATCCACCAGCATTTTCACATCGCCATTGCTGTATTCCGCATCATCTTCATTTTGGCTTTCTGCAAAATTGAAGCCATAAGAGAACCCTGAACAGCCGCCGCCTGTTACATAAACACGCAGCATCAACTCCTGATTACCTTCACTGTCACGCAGTTGACGTACTTTATTGGCAGCATTTTCAGTCAGCACAAGTGCTTGGGCATTCATGGTCAATTCCTCTGTTCGGTTCAGATCTTTAAAAAAAGACTATATTTCAAGTATAGCATACTCGATATATGGGCAGTCTTGCAGATTAAAAGTCAATTCAGAGCAATTCTATCAGGATTGTTTATAGTTCTCATCCTGTAAGGCGCATTCGAAGTTTTTCGGGTCCTGCTTGCAGCGAAATTGCCACAGCAGCTTCATCATGCGTTTCTCATACACGCCGCGCTTCGTTAAATCAATCCGCGCTTCACGCATCATTTTTTGATAACCGGGACGGTCCGCCACCGGTACATCCATCCAGTATTTGCTTGGAATATCTGATTTCATTTTGCCTAAAATAGAAAAGGCGCGCGGCAGCTGGCCTTTCACCCAGTCGCGTGATTTTTGGCCATAGCCTTCAGGAAATTTATCTGGGCGGATAATAATATTGCCTGTCACCTGCAGGATTGGATAATTAACGATAGCGCCTTTAGCGCCCAGGCCTTTGTGCAATTCCAAGGGCTTGAACACAGCCGCAGGCGCGCCGATAATATCAACCTGGCCATTATTGAATTTAGCGCCAAAATTCGTCACGTCCGCGCTGACCGCTTGCGCGCCGACCTGCTGCACCATAATTTTTTGCGCCTCATCATAGTCCAGCACTGCAATTTTTTTGCCTGCAGCTTTCGCGACCGTATTAATGCTGCGGTCATTCACCAGCAAATAGGCATCCCCCACAGGAATTACCCCAGCGACTTCGTATTTGCCATGCACCATGCTTTTTGAAAATGCTGGATTGGCAAGCCCTTGCATCACTTTTACAGCAAGCTTCAAATCCGGAATGGCGCCAATTGCATCCAATGAGCCTGTAAACGAGTTAAATTGACGGCCGCGCATACCAGTTACACTGATGCCGTCACATTTGCCTGCTTTAAAATCTTCAGCAATCACTGCTTCATTCTGTCCCACACGCAGCTCTATATCAGCGCCCCAAGTTTTTGCGGCCAGCTGATAGTCTTTCATCAGCGCATATACATCACCGCTCTTACCCACCAAGTCAAATACGCATACCACTTGTTTCGCCTGAACGGCGCCAGCGGCGGCCATTAATCCTGCAGTTAATGCGCATGCTTTCATCCATTGCTTCGCCATATTTTTCTTTCCTTTTGAGTGCTGCTATTCTTGCTTTTATATTTGGGTTTATTTTTATGCCCATTGTTTTGCTTATCGGCATGCTGCGCTTTTTCTGTTCCGCACCATAAGCTGAAGAACCTTCTGCGTTGATATCATTGCGCGCTTCACCGTTCTGCTCAATGGCGAAACTGACAAATCATCATGTAAAAAAAGCCTAGAATCATCTAGGCTTTTTTTTGTTAAAAATCAAACTATTCACCGCCAAGTGAACATTCAAAATTTGCCTTATCGACAGAACAGCGCGCTTTTTTCAGCACTGACATCATGCCCGGATCATAAATGCCGCGCTTGGTCATATCCATGCGGCCTTCACGCAGCAGTTTTTGATATTTGGTTTTATCTTCCGCTGTCAGATTCAGCTTATATTTTGCTGGAATGCCGGCTTCTAAACGGCTGATCATAGCAAAACTCTTCGGCAGGTTTTTCACAAACCAGTCCCGTGACTTTTGGCCAAAGCCTGCTGGAAACTGATCTGGACGCACAATAAAGTCAGCGGTCACCTGCAGGACAGGAAAATTGAACATTGCGCCATTGCTGCCTAAGCCTTTGTAAATTTCCAACGGCTTATACGCATATGCTGGCGCGCCAACCATATCGACCTGCCCATTATTGAACTTCGCCACAAAGTTGGAAACATCTGAAATCACCGCCTGCGCACCTACACGCTGCACCATGATTTTTTGCGCTTCGTCATAGCCGAGCACAGCAAATTTTTTACCGGCCGCTTTTTCAATTGAGTCGATTTTTTTATCCCGGACAAAAATGAAAGCTGAACCTAAAGGCGCAATGCCGGCCACTTCGTATTTTTTACCGCCTAAATTGCTGACCATTTTGCTTTCATTGCGCTTGTCCAATGCAAAGGTAATCGCACGCTTGGCAATTTCATTGCTTGGCGCACCGCCTAATGCATCAATAGAGCCGGCAAATTTATTGTATTGACGCGCGCGCATGGCCGTCATAAATACACCGTCACATTTTCCAGCTTTAAAATCATTATCCGCAACAGCTTCATCCTGACGCGGAATCAAATTTACTTCAGCACCCCAGCCTTTTGCCGCCAATGCCCATTCCTGAGCCATCTGAAAAGATTCACCGGATTTACCCAGCAAATCAAATACGCAGACATCGACTTTTGCTGCCTGTGCAGTTCCTGCAAGTCCAATTGCAGAAAATGCCGCCAATGAGAGGAGTGTTTTTTTCATTGTATTTATCCTTTTAGAATCTTTTTGTTTCAAGGGTGTCCGTACACACTGCAGATATTAAGCAAGTTATTTTTAAAAAAATAGAGCATTTGCTCCATTTATTTATGTCATTTCAGTCTATTCTGCCAATCCAGCTTCATTAGATTTAAGATATTTATTAAATTTTAATTATTTATTAATTACTTATACTAAATTCACCTCAGATCAATAATCGCGCTTAATGTGCTTATTTTTACAAACTTATAAAATAATACTGCTTATTCGCCGCTGAGGGAGCATTCAAAATTGGTTCTTTCTACGGTGCAGCGCGCTTTTTTCAGCACCGTCATCATCACAGCGTCATACGTTCCCTGAGCTGTTAAATCCATACGGCCGTCACGCAGCAGTTTTTGATACGCCGCTTTCTCCTCTTTCGTCAGCTGTATTCTATATTTGGATGGAATCTCAGCTTCCATGCGTTTCACCATCGCAAAACTTTTAGGAAGCTGCTTCACAAACCAGGCGCGGGACTTGACTGCATAACCTTCAGGAAATTCACTTTGACGCAGCACCAAATCAGCGGTGACATTCACGACAGGAAAATCGATCATGCCGCCTTTGCTGCCAAGGCCTTTGTATATCTCCAATGGCTTGAATGCATAAGCCGGCGCAGCGACAATATCTACCTCATTTTGATTAAATTTTCGGATAAAATTTGAAATGTCAGACATCACTGGTATAGCGCCAATCCGTTCCACCATCTGCTTCTGTGCACGGTCATAATGCAAAATAGCAAATTTCTTTCCTTTGGCTTTTTCAATAGTATTCAAACTGCGGTCTTTGACAAAAATATAGGCCGAACCGATCTGGCCAATGCCTGCAACTTCATAAGCATCATTGCCCATTTTAGTCACAAGGCGCTTGTTGTTGCGGCTATCCAGCACATAGGCAATGGCTTTTTGCGCAATTTCATTGCTTGGCACGCCGCCCAATGCATCAATTGAACCCGCAAATTTGTTATAGGCTCTGGCGCGCATAGAGGTCATATAAAATCCGCCGCAGATCCCCTCTTTAAAATCTTTTTCAACTTTGGCTTCATCCTGATAGGGCAGTAAATTGACTTCAGTCCCCCATGTTTTGCTCAGCAGCGCCCACTCTTCCATCATTTTATAAGATTCACCTGCCTTCCCCAGCAAATCAAAGACACAAATATTCACTTTAGCTTGAATTTGCATGGAGCAGGCCCACATCCCCAGTGCGGATAAAATTAAAATTCCTTTTTTCATTTTTCCTAACCTTGTGCAGTTTACTTATTTTAGTCTTTGAATATAGGCAGATTTTCCAATAGCGCATAGAGCCAAACAGAACTTTCCGACAAATGCGAAATCAATCACACTCAAGTTTTACCCGCTGCTTTCCGCCGTGCAAAAATAAAACAGGCGCATTTTCCATTTTTAAGCCAGCTTCCTTTAGAATAGGCGCATCTTTTGTGTGTGCTTTGACAGTTTCATGATTCAGTTAGATCAGCTTTCTATACGTCGCGGTGGGCGTGTTTTATTTCAAAAAGCGTCCATGCAGTTGCATCCAGGATGGAAAATTGGCTTAACCGGTGTAAATGGTGCTGGCAAGTCCACACTGTTCTCGGCTTTATTGGGCGGTATCGAATCGGACAGCGGGTCACTCACCCGGCCTGCGGTATGGACTGTGGCGCACATGGCGCAAGAAATTAAAGCCTTAAATATGAAGGCTATTGATTTCGTTTTATCCGGCGATGAAGAATACTGGGAAATTCAGCACCAGCTCGAACATCCGGAACAGCTCGACAATGATGCCTTGGCGCATCTTTATGGCCGCTTTGATGAAATCAACGGCTACTCTGCCCCAGCCAAAGCCTCACAATTGATGGCGGGTTTAGGCTTTTTTGAGCACCAGTCTCAATTAGATGTCTCCAGTTTTTCAGGCGGCTGGCGCATGCGCCTCAACCTGGCGCGTACATTAATGAGCCGTTCAGATCTGCTGCTGCTGGATGAACCGACCAACCATTTAGACTTAGATGCCATTTTATGGCTGGAAGACTGGCTTAAAGCATATGAAGGCACTCTGGTGCTGATTTCACATGACCGTGACTTTTTGGACGCCATTACCGATCATATTCTGCATATTGAAAATCAAGAATTGATTATGTATACGGGCAACTATTCAACCTTTGAGCGCACCCGCAGTGAACGCCTGGCGCAGCAGCAGCAAGCTTATGAAAAGCAGCTGGAAACGCGCGCGCATTTGCAAAAATATATTGACCGTTTTAAAGCGCAAGCCACCAAAGCAAAACAGGCGCAAAGCCGGATTAAGCAATTGGAACGCATGCAGGAGCTTTCCGCAGCCCATGTCGATACGCCATTTACCTTCAGCTTCCGTGAACCGACTAAAATGAGTTCACCATTGCTGGAACTGGAAAATGCAGACATTGGCTATGGCGATAAATTAATTGTCACCAATGTGAATCTGCAAATCACCCCCACCAGCCGTATTGGCTTACTGGGCATGAACGGCGCCGGCAAGTCGACACTGATCAAATCCTTAGTCGGCGATTTGCCGTTGCTGCAAGGCCTGCGCAAAGATTCTGAACTGCTGAACATCGGCTATTTCGCCCAGCACCAAATGGATGCCTTGGACGGCAACGCAAGCCCTATGCTTCAATTGGCGCGGATTGCCGATAAAAAAATCAGTGAAGCCAGCCTGCGCTCATTTTTAGGCAGTTTTGGCTTCAGCGGCGAACGCATGGACACACCAAGTGAAAGCTTTTCTGGCGGCGAACGCGCCCGCTTAGCCTTGGCGCTGATTGTTTGGCAGCGTCCGAACGTGCTGATTCTGGATGAGCCAACCAACCATTTAGACTTAGATATGCGCCATGCTTTAACAATGGCGCTGCAGGATTTTGAAGGCGCCGTGGTTTTGGTATCACATGAGCGTCAATTGGTGGCCAGCGTCTGTGATGAATTGATTTTGGTGCATGGCGGTCAAAGCCGCGAGTTTGATGGCGACTTAGTCGCTTATGCTGACTGGCTGCGTCAAGCGCGTATCGACATGATGAAAAATGGCCAAAAGCCGGCCGCACCAGTAAAATCATTAGTTGAGGCTAAACCCGTTATTTCTAAGCTGGATAAAGAAGCGCAGCGCAAAGAAGCAGCGCGGCGCCGTGAAGCCAGCCGGCCGATCCGAAAAAACATTGAAAAATGTGAACAGCAGGTTGAAAAAATGCAGCCCCGCTTGGCGGAAATTGAGAATCTGCTGGGTGACAGCGCCCTTTATGATGCCGGCCGTAAAGATGATTTGCTGAAGCTGATGAATGAGCAGACTGAACTGAAAGGCCGATTAGCGCAGTCTGAAGAACAGATGCTTGAACTGATGATGGAGCTGGAAGAGCTCGAAGCTTCTTTTGATTAATATGCTCGCCTGAATGTTTAAGGACACGATTAAAAGCCCTGCTCTGCAGGGCTTTTTTATTGAACACATAAATATCCAAAACAGTTTCATCGCATTTTTCTGCAAAATCATACGAAACACAATAAAAGCTGATTTTTACAGCCAAAATGATGCAGAAAAAAGTTCCATGCAATCGAAAGAAACGCTTTTAAAAAATTAAATATTTAAAAATCAGATACTTAAAATAAAAATTTTAATTATTAAGTTTTTCTTCAAAATACAAAATATCTATTCTTAAGAATGCCTTAACTAGTGCATTTTTATGGAATTCTCGTCCAAACCAATACATCAGCCCTACAAAAGCCGAAAAATAGCAACACTTCACTCAGCAAAGACCGAAAAAATCTTCTCAGCCTTAAATAAAACAAGACATTGCTCCACCCAAGCGACGCACAGCGATTTAAATTCAAAGAGAATCAGTGCAAATAAATTTAAATAGCATGCTTGTTTTTAAATTCAAATACAGCATTTATTTTTAAATTCATTCTTTTACTTATCTACAGCTGTGGATAAAATTATACGATGACTGCGCTCAATTTTGTAGTTTAAATTTAAAATTTATCCACAGCTGCTGCGGTTTGACAACCCAAATCGCATGCATTTATGGTCAGGCTTCCAGCTTTTTCAGCCTGTGGACAAGTTAATGAAGCACAACTTTTTTGGCCTTCAAAAACCTTAATTCTCGAATTTTCCACGTGCCGTCAAAGACCCAAATTTCTTTAATTTGCTGCTGATTTTCTTCCAAGCCAATCAGCACACAGCATTCAGTCTGATCATGATTAAACTCATATTCTTCATATTCCACATCAGGTTTTTTAGGCTTCCATACGCCATTTTTTACCGCATGCGCAATGCGGTCATAGCGGGTATAATTACTTTCCACACGGCCATCCTGCTCATAAATGGCCTTAAAATGCTCATCCTCATACTGCGCCAATACTTCATAATTTCCCGTAAAAAAAGCATTGACCCAGATATCACGAACTTTTTCCAATTGATTATCTATCATAATGACCTCTCTTTTACCGCATCAAAAATAGCCGTTTTCAGCATCATGACACGTGTATAAGTCAGTTTCATAACAATCAAACTGATTATAATTCAATCAATTTATTTACCATAGCACAAAAAAAACGCCCCGAAGGGCGATTTTTTAAGGCTAATCTGTAAGCAAATTAGGCATCAATATCAGCATTTAATGCATTCTCTTCAATGAATGCGCGGCGCGGCTCCACATCATCACCCATTAAGCAGGCAAACATGCGGTCTGCTTCTATCGCATCCTGAACTGTTACCTGCAGCATGTTGCGGTTTTCAGGATCCATGGTGGTTTCCCAGAGCTGTTCCGCATTCATTTCACCCAGACCTTTATAACGCTGAATCATCATGCCGCGGCGTGAATCCTGCAAAATGTGCTGCCAGACTTGATGGAAGGTGCTGACCGGAATTTTACGCTCGCCCTTTTGCAAGTAGGCGCCGTCTTCAAGCAGCGTAAACCAGCTTCTTGAATTTTTCAGCAGGCGCGCATATTCGCCCGAACCCAGCAAGCCTGAATCCAGCAAGTAATTGTGCGGCAAATTATGAACATAGATCGTAATGCGGGGCAGATAAGTCTGAATTTTATGACCGTCTGCCGTTTCTTTATCCAAAATTTCCAAAGATAATTCTGGACGCAAGCTCGGCTGCGTTTTCGCAATGGATGCGCAAACTTGCTCACCCCATTGCTGCACATAAGCCTGATCTGCAATTTGATCCAGCTTAAAGCCGTCAACCGCAAGCAACGCATCCAATAGGCTGGCAGGATAGCGCAGCGTTAAACGGTGCAGGCTCTTCTGTGACGTCTGGTAATCAGCAATGACTTTCGCTAAAGCGTCACCGCGGATAGCCGGCGCTTCCGCACTGATATGCAATTCCAGCTCATCAATCGCATTTGAAATCAGGTACGTTTCCAACGCGTCATTGTCTTTGATGTACTGTTCCTGCTTGCCCTTTTTCAGCTTGTACAGCGGTGGCTGGGCAATATAGATATAGCCGCGTTCCACCAGCTCAGGCATTTGACGGAAAAAGAAAGTCAGCAGCAGGGTACGGATATGCGAACCATCCACGTCAGCATCGGTCATGATGATGATTTTGTGATAACGCAGTTTGTCCGGATTGTACTCTTCACGGCCAATACCGCAGCCCAAAGCTGTAATTAAGGTGCCGACTTCCTGTGAAGAAATCATTTTGTCAAAGCGCGCACGCTCCACGTTCAGGATTTTGCCTTTCAGCGGCAAAATTGCCTGCATCTTGCGGTTACGGCCCTGTTTTGCAGAACCGCCAGCAGAGTCACCTTCGACCAGATACAATTCAGACAGTGCAGGGTCTTTTTCCTGACAGTCCGCCAGCTTGCCCGGCAGGCCTGCAATGTCCAAGGCGCTTTTGCGGCGGGTCATTTCACGCGCCTTGCGCGCTGCATCACGGGCACGCGCGGCATCAATGATCTTGCCTGCGATAGACTTGGCAGCGGCCGGATTCTCCAATAAATACTCAGAGAACGCTTTATTCATGGCCTGTTCAACAGCAGGCTTCACTTCGCTGGACACCAGTTTTTCTTTGGTTTGCGAAGAGAATTTAGGATCTGGCACTTTTACCGAGACAATCGCAGTTAGGCCTTCACGGGCATCATCACCGGAAACCGCCACTTTCTCTTTTTTGAGCAGGTTTTCGCTTTCCATGTAATTGTTTAAACCGCGGGTCAACGCTGCGCGGAATCCGGCCAAATGCGTGCCGCCATCTTTTTGCGGAATATTGTTGGTAAAGCAGCGGACATTTTCCTGATAGGTATCATTCCATTGCAGCGCCACTTCAACGCCGATTCCGTTTTCAGCCTGGGTTGTAAAATGGAAAATTTCATTCAGATGCGTTTTGCCCTGATTGATGTATTTTACAAACTCAGATAAACCGCCTTCATAATCAAAGACATGTTCTGCATTAATGCGCTCATCGCGCAAAACAATGCGTACGCCGGCATTCAGGAATGAAAGCTCACGCAAGCGGCGCGCCAAAATGTCCACGTTGAAAATGGTCTGGCTGAAAGTTTCCGCACTTGGCCAGAAACGGACAGTCGTCCCGGTTTCATCAGTATTGCCCACAATTTTCAGCGGATACACAGGATCGCCGTGCTTATATTCCTGCTGATGGATATGCCCGGCGCGCTGAATAGTCAGTTCCAGTTTGCTTGAAAGCGCGTTTACAACTGACACGCCCACACCATGCAAGCCGCCGGATACTTTATAGCTGTTGTCGTCAAACTTGCCGCCGGCATGCAGAATGGTCAGAATCACTTCCGCTGCGGACACACCTTCTTCCGGGTGAATATCGGTTGGAATACCGCGGCCATTATCTGAAACACTGACCGACTCATCTTCGTGAATAGTCACCAAAATTTCATCACAGTGGCCTGCAAGCGCTTCATCGATGGCATTATCCACCACCTCAAACACCATGTGGTGCAAGCCTGAACCATCATCCGTATCGCCAATATACATGCCTGGACGCTTACGAACTGCATCCAAACCACGCAATACTTTGATGCTAGAGGAATCATAAGCTTTTTCAGTGGTTTGTTCTGTTTGAGAAGCAGCTTGTTGATCTTCTGAACTCATGGTTTCTCCCTAGTGGAAAAATAGGTCTATCCCAAGACGGGTAAAATCTAAAATCATTGTGCGACAGCCTGAATTTGACCGTTTTCGACTTTGAATAATTGATAGGAAATAGACAAATCACGCAAGTGATTCTGTACAGATTCACGGTCTAAAGTGGTTACAAAAACCTGGCTGCCAAGTTGGCTCAAGCGATCAATTAAACGTTGTTGTGCGGTTAAATCTAATTCTGCTGTCAGATCATCTAATAATACCACAGTTTCCCTGTTGCACGCATGCAGCATTGCAATCTGTGACAGTTTTAAGGCCATAATCAAGAGCTTTTTCTGACCGCGGGAAAGCACGGCTTCGGCGTCACCCAGAGGGGTTTTTAAGCGCAGGTCTGCACGGTGAGGGCCATATTCAGTGTAGCGCCGTTCGATGTCCTTATAATGGCTATTGGTAAGATCATTCAGCAAACCTGTGCCACTGTGAAAGCCTGGGCTGTATTCTAAAGCAATTGCCAAATCCGGCAAAAGCCGCTTTAAATCCTGTTCAAAAAAACCCTTCCATTGCTCAACAGCGCCGGCGCGCTGCATATGCAGCACCTCGCCATAATCACTGAGCATTTTGTTCCACGGCTCCAAATCTGACAGGCTGAGATTGCGGCGGGTTTTCAGCAGGCTGTTGCGCTGCTTTAATGCCCGTGAATAATATTGCCAGGCATGATAGAACTCCGGTTCCACGTGGAACATCATCCAATCCAGCATCTGCCTCCGCGGCTTTGCGCCATGGTCGATAATATCTGTGCTTTGCGGATCAATCAGCTGCAGCGGCAGGATTTTTGCCAGCTGCCCCTGTGTCGCGACCAAATCGCCGTTCACTTTAATCAGCTGTTCGCCAGACTGCATTTTCTGCATGCCGATTTTGTCAGTTGCAGACTGGGCAAATACAATCGCATCCGCTGCATCAGTTTGGATATAATGCTTCGGAATGTGCGTCCGGAAAGAACGCCCTGTCGCCAGTAAATGCACTGCCTCAAGAATAGAAGTTTTGCCTGAACCGTTTTGCCCGTAAAAGACATTAAACGGCTGCAGCTCAGAGAGTGCAACCGTTTTTAAATTACGAACACGTTCTACATGTAAACGCGCAATATGCATAATATTTTATAAAAAAATTAAACGCGCATCGGCATCACAACATAGGTTTGATCCGGCTTTGTCGGATCCTGCACCAATACCGACTGGTTGGCTTCCGTCATGGTCATTGAAACATCATCGCCATCCAGCACGCTCAGCACATCCAGCAGATATTGCGCATTGAACGACATTTCCATTGGCGCATCAGCATATTGGATCGCCAAATCTTCAATCGCCTCATCTTGTTCAGGGTTATTGGCGCGCAACTGCAATGTATCTGCATCAAAATTCAGAAACACGCCGCGCAATTTTTCATTACTTAAAATTGCCACGCGCTGCAAAGACTGCTTAAACACGTCATGCGCAATCACCACATTTTTATCGCCGCCGCGGGGAATAACACGGCGGTAATCCGGGAATTTTCCGTCAATCAATTTAGTCGTGAAACGCACGGTAATGTCACCTTGCTCTTTGTCACGGTTTGGAATGCGGATGGTCACATTCAGCAGTTCACGGCCAATCAGCAAAGACAACTGTTCGTCTTCAACGCTGAGCAAGCGCTGCAGCTCACCCACTGCCTTACGCGGCGCAATCGCTTGAACCAGCTGAGCGGAATTGGAAGATGCCGCGGTTTCACACAGCGCCAAACGGTGGCCATCAGTCGTCACTGCGCGCAGCTGATTTTGATCAATTTCCAGCAAAGTGCCCGTGAGGTAGAAACGCACATCCTGCACAGCCATAGCAAAAGAAGTTTTTTCAAATAAACGCTTTAATTCACGCTGCGTCACGGTTACCTGTGTGCCCTGCGTATTTTCTGTATTCAGCAAAGGGTAATCTTCTGCCGGCAAAGTGCCTAAAACAAAACGGCTATTGCCTGACTTTAAGATACAGCGCATATCTTCAGTAATCTGCAAATCAATCAGCGCTGCTGAAGGCAGAGATTTGCAGATATCCATTAATTTCCGCGCAGGCACAGTCGTTTCACCAGCCTGAAGGCAAGCGCCGTCTGCAAGCGGTGTGCTGGCAACCAATTCAACTTCTAAATCTGAACCGGTAATGGTCAGCGCCTGCTCAGTAACCTGAATCTTCACGTTAGATAAAATGTTTAAGGTATGGCGACGTTCAACCGCTCCTACGACATGTGATAGAACATTCAGTAAGTTTTCTTTCGCGATTTTTAAACGCACGATACTTTCCTCTAAAAATGAAGATTATGAACAGATAAATTGATTTTTTAACAGTGTACTATGCGGCAGAATATGCCGCATTGCAAGAACAGAATTTAAGCAAAAATACTATCAGCTTTGCAGTAAACGGAGCAGGTTTTTGTAGTCTTCATTGAAGATCGGATCCTCTTCACGCAAGCTCTGCACTTTTTCACAGGCATGCATGACCGTACTGTGATCGCGTCCGCCAAATGCCATGCCGATTTCAGGAAAACTGTCACCGGTCAGTTCACGGGCAAGCCCCATCGCGAGCTGGCGCGGACGGGCATAAATGCGGGTGCGTTTCGGGCCAATCAGTTCTTTTAAAGGAATTCTAAAGTATTCGCTGACCACACGCTGGATATTCTCCGTACTGATTGTGCGCGCGCGGATCGCCAAAACATCCTTCAAAGACTCACGCACCACTTCTAAATCAATCGGTGTGCCTTTGAAACGTGAAATCGCAACAACTTTGTTGAGCGCGCCTTCCAATTCACGGACGTTTGCAACTACTTGCTGCGCAATAAACAGCGCGCAGTTGCGCGGCAATTCCACATTATTGCTTTCAGCTTTCTTCAGTAAAATTTCAATCCGGGTTTCAATATCAGGAGGTTCCACTCCCACCGACAAGCCCCATGAAAAACGGGACACCAAACGCGGATCAAGCTCTGTCAATTCCTTAGGATAACGGTCTGAAGTCAAAATAATTTGCTTTGATTCATCGAGCAGCGCATTGAACGTATAGAAAAACTCAACCAAGCTTGCCTCTTTGCCGGCAAGCAAGTGAATATCATCAACCAAAAGCAAATCTAATGAGCGGCAATTTTTCTTGAATTCTTCAACTTTCCCCTGCTGAAGCGAACTGACAAAGTCTTGAACAAAACTTTCTGCAGTCATATACATCACGCGGGCATTAGGTTTTGCCTGCAGCAGGGCATTTCCGACAGCCTGCATTAAATGTGTTTTACCTAAGCCTGTTGGACCATACAAAAACAGCGGATTATGCTGTGATGCGCCTAGCTGAGTAAGCACTTTTCGGCAAGTTTCAGCAGCCATTTGGTTAGAACGGCCTTCAACAAATAAAGAGAAGGTAAATAAAGGATTCAGCTGGCGCTTACGGCTGTTTTTTCCTGCTGTTTCCTCTTTCTCTTTTCTAGGCTTCGCCATAGGTGCAGGAACAGATTCCAATGCAGCAGTGGTAGTTGCAGGCTGTTCATTTGCAGACAAAATTGCGCCCGGCCTTGAATCGACCAAAATTTCAACTTTGCGCACGCGGCCTTCAGACAGCTGTTCCGCTAAAATTGAAATCAGCTCTAAATGATGCTCTTGAATATAGCGTGTCCAATAAGGATTCGGCGCAAATAAACGTAACGTGTCTTCTGCTTCTTCTGCCACTAATGGCCGGATCCACATTGTAAAGACATTGCCGGATAACTCTTGGCGCAAACGAGTTAAGCAATCTGTCCAAAGCATGTGAAACCCCTATTTCAATCCATTGTGCATAAAAAAATACGTTCTGCCCGCCCAAGCGGGCCGCCATTCTAACCAAGTTATCCACATCTGTCATGGTTAATTCAGTGCTTTTTGGCTAAAAAATCGCAATTCAGTCTAAATTTAAATTTAAAACCCAGTGTGGATAACCTTACCCACAGGCTGTGGATAAAATATACCATGAAGTTATCCACAATGTATCAAAATTATAAAAACAGAGTTATTCACAATGCATTCTTTTGTTATTTATTGGTTTATTGCCGATTTCCACAGAAAATAAGCCTCCTAATAATAATAAATTTAAATTTTAAAATTTGAATTTAATAATAACAGCGGCTGTTTTTGGGGATAACTCGAGATACAGATTAAATTCAAATTTAAACCGCAGTGTAAATTTAAAACCAGGCGCCTATTGTGGATAAACTTGTTGGTAAACTTGATGATAAGTTAATAAATCATTATAAACAGCATCTTACCTTGTGTGTAACTTTATTTGGGTTTAATTGGTATAGAAAGACATAAATTACAATTTAGGCTTAATTTTGAAAGAAAACTTGTTTTTCATTGACAGCTCAAGCAATGAGCACTAAAATCGCGAACCTTTATAGAAAGATCACTTTTTGGAGTTTCGACATGAAACGTACTTTCCAGCCTTCTGAATTGAAACGTAAACGTGTTCACGGTTTCCGTGCCCGTATGGCTACAAAAGCTGGCCGTCAAGTATTGGCTCGCCGCCGTGCTAAAGGCCGTCATAGCTTAACTGTTTAATTTAATCAGTTAGCGCTATAGCGACTTGGGCGTTATGACAGCACTTTATGGCTTCAGCACAGATGTACGCATACACTGTGCTGCCGATTATAAAAGTGTCTTCGATGGTGCGCTTTTTAAAGTGCATCAGCCCCATTTCTTATTTCTTGCAAAACATTCCGAACTGCAGAATAGTCGTTTGGGTATTGTTGTTGCCAAGAAAAAAGTGCGCCGCGCACACGAACGAAATCGAGTAAAACGCCTTGCTCGCGAAAGTTTTCGCCTGCATCAGCAGCAATTAAGTGAATTGGATATTGTCGTCATGCCCAAAGCTGGCATTGATGCAGTACCTAATGCCGAATTGCATCAGCAATTACAATTTGCTTGGCAAAAGCTGAACCGCCTTGCCAAAAAGCATTCAAAAATAGCTCCCTCCCCGCAAAAGTAGAGATGGCCAATGGTACATTTACTGCATTGGTTGATCCGTTTTTATCAGATTGCGATTAGTCCGCTGCTCGGACCCCGCTGCCGCTATATTCCTACGTGCTCACAATATTCATTGGAAGCAGTCCATTTGCATGGCGCTGCGCGTGGAACTTGGCTGTCTGTTAAGCGCATTTGCCGCTGCCATCCCTGGGGCGGGTCGGGCTATGATCCTGTGCCGAGCAAAAAAGCTGTCCGTTTTATTTCATTTCAGCAAATAGATTCTCAAACGCTTCACGTTGCTGTACCCTTTCGTGATCGTTTATTGAACCAAAATCACTCTAACCACTTGGGGTATTAGATATGCAACAATGGGCCAGGATTGCTATTCTCGGGGCCATGTTTGTTGTCGCATATTTGCTCATTTTGGCTTGGCAAAAAGATTACGGTCATGCAGACAGCAAACCGCAGCAAACCGCTGCTGTTGTGTCACATGAAGTATCTGCAGATTTGCCGAACAGCCAAACTGCCGCAGCATCATCCGATGTGCCGCAGGCAAATATTGCAGCGCAGCAGACAGCAGACGCCACTGCACCTGTAAGTCAACAGCTAGTTTCAGTGAAAACTGACCTTTACCACCTTTGGATTAACCCGAAAGGCGGCGATATTGTTCGTGTTGAATTACTCAATCATGACAAAAATAAAGACAGTGATGAACCTTTTGTCATGCTGGAAAGCGATGCCAAGCGCACTTATGTCGCTCAATCGGGCCTGATTGGCTTGAATGGTCCAGACAGTGCGCGCACTGGCCGTCCAACGTATGAAGTTGAAAAAGCTTCTTACAGCCTGGCTGATGCGAAGTCTGCTCAAAGTAAAGACGGTAAAGCTGAAAAAGTTTTAACTGTGCCGATGCTGCTGAAAACAGCTGATGGCGTAGAAATCATTAAAACTTTCACCTTTAAGCAAGGCGAATATCCGATTGTCGTCAGCTACAAAATTGTGAACCGCAGCAGCCAAAATTGGCAGGGCCAGATGTTTGGCCAGCTGAAGCGCGATAACTCGGAAGATCCTGGGAAATCAGACCAAGGTATTTTCACTTTGGGAACTTTCTTAGGGGGCGCTTGGGGGACACCAGATGAGAACTACAATAAGCTGAAATTTGCCAACTTCAATGATGAAAAATTGAATGTTGACGCTAAAGGCGGCTGGGTTGCGATAGTGCAGCATTACTTTGTCAGCGCATGGATTCCGGGTGAGTTAAAATTGACTCAGGCGGATGGCCAGCCATTTGCTGCGAAATTAGAGTCACGTAAATCAAATGATGGCATGAACATCATTGGCTTTACCTCTCCGGCAATTAATGTTCCTGCCGGCACGGCAGCGGAAGTGGATGCGACGTTCTATTCAGGTCCAAAAATTCAATCTGAATTGAAAGATCTTGCGGCAGGCTTAAACCAGACTGTTGATTATGGCTGGCTGTGGCCGATTGCGAAGCTGCTGTTCATTGGCTTGCAATTCTTCCATGGCTTAGTGGGCAACTGGGGCTGGTCCATTATTCTATTGACAGTTCTGGTGAAATTGATTCTTTGGCCGCTGTCGTCTAAGAGCTACCGCTCGATGGCGAAAATGCGGGTGATTGCGCCAGAAATGCAGCGCATGAAAGAAGAGTTCGGTGAAGACCGCATGCGTTTCTCGCAAGAAATGATGGCGCTGTATAAGCGTGAACAAGTGAACCCGCTGTCGGGCTGCTTGCCATTATTGCTGCAAATGCCGATTTTCCTTGCGCTGTACTGGGTGTTGATGGAGTCCGTTGAACTGCGTCATGCGCCATGGTTAGGCTGGATTCAAGATTTATCTGCAATGGACCCATGGTTTATCCTGCCATTGCTGATGGGCGCCACCATGTTCATCCAGCAAAGCTTGAACCCGCAGCCGGCGGACCCGATGCAGGCGAAAGTCTTCAAGGTTATGCCGATTATCTTCACCGTCTTTATGCTGTTCTTCCCTGCAGGCTTGGTTCTGTACTGGATCTGCAACAACAGCATCACCATTTTGCAGCAGACTCTGATTAACAAGAGTGTTGCAAAAGAGCGTGAAAAGCGTGACGGAGCGACTCCAGCAAACTAAGTATTGCTGATGAGCTGAATAAATCCGCTTAAGATGGTAATCTTAGGCGGATTTTTCTTTGCCTGTCATTTTAGATTTTGAGGTAGATATTTAGGTGAGTACCATGCAAAACCGAACCACGATTGCTGCAATTGCAACTCCGCCAGGACGCGGCGGCGTCGGGGTGATTCGCCTGTCTGGGCCAAAATCTTATGCCATTGCAGAAGCGCTGAGCCAAACGGCGCTGCCGAAAGCGCGCTATGCCGGTTTCCGCAAGTTTTTGGATGAGCGCGGAGAAGTGATGGATGAAGGCTTGGTAATTTGCTTTCCAAATCCGCACTCATTTACCGGTGAAGATGTGGTGGAACTGCAAGGGCATGGCGGGCCTGTGATTCAAAATGCTTTGCTGGCGCGCTTATTGGAATTGGGCGCAACAGCAGCCAAAGCGGGCGAATTTTCGATGCGCGCTTTTGAAAATGGCAAGATGGATTTGGTGCAGGCGGAAGCGATTGCTGATTTGATTGATGCGACCTCTCAGGCTGCTGCCCGTTCGGCCGTACGTTCTTTGCAAGGCGCATTTTCCAGCAAAGTCAATACGGTGCTGGAAAACTTGATCCACCTGCGCCTGCATGTGGAAGCGGCTATTGATTTTCCTGAAGAAGAAATCGACTTTTTGGCGGATGGTAAAATTTTAAAATTGCTGGATGACGTGCGTGACTCAGTGACTGCGGTGCAGCAGTCTGCGCGGCAAGGGCAATTGCTGCGGGAAGGCCTGCAGGTGGTGATTGCCGGCAAGCCTAATGCCGGAAAATCCTCACTGCTGAATACTTTGGCCGGTGTGGAACGCGCTATTGTGACGGATATTGCGGGAACCACCCGTGATGTGCTGCATGAGAAAATCACTTTAAATGGCTTGCCGATTACCCTGACCGATACCGCTGGCTTGCGCGAAACGGGCGATGTGGTGGAAAAAGAAGGCATCCGCCGCGCCATTAAAGAAATTGAACAGGCTGATTTGCTGCTGCTGGTGTATGACCTGAGCCAGGGAGAAGACCCGCTGTTGCTGGCGCAGCATTACTTTGCGGAACATATTGAACCTAAACGGTTGATGCTGATAGGCAACAAATGTGATTTAACGGGCGCCGCACCCGCGTTAAGCGATTATCAGGGCTTCCGCAGTATTACGGTGTCAGCCAAGCTGGAAACAGGTGTTCAGGCGCTGGTAGATGCGATTACAGCGCATGCAGGCTTCCAGCCAGAAGAAGACACCTTTATTGCCCGTACGCGCCATTTAGACGCAATGAAGCGCACTCAGCACTATCTTGCTGAAGCGCGTGAACAGCTGACGGTCTATCATGCTGGTGAATTGGTGGCTGAATCCCTGCGCCTTGCGCAAAATGCGCTGGGCGAAATTACCGGCGATTTCAGCGCAGATGATTTGCTGGGCAAGATCTTCGGTTCATTCTGTATTGGAAAGTAAAGTTCCAAACGTAAAAAAGCCCTCGGATGAGGGCATTTTTTATGGCTGAAAATCAGTTTAATGCTGCAAAGGGGCCTGCAGCCTGCGCTGAAAAATCAGCAAAATGAAACACAGCGCCCCAACCGCTGTGCAGAAGCCTAAAATGCCGGCAGCAAAACCGAAATGGTCGGAGAGATAGCCTACCCCGATAATCGGCAGAATTGTGCCTAAATAGGCGACAAATAAGTACGTCGACATGACGGCTGCGCGGTTTTCTGGCTGGGTCATGCCGTGAATCATGCCGAAAGCGCCCAGCAGCCCTAAGCCATGGCCCATGCCGGCGGCAAAAACACTGATAAAAAACAGTATGCTCCAATGCATGTAAACACAAAGTGACAGCAGCATGCAGCCTATAATCAATGAGAGCAGGCCGGCATTTAATGCTTTGCGCGGATTCATTTTCTTGGCGGTAAACTGAGACAGCGCAGACACCAGTAAAATGCTGGCAATTGCAGTCCCGCTGACTATGGGCCCATGCCAGGGAATAATATCTTTCACAAAAGAGGGCGCCAGTGACGCAAATAAGCTGAAGGATGCAAAAGCGCTGAAAGCGGTAAAGCCTGCAATATAGAATAGGCCATGATATTGGGCTTCAGGCAGCTGCAAATGCGGCGCGATGGAAAAAGGCTGTTTTTGCGTCGGCACATGTTTGACGGAAAATAGGCTGACTAAACAGACAATAGCTCCAGCAATAACGGGCAAATACGGGGTCATTAATGGCTTTGCTGAAAATTGCGCAATGATGCCGCCAATCAAAGGCCCTAAGCCAAAGCCGATAACGGTAATAATGGAACTGAGCTGCGGCGCGCTCTGCTTGTGGCTGTCTGGAATGGTGTAAATCAGCCCGAGCATTGCAGACGTGCTGATTAAGCCTGAAGCAATGCCGATCAGAAAGCGGGCAAAAGACAGGCTCAGCGCATTGGGAGAAATAGCGGACAATGCCAGGCCTGCAATCACAAACAGCATTCCGGCCTGCAGCGTTCTTAAAAAGCCGAAGCTGTTGCTGGCCCGGCCCAGAAACAGCAGCGTAGCCATGCAGCCGAACATATAGGCCACAAAAATATAAGTGATATGGCTGGGCAGCAGCTGCCACAGTTCCTGATAAATCGGGTACAGCGGACTGGCCAGCGCCGTACCGATGGTCCCCATAATCAGGGCAAGGCTGACCATAATGAATGGGCGCCAAGATTGAGAATTCATCATGAAGAAAGCCGCAGGATATTGCATTCAGCTGAGCTAAAAATGCAAGCAGTGAGAAAGGAGAGGATTATTTAAGCAGTGTACTGGCGATCGGCTTCCCGGGTCAATTTATCCTGCAAAAAACTTAGCCATACCTTTTCAGCAGTTTCATGAATTCGGCCAGTTCCGCTTCATTGACGGCCGCATCGGTGCCGATGACATGATGGCGCAAATGCGCTTCAATCAATTCATTCATCAGGCCATTCACAGCCCCTTTAATTGCGGCGGCCTGCTGCAGTACGGCAATGCATTCCGCATGGGGCTGCTGCAAAGACTGTTCAACAGCATTCAGCTGACCCTGCAGGCGCTTTACGCGGTTTAATATTTTTTTATCCTGATGCAAATGGCTCACATGCGGCTCCAAAAACAAATATACTATGGGGGAGTATAGGTTAAATGATTGAAAATGAATATTTCCCCATCTTCACGAATTCACACTCATCAGTTTGATGAAGGCAATCCGCTGGCGCAGAAACGCATTCTGCTGGCCGCTATTCTAACGGCAGTCATGATGCTGTTAGAAGTGGCGGGCGGATGGATTTTCAATTCCATGGCCTTGCTGGCGGATGGCTGGCATATGAGCTCGCACATGCTGGCGCTGGGATTGGCCTATATGGCTTACCGCGCAGCGCGGCATTATGCGCGGGATGCGCGCTTCAGTTTCGGCACATGGAAAATTGAAATTCTCGCAGGCTACAGCAGTGCGATTTTATTAATTGTCGTGGCTATTTTTATGGCCTTTCATTCTGCAGAGCGGCTGATGTTCCCTGTGCCGATACATTATGACGAAGCAGTTCCTATTGCGGTATTGGGCTTAATTATGAATCTGCTGTGTGCGTGGCTGCTGCATGATCACCATCACCATTATGAGCATGGGCAGGATCACGGCGCCCATCATGGCCATCATCATGATTTGAATCAAAAAGCTGCCTTTTTACATGTGGTTGCAGATGCCGTGACGTCAGTTTTAGCGATTATTGCGCTGATTGCCGGAAAATATATGGGCTGGAGCTTTCTGGATGCGCTGCTGGGGATTGCCGGCGCGGTATTGGTGGCGCGCTGGGCGGTTAGCCTAATTAAGGAAACTGGAAAAACCTTGCTGGATGCAGAAATGGATCATCCTGTTGTGGAAGAAATCCGTGAGGTGATTGAAGACTTGCCTGTTGCAGTCAAAATTACCGATTTGCATGTTTGGAAAGTCGCAAAAGGCAAGTTTTCCTGTATTTTAGCGCTGGAAACAGCGGAGGAATTGACTGCAGATCAAGTCCGTCATGCCTTGACGGTCCATGATGAAATTGTGCATGTTTCGGTCGAGATTAATCCGCTTGAATCAGTGCAGCGCTGTTCCACGTGAAACAGCGCTGCTGTTGTCTTTCCGTAAGCCTTGGAAAAAAATCTGTGTGATTGGCGATATTCCAAGTACACTTTGGCGCAAGAAACTTACATGGTGTATGTCATGATGAAAAAAATGGGTGCGCTGTTTTTAGCAGGCATGCTGTCACAGTGGGCAATGGCGGATGCTGCATCGGTGCAAAGCCAGCTGCAGAAAAACTATCCTTCATTGAAAATTGAAAATATTAAAACCACTGAGATGCCCGGCATTTACAGCGGTTCAGTGGGTGATCAGATTATCTATACCGGTGAGGGCGCTGAGCATATTTTAGTGGGTTCCATGATCCGGCTGAAAGATCAGAAAAATTTAACCAACACGCTGATGCTATCGCAAAATCAGGCGGATTGGAAAAAATTGCCGTTAAAAGATGCGATTAAAAGCGTGCGAGGAAATGGCAAACGCCAGCTCGCGGTCTTTTCTGACCCAAATTGCCCGTATTGCAAACAGCTTGAAGTAGAGCTGAGCAAGCTGAATGATGTCACCCTTTATACTTTTGTCCTGCCGTTGAAAGCGCAGTCAGTTGCGCCGTCCAAGCAGCTGTTTTGTGAGAAAGATCAGGCTTATGCATGGACGAATTTGATCTCTAAAGGCGTTCAGCCCAGCAGCCAAAAAAGCTGCGCGAACCCGATCGAGCGCAATATTCAGCTGGCGAAAAATTTAGGCGTGAATGGCACGCCGGCGATTATTTTTTCAAACGGCACCAAGCTGATGGGCGCCTACCCAGCTGCTGAAATTGAAAAAATCTGGCAAGAATTGGGCTTATAAAATAAAGCGGAACCGCTTTATTTTCTATAAAAAATCCCCCTGCTGCTGACGGGGGATTTTTTTATAGGTGAATTTCAGACTGACCGATTTCAGTTCAAGCATTGCAGTTTATGCAGAAGTTTTTTTGGAAACCATATTGTAAATAAACAGAATCACCAGCGCGCCGATGACCGAAGCGATAAAGCCGGCGGCAGAATTTTCACCATACCATCCCAGCAAGCGGCCGCCGTAAGTGGCGAGCAGCGAACCGGCAATACCCAGCAATGTCGTCACAATAAACCCGGCTTTATCGTCTCCAGGGTGAATGGCGCGGGCGATTAAACCGGCAACAAAGCCGACAACGATTGCCACAATAAGTGACCACATGAGTATTCTCCTTTTTTATCATGCCTTTGTTATTGCATCATGCTCATGCTTTTATCTTGGAATAGATAGACATGAAGGAAAAGGCAGGTTCAGCTAAGAACTGTTGTTTTTTTGTTCGGTGCTTTTAAAATATAAAAAAAGCAGCCAACGGCCGCTTTTTCGCATCCGAATAGTCTGTATTACAGGCCAATCTCGCCAATAAATGGAATATGACGGTATTTTTGATCAAAGTCTAATCCATAGCCGACAATAAATTTGTCTTCCACTTCAAAGCCGAGGAAACGCACGTCTAAGTCAATTTCACGGCGTGACGGCTTGCTGACCAGCGTGCAGAGTTCAATAGAATTCGGACCGCGGGTTTGTAAAATTTCCAGAACTTTGCTTAAGGTATTGCCTGAATCGATAATATCTTCGACCACCAAAACATCTTTGCCCCGGATATCGCCGTCTAAATCTTTTAAAATTTTCACATCGCGGGTAGATGCGGTTCCGCTGCCATAGCTCGACACTGTCATAAAGTCGAGTTCATGCGGCTTGGCAATTGCGCGGCATAAATCCGCCATAAAAATGACAGAACCGCGCAGCAGGCCAATCAATACCAGTTCTTTGCTGCTGTTGGCATAATGTGCATCAATGATAGCGCCAAGCTCTTTGACTTTAGCTTGAATTTCTTCAGTGGAAATCAATACGCTCATTTGAACAGTCATGGGTAGATACCTAAAAAAAAATCAAAAACATCAAAATAAAAAAGGCGTTGACCAGCAACACCTCTAAAGATGCCCTGATTTTAATACAACTTCAGGGGGGATGCATCCTTTTTGCCGATGAAAATGTAATCGCTGCGGCGCAGCACAGGCGCCGCGCTTTAGAATCTGCAGCCTGCCCAGCCGCAGAATAGCGCCGCTGGGCTCAGATTCAGAGTGCTGTTCAGGCTTTTGCTGTTTTGAGGTAAGCGCGCTGTCCGTAAATATATGTTGCATGTATATTGCGGTCATCGCCCATCATCATCAGGGCAAACACGCTGTCTTCCAGACCTTTGGCACGTGACTGGCGCAGCTGCTGCAACGCTGTCGGCTGAAGGTCCAGCACCACAAAGTCCGCTTCTTTGCCTAGATTGAAATTGCCCAGCTTCTCCGCTAAATCCAGCGCCTTGGCGCCGCCCAGCGTCGCATGATACAGCGCCTCAAATGCCGACAGCTTGCTGCCTTGCAGCTGCTGGACTTTATAGGCTTCCTGAATGGTCTGCAGCTGATTGAAGGATGTGCCTGCGCCAATATCTGTGCCCAGCCCGACTTTGACCTGTTTGTCCCACGTTTTTTTCAAGGGAAATAGGCCGCTGCCCAAGAACAGGTTGGAGGTTGGGCAGAAGGCAATCGCAGAATCTGTCTGATGCATGCAGTCCCACTCATGCTCTTCTAAATGCACGCAGTGTGCAAATACAGAACGCGAACCTGTTAAGCCATAGTGACGGTATACATCTAAATAGCCATTTTGTTCTGGATACAGTTCTTTCACCCAGGCAATTTCATTCTTATTTTCACTTAAATGGGTATGCACATACACATCCGGGTATTCGGCTTTGAGCTCCCCTGCCCGCGCTAGCTGTTCGGGGGTTGAGGTTGGCGCAAAGCGCGGCGTGATGGCATACAGATTCCGGCCTTTGCCGTGCCATTTTTCAATTAAGGCTTTTGAATCGCTGTAAGCGCTATCTGCAGTATCACAAAGCGCGTCTGGCGCATGGCGGTCCATCATGACTTTTCCGGCAATTAAACGCATTTGATGCTGCTCTGCGGCTGCAAAGAGTGCATCAACCGATTGCGGATGCACGGTGCAGAACACCAGCGCGGTGGTGGTGCCGTTTTTCAGCAGCTCCTGCACAAAAAATGCGGCGATTTTCTGCGCATAGGCTGGGTCAGAAAACTGCATTTCGGTCGGAAATGTATAGGTATTCAGCCATTCCAGCAGCTGTTCTCCGTATGCGCCGATCATTTCTGTTTGCGGGAAATGGATGTGGGTGTCGATAAAGCCCGGAACAATCAGCTGATCGGGATAGTGCTGCACCTCAACCTGTTCAGGGATCAGGCGCTGCCCTTCATCCCATGGGCCAAACCATTGGATGATGCCATTTTCACTGAGAAGTAAACCATCTTCTACATATCGCACTTGGTCGTGAATTTCACGCGCTTGGGCAACCGTATTCTGAATATCGAGGAAGCGGCCGCGAACCGCCGTCGTTGCAATTACAGAAGACATTGATAACCTGCGTTTTTGAATTTTTTCAGTTGATTGTACCGTAAAATGGGCTTCGCTTCGCTTCTATTGCTGTTTCAAACTATGCAGGGTACCGATCAAAATTATGCCGCAGCCTTTTTCTAAATCATCCTATACCGCGCAGCTCAAAGCGTTTATTGCAGCGCATCATGAACTCATGCAGATCCTGCAGGCTTTGCGTGAAATTGAAGCACAGGCCTATTTGGCGGCTGGGGTGATCCGCAACAGCATCTGGGCGCAGCTGCATGAACAGGCTTATCCGCTGCATCAGACTGAAATTGATGTGGTGTATTTTGATGCGCAGGATGATGGAACAGGTGAACAGCAGATCCGTAACAAGCTGGAAACAGCATTTCCTGACATGCTGTGGGATGTTGTCAATCAGGCTCGGGTGCACCATTGGTACCGCATGGACAATGGCAATAGCATTGCGCCCTTTTCTTCTTTGGCTCAGGCTTTGGCGGTGTGGCCTGAAACAGCAACGGCTGTTGCAGTGCAGCTGGATGCTTCGGGGCAGCTTAAAATCATCGCGCCCTTAGGGCTGCAGGATTTATTTGAACTGAAGTTAAGATGGAATCCCGCTATGGTCAGCTATGCTGTATTTCAGCGCAGGCTGAACGATAAAGCATTTTTAACGAGATGGCCTGAATTGCAGCTGATTTCTAGCTAGGCGGAGATGAGAAAGCCCTCCTTGCGGAAGGCTTTTTTGACTTATTCAGCAGCAGCCCATGGCTGAACAGCAGTTAAGCATTACAGCGTTGTTTCATGGTGTTTCTTGCTGTGGCGGATCGATAGCCATGCCGTAATGCCAAGCGTGATGACGATAAATCCGAGTGAAATCCAGATCGGCATATGGAACACATCCAGCATCAGCATTTTAAAGCCGATAAAGAGCAGAATCAGGCCCAAGCCATACGGCAGGTAATGCATTTTGGATGCAGCGCCAGACAGCAGGAAGAACATGGCGCGCAGGCCTAAAATCGCCATCAAGTTTGCGGTTAAGACAATAAACGGATCGGTGGTAACGGCAAAGATGGCCGGAATGGAATCAACTGCAAAAATGACATCGGATGCTTCCACTAAAATCAGCACTAAAAATAAGGGGGTTGCCCACAGCATGCCATTTTGGCGGACAAAGAATTTATCGCCTTGCATTTGCGGCGTAATGCGCAGGTGCTTGCGCAGCCATTTTAAAATGGCCATATCTTCAATGTTTTTCTCTTCATCATCCTGGCCTTTCAGGAATTTGAAGCCGGTGTATACCAGGAATGCGCCGAAGATATACAGCACCCAGGAGAATTCCTGAACGAACCATGCGCCAATAAAAATAAAGACCGTGCGCAGGACAATGGCGCCTAAGACCCCGTAGAGTAAAAGCTTACGCTGCAACGCAGGCGGAATAGCAAAGGCGGCGAAAATCATCAGCCAGACAAAAACGTTATCGACCGCGAGGGATTTTTCTAAAAGGTAGCCGGCAAAATATTCCATCACCTTGGTATTGGCTATGGCGATGCCTGCAGTCTGCTGCAGATACAGCCAGAGTCCGCCGCCGAACAGCGCAGCCACAGATACCCAGGCAATGCTCCAGCAGGCTGCGGTTTTGACTTTGACTTCTTGGCCCTGACTGTTTCTAAAGCCTAAAAAGTCGATGATAAGCATGACGGCCACTAGGCCGAAAAATGCCAGATACAGCCACAAAGTGCCGATCGTTTCCATGTGAATCCTCCACATCTGACAATCGGCCATAAAAAAACCTTGACCTGCTGCCAGATGAATAAAAACATCTGTGACAACATGATCAAGGTCTTGCCTACATCGTCATCTTGAAAATGATCAATGCTCAGATACCGACTTTTTGCAAAGTGTAATGACGATATTCTGACACGCATCCACTCAAAAGAGTAAAGCGTTTGGAGGAGGCTACTCCCCTTGTTCAGCTAAATTCTGTTTTGGACTTGGTCCAAATTTGGCTAAATCATGGCAGATTTTTAAGCAATAAGCAAATTTTGCTGTCTAAATTTCTGCAGCTTTATCGGTGAGGAGCTGCGGGCGCGTTAAAGTCACGGCGCTGCACCAGCACGATAGCCAATAATGTGCCAAATACCGCAATAATGCCGCCGGCTATGCCAATATTGGACAGGCCGGAATGGATCGAGACCATGCCGCCCAGCAAGGCTCCGCCGCCGATGCCGATATTGTATAAGCCTGAATAGATCGCCATGGCGACATCGGTTGCATCAGAGGCCAGATTCAGCGTTTTAGACTGCAGGGCTAAACTGAAGCCAATGATGCCGACTCCCCAGATGAGGCACAAAACACTGAAAGTGCCGAAGCTGTGGGAAAGGGAAAGCATGAGCAGCATGGACACTGCCAAAAAAGCGGTAAATAGCGGAATCGCCAAGCGTGGAAATTTTGCGCCGAATTTGCTGAATAAATAAGAGCCGATAAAGCCTGCCCCGCCGTATATCAGCAGCAAGGCGGTGGTTTCAGCTGAGCTGAATGCGGCGATATTCAGCGCAAACGGTTCAATATAGCTGTAAGCGGTAAATTGCGCCGTAATCACAATCACGGTTAAGGCAAAGACCATCATCAGGCTGGGCCGTTTGGCAAAATCTTTTAAGCTGCTGAGTGAGCCTGAATTTTGGCTGGGCAGCTTGGGCAATGTTTTGGCTAAAGTCAGGCAAACGGCTAAGGCGCCGAAGGCAATTAAAGCGAAAGTATTGCGCCAGCCATAGCTTTCACCAATCATGCGGCCAAAAGGAATGCCCAGCACCATGGCCAGCGCTGTGCCGGTGGCCAATAAGCCTAAGGCTTGAAACTCTTTGCCTTTTGGCGCGACACGGACGGCCAGAGAGGCGGTAATGGCCCAAAACAGCGCATGTGAAAAAGCGATCCCAATCCGGCTGACCAGCAGCGCATTGAAACTCCATGCCGCATAAGACAGCACATGGCTGGCAATAAATATGGCAAACAGGCCAATCAATAGGAAACGCCGTTCAATGTTTTTGGTCAGCAGCATAATGGGCAATGAAATCGGCGCGACAATCCATGCATACAGCGTGATCATAATGCCGGCATCTGTCGCCGCCATATCAAAACTTTGGCCAATGTCGCTGAGCAAGGCGACTGGAATAAATTCGGTGGTATTGAAAATAAAAGCCGCAAAGGCAAGCGTAATTACGCTGATCCATTGACGGAATTCATTGGGTTGGTCACTGGGAGATGCAGCAGATGACATGAATTATGCATCCAAAAAAATATCCGCTTATTTTAAGGAGATGGTTTTGAATTGTTAAGCGCTATTGAATTGGCGGGCGGATTTGAATACAACAAAAGACGGAATAGCCAGACTGAGGAAAAGTAAACAATGATTGTGCAGCAGGATGATAATGGAAAAAAAGGCGCATTCTTTATAGAGCAAAATCATCAGCGCTTAGCTGAAATGACCTATTCATGGGCAGGCGCAGATAAATTGATTATTGATCATACGGATGTCAGCGATACGCTGCGCGGACAAGGCGTTGGGCGCCATTTGCTGGATGCGGCTGTACAGTTTGCCCGAGACCGCCAAATCAAAATTATGCCGCTCTGCCCTTTTGCCAAGTCGGTTTTTGCTAAAGATCCATCGATACGGGATGTACTGCTTTAAAATCCAAAAAACCTCCAGTCTGTATAGGGGGCAGATTGAAGGTTTTTTGAAAACTTTTGATGCCGTACAGCTGCGGCTGGCATCATGCTGTATCGGCTTTAGAAACGCGATTTGTACATCGAAATGCCCAGCAGCAAGGCAATCAGCAATAGAAACAGGACAGCAATCAGATAAATATCCATACATGGCACCCTTGAAAAATTTAAAAATAAATCATAATTTTGCAAACATACTTTAAGGTCGGGCCATTCAATTTTATATCCCTGAAATTGGGTATTTTTAAGCGTTAATCAGGGAAAACGTCTAATATTTCAAATTTTTAAATCTTGAGGTTTCATAGAATCATGCAAATACAGCATATTGATAACGGTATAAAAGGCGAATTTTTTATCAGCAATGAGGCGGGTCAGCATATTGCGGAAATCAGCTATATTTGGCGGGATGGCACAACCATTGATGCCAACCATACATGGGTGGATGATTCACTGCGCGGGCAAAGCGTGGCGCGTTTGCTGTTGGATGCTCTGGTTGATTTTTCACGTGAGAAGAACCTTAAAATTATCCCGACCTGCTCTTATGTTGATGTGATGTTTCGCCGTGAGAAAAGTTTTGAGGATGTTGCTGCTTAAGTATTCGACATTCATCGTGGTTCTAAGCATTAAGTTAAAATGAGATCGATATCGCTGCTATTGCAGCTCTAATTTGTACTTTGCTGCGCTGCAGATAGTGGAATTAAAGTATATGAAGACGCTTTTATCTATGGGCCTATTCTGTTCAATTGCCCCTTTATTGCATGCTGAAGATTGTGTAAAAATTGAGGAAAAGGCCGAACAAAAAGAAGTTCAGATCATTCCACGCTGGGGTATGAAAGTGATTGCTCCAACCAGAGTGTATTTTCATTCTGCACCGAGCAATGCGTGTAAAATCAAAGATCTGTTTATGATTAAAAATGACCATATCACTGCTTATAGCACTTATGATGATGGCCAAGAACAGTGGGTTTCGATCATGTATTTCAGCAAGCGTTTGGGAGACACGGTTCAAGGCTGGGCAAAACTGAAAGACTTTGAATATACCGGTACAATGTCTGGTTTTTAATTGAATAAGCTTGTAAAAAAACCCGCTACATGCGGGTTTTTCTTCTAAGCGGTACCCGCTTATTTTCCGTTTAAAGCATTGATCAGCTTCTGATGCAGTCCGCCAAAGCCGCCGTTCGACATGATCACCACTGCATCGCCCTCGCCTGCTTCTGCAGTCACAGTTTGAATGATGTCATCCAATGAGCGCGCGACCACAGCTTTGTTTGGCGCAGCCTCAATCACAGGCTGCAAGTCCCAGTCCAAACCTTCAGGCTGGTACCAGATCACTTCATCGGCCAAGCGGGCAGAATGCGCCAAACCATCTTTGTGGCTGCCCATGCGCATAGTGTTTGAACGCGGTTCAATAATCGCCCACAACTTACGCTCGCCTAAACGCTTACGTGCACCTTCTAGCGTAGTATCAATTGCGGTTGGGTGATGGGCAAAGTCATCATACACTTCAACGCCACGCACCGTGCCTAAAAGCTCCATACGGCGCTTCACGCCGCCAAAGTTTGACAGCGCTTCGCAGGCGGTTTCAATGCTCACACCCACGTGTTCTGCTGCGGCAATCGTCGCCAAAGCATTGGCCACGCTGTGCTGTCCGGTCATGTTCCATTGCACGGTGCCTTTCACCACGCCGTGCTGCAGCACTTTAAAGTGTGAACCGTCCGCAGACAGCTGTTCTGCATACAGTTCAGATTTATCATTGGCATCCAGCGACGTGCGCACTACAGGTGTCCAGCAGCCCATTTCCAGCACTTCATCAATATTGCTTTCCGTAATTGGCGCAATAATCCGGCCTTCGCTCGGGATGGTGCGCACCAGATGATGGAATTGTTTTTGAATGGCAGCCAAGTCATCAAAAATGTCGGCATGATCAAATTCAAGGTTATTTAAAATCGCGGTTTTAGGATGGTAATGCACGAATTTTGAACGCTTATCAAAAAAAGCAGAATCATATTCATCGGCTTCGACACAGAAGTATTTGCCGCCGCCTAAGCGTGCGCTTTCGCTGAAACCTAAAGGCACTCCGCCAATTAAGAACCCTGGGTTTAAGCCCGCTTGATCCAGCACCCAGGCCAGCATAGTAGTGGTGGTGGTTTTGCCATGCGTGCCTGCAACGCCTAAAACATGCTTGCCTTGCAGCACATGATCGGCCAAAAACTGCGGGCCGGAAATGTAAGGCAGGCCAACATTGAGCATATATTCCACGGCATCAATGCCGCGCTTCATGGCGTTGCCGACAATGACTAAATCCGGATGCGGCTGCAAATGGCTGCGGTCGTAGCCTTGCATTAAGGTAATGCCTGCATTTTCAAGCTGGGTAGACATTGGCGGATAAACATTCGCATCAGAACCCGTGACTTTATGGCCTAAATCCCGCGCCAAAAGTGCCAGCGAGCCCATAAAGGTGCCGCAAATACCCAAAATATGCAGATGCATATGCTTAACTCCACTGCTCTATAGACACATCACTTCATTATTGTGGTGTTGTCGTGATTAATTCGATTTGAAGGCAACGATAGCAAGGGTTTTAGCGAAAAGATAGTTTTTCTTGTATCTATTCAGGCGTTTTTAAAAGCATTTTTAAATCTGCCATTTCTACCGGTTTTTCCGCATTGGCGCTGCATGTAAAACGCATGCATTTTTGGCAGAACAACGTAAACTATGAGGCGGTAATTTCGGATGCTTAATTATGGCCCTTCCCCTTTTATTGCTGATCATTTCAAACTGCTTTATGACCTTGGCTTGGTATGGGCATTTAAAATTTCTGCACGGCGCGCCGCTGTGGCAAGCGATTTTATTTGGCTGGGTGATTGCCCTGCTGGAATACAGCTTTATGATTCCTGCGACACGCCTGTTGGCGCAGCACGGCTGGTCGATGGGACAGATGAAAATTACGCAGGAAGCGGTCACGCTGCTGGTGTTTGTGCCTTTTATGATTTTTCTGTTTAAGCAGCCGTTTAAGCTGGATTATTTATGGGCGGGCGGCTGCCTTTTAGGCTGTATTTATTTTGTGTTCAGAAGCCAATGACTGGGCGCGAAGCATTTAAGCGCAAGGCTGAAAAAAATCCGTCAGCGCCGATCGCAAGGCGGTCTTCAGATTGGATGCAAGGCTGTAAAAGCCGCCGTGCAATGTGCAAAACAGCCGGCAATTATTCCAATCATCAGAATTTCGGCTTCATTTCATTAAAAAAGAATAAAAATGCGCATTGAGGGTGAAGGTAAAATTTTGGCGAGATGAAAATTCAGTCTATAATACGGGGCTCTTATTAAAGCTTGGCTCTAGTCGAGATTTATCTCTCTTAATTATCTCTGGAAACATTGCAATGAATGCGGCCGCTTCACAAGACACTCCTCTCGTTGGAATTATCATGGGTTCTCAATCTGATTGGGCAACTTTAGAAAACACTGCCAATATGCTGAAACAGCTGGGCGTTCCATTTGAAGCGGAGGTTGTGTCAGCGCACCGTACTCCAGACCGTTTATTTGAATATGCGGAAACCGCGCGTGACCGCGGCATTCAGGTGATTATTGCTGGTGCAGGCGGCGCGGCGCATTTGCCGGGCATGTGCGCAGCGAAGACTGACCTGCCTGTACTGGGCGTTCCAGTCAAATCATCTATTTTAAACGGTGTAGATTCATTGCTGTCTATCGTGCAGATGCCTGCAGGCATTGCAGTAGGCACTTTAGCCATTGGCCCTGCCGGCGCAACCAATGCAGCCATCATGGCGGCGCAAATTTTAGGTTTAACGCGTTCAGACATTGCAAAAAATGTGGCCGATTTCCGCGCTGCGCAAACTGAAAAAGTTGCGGGCAATAATATTCCGGGCCAAGCTTAAAACGGGACATACATCATGGATAAAACCATCGGTATTTTTGGCGGCGGCCAGCTGGGCCGCATGATGGCGCAGGCAGCATTGCCGCTGAATATTCAATGCACCTTCTTTGAAGCCAATACAGACTGCCCTTCGGCAGCCTTAGGTCCAGTCTATTCAGCCAAAGCGGAAAATGGCTTAAGCGAATTTATCGCAAGCGCAGACGTGTTCAGCTTAGAATTTGAAAATACGCCATTGGCTGATGTCGATGTGCTAACTAAAAACAAAACGCTGCATCCGCCGCGTCAGGCTTTAGCCATTGCGCAGCATCGTTTGTCAGAAAAAGCGTTATTTGATGAGCTGGCGATTCCTGTTGCGCCGTATAAAGCCGTGACTTCACATGAGCAGCTGAAAAGCGCTGCCGCTGAATTAGGCTTGCCGCTGGTTTTAAAAACCTCTCGCGGCGGCTATGACGGCAAAGGACAGTTTGTTTTGCGCAGCGCAGATCAGATGGATCAGGCGTGGGCTGAACTCGGTCCTGCTGGTGAACTGATTGCAGAAAGTTTTGTGACCTTCTCGCGTGAAGTGTCAATTATTGCCGTGCGCGGTCAAAACGGCGATGTGAGAACATGGCCATTGGCTGAAAACCATCATCATAATGGCATCTTGTCGCATTCCATTGTCCCTGCGCCCAACAGTGCGGATTTACAGCCGGTTGCGCAAGACTACATTACCCGCCTGCTCAATCATTTGAATTATGTCGGTGTGCTGACTTTAGAGCTGTTTGTCACAGACAAAGGTCTGTATGCCAATGAGATGGCGCCGCGCGTGCATAACTCCGGCCATTGGTCGATTGAAGGCGCGGTCTGTTCACAGTTTGAAAACCACATCCGCGCCGTGGCGGGTTTGCCATTAGGCTCAACAGCTGTTATACGCCCAACAGTAATGGTGAACATTATTGGGCTGCATCCAAAAACTGCAGATGTGCTGGCTTTGGAAGGCGCGCATTTGCACTTATATAACAAGTCTGAGCGTGAAGGCCGTAAAATTGGCCACATTACACTGATGCCGAATGACAGCGCAGAATTAACGGCTTTATGCCGTCAATTGGCGAAAATTTTACCGAATCCATTGGCGCTGAGCGAAGATATGACCATCTAAAGCTGCAGTTGCTGTTAAAAAAAGCGATCACGAGAGTGGTCGCTTTTTTATTTGGATTCATTCAGGCATGATGGCGCCTCTTTGCAAAAAGTGGCCGTTGATCGGATCAGAATGAAAATAAATTGCGTGTTTTTTATCCGTTTAGATAAAATCAGAGCATAGAAAAATAAACGGAAAGCAAAATAAAGCGAATTTTTCGCAAGAATACGACTTTTAAAATATGGCCCGCAATTGAATGCGGCGCTGATTTTGACCTAAAAAAACTGAAACAGCAGAGATCTTAGTCAGCTTGGGCTGTGGATATCTTTTTAGGCGTGTTTTGAATTTAAAAAATAGAAGTAAGAAGTTTGAATTTAAAAGTCAATTTTAAATTTAAATCGAATGTTTAAATTTAAAATGAATTTAAAAGTTTTGGCGCCGTTTGAATTTAAATTCAAAAAGAATAAATGAATTCAAAGTTTTGAATTTAAAAAATACCGAGCTTGAGTTTTGATGCTTGTTGTTTATATATTATTGATTATTAGAGCTAAAGAACAATTTTGGATAAATGAATTTAAAAGGGCTTTGTTGAATTTAAAGTGTTTGCTGAGCCAGAGATGCTTTTTGAATTCAAGAGCTGAAATGCGCAGCGCTGTGGATAAGTGGTTTTAAATTTAAAAGATGCTTTTGAATTTAAACCAGAATGAATATTCATTTACGCTTTGATTCAGAAAAGCGGAATTGAAAGTGTTAAGGTAAAAAGCATAGTTTAGATATCAAGAATCATTAGGGATTTTATGCACCGTTTTGCTTTTCTTTTCGGTTCAGTTTTTTTAGCGGCGACTCAGGCGAATGCTGAGCTCATTATTAATGGTCAAAAAGTTGCGGGCAGTTTAAATGCCTCAACCTTGGATTACAGCCCTCAGAATTCATTTCAAGGCTGTATTGCCAATTTAAAAAGCCAAGCGATGGCGAATGGCGTGTCTGCGTCCACTTATGACCGCTACACGCAAAATTTAACGCCTGATTATTCTGTGATTGAAAAATTAAATTACCAGCCGGAATTTTCCACGCCGATTTGGGATTATTTGTCAGGCCTGGTGGATGATGAGCGTGTTGCAGTGGGTCAGCAAAAATTGGCGCAGCATCGTGAAGTGCTGAATCGTGTAGCATCAATTTACGGCGTGCCTGCGGAAACCGTGGTTGCGGTATGGGGTGTGGAAAGCAATTTTGGCGCTATTTCAGGTTCTTATCCTTTACTGCAGTCTTTGGGAACGTTGAGCTGTGAAGGACGCCGCCAAAGCTATTTCCGCGGTGAATTTTTTGCCGCGATGCGCATTTTGCAGCGTGGCGATGTAACTGAATCGCAGCTGAAAGGCTCATGGGCAGGCGCCTTTGGCCATACCCAGTTTATGCCATCGACGTATGAAGAGCTGGCGGTAGATTTTGATGGCGATGGACGCCGTGATTTGGTGTCGAGCACCGCTGATGCTTTAGCATCAACAGCCAATTTGCTCAAAAAGCGCGGCTGGCAATCCGGACAGCCGTGGGGATTTGAAGTGAAAAATCCGCAAGCGGTCTCTCTCAGCGGTGAAAGCCGCCGCAATAAAAAGCCGCTGTCTTACTGGATGCAAAATGGCTTGGTGCGTGCAGATGGCTCAGCGTTAATTCAAGGCGGTTTATCCTCTAGCTCCCAAGCGGGGCTGATGGCGCCCGCAGGCGCCAATGGACCGCTGTTTCTAGTCTTTAAAAATTTTGACGCGATCTACAGTTATAACGCAGCGGAAAGTTATGCCTTGGCGATTGCGCATTTATCTGACCGTTTACAGGGGCAAGGCGCTTTCAGTACACCATGGCCTACGGATGATGCCGGCACTTCACGCGCAGAGCGCCGTGAAATTCAGCAGTATTTATTGAATAAAGGCTATGATATTGGCGCTGTGGATGGCTTAATCGGCGACAAAACCCGTCAGGCAATCCGTCAAGAGCAGGTAAAGTTTGATTTAAGCCCAACAGGGCGGGCCGGACAGCAGATTCTGCGTGTGATCCGCAGCGAAAATGCCAGAACAATGATGCGCTGAGTATCAGGTTAAATTGATTTGTGTGGAAAAGGCCTGCTGAACAGCAGGCCTTTTGCTTTAAATTGCCATAGTGCTTAGACGGCAGTGATGGTTCCTAGGATGCGGTAGCCTTCAGCGCCAGTGACGGCAGGCAAGTTGCCCGCCAGCTGATGCGTGAAACGCATGGCCAGCCATGCAAAAGCCGCGGCTTCTACCCAAGTTGGGCTGAGGCCCAAATCGGCAGTGCTTTGCACGGTCCATTGATGTTTGCGCAGGCGCCAGCGCAGCTGCTCCAGCAAGTGCGAGTTATAGGCGCCGCCGCCGCAAACATACACTTCACCTGTATCCATGTCTGAGCGGTAAATGGCTTTTTTAATGGCGCGGGTGGTCAGCTTCATTAAGGTCGCTTGAATGTTTTCCGGCGTATCTTCCAGCTCGTCATATTCCGAGTCGTTATGCCAGTCTAAAATCTGTTCATCCAGCCATTCTAAATTGAAATCTTCACGGCCGGTGCTTTTCGGCGGTTCTTTTGAGAAGAATTCATGCGCCTGTAGGCGGTCTAATAAGCTGCGGATGGGGGTGCCATACGCGGCCCAATTGCCATTTTCATCATAAGGCTGGCCCGTATAGCGGTGGCACCATGCATCCATCAAAATATTGGCAGGGCCTGTATCAAAGCCGTAAACACCTTCAGGATTGCCTGCTGGCAATAAGCTGACATTGGCGATGCCGCCTAGGTTCAAGATGACGCGATGAATGCTTTCATGCTGGAACATGTCTTGGTGAAACGCAGGAACCAGCGGCGCGCCTTGACCGCCGGCCGCCATATCGCGGCGGCGGAAGTCAGAAATTACAGGAATTTGGGTGATTTCCGTGATGATATTCGGATCGCCAATTTGCAGGGTAAAGCCGTGTTCCGGACGGTGGCGGATGGTTTGGCCATGAGAGCCGACCGCTTTGATTTGACTGCGGTCTAGCTGATTTTCTTCAATGAGGCGGTTAATGCCTTCACCAATCATTTTTGCCAGTGCAACATCGGCTTGCCCCATGCGGTCAATTTCATTATCGCCAGGCAAGGTCAAGGCCATCAGTTCATCGCGCAGATCGGGATCAAATTCGAGCGTGAGGGTTGCATGAAGCTGCAAAGGGTTAAAGGAAGCAGCGGCAATATCGACACCATCCATGCTGGTGCCGGTCATCACGCCAATATAGATCGCGGTCATGATTATTCTTAAGCCTGCAATGTGCTGAAAAAGTGTTAGTATATCGCACAAATTGAATAACTGATGTGTTTGGGTTTTGTGATGTCAAATTTCCTGCCGGCTGAAGAACAACTTGCTCTCATTCAACGGGGCACGCATGAAATTATTTCTGAAGAAGATCTTCTGAGGAAATTAAAAGAAAATCGTCCTTTAAAAATTAAAGCGGGCTTTGACCCGACTGCGCCTGACTTGCACTTGGGGCATACCGTTTTAATTAATAAACTCAAAGTTTTTCAAGACTTGGGCCATGATGTGACCTTCCTGATCGGTGACTATACCGCGATGATCGGTGACCCGACAGGCAAGAGCGCGACACGTCCGCCATTGTCGCGTGAACAGGTGCTGGAAAATGCCAAAACTTATCAAGAACAGGTCTTTAAAATTCTTGATCCGAATAAAACCAAAGTGCGCTTTAACTCAGAATGGTTTGCGGCCAAAACCGCAGCTGATTTAATTCAGCTGGCGTCACAGCAAACGGTTGCGCGCATGCTGGAACGCGATGACTTCACCAAGCGTTATAACAGCCATCAGCCGATTGCAATTCATGAGTTTTTGTATCCATTGGTTCAAGGCTATGACTCGATTGCCCTTGAGGCGGATGTTGAGTTGGGCGGCACAGATCAAACCTTTAACTTATTGATGGGGCGTACACTTCAGGGCCGCTATGATCAGGAAGCGCAGGTCTGCATTACGGTGCCCATCCTTGAGGGCTTAGACGGTGTGAATAAAATGTCTAAGTCTTTGGGTAACTATATTGGGGTATTTGATGCGCCAGGCGCGATGTACCAAAAAGTGCTGTCTATGCCGGATGCTTTGATTGAGCGCTATTTTGAGCTTTTAAGCTTTAAATCAATTGAAGAGATTCAGCAGCTGTTAAAAGAAGTGGCAGAGGGCCGCAACCCGCAAGAAGTGAAGAAAATTCTTGCGCTGGAATTGGTAGAGCGTTTTCACGGTGCAGAAGCGGCAGAAAATGCACATAAAGGTGCAGGTAACCTGATTACTGAGGGTGAACTGCCTGATGGGACACCTGAAATCACCGTGTCCCGTGCTGAATTTGGCGGCGAGATCTTCATTGCTTCTATTTTGCGGGCAGCGGGCCTTGTGAAAAATGCCGCACAAGCCAAAGATGCGGTTGCGCGCGGTGCGGTTAAAGTGGATTGGGAGCAGGTAGATGCCGGTTTCTCAGTTGCTGAAAATAAAACTTTGATTGTTCAGGCGAGTAAAAAAGCGATTGCAAAAGTTATTTTTGTTGATTAGTTTTTATTTAAGTTATTGATAAAAAAGCAGGCTTCGGCCTGTTTTTTTATTAAAATTATTATATTAATAAATCAAATAAGTAAATTCAAAAAAAACCTTATAAAAACAAGAGTTAAATTTTGCCAATCAGCTTGCATTTTATTTTGGTTATGTATAAGATTTATCCATCTAGAGAATGTGTATAAAAGCATATCTAGAGGGTAGAAATAACAAAAAAACTCCACAAGTTTTTCAGTCTCTTCCCCAAGGGACTCTTTTTTGTGAATTTTAAAAATAACTATAATAACAGCGATGGATCGAGTAAAGATTCAACTCCAAGGAAGAGATTTTGGGAGAGATCTCTTCCTTTTTTATTGCCTGCATTTTATTTGTATATAAGTGGATCTATCAAACCGATCTTTCAGAAAATGGCGGGGGCAGGCATTATTTGGCGGCAAACTGAATAAAGCTGAATTTGGGCAGCCGCCGCTTCACTAAAATGCCGACCAGCAATGCGCTGATTATAGTTCCCTCACGAACGCCGATAATGTCTCCTAATGTAAGCCATGATGAAATCATAACAATGCTGGCTAAAACGATATCGCCATAGGTTTTGCAGCTGCCGAAATCTGCATCAAATCGCTGTGACACTGCCGCATACAAGCTTTCACCCGCTAAAAATACCAAATTGGCCTTCATAATTAGGCAAACGCCCGCAGCGGTCATGAAGCCGCTGAATAGGCATGCTGTATTTGCAAGGCATTGTGATGAATGTTCCAGTCTTGCGTAATCCACATCAGACTGTCTATCAGGCCGCCAAAGGCCATTCCTGCAGGCAGCTGCAGCCATTGATGCCATTGAAATTTTTTCCCAGCAAAATCATGTGCAGCGCAATCATAAGAATATGTATCAGAACAGTCAGTGTTCTGATGGATCTTTCCTACATAAAACAGAAGCTGTAAGGCATAGATGAAACAGGTGATGTTCCTCAATTTGAATGTATAGACAGCACCACGCCAAAAGCCATCAGTGCCAGGCCAGGAATCAGCAGTGCGAAGCGGGAAATAAAATGCGCAGGCATATCAGTCAAGTTTTGGAATAAAAATGCAGTGTATGAGAAAGAGCATGGCCGCTCTATGATCCTAAAGGATAAAAACAGCGCTGTAATAAAAATGATATTTAGAAAATAGCATTGTGCACTGTAAGCCAGTGACCGTGAAAATAAGGCCTTGGCTTGCAATCCATAAGAATTAAAGTATTGACGGCACGGCTGTGTCATTGATTTTGATCTTTGCCTGCTGCAAATGCTCTAGGCGGGCAAGTGCTGATTAGCGTCATGCGATTTTGGCGGTGAGCATTTCTTTTTATTCACGGGCATTTATGATCCTTTAAACAAAGCTTTTAAAAATTTCAGGCTATTTTTAAGAAATAACCCTGGAATTTTTTTGCATCGACTGCAGTATTTATAAAAATAATTTCAAATAAATAAACTTTATTTGCTTAAAATGATTAAAAAATAGGTGAAAAAGCGATTTTTTTGCCAAATTTGTAGAAAAAAAAGACACACGTGAATAATATCGTTAATTAGG